>NZ_CP115667.1:600000-1200000 GCF_027921445.1 Peptoniphilus equinus
CTGCAAAATGCTGAGGTGATGCCGACTAACGATCTCAGCGAAGAAGACAGACAGGAAATTTTTGAAATCGTGGATTACATGAGCAATCATCACCACGCTTATGAACTGAGTTTTGTGCCGAAAGACTATCGCCACACGGATGATAACTTTGCTGAAGTCTTCGGCTTTGAACCGGTCATTGCACGTCAGACTTACAACGACGGCGATGTGAGCTACTATGCCTATGACAATCTCACCGCCATTGACATCAGCGGATTCAATCAGCTGATTGATTTGAGCTTCTCATCGGATATCGACGATGACACGACGTTTAACGGCTATCGTGTGTACAGCAGTCACGGCGAGGTGGTAGTCGCACGTATGGTGAACAAAAATTACGTGAAGGTTTTTTCATTCACTATGAAGGACGTGATCGATAAGGTTAAAGTGCTGCAACGCAATAACATCAACATTTCACCGGAGGAGCTTGCCATTACAGGCGAACATGAAGGCATTCGCTACAAAGTCTTGTTCACTCAAGCCTCTCAATACGGCGTATCCAACACCGTTCAGGACGTTCGGTTCTATCTCATGGTGGAATAACTGCACATAATTATCACAAGGCGCAGCTTCGGCTGCGTTTTTTGTTCCCTTAAAACCGCCTGTCACTCACCGTGTGTGGTACAATAGCTCTATGAACTACGACAGAGTGCCGGGGACGGCTTTAGACATTTTACAGGATGACCGACATTTTAAATATACTTTGGATGCTCTTGCCCTCAGTGCTTTTGCACGAGCACGGGCTCGGGGGATGGTGGCGGACTTAGGTGCGGGCACAGGTATTCTCGGCTTTCGTCTTTTGGATCGTGTGAGTCGGCTTATCAATGTGGAGCAAAACGAGGCGCCTTATAGGCTCCTCTGTCAGTCGACACTTCACAACGGTGTGGCGGGTAAGATTGAGAATTTGCATGACTCCATTACCTGTTTAAAAACGCCGGCGTATCATCAACGTATGGATGTGGTGATCACCAATCCGCCGTACTATGCCATGAATCTGAAGACGGACAACGACTCCAAAAATTTTTCGAAACATCAGGACAACTTGGAACTCTTTTTAGAGGTGGCAAGCTATGTGTTAAAAGATCGCGGCTATTTTTACCTGGTCTTTCCAACGACACGCCTTGTGGATGCCATGGCCCACGCAAGGCAGGTGCATTTGGAACCGAAACGTCTGGTGCTCCTTCAAAAGGATATGGTGTCCGAACCGAAGCGATTTTTAATGGAATGTGTGAAGGGCGGCGGCACCCAACTTCGTGTGACGACGTGGATTATGGATGAAACTAAGATTGAGATGATAAAGGATATGAGACTATGATTTACTTTTGCCCGACGCCCATCGGCAATTTGAGCGACATTACCTATCGCACGGTGGAGGTGCTGGAGCGGGTGACGACCATTGCCTGTGAGGACACGCGAGTGACCCAAAAGCTCCTCAATCATTTACAGATTAAGAAAAAACTGATCAGCTATCACAAATTTAACGAGCGGCAAAAGGCGGCGAGTTTAGTGGCACTGGGTCAGGAGGAAGATGTGGCGGTGGTGAGTGATGCGGGGATGCCCGGCATTTCCGATCCAGGAGCGGTGCTTGTGGAGGCGCTGATTGAAGCTGGCGTGGATTTTGAAGTGCTTCCGGGGGCGAATGCCGCTCTGACCGCTTTGGTAAGCTCGGGTCTTAGCACGGAGCACTTTTTGTTCTATGGGTTTTTGGATGCCAAGGAGGGCAAGCGTAGAGAACAGCTTGAAAGTTTAAAAGCTCTGCCGTTTACGCTGATTTTTTATGAAGCGCCTCATCGGATTTATAAAACTTTGAGCAGTCTCTATGAAGTGCTCGGACCGCGGCATGTCAGTGTGAGTCGGGAACTCACCAAGCTTTATGAAAGTCACTACCGTTTCAGACTCGGGGAAGACACCGATGAGATTGCCGACAAAGGTGAATTTGTCATTGTGGTGGAAGGAAGTAGTGACGTGCCGACGTATGATGTAAAAGCTATGCTTCAGGCCTATATGGACGAGGGCATGAGACCGTCTCAGGCGGTAAAAGCTGTGGCGAAGGCGACGAACCTGCCGAAGAACACGATTTATGAGATGAGCCTGGAGCTTAAGGAGAAGGCATGAACGACAGCATGGAGCGGCTGAAGGTCAGTGTTGAGGCATTGAATGAGGCGCTGAAAACAAAGTATACCAACTATTTTCACATGAGCGATGAGGTGTTTCGTCGTGACGTATTAAGTGAGATCGGCACATTGAGCCGACTTCAAAAGTTAGATGAAGCTTCGCTGAGCTCTCTGGGTGAGCTGGTGGGGGTCGACGGTTCGGTGGTGAAGGTGGGCGGTCTCTATCCGCACTATGTGG
The DNA here is from genome assembly GCF_027921445.1 of Peptoniphilus equinus. Taxonomy (NCBI): domain Bacteria; kingdom Bacillati; phylum Bacillota; class Tissierellia; order Tissierellales; family Peptoniphilaceae; genus Peptoniphilus; species Peptoniphilus equinus. The sequence continues at coordinate 602,392 of NZ_CP115667.1, forward strand.
AGCTCTACCGCGGTCTTGCCAAAAGCACGTACAACCAAGCCGTCACCGTCAATGATATCTATACGCCGATTTTGGAGCGGGATACTGAAGAGCGCAATCGCGACAGAATGCTTGCCAAGGTGGAACTGGATGCGGCAATTGAGTTTTTATCAACCTATTCGCCCCGCATTGTGATGATGGATGGGGGGCTGATTCGCTACAATATTTTCGACTCCGTTCACTTCAAAAGGTTGGTGAATCTGTGTCGGGAAAAAGATGTGATACTCATGGGGGTTATTAAAGATATTAAGACCGATCTCATCAGCAGTACCTTGGGTCTTAGTCATGGGTACGACAGAGAATTGCTTCACGGGCGGCTACAGCGCGGGGAAGTGCTCTATATCGACAACGACATCAGCAGAAAATATAAAGAGGCCGATCTGGTATCGGCTTTTTTGCGCACAGGGGTGGACTCCATGTGTATCGGATTGGATTTAATGGCGGAGTATGAGGATCGACTTCCCATGATGGCGAATCTTGTCTACACGTTGACGCCGGAGCACTCACGAGGGGTACCGTTGTGGCTTGACATTGTGGATAGCGAGGTAAAACTCACTGAGGCTATGGTGCGCAGTGTATTGGAGACGTATTTGGATCGGGATATCTACCGTCGCTTTTTTATTTCGGAGCGTGACGGTCGGACACGATAGGGGGATAGAATGTACGATATGACAGTGGTCGGGATGACGTCGTCCCGAGAAGTCTATGCGGCAAATCGCAAGCGGAATTTTCGCATTAATGAGTTTTTAGTTATTGAAGATGCCTCAGGCGATATTTTGGCGGAAGTGGTGGAAGCGAATACCTTTAATCGCTACATACCTTTGGAAAAGGGCGGTGACTTTGTGGATCAGTCGGTGATAGAATCCTTAAAGTCCATGGGTTACGACGTGTCGGATGAGACGATTTATCTGGCCAAACTGCGTCTGCTTCGAGAGGCGAACTATCCCATTATTTCCGGGTCGTCGCTGAGGCTGCCTCATTTCAGTGAAGTGAAGTCTCATCTCATCGGCACAGAGCCTGAGGCGGGACTTATTCTTGGGGCGATTCGAAATACGGATGACATAGCAAAAGATATGCCGGAGTCTTACAAGGATCACTTCGAGACGTTGGAAGGTTCAAGGACGGTTATGCAGTATGAAGTGCCCTACATCATGGACTATCGCAGCATGCACGAGTATCCTCACATTGGGGTTTTTGGCGGATCCGGCTCGGGGAAAAGTTTCGGCCTTCGGGTGATTTTAGAAGAGCTGATGAAAAAATCGGTCCCGACTGTGGTGTTGGATCCCCACTATGAGATGGACTTTCAGGCGTCGGCCTATGAAGACAAGTTTTCCGTCCATCGCATCGGACACACTATCGGCATTCGTTTTGAGGACCTCTATGCCTCGGATTTGAAAAATCTTCTGGAGACCTCCGGGAACTTAAGTGATCCCATGAAGAATTCTATTGACATGCTCTTCAATCCGGGAGAGAGCTTTTTTAAATTCAACAAGCGAGTGGATGCCATTGTCACAGGCTTTGACTACGGGTCGGTGGAAAAGATTGACCGCAAGATAGACGATCTGGAAGCGGAGGGGAAAAGGGACGAGGCGGAGAAGTTAAAACACGTCCGAGCCACCTTTGACAAATATCAAAACGCCACTAACCCGGCTACGTTAAAAGGAATTTTGTGGCGGCTGGATCGGCTGAAGTATGAAGGTGTTTTGAATAAAGACATTGCGCCGATTATTGACGGACTGATGGCAGGTAAGCTCCAAGTGGTGCAGGGTTCTACGCGAACTATTGAAGTGTTTGCCACGTACCTCATCAGTAAACTCTACAAGATGCGCAGGGAGTATCGGGAAGGCATCTATGCCGGTGAGGCGCGGACGTTTTTTCCGCCTTTTGTCATTGTGACGGATGAAGCTCATAACTTTGCGCCAAAGGGCTTGGAATCGCCGGCGAAGTACAAGCTCAGAGAAATTGCTCAGGAGGGAAGAAAGTATGGCGTCTTTTTAGTCTTAGCGACGCAGCGTCCGACGCTCCTGGACGAGACAATCACCGCACAGCTCAACACCAAGCTTATTTTCAGAACCGTTCGGGCATCGGACATTGACACGATTCGCGAAGAGACGGATATTTCTTTAGAAGAGTCCAAACGGCTGCCCTATCTCACCACCGGCGATGTCTTTATATCTTCGTCGAAGATGGGTCGAACTGCCTATGTGCGGATTCGGATGGCGGATACCAAATCGCCTCACAAGGAAAATCCGTTTGACGAACTGGATACCATTCGCCATGCCACGCATCAGACGTTTTATGAGGATATTAAGGCGTATCTGCCCATCAGTCCCGGTGCCGGAGGCGGTTTAGCCGTGCTTCAGGAACTGGAAAAGGACGGGATCAGACTCACTTTAGATCAATTGGTATTAAAACTCGACGGTCTGGTGGACGCCGGATTGGTGGAACTTGAAGAAAATCCGATATTTGGAAAGGTTTACACCAGAAAATAAAATTGTAAACGGCAGACGGCTGTATTATAATGAGCGTTAAATATAAAAAAGAAAAAGGTGATTGTATGGAATTCGGATTTTTATCAATTGTACCGCCTATTGTGGCCATTGCTTTGGCATTGATGACTAAAGAAGTCATCACCTCCCTCCTAGCGGGCATTATTGCAGGGGGACTTATTTTGACCGGAGGGGATATCGTGAGCGCTCTGGAGAGTGTCTTTGATCTGATGGGGACGAAAATTGGGGACAATGCCCTGATGATTCTCTTCCTAGCACTACTCGGCTCCTTAGTTATGGTGATGAATATGGCAGGGGGATCCTTTGCCTATGGGAAGTGGGCCAGTAAAAAAATCGGCAGCAAGTCGTCGGCTAAGCTTGCCACAGCCATTTTAGGGGTGCTGATCTTCATCGATGACTACTTTAACTGTCTCACCGTAGGTGCGGTTATGAAGCCTATTACCGACGCCAATCATATCTCCCGGGCAAAGCTGGCTCACATCATTGACTCCACGGCGGCGCCGGTCTGTATTTTGGCTCCGGTCTCAAGCTGGGCGGCTTCTGTGGTGGCGATTATCGGCGATACCGGTGTTGAGAACCCGATGCAGGTGTTCCTGTCCACCATTCCTTTAAATCTCTATGCCCTGTTTACGCTACTTACCGTGTTGATCTTTTCTGTGACCAAGTATGAAATCGGTGCGATGGAAGCTTTTGAACGTGAGGATACGTCCAAGCTTGTCTCTGAAGATGAAGTCGGCTATCAACACTCGGACAACGGGCGAGTCATTGATTTGGTACTGCCGATTTTAGTGTTGATCGGCGTCACCGTTGCCATGATGCTGCGCACTGGCGGTTTCTTTGACGGCACGGATGCGGCGACGGCGTTTGGGGATGCCAATGTCAATTTGTCTTTAGTTATCGGTTCTGTCGTGGCGATTGTTTGTGCTTTTGTGATGTACATTCCTCGCAAGCTGGTCAGCTTCAGAGTGTTTATGGACGGTATCGTCGACGGCATGAAGTCCATGATTGCGGCTATTGTCATCCTTATTTTAGCCTGGACCATTGGCGGCATTACATCGGAAGAGTACCTCAATACCGGCGGCTACATTGCAGGACTCATTGAACAGTCTCAAATGCCGATGTGGATTTTACCGACAATTATCTTTATTGTGGCAAGTTTTCTTGCGTTCTCCACAGGGACAGCCTGGGGGACATTTGGGATTTTAATTCCTATCGTGGTACCGATTTTAATTCAGTCCAATCATATGCACTATATCTCCATTGTATTGGCCGCGATTTTCTCAGGGTCGGTCTTTGGCGATCACTGTTCACCGATTTCAGATACCACGATTTTATCGTCAGCCGGAGCGGGGAGCGATCACATCGCTCACGTGTCATCTCAGATCACCTATGCGATGATTTGTGCCGTGGCGACGGCTGTCGGATTCTTTGTCGCAGGCGTGACGGACAACAATATCATGGCACTGCCTGTGGGCGTTGCGGTTTTAGCGGTTATTATCTATGTGATGAAACGACGTACGGTTGCTAAGTATGGTGAGGTACAATGAAGGGCATTGAAAAATTTTTGATGGATGAGGCGCTCCTGCGAGCCCTTAAAGAAGACGTCACGTATGAGGATGTGACGACGGCAAGTGTCTTTAAAGAGAATGCTCGGGCGACGGTGGAGTTGATTTCCAAAGATGAGGGGATTCTTGCCGGGCTTGAAGTCTTCAGGCGGACCTTTTTACTCCTGGATCCCCAGACTTCCTTTGATTTGCAAAAATCTGACGGCGACGCCATCACCAAACAAGAACTACTCGGTACCGTGACGGGAAGTGTCCATGTGCTTCTTACCGCAGAGCGTGTGGCGCTCAATATGCTCCAGCGAATGAGCGGTGTCGCCACGTATGCCCATAAGATGGTGACGACACTGGATGATCCTCACACTAAAATTGTGGATACGCGAAAGACGACGCCCGGCCTTAGAATTTTTGAAAAGTATGCCGTGACTGTCGGCGGTGCGTCCAACCATCGTTACAATTTATCTGATGCCATTTTGCTAAAAGACAATCACATCGGTGCTGCGGGTTCGGTGGCAAAGGCCATTGCCATGGCAAGGGATTACGCAAGCATTACCACGCCGGTTGAAATTGAAGTGGAGAGCCTTGAGTTGGCTGAAGAAGCGGTTAACGCCGGTGCCGACATCATCATGTTAGACAACATGGATGTGGCGAGCATTAAAGAAGCGGTGGCTCTTATTGGCGGACGCAGCAAAGTGGAACTCTCAGGCAACATCAATCTGGACAATGTGGCCAACTATCGCGGACTTGGGGCGGACTTTATTTCCAGTGGTGCGATAACTCACTCCGCTAAAATTTTGGACCTGTCCATGAAACACTTGAAAGTTATTGAATTATAAAAAAAGGCTCCGTAACCACGGAGCTTTTTTGCGAAACTTATAGGCGAATGTAGGCATAACCCTCTTCATTTTGCAGGCGAACGGTTTTTGCGATGAGCAGATCTTCGATGACGATGCCGTTGGGCAGGAGATCAGGTTCCATCTTATAGTTATCCATGGCCATTTTGGAAATGCTGAAGTGAACTTTTGGTGAGTCCAAGAGATCCCCAAAGTCGAGGCCTGAGTAGGCGGTAAAGATTTGAGCGGCTTCGGCGCCGACAATCACTTCAATTTGTGCGTTGCTGTCATAGCTAAGTAAGTCGCGAATATTGTCTAAATTGGTTTGCCATTTTGTTTGATCAAGTATGTGAAATATAACCTTCATGCCATTACCTCCTTAATTAGTTATATTGTACCACTTTACCATAGGCTTTAAACAAGCTGGCGAGTTTGGTTTGACAGGAAAGTATGAAGCTTGTGAAGGGAAGATAGATTGGTTATAATGAACAGAAGAAATCACTACAGAGGAGAGAGAGCATGAAAGCAATACTTACCATTATCGGACAGGATTTCACCGGTATTGTTTATCGCACCTCGGAACTTTTGGTGCAGTACAATATCAATATATTAGACATCAACCAAACTATTATGGACGGCAATTTCACCGCCATGATGATGGTGGATTTAAAAGATGCCAACGTGAGCTTTGATGAAGTGCAAAAGGGTTTTAAGAAGCTCAGTGAGGAGATCGGCGTCTATATCAAACTTCAAAACGAAACCCTCTTTAACACCATGCACAGAATTTAGGTGACCTATGGATCAAAGAAATATACTTGAAACAATCAAGATGCTGGAGGATGAGCATCTCGACATACGCACAGTCACTATGGGTATCTCACTGCTAGACTGTATTGATTCCGATTCGAAGCGGGCCTGTGATAAAATTTATGAAAAAATGATGCGGGAGACGGAAGGCTTTTTAGATGCCACTGCGCGGATGGAGCGACTCTATGGCGTGCCGATTATCAACAACCGCATTTCTGTGACTCCCATAGCCCTGATTGCGGCGGCAAGTGAATTGAACGATTACACACCGTATGCTCAAGTTTTGGATCGCGTGGCGCATGAAGTCGGCGTGGACTTTATCGGCGGCTTTTCCGCGCTGGTACAAAAGGGTATGGGGCCCGGTGATGAAAAGCTCATCCGTTCGATCCCTCATGCACTCTCAGTGACGGATTATGTGTGCTCCAGTGTGAATGTGGCGACGACAAAAGCCGGCCTCAATTTGGATGCCATTGCCCTTTTAGGTCGGACGATTCGGGAGCTGGCAGAAGCGACGAAAGATCAGGACAGTATCGGATGTGCCAAGTTTGTGGCCTTTGCCAATGCGGTTGAGGACAATCCGTTTATGGCGGGCGCTTTTCACGGCATCAGCGAAGCCGACACGTGCATCAATGTCGGCGTCTCAGGCCCGGGGGTGGTCAAAGTCGCCCTTGAGAAGCAAAAGGGCGCGCCGATTGATGTTGTGTATGAAACCATCAAAAAGACAGCTTTTAAAATTACACGCATGGGTGAGTTGATTGGCCGAGAAGTGGCCAAGGATTTGGGCAAGACTTTCGGCATTATGGATCTGTCCCTGGCGCCGACCCCTGCCATTGGAGACAGTGTGGCTCGCATTTTGGAGGAGATCGGCATTGAAACTGTCGGTGGTCACGGTACGACGGCAGCTCTTGCGCTGTTAAATGACGCTGTGAAAAAGGGCGGCCTCATGGCTTCTTCCAGTGTCGGTGGTCTTAGCGGCGCTTTTATTCCTGTCTCGGAAGACGAGGGTATGATCAAAGCTGCGGCCTCAGGGCATCTGACTTTTGACAAGTTGGAAGCGATGACGTGTGTGTGCTCGGTAGGATTGGATATGATTGCCATTCCGGGGGACACGCCGGCGGAAACCATCGCCGCCATCATTGCCGATGAAGCGGCTATTGGCGTCATCAATCAAAAGACCACAGCGGTTCGGGTGGTTCCCGTCATCGGAAAGTCTGTGGGAGATCGTGCAGAATTTGGCGGGCTCCTCGGGTATGCGCCGATTATGGACATAGGCAGTACATCGGCGAAAGATTTTATTCATCGCGGCGGGCATATTCCCGCACCGGTGCACAGCTTTAAAAATTGACAAAAAAAGGAGCTTAAGGGGCTCTTAATTAGGGATTTATTTCCTTAAAATTTAATCGGCATGAAGGTATTAACCTTTGTGCCGATTTTTATATGTCAATTTTCCCTATGAAGTTCCAATAAATCCAAATGGTCTGTTTCTTTAAATTTGTACCTGGAACTTTTTCTGATTGTTCTACATAAATCTTGTCTACAAATATTCTTATCATTTCTGGATCAAGTTCTTTAATATCGGTGTACTTCCTCACAAGCTTTAGGAATGATTCCACATTAAGTTCTTCTTTTTGCGATTTTGTAATAGTTTCTTCAAGTTCAGCTATTCGTTTTTGAAGTAGATTTTCTTCTTCATCATAAGCTTTTGCCATTTTTTCAAATCTTTGGTCAGATATTTTACCTTCCAAGTTATCTTCATATAGGTTTTGAACGATAGAGTCAAGTTTTTCAATTCTATCTTTAGAATCTTCTAATTCCTTTTTCTGACTTCTTAATACCTGATTTAACTCGCTGGTTTTCTTCTTCAAAACTAAATCTACAAATTCTTCCTCATGGTCTTTTGCAAAGGCTGTAACTTTCCTAATCTCCCTCAAAAGAATTTCTTCAACTTGAATGTTCTTAATTTGATGTGAGGTACATTTGCCTTTTTGCTTTCTATAGGATGCACAAACGAAGTATTCTTTATCACGAGACCAGCCTTTACCTCTTACTTGATACAATTTTGCTCCACAGTCTGCACAATAGAGCATACCAGATAGGGCAGGCATTTCTCCTAAGCTGTTACGAACTCGTCTTGTTTTTCTTATCCTTTTTACAATATCAAAGGTTTCTTCATCAATAATCGGCTCATGAACATTATCGAAGATAGCCCATTCAGATTTTGGATTGTCTACACTTTTCTTGGTTTTGTAAGATTTTCTCTTAGTTCTAAAATTTATAACTTTCCCAAGATATTCTTCTCTATCTAAAATAGTAGCTATTGTAGCAGGATTCCAATTACATTCCTCTTCTGGAGTGTCAACAGGGAAATTGAGTCCTATAGACTTAAAATGCTCGGCAGGGGTTGGGATTTTTCTACTCTTTAGTTCACAGGCAATTTGACTTGGACCAAAACCCTTAATACAAAGGTTAAAAATTAGCTTTACAGTTTCAGCTGCAACTTCATCAACGATCCACTTGTTTTTATCTTCCTTATCCTTTAAATAACCATAAGGCGGATTAGTTGTTAGTGGTTTTCCACTTTGACCCTTAGCCTTAAAAACAGCCTTTATCTTTTTACTTGTATCCTTAGCATAGAACTCGTTGAAGATATTGATAAAGGGTGTAAGGTCGTTTTCTACTTGGTTATTTGAATCCACACCATTATTTATAGCGATGAATCGTATATCATTATCTGGAAATAAGACTTCTGTGTAAAATCCTACCTTTAGATAATCCCTACCAAGTCTACTCATATCTTTTACAATAATATTTTCAACTTTTCCATCTTCAATTAAGGCATTTAGTTTATTCCAAGAGGGTCTATCAAAGTTCGTTCCTGAATAACCATCATCCACAAAGAACTCTAGGTTTTCAAATCCCATATCCAGAGCATATTTTTCTAATATGTCCTTTTGATTTCTTATGGAGTTACTTTCGCCTTGAAGTTCATCATCTCTTGAAAGCCTACAGTATAATGCTGTAATCTTTTCATTAGCTGAAAAGTAAGAAGACTGTCTATTTAATTGTTCCATATTCTCCTCCTTTCGGACAGCCTTCAAGTGGCAATTACATATTCCCGTACTTTTCAGACTATATCAAGTTAATTAAGCTGATAAATTGGATCTATTCAAAGTATCCACATTGTTTAATATGAGCTTTCTTATGATTTGTTCGACACTCTTTTTTGCATTTTCACTTTTCATAGAGTGAACTGTAAAGATTGTGCCAGATACTTCGATATTCTCCGACTTTTTAATCTCATTCTTTTTAGTTTCTACCATTGGCATTATTCTTCAATGGATAAAGTAAGGACTGAATCCTTATACATTAGCTTTGCATCTAAATATTCTCGCATAATGAAGCCTTGATGTTGTTTAAGAATAAACATCTCGGACAATCTTTTTATGGTAGGATTTTGTCTTTCAATAATCCAATAATTTGAAAAGTCACCTAAAGCTACTGGTTTTTTACCTGTATCGATATCTGGCATAAAGTTTGAGATTAGAATTTCTTTTCCCATGAAAGTGACATCATATTGATTCCACAAGAAGTTACCTTGACCATCTTTTAAGCTTTGAAGATAAAGAGCAGTTTTATCATTCATTATCCATTTTGCATTTTCCCTGTATTCACTATCTAAAGAGAAGAATAGTTTTTTCAAGTCATCAAGCTTTAGTTCTTTTGTAGCAGATAGGCTTTTAATTTTGTCATCTTCTAAAATCCCCAATGGCTCATTTTGACCACTACCTTCTACAAAGGCTTTATCTTCTGCCTTAGCAAAATTATGAGCAAAGGTATCTAGGATTATTTTCTCAATCTTAGTTTGAGGATCATTTAGAAAATCTTCGTGAATTGTAATTAAGTTAGATAATGTGTTGTATTCTAAATTCACATCCATATCTTTCATTTCTAAGGCATCTGCAAATAGGTCATGTTCTCCTGCTTTTGTCCAAGTCGCCATAGATTTACTTGGGAAAGTTACAATAGAAGATGAATCTATATCATTTTTTAAAACTGTAGCTTCTTTTCTAACTACGCTCTTTTCTGTAAGTTTAGCTATAAAGTATTCTGTGCTTTCTGCATCCATAAAAGGTGAGCCATCTTGGATAAGACCAAGACCCTTAAAATCTGAATAAGATGATTCATCCTTGTTTCTTAAATAATTCCATAAATTAGTTTTATAGGAATTAGCAGACAATATTTCGTTTCTTTTTGATTTTTCTTTAATTAACATAAATTTCTCCTTTATATTTTTAAATTTGGGGTTAATACCCCCTTTGAACTTGTTTTTTTGTGCGTAAGAGGGCGGCACCGTTGATAGGAAAAAGTCTCCTGGAGATTAGGATGCCCCCTGGGTTACAAATTATTTTTTACTCTCAATATATTCTTCGGCTTCTTCTAAAGAAGGGAAAAACATATTCTTAAATCTTCCATCAATTACAAGATAAGACTTGTCTCCTTTAGCGAGGATAATTTTATACTTATCTTTGTTAATTACATTTAGAATTTCATACTTAGTGTCCTTTAAGTCCACAGCTGTGAGTCTATCTTTTTCAAAAATATCTCCAATAATCATTTCTGCTCCTTTCAAAATATCTGGGGCAGTGTGGCAGGTGAAAATTAAACTTCCCATAGAGAATAGAAGTTTTAAGTCCTATATATTTACCTGCCACATTGCCACCTTTATTTATAGACTAAAATTATTTTGCTTTAGAAAGGCTACGATACTTTCTGTTCCTTTGAATGGAATAACTGTATCTTGATTATCCAGTGTGTAGTTGTATATTTTTTCTTTGACAACTTTTACAGGTGACTTGTCGGACTTATGAAGAATAATCGTATCTCGTAGCTTAAAGGCATTCTCCAATAAGTCTTCAGTGACTTTTTCATTGTTTCTGTAAATGCACATAACCTTACAATATTCAGTTAAGTCTTTTAAGTCATTTAGCTTGATTTCGCTTTCATCTTTTTTAATGACATACCTATCATCTTTTTTTCTTTTTAATTCTGTAGATATTCCCTTTGGGGAAGTCACCACAATCTTATTTTTTAAAGTAAACTTTCTTTCTAAATCTTCTTTTGTAATCATTTATATTCCTCCTAATTTTTTAACTTTGCTTAAACTTCTAATTACACACAATCATAAGCACCACCTCCTTAAATGAGGGCAGGTGTGGCAGGTAAAAAAGTATTATCCATATAGATACAAAATTTCTAAATTAAATTTTTCATCTGCCACATTGCCACAGACTTTATAGAAATTCAGAAATTAACCTATAGCCTGTTAGGACTGTGGTCTTGTGTTTTCCATCCTTAGGTCTTTTTCTTTTGATGGTTGCTTTAGATTCCAGAGATTGCTTAAAGGTCTTCATGCTTTCAAGATAGTAGCCATTTTCTAAAGACCAAGACCTATACCTTTCGTAAACTTCAGAGGTTCTAACTTCATAGTCTTTCCCTTCTTCTAAGCAATCTTCCATAAAGATAGCAATCTTATCTGATTCCTTTTGGTATTTAAGAGTTGCATCTTTTACTGAATCAGGAATAGTTAATCCTTCTTTTTGTAAAAGTTTGTAGCCTTCAATAAGCCAGTTTAAGATTGCAGACTTTACTTCTTCTTTTGCAAATTCTGTCTTTAATGTTTTATCTTGTTCCTCTTCAGTAAAATGCCTGTCAAAGGGAATGATGAGCATTCTTCCACTGGTAAATACAGTCACATCATTAACTATGGGTAGGTAGTTGGTGTTGATGTAGATTTTAAATTGAGGTTTAAAGTCAAAGGAATTCTCATGTAGAAATCTTGCATTAATAGTGTCATTACCAGTAAGACTTTTAACTTGTGCAACATTTAAGGGTAGTCCCTTGCCTGGCTCTGGAATATTTACAAAGCGTACTCCTGCAAGTCTCGCTATCTCTTCACTGGGTCCAGAACTATTTACTTTGTTTTTTAGAGCTAGTGTTTCAGGTCTTGATGAACAGGCATAAGTTCCGAGGACTTTTAATATGGATTCACAAAGAGTTCCTTTGCCATTTCTCGTGGTCATTCCATAAAGAATTGCCATGCACTCATGCCTTGTATCTCCTGTAAGCCCATAACCTAATATCTTTTGTAGGAAATTAGCTTTTTCTTTATCTCCACTCATAATTTCATCAATGTAGATGTTCCATCTCTCATTTAATGAGTGAGGATCATAGATAACATCAGCCATTTTGCTTAAATAGTCAGAACTTCTGTGCTCGTAAAATTCCATTGTTCTTAGATTTAAAGTCCCATTTGTACAGTTTAGAAGGTAGGAGTCTTTATCGAAGTCAGATACATTTAATGGATGATGAACCTCTGCATCTTTTAATACGCTGACCCTATAACCTCTTGCTTGCCATCTGTTTGAGAATTTGATATAAGCTTTTCTTTTATGTTCATCTTCAATATCAAGGGCAAGGATATGAAGTAGGTTTGCAAGTTTCATACATAATTTCATAGCTTTTAAACTTCCAGTATCAGCTATCCAGATTCCGTCTTCGTAGAAATACCAGGCTTTCCTTTCTGGAACATAGCGAAGAGAATCCTTATGAAAGTCTGCAAAAATTTTTCCTGCACCTATATCTGTCCATGAATACTTTGAAGATAAAGGAAGTCCCATTTCTTTTAACTTTTCAATAGATAAGTCAAACTCGATACTTGGGTCTATTCTTGCAATAGGCTTATAGACTTCTTTTAAAGAGGAGATTGCTTTTTCAATGGTTATTTCTCCGTAGGTTTTTCCTCCTCGATTTTCATCCCACTTATCCCTAAAAAGTTCCGATTGTCTAAAGAGCCTATCTATCTGGTCAGCATTTCCACCTGCATAAAATGCAAGGATTGAAGTTAAAGCTAGGTCTGCTTCACTGTAAGAGGGATAGTCTTTAATGTTTCCAGCCCATAGATTTAAAAATTTCTCTTTATTAATTGCATTAGATGCTTTTTCAATAACTTCCTCATCATTTAAATAGCTTTTAAAATTTTGTTTAGTAGATTTACTTTGTTTTTCTCTTTTCAGATATTTTTCTAAAAGCCAGAGTAATCCATTGGATTCTTCGACAATCTCACCTTCTTGATAGACATGACCTGTCACAGTTACAAAGCGATTCGTAAAGCCAGCAACATAGACTTCAACTTTTTTAGTTTTCATCTTGTAGATGTCCTTGTTGTAAGTTATTGAGTTTGGTAGAAAAGTAAAGATTCTAAGTCCCTTACCACTTGGACTAAATTCAATGTATGACTGTGGAAAATGGCTAATTATTTCCTTTGCTAAATCATTTAAAACTCCGTTGATTACACAGTCATCCACATCAATAGCTACGAGTTTTCCATCAACTCTTATCCCAAGTCCATCATAGGAACTAAGTTTTTCAGATGCTTTATCAAAGGATGTAAAAGTCTTTGGATTATTAACGGATGCATAGCCTTCTGTAGTTGGATTAAAAGGTATCTTTGTCTCCTTATTATTTCTTGTTTCATATTTCCATAAGCACCAGCTTGCATTTTCTTTTAAATACTTTGGTATATTTTCTAAATTCACATATCTACTCCTTTCATATTTTTTTGAAGAAGAAATATCCCCTCATATTCCTTAGGACAGTTAGAAGAGTTTTGAGTAATCTTTTTATCCTCTACCTATATAAGTAAAGTTGAGAAATAATTTTCCGGTTATTTTAAAAATATTTTTCTCCCTCTACTAGCCCTAGGACATTTTTGATGGTTTTGTTAGGTTTTATTTTTCCTCTCATATCACAGGCGAAGAAAAACATAGTTTTTTCAACCTGTGCTAAAAATTTTTCTCTCCTAAAAGACTCAGGACATTTTCAAAGGTTTTGAGTAATTATTTCTTCATCTATCTGTATAAGTAGGAATTAGGATGAATTTTCCGGTTATTAAAAAAATATTTCTCCCTTCACTAGCCCTAAGACAAAAATGGTGGTTTTGATTAGCTATTTAGAAAATTTAATTCTATTAATTAAAAAAAGACGGAAATAAATCCGTCTTAAGAAATATGTAAAGATTAAGTTGTAGAATGTGGTATAATATTATAGAAAAACTGTACAAAGTAGAAGATTAATTTGAGGTGAGTTATGGGATTTTCCTATGATAAATTATGGAAAAAATTAATAGATGAAAAGATGAATAAACTAGACTTACAAAAAGCCATAAACACAACTCCTCATACCATAGCTAAAATGGGACGAGATGAAAATGTTAGTATGGAGATACTTGGTAGAATTTGTAAATATTTTAAGTGTGATATATCAGAAATATTGGAGTATAGAAATAAGTGACAGTTTATATAAGAATTCTGTATTATATTTGTAATTACGGACTTTAATTGATGGTGTCAGAAACTATGAAAAAGATATTAATAATTGAAGATGATAAAAATTTAAATAAAGGACTTTCCATAGCCTTAAATAAAGAATATGAAATTTTTTCTGTAAACACAATTAGTGAAGCTAAAAATTTTATTGATGATGCGGATTTGATTTTACTCGATATGAACTTACCAGATGGAGATGGTCTTGAAATAATAAAATATATCAGAGAAACTTCATCAATTCCCATTATAGTTTTATCTGCCATAGATCTTGAAGCATATATCATTTCAGCTATAAATTTAGGGGCAGACGACTATTTAACCAAGCCTTTTTCTTTAGGAATCCTAGAAGCAAAGATAAAAAGAGCCTTTGAAAAAATAGTGTCTAGTGATTTAAATCTTTACAAGAAAGAGGGTTTAGACTTTAATTTCAATGAAAGTAATTTCTATGTAGATAATAAAAATATAGATCTCACAAGAACAGAGACAAAAATTTTGTACTACCTGATAAAAAACAAGTCTCAGGTTATTACTAAGGAATTACTATTTGATTTTGTTTGGGGAATAGATGATGAATTTATTGATCAAAATACACTGAGCGTCAATATTTCTAGGATAAGAAATAAATTAAAACCTTATGACCCAATAGAAACGGTATTTGGAGTTGGTTATAAATGGCAGTTTTAATAGGTTTTTTAGCTCTTATAATTGGAATTATTTTATATAAATACATTGTCTTGAGAAATGAACTGGGTGAACTTTCAGACTACATTGATAAGGCTTTGGATGGAAATTTAGAAACTACAGAATTTGATGAAAAGGAATTATCTAAAATAAAATCAAAACTCATTAAATTCTTATATGCCAGCCAAGTAAAAGAAACAAAAATAAATACAGAAAAAAGTAAAACAAAAGATTTAATAGCAGATATATCACACCAAACCAAGACACCCATTACCAACCTTTCTTTATACATTAGTCTTTTAGAAGATGATCCGAAAGATGAGTATCTTGAAATTATAAAGTATGAACTTAATAAACTAGAATTTTTAATACAAAACCTAGTAAAATCTTCTAGGCTCGAATCAGATATTATTTCCTTACAAAAACATCAAGCAAATTTAAAAGACATAGTAGAAGATGTTTTGAGAGAATTTAAAGTAATATTGGATGAAAAATGTATAATCATAGATTTAAAAGCCGAAGACTTAATTTTCAATTTGGACGAAAGATGGCTTAAAGAAGCTATCCACAATCTTGTAGATAATGCTATAAAATACTCGCCCAATGGTTCTACTATTAACATTTCAGTTTATAAATCTTACCTAAACTACAATCTAGACATAGAAAATGAGTGCAAAGACTTATCAGAAGAAACTTTGCCAAAGATATTTGAAAGATTTTATAGAGGAAAAAATTCAGTTTCCAAGGACGGTTTGGGTTTAGGTCTATTTATAGCCAGAGAAATTATAGAAAAGCATGGTGGAAATATAAGAGCGTCTTTAGACGAAAATAGAATAAAATTTTCAGTAGACTTCCCCTTGTGAGAAGTCTTTTTTCTTACAAAACTGTAAGAAGTCTTGTAAGTACTTTGTAAGATATGAATGTTATATTAAATGTAAAGAGGTGACATATATGTTAAAAGTAGAAAATTTAAAAAGATATTATAAAACAAATGACGTGGAAGTAAGAGCTCTTGATGGAGTATCTTTCGAAGTAAACAAGGGAGAATTTATTTCTATAATTGGAGCAAGTGGATCTGGGAAATCAACCCTATTACATTTACTAGGTGGACTTGATTATCCTACAAGCGGAAAAGTATTGATTGATGGTACAGACATTTATGCTTTAAAAGATGATGAGAGAACTATTTTTAGGAGAAGAAATATTGGTTTTGTCTTTCAAGCATATAACCTTTTGCCAATGTTAAATGTGTATGAGAATATAATTATTCCCTTTGGTCTAGATGGGGATGCGGTAGATAAAAAATATGTTGATTTTGTAATAGATATACTTGAGATAAGTGATCAAAAAAATAAAATGCCAAACGAATTATCTGGTGGACAGCAACAAAGGGTTGCCATAGCAAGAGCCTTGGTTACCAAACCATCTTTAATTCTAGCTGACGAACCTACAGGAAATTTAGATTCAAAATCTTCTTCCCAAGTTGTTTACTTACTAAAAAAGATTAATAAAGAGCTTGGAAATACTATTCTTATGATTACTCACGATGATGCCGTCGCTCAAGCTGCAGAAAAAACTCTAAGGATAGAAGATGGAAAGCTGGTGGGAAAAAATGAAAGTCAAAAATAAAGCTTATATAAGGCACCTTGCAAAAAATATTTTAAATGCAAATAAAAGTAGGAGAAATATTCTCTTATTAGCAATTGCTTTGACTTCTATACTATTTACAAGTCTATTTTCAGTTGCCTTAGGTTTAGGAAAAAGCATGGAAACCCAAACGATGAAAACTGTTGGAACAATCAGCCATGGTTCTTTCAAAGATATTTGTGATGAAGATGTAGAAATATTAACCCATGATAAGGATATAAAGGATTTTTCAGTTAGAGAGAAAGTTGGCATTCTTGATGATGAAAAAGTTATGGCAGAACTATCCTATATGGACAAAAAAGGATTTGAATGGTCTCTAATAGAAAAAGTTAAGGGAAAGTTTCCGGAAAAAGAGAATCAAGTATTTATAGATATAGCAACTGCTAAAAAGTTAGGTTATAAAGGAGAAATTGGTGAAGAGATAGAAATTCCATACAGTATTGAAAAACCTTACACAGGAGAGATTATAGAAAAGAAAAGTGAGAAATTTATTATATCGGGGACTTTTCAAAATCCTATTGACTCCAACGTTGGTGTAGGACAAATCTATCTATCAAAAGCTTATGTAGATCAATTATCCCTTCCGGGAAATAATAATGACGTGGAAGTAATGCTAAAGAATTCCTTTATGATAAGGGATAAGCTTATAAAAATTGCAGAGAGAAATGGTTATAAAGTGGTAGATGACCCTGGAAATCTATCCGACAAAGAAATAAGAATTGGTGTTAACTTTGCATATATTTTTTCTGGTGATAGTAGTTTTGATTTTAAAACATTTTTACCTTTCTTAGCTTTTTTGATTTTAGTAATTGTAGCGGGATACTTAATAATAAATAATATTTTTAAGATATCCGTAAATGAAGATATTAAACTTCTAGGACTTTTAAAAACAATTGGAATGACAAAGCCACAAATCAAAAAACTTATTCATCTTGAGTCTTTAGCAGTCGCACTTCCTTCAATAATAATTGGAGATATAATTGGAATTTCTATCGGAAAAATCATTTTAAACAAAATATTTGCAAGTAATGAGATGTTAACGAATGTAAAATTATCACTAACGGTAATGGTCTTAATTATCTTATTTTCGACAACCTTTACTTTGCTTACAGTATTTCTATCGGTGATGAGACCTGCAAGGTATGCAGCAAAAGTTTCTCCAATAGATGCCAGCAGATACAATGAAACCACGATAAAAAAGAAATATAAAAGCGAAGATATTTCTCTGGGAAAGCTGTCTAGAAGACAAGTTTTTTCCAATAAATTTAGATTTATATCGATAGTTCTTTCTATTAGCTTATCTGCAGTTATTTTAAATAGCGTTTTAACTTATACCGGCAATATTGATCTAGAAAAGGGGATTTCTGATGTAATTGCAACGGACTATAATATAGCAAGCCCAAAATATTTTAGGTATATGTACTCAGGAAGTGAAGACGGTATTAATGAAAAGTATATCGGTGAAATAGAAAACCATAAAGGATTTAAAAGTGGAGGTGCCTTATATTCATACGGTTATGAGTACACATATCCGGATATAAAAATAGAAGACAATAAAGTTGCTCCAATATTATTGGGAATAGATGACTATTTAATAAACAAACAAAAATTTATAGATGGAGATTTTGATAAAGATAAATGGCAAACTGGAAATTATGTCATTGTAGGTGAAGATAGCGATAAGAAATCTTCATTTAAAGCTGGCGATAAAATAAAGATCAAAGTAAAAAATAGCATTAAAGAAGTCCAAATTATGGGAAATATTAATTATAATTTTTCCGATGGATTGAGATATTATCCTATTATCCAGGAAAATCAATTTGATGAGTCTAGCCCTGAGTTAGATTTAGAATATTTTTATTTAAATCCTAATTTGTACAAAGAACTCACAGGCGATAATAGTATAATGTCCTATGGATTTGATGTAGAAGATAGTGAAAAGGAAAATTTTGATAAGTTATTAAAATCTTTTGAAAATGAACCAGGATTTTCCTATGACTCAAGAGATCTTCAAATAAAGTCTTTTAAAGATTTCAAAAATCTTATAGAATTTGTGGGTTATAGTTTATCTATAGTATTATTCTTAATATCTGTACTGAATTTTATAAATGTTATTGCTACTGAAATTTTGAGAAATATGGTGAACTTATCAATCCTTGAAGCAATTGGAATGACAAAGAAAAATATTAAAAAATATTTGGTGAAAAAGAATTTGATTTATTCTTTATGCGGCTTAGTATTTTCTTTCATCATTATGCTTCTTGTAGATAAATTTATCTTGTTGGATTTTATGGAACAAACTAAGTGGACTTCTTATAAATTTGTAATCACGCCACTTATTCTTGTAAACTTTGTAAATATAATCATTGGAGTAATATTTACTGGAAAGTTTTATGAAAAGCACAGCCAAAATAGTCTTGTAGATAGAATAAGAAGTTTAGAATAACATTTTTTATGTTAACCAGAAATAAAAAAGGCTGTGAGTATTGAAACTCATAGCCTTTTATCTTGCCACCTAAAGACTCTCTAAATCAGTTTTTCTAAAATCCCTAATTCAACGAGCCTTAGGCTCCTCTTTTTTTATTATTTTCCTGTGAGTGTTTCAATGGTGTAACCCATATCTTTTAAATAATCTAAAACCGATTGGTCGGAGGTGTAGTGACCGCTTCCTACAACGACCATGTAAGTTTTCTGGTCTTTGGATTTCAGCAGTTCATCGATTTTTTTTGCCATGTTCGGATTGCGATCTTTCAGAAGATATTCGGTGAAGGTATCACCGGAAGTAAACATGGTGTGAAAGAATGTTGCATCGCCTTTTACCCAAGCTTGTTTCATGGCTGAGGTTTCATCAGCAAGTGCTTTGCCCTTGTCCTGCTCAAGTTGTGTCAACAGATCTTCGATGAGAGGCGTATAATTGTCATCTCCAAAATTCTTCAGAAAATCCATTTGGAAATCCATCGATTCCACTTCGCCGATAGGTTTCTCCATCAATTTCGCATTGATGAGCAGATAATTGTCCACGCCGAAGACGGCGCCGTTCGGATCATTCACCAGCGGCAACGACGACAGAGTGTTATAGAGTCCCGCCAAGGACATGTCGGCATAGCTCGATTCCGGTGCTCCGAAACTGTCCATGAGCTTTTTCACTCTGGCATAGAGCTCAGGTGAGAGCGCCTCTTGTAAAGGCTTGTCGCCGTGGAGTAATACGGCGGCTTGCTCCGCAGTTATCGGGTTGGTGATGTCGGCTTCCACATACAGCATGTCGCTCTCATTGAAAGCTTTCATAATGTCATCGTCAATAGGATAGTAACCGGCGTCTCCGACGTGAATGGAACCGAGGAAGTAGACGGTGTTGCCGTTGGCCTCCGTCTTATAGAACACCCCTTTGGAACCCATATTGTCATCATAGACGGCATCGGTGACGGCTCGGTTATAGAAAGTCAGAGCTTGTTCCAAAGTGACGGTGCTCTCCAATGCTAAGTCATCGCCGTTACCTTGGATGAGCTCATTCTTTTTAAAGTAGTCCAGAGCGTCGGTGTATGCGGTGTCGTCGTATTTACCTACGATGTTATAGATGTCAATCAGCACGTCGCTACGAGTGAGAGCGTCGTCTGAGGTTTCTGCTTTAAAATTTTTGTTTTCTTTGAGATGGTAGCCGGCAAGTTTTTTGGTTGCCGTTTCAGCCAACGTGTTTAACTCATCCTTGGTCGCAGGAATCGTGAAGTCTCGTTGAGATTCAACTCCGACAGGGTACAGTCCCTGCATTTGAGCATCATTGACGTATTGTACAGCCCAAGGGCTGAGTTTTAAATTATTTACAGCCGGAGCTTGAGCCTCAGCGGCAAATGCCGGTGCCATCATGGTGAGGGAAACCCCTAAAGTGAGAGCCATACGTTTGATAGGTCGTGCGAGTTTAAACGATAGTTTCATAATACCTCCTTTAACTATTGTGTTATAAGCATACCCAAACTGACCACTTATAAACTCAAGGGTATACTTGGCGGCATTCTATATAAAAAATGCATGACCTTCTTTTCCAATTGAATAAAAAAAGGGATGTGATACAATGAAATGGAGGAAAACAATTACTTCATTAGTGTACTTAATACAACATTCAAAAGGAGAGATTACATGAAAGCGTTAATGGTTGACTATATGTCTGAAGTCATCGACGAAGGTCTCAAAGAACTGGGTATCGAACTGGACAAGGAAATGCTTCCTACCAGCGAGCGTTTGGCAGAGATCATTGAACCTTATGACATTCTTATTATGCGTGTGGATCCGTTCATCAATAAAGAAGTATTAGATGCCGCAAAGAATCTTAAGGCCATCTTTGTCGGTTCTACAGGAACTAACCACATTGATAAGGCTTATGCTGCAGAAAAGAATATTCCAATTCACAACTCACCGGGACAAAACGCCAATGCCGTTGCAGAACTTGTATTTGCCAAGGCGCTGGATCTCTATCGCAATACCGTTCAAGCTCAAAATGAAGTTAAAAACGGTGTGTGGAATAAATATCGTTGGATCGGTCGAGAACTGAGAAATAAGACCATGGGTATTATCGGCTTCGGCGCCATTGGACGTCGTGTTGCAGAGATTGCCAATGTCTTTCATATGGACGTACTGGCTTATGACCCGTTCTTAAAGCCAGCTGATATCAAACAAGACTATGTTAAACTCACCGACTTGGATGAAGTTTTGGAAAATTCCGATGTTGTGACACTTCACGTGCCGCTGACTCCGGATACTAAAGATATGCTGAACAAAGAGTCCATGGCTCGTATGCGTGAAGGCGCCATCATTATCAACGCAGCTCGCGGCGGCGTCATCAACGAAGATGATCTCTATGATGCTATCAAGTCCGGTCACCTTGGCGGAGCTAACTTGGACACCCTTGCTGATGAACTTGGCACCGGCGGATTGGACACTATGGATGTACCGGTATCTTCCAAACTGTTTGAACTGGATCGTGTCTATGTGACACCACACATCGGTGGCTCCACTCAAGATGCACAAAACGACATCGGCCATGTCGTGCTCGAAAACCTTAAAAAAGAATTTAATTTATAATCTTATCACTTCAAGCCACACCTTAACCGGTGTGGCTTTTCTATTTTGTATAACCATGAGGCCGGGGGTATAATAAACTCAACTATATCAAACTTATAAGGAGTAGTTTATGGCGAATTCAGTGTATATGTTGATCTTTTTAATCGTTGCGGTGTATCTCGTGGTCCTCTTTGACGGTTACTATCGTGCGTCGAAGTACAACGCCGGTGTGAACCATCTGGTTCGGGAGAATTTTGGGAAAAGGGCATCTGAACAGAGCCTTCAGGACGACAAACTTCGTGAGCTCTACGATGTGTTAGGCAGCATGGGAGAAGGCGATGTGGATGACATCACTTTTGATGATTTGGAACTGCTAAGGCTGTTTAAGACACTGAACCACTGTGACACCAATGCGGGAGAGCATGTACTCTATCGTATGCTTCGCTCGCAACATTTTGACTTGGCTTACCACAAGGCGCTTCTAGCTAAGCTCAGTGCCATCGAGGGGGATGCGAATCTGCTGGCACTTAAAGTGGAACTGCGCAAGCTCGGTTATTCCAAACGATCGTTGGTGCCGCTACTTCGAGACGGTGTCGATCTGAGGTTGGTCAAAGACTACAAACTTCCCGTACAGGTGATGGGGTGGGCCATTGTCCCTCTACTTATAGTAAGCGTGTTCAATCCTTTTCTGCTGCTCTTCGTGCCCTTTTTACTCGGGACGAATTGTTATCTCAACTATCAGATGAATAAGAAGCAGGCGGCGAATCTGTTAGATTTCAATGCCTTGTCGGCACACTTCAAGGTTTTTAAAAAGTTAAATGCCGTGCCGGTTGCAGGTTTAGAGGAAGAATTTCAAGAGCTGAACCGGCTGTTTAAAGACCTTGCTTTTTATCACAAGGCGCTGTCGCGGATAGGATTTTCCGCCGCCGCAACAGAAGCTGAAGCGCTGGGAAAGATGTTGGATATTATCTTTCTCATCAGCTCGCGCCGTTTCTTTAAGCTTGCCGACCGGTTGAACCGAGATAAAGATAAGCTCATGGCGTACTATCATGTTATCGGCATGATAGATGCCTATCTCGCCTTGGTCTCCTATAAAATCAGCGAGAATTTAACGGCGGTTCATTTTGACGGAACCTTTAAAGGTGAGGACTTGCGTCATCCTCTCTTAGGCCGAGAGCAGGTGAATCAGTCCTTTGACTTCACCGGCTGTGATATTCTTCTTACAGGATCTAATGCTTCAGGTAAATCGACGTTTCTACGGACGGTGGGGATCAGTCAAATTTTTGCCAATGCCTTCTCCATGGCACACGGGACCTTGTCAACCAAGCCTATGCCGGTGCTCAGTGCGATTGATATCAGCGATTCCCTTGCACAGAACATGAGCTACTTTATGAAGGAGACGGCGGCGATTAAAAGAATGGTCGATGTCTCGGGCGACAAACTGCTTTTACTGGATGAGATCTTTAAAGGGACGAATACCATTGATCGCATCAGTGCAGCGTATGCGACACTCAGCTACTTACAGGAAGACGCCGTCGTTTTAGCGGCGACCCATGACATTGAGCTCACTACGATGCTTCAAACCTTTACCAATTACCACTTTGAAGAAGCAGTGGCGGACGATGACATCTATTTTGATTATCGGCTTAAAGATGGACCCGCCACCTCGCGTAACGCTATTCGCATTCTCGAGCTTTTCGATTATCCGACGACCATAACGGAGACGGCACGTGATCTTGCTAAACATTTGGAAGCACGCAGTGCCGCTCGGACAGCCCGGATATAAATTGATTACATTCATACAGAACGAAGAGAAAGAAGGACATTTGTGAAGATATATTTAACACGACATGGTGAGACGACATGGAATGTGGAAAATCGCATTCAGGGACAATTGGATTCGCCGTTGACAGAGGCAGGTATTGCCATGGCCGAAACTTTGGCGGAATCGGTTCAAGACTTACACTTTGATGCTATCTATACGTCAGATTTGAAACGTGCTGTGGACACGGCGGCGATTATCGCGAAGGGTGCACCGTTGACGATGTGCCCCGAGCTGCGGGAACTGGATGTGGGGGACTGGAGCGGCAGGAAGTTTACCGATATACAGGCGGAGAACTCCGAGGCGTATCGGATGTACTTTAATTCGCCCCATCGTTTCCGTCGGGACACCGGCGAGTCTCTTGTCGACTTGTCCGAGCGTGTGGCGGCATTTTTTGAAAAGTATATTTTGGGTTCTGAGGACGAGACGGTACTGATTGTCAGCCACGGTGTCACCATTGCCGCCATCTTCAACTATATGGAGGGCGTCACACTGGAAAACTTTTGGACCAATCGGGTCCGACGCAATGCTATGTTTAACATTATCGAATACAGCGGCGGCACCTTCAAGATTTTACAAAAAGCACCGAAGAACCCTATCGACACAATTTAGTTATTGAGAAATCATAGATTTATTATTATAATAACAATAGGAGGAATCCAATGGAGATACACGGACCAAAGAAGTTTACCACCAATGAATATACCGACATCAAAAAAATACTCGGCGTCATCAGCGGCAAAGGAGGCGTAGGCAAGAGCTTTGTCTGTCAGAATCTGGCGGTTCAGCTGCGCCGTCAAGGCTACAAGGTAGGTATTTTAGATGCGGACATCACAGGCCCCTCAGTGCCCAGTGCCTTCGGTATCGGAGGACAAGTCTACAGCGACGGGAAAAATATTACACCTGCTGAGTCGGCTACAGGTATTAAAGTGGTGAGCGTGAATTTAATTTTGGATCGCCCGACGGATCCCGTCTTGTGGCGTGCACCGGTTGTGGGCTCAGCCATCTCGCAATTTTATGAAAATGTCAACTGGGGCGAATTGGATTATCTTTTGGTGGACATGCCGCCGGGGACCAGTGATGTGGCCCTGACTGTGTATCAGTCTCTGCCGGTGGACGGTGTGGTCATTGTCTCCTCACCTCAGGATCTGGTTGAAATGATTGTAGAAAAGGCGATCAAGATGGCGAAAATGATGACGGTGCCTGTCGTGGGGTTGGTTGAGAATATGGCATATTTTAAGTGTCCTCACTGCGGCGAGATCACCTATCTCTACGGTGAAAGCAAACTTCGTGCTCTGGCTTCTAAGTACGACATCCGGGCCACACTTCAAATCCCGATGGACAGTATGTACTCCCGATTTATTGATGAAGGTCAAGTGGAACACTTGAATCTCGAGGGCATGGATCACTTTGCAAAGGATGTGGGCGCATGTATGATTTAATTGTCATCGGCGGCGG
Source organism: Peptoniphilus equinus (assembly GCF_027921445.1). Taxonomy (NCBI): domain Bacteria; kingdom Bacillati; phylum Bacillota; class Tissierellia; order Tissierellales; family Peptoniphilaceae; genus Peptoniphilus; species Peptoniphilus equinus. The sequence goes on from NZ_CP115667.1 coordinate 627,187, forward strand.
CCCGGCCGGACTCAGTGCCTGTATCTACGCCGGCCGAGGTCTTCTTAATACGCTGCTTTTAGAAAAGCAGACTTTCGGCGGGCGAATTAAAGATACGGAGCTGATACGAAATTATCCTGGCATTGAAGACATCACCGGCGATGATTTGGCACATCTCTTTTTGAAACACGCCGAAAACACGGAACTGATTGAGCGCATGCGAGGCACGGTATCGAAACTGGAAGTGATGGATGACTATTTTAGAGTTCATACCCTTCGTCGAGGCATCTATGAAGCCAAAACGGTGATTCTCGCCATGGGGACACGGGAGCGTATTCTCGGGATTCCGGGTGAGGCACAGTTCTCCGGTTTCGGAGTGAGCTATTGTGCGACGTGCGATGCGGAGCTCGTCAAAGATAAAGATGTCTATATTGTAGGCAGTGGCAACGTGGCTCTTGAAAGTGCTGACTTTATTGCCAAGTTTGCCAACTCCACCACCATTATTTCGGTTCATGACACCGGGATTGTAGATGGTGATGCGTCGACGTTTAAACGGCTGTTGAATAATCCGAAAATTGATTTTATTTACAATGCGAAGGTGCGTAGTATTAACGGTGACGAGCACGTGAGTTCGATTACCATTGAAGTGCCGGACGGTGTACATACAATGGACTGCGAAGGGGTGTTTATGTATGTGGGCAGCACCCCGGAAACAGAGTTTTTAAAAGACATGGGCATTTTAAACGACCAAGGTTATATTGAAGTGGACGAGCGTATGCGCACTAAAATTGCCGGTCTTTACGCTGCAGGGGATTGTACCACGACCACCTTGCGACAAGTGATTGTGGCGGCGGCTGACGGGGCAAAGGCGGCGGTATTTGCAGAACGATATTTACGAGGTGATCGCCGATGATTTTTCAAACGGGCACCACATTTTATAATCCGGAGAAGTGTTTTAACGGTCTGAATCTTGTCGCCACACCGAATAAAGGTGTGCTCCTCTTTGATATGAACGGTAACGAAATCCAACACTATAAGATGATGGGTATGCCGGCAAAGATGCTTCCCGGAGGGAACATTGTCGGAACCGGTCGATTTCGAAATTCCAGCATTGCGCCGCAGGACGGGGAAAGTCTGATTGAAGTCAACCCGCGTGGGGACATAGTGTGGCGTTATGATAAATTTCGCTTTCTGGAATCCGAGTCCACCTATAGCGCCCGGGCTCATAGCGACTATCAGTGTTTGCCCAATCCGGTAGGTTCTTACGTGCCGGGATTGCCTAGGGAGCGGGGTAATACGTTGATCCTCGGTCACGATACCGTCTATAACAAAGCGGTATCTGATAAGCCGCTTTTGGATGAAGTCATCTATGAAGTGGACGATCAGGGCAATCTCGTGTGGAAGTTCTCCTTTACCAATCACTTTGATGAGATCGGCTATACTGAAATTCAAAAGAATGTCATGTATCGCAATCCGAACGTCATTGCAGGTACAGGCCTCGGAGATTATCTTCACATCAGTTCCTTTGCTGTCCTAGGCGAGAACAAGTGGTACGATCAGGGGGATCGACGTTTCCATCCTGAGAACATCATTGTCGCCTCGAGACAATCGAACTTTATCGCCATTATCGACAAGAAAAAACGAAAGATTGTCTGGCAGATCGGACCGAAAGAGAACGAGGTTTTTCGAACTTTTCACGGTATTATCGGGCCCACTCATATTCAAATGATTCAGAAAGGGCTCAAGGGCGAGGGAAATATCTTGCTTTTTGAATCCGGTGCCGAATCCGGGTATGGCGTTGCCAATTTAAATTCCGCCACGGGTCTTAACAGTTATCGACGAGCTTATTCACGGATTTTGGAATTCAATCCCATTACCTTTCAAGTTCAGTGGAAAGTCACGCCGAAAGATTTAGGCTATACGACCTCACTCAACGGCTACAAATTCTATGCACCTTACGGAGGCTCCCTTCAGCGTCTTCCAAACAACAATACACTGGTCTCCATGGGCTCGGCGGGGATTATGTATGAGATTACTGAAGATCATGAAGTGGTATGGCGCTGGGTCTGTCCTTATACGGTTAATCCCGAGGGACAGTTTGCGATAAAAAACTACATTTACGGCGGTTATCGCTATCCTTATGAGTACTACGATGTTAAGACGAAAGAAAACGATGTGCCCCATTTTGCTCCGATCAAAGTAGCGCTTACTGAAGTCCCCGGCGCAGAACTCAGTGACGATATCGACTTTATGACCATGGCTATGGAAACGGATGAAGAAATTCAAAGTGCACGGGATCTGATGTCGATGGAGACATCAAAGATTCGTTTTATCTCGTCGGAAAACTTCACGAAACGTCTTGGGGAAAAACCGGAAACGATTGTCATTTATGGCGGCAATCACTGCGTGCACTGTAAATCGGTGCGGGAGCTCACCACTGAGCTTCTGACAGAAGAGTTTACGGACATCAATGGGTTTTACATGGCTCTGGATGAAAATCAAAGTGTGAGAGATAAACTCGACATCACCACCATCCCTCTCACGATCTTTTATAAAGACGGTGTGGAAGTGCACCGTTTTACTGGGGAAATCAGCTACGACGACTATGCCATTAAGATAGAAAAATTTTTGTTGTAGCTTGGTATTCCGCTACAAACAGGTTAATTTTTTACACAGCCTCACTTAGCACACCAAAGTAATATTACTTTATAGTTATTGTGCTTTCGGGGGATGTGTGATAAAATTAGAAAAATATATTGTAGGAGGATAATTATGAACAAGAAGTTACTTAGTATCGCCATGCTCATGCTCATGCTCATGCTATCATTGGCACTCACTGCTTGCGGTGGCGGCAATAAGGCTGCTGAAAACGGCGGCAATGCAGCTTCGGCTGAGACAGAAACTGCTGCAGAAGGCGTTATGCTTTTTGCTAACAACGGTTCTGAACCGGGCACGTTAGACCCCGCCCTTGCTCAAGGTACTCACGAATCCTATCTTCTCAACCACATGTTTACAGGGTTATTACGTTATGACAAAGAAGGGAATCTTGTTCCCGGTGTCGCCGAGGATATGCCAACAGTATCCGAAGACGGTTTGACTTACACCTTTAAAATTAAAGACGGGTTGAAATGGTCTAATGATGACCCTATTACTGCTAAGGACTTTGAGTTCTCTTGGCTCCGTGTTTTAAATCCTGAAACCGCCTCATATTATGCTTATCAACTTTATTATGTTAAAGGTGGTCAAGCTTACAATGAAGTGGAACGTCCGGGCGTTTACTATGTGAAAGATGCTGACGGCAATGATACTGATGAAGTGGATCACGAAGTGACGATCACTGAGGCCGATAAAGAGGGCTTGGATCTTGAAGGCAAGAGTGAGGAAGAAATTGCCGATGCAGTCTATGCAAGCTGGCTGGAAAAAGCTCGTGCCAATGTCGGCATTAAAGCGGAAGATGACAAGACTTTAGTTGTTACTCTTGAAAATCCTTCGCCATTTTTCCAAGATTTAACTGCTTTCTATACACTCTATCCGGTCAACCAAAAAGTGGTAGAAGCTAACCCTGATTGGGCAAAAGATGCGTCCACTCACGTTTCCAACGGTGCATTTAAGCTTAATAAATGGGAACACAACTCCTATGTTGAAACGGTGAAGAATCCGAACTGGATTGATGCCGACGAAGTTAAACTTGGCGGTATCACCTGGGAAATCATGGAAGATATCAACACGGCATATCAAAACTTTGACACCGGCAAGTACGGTATCGAGGTCGATCCGCCAACCGAAGTTCTTGCACAGCTTATTGAAAAGCAAGATCCACGTGTGGTTATCGGGGAACAAGTTGGTAACTATTATTACAGCTTAAACAACCTGGTAGCTCCTGAGGGTGTCAATCCGTTTACTAACGCCAACATCCGTAAAGCTTTCTCCATGGCGCTGGATCGTAAGTCTATCGTTGAAAACATCACCAAGGGCGGTCAAACTGCTGCTGAAGGTTTAGTACCTTTCGGTCTTTTGGATGAAAATGGCGCTGAATGGCGTACAACCAACGGCAACTTAATCAAAGAAGATCCTGTTGAAGCAAAGAAACTTCTGGAACAAGGTCTCAAGGAACTTGGTATCACTGTTGAAGATTTGAATGATCTTGTACTTCTTTACAATACGTCCGAATCCCATAAGAAAATAGCTCAAGCGGTTCAACAACAATGGAAAGTGAACCTTGGGGTAACCATCAATTTGGAAAATGCTGATTTCAACGTGAAGTTAGCTCGTGAAAAGGTTCATGATTTTGATATCTCCCGTGGCGGTTGGGTAGGCGACTACAGTGACCCGATGACCATGATGGATCTGTTCGTAACAGGTGGTCCTTACAATGACGCCGGTTATAGCAATCCTGAATATGATAAACTCATTGAAACAGCTAAGACCAGCCCGGATCAAAAAGTCCGTATGGATGCCATGAGACAAGCAGAACTTATCCTCATGGAAGATATGCCTATTATTCCGGTTTATTTCTATACTCAACCATATTTAGTACAAGAAAATATCAAGGGTATTTATAAACCGCTTCTTCAATATCCAATCTTAACTTACGCTGAAGTTCAATAGTTCAAGAAAATTGAGCTCCTCTTGGAGCTCTTTTCTTATCTCTATTCAGTTTGGGAAAGGAAGAAAACATGCTAAAGTTTATCGGTAAACGTGTTGTGATGTCTTTTTTCACTATCTTTTTCATCATAACACTCACATTTTTTCTTATGCATTCTGTGCCAGGCAACCCTCTTCAACAAGAAGGTAAGATGCCGGAGACGGTATATCGAAATTTGGCTAAAAAATATGGGTTAGATAAGCCTGTTTCAGAGCAATATACACTTTACTTAAAGAATATTATCAGAGGGGACTTTGGGGAGTCCATGAAGTCCAATACCGAGACAGTTAACGAAATGATTGCACGTGCGTTTCCGGTTTCAGTACGACTTGGTCTTCAGGCACTGGTGTGGGCCCTGATTTTCGGACCGCTTTTGGGTGCGCTTGCAGCCCTCTATCAAAATAAGTTTCCGGACTATCTGTCGATGATTATAGCGATTATCGGGATCTCCGTACCGTCTTTTATCATGGGGACGCTGCTCATTCAGACGGTTGGGAGGGGAACCGGTTTGCCGCTGAGCGGATGGGGTACTTTTAAGCACACCATTATGCCGTCGATTGCCCTATGTATGATGCCTACGGCACAAATTGCACGGCTTATGCGCTCTTCCATGTTGGAAGTTTTGAGTCAGGATTATATTAAGACCGCAACGAGCAAAGGTATTTCCAAGGCGATGGTCATTTTACGCCACGCCGTGCGTAATTCTATTTTACCTATCGTATCTATTCTGGGGACGATTACGGCGGATCTTCTTATGGGATCTTTCGTTGTAGAAAAGATTTTCGGGATACCGGGTCTTGGGCGCTTCTTTATTAAGGCCATCACTGACCGTGACTATACCTTGATTATGGGCACTACGGTGTTCTATGGGATTGTTCTTGTAGGGATGATTCTGGTTGTAGACATTGCTTATGTACTTATTGATCCTAGAATTAAATTTGAAGGAGGAAAAACGGCATAATGGAACGACAATTTTCTCCTGATATGTTTACCAAAGTCAATCATGACGAGGCTCATGCAGAGCGCATTAAACGTCCGACAATTAAGTACTGGTCCGATGTATGGCGGCGATTAAAAGCCAATAAGCTGGCCATGCTAGGGATGGTTATTATTATTTTCATGGTCATTTTTGCCATTGTGGGGCCGATGATTTCCGGCTACACCTACGATGAAATGGATGTTATGAATATGAATAGCCATCCTAACAGTCAATATTGGTTCGGTACGGATTCTCTTGGACGAGATCTGTTCACCCGTGCGACTTACGGTGCACGTTATTCGCTGCTTATTGGGTTTTTAGCGGCCTTTATCAACATTACCGTAGGGGTTATTTACGGCGGGATTGCCGGAATGAGCGGCGGCAAAGTCGATGCCGTGATGATGCGTATCGCAGAAATCATCTACTCTATTCCGTATCTTCTGGTGGTTATTTTGCTGTCTGTAGTGTTTGCTCAAAAAGGCTCGGGAACCTCTTTTGGTGTCATGGTCTTTGCAATGACGCTATCCGGATGGATTCCGACGGCGATTCTTGTACGTGGTCAGGTGTTGTCTCTTAAGGAATCGGAATATGTCATGGCTGCCCGAAGCATGGGGGCTCGTGACAATTGGATTCTCTTTAAACACATCATCCCTAACACTTTGGGACCGATTTTGGTCAACCTGACCTTGATTATTCCACGGGCCATCTTCTCAGAAGCCACGTTGGCTTTTGTATCCCTCGGTTTGCAAGATCCGTTGCCATCCCTTGGCAATTTAGCTAACAGCGGGATAGAAGTCCTTGCTATTGGCATGGGTTATCAAATGCTTGTACCGGGCATTATGATTTCTCTTATTATGTTCGGCTTTAATGTACTTGGCGATGGGCTTCGCGACGCCTTGGATCCTCGTCTTAGAAAGTAGGCTAAAATGGAAAGATTATTAGATATTAACAATTTACAGATATCCTTTAAAACTTTCTTTGGCGAAGTGGAGGCAGTTCGCGGGATATCTTTTCACGTCAATAAAAAAGAAACCCTCGCTATTGTTGGAGAAAGCGGCTGCGGCAAGTCGGTAACCGCCAATTCCATTATGAAGCTGCTTCCTGATCCTCCTGCTTTTTATAAAGGCGGCAGCATTCTTTTTAATGGCGAAGAAATTATTACGAAAACTGAAAAAGAAATGCAAGATATTCGCGGCAAGCAAATTTCCATGGTCTTTCAAGACCCGATGACCTCTCTGAATCCAACGACGAAGGTGGGCAAGCAAATTATTGAAGGTCTTATGCGCCATGAGGATATTTCCAAAGAAGAGGCCATGAAACGGGCTATTAATATTTTGGATCTTGTCAGTGTGCCAAAACCTGAAACACGGGTCAATCAATATCCTCATGAATTTTCAGGGGGGATGCGGCAACGGGTCATGTTGGCTATCGCACTGGTTATGCATCCGCAGCTTATGATTGCCGACGAACCGACGACGGCATTGGATGTGACTGTCCAAGCTCAAATTTTGGATTTGATGAAGGATCTGCAAGAGAAGTTCGGCATGAGTATTATTCTCATTACCCATGACCTGGGCGTGGTTGCCGATATGAGCAACCGTGTATGTGTCATGTATGCCGGTCAAATTATGGAGCAGGGAAGCACGGAATCTATTTTTAACAACACGCTCCACCCCTATACCCGAAAACTCCTTCTCTCCGTGCCTCGATTGGATATGAACAAAGAAGAAAAGCTTCACGCTATTCATGGGACACCGCCGGATCTGTACATTCCACCTAAGGGATGTCCGTTCTTTGATCGTTGTGACGAAGCGATGAAGATTTGTGAAGAGCATCCGGCACCGGTCACTTCCCACGAAGAGGGACACACTTGCCGATGCTGGCTCTATAGTGATGAATACAAGGAGGTTTTACATCATGGAAACTAATCAAATGAGACAACCTCTTGTCAGTGCTCGCAATATTAAAAAGCATTTTAAAGTTAAGCAAGGCACCCTCAAAGCTGTGGATGGTGTGAGTTTTGACATTTATCCCGGCGAGACGTTTGGTCTTGTCGGCGAGAGTGGCTGCGGGAAATCGACCACGGGCCGTACGATTCTTCGTTTGGTGAAGCCAAGTGGCGGCGAATTGTTCTTTGACGGCGTCGATATCTTCAAACTATCCGAGGCGGAGCTTCGGAAAAAACGTCGCGAATTTCAGTTTATCTTTCAAGATCCCTATGCATCGTTAAACCCTAGAATGACCGTGGAAGCCATTGTTGAAGAACCGATGATTATCAATGGTCTCTACAAAGATGACAAGGAACGCAAGGCTCGCGTGATTGAACTCTTGCAATTGGTGGGTCTGTCTGCAGAGCACGCCTCTCGCTTTCCTCACGAGTTTTCCGGCGGACAGCGGCAGCGTGTAGGGATTGCGCGGGCACTGGCTGTCAATCCGAAGTTCATCGTATGTGACGAACCGATTTCGGCACTGGATGTATCGATTCAAGCTCAAGTTATCAATATTCTTATCGAACTGCAAAAAAAGATGGAATTGACGTATCTCTTTATTGCACATGACCTATCCATGGTGCGCTACATTTCGGATCGCGTCGGAGTGATGTATCTTGGGAATATGATGGAAGTTGCGGCGTCGGATGAACTTTACAGCCATCCGCTTCACCCTTACACCAAGGCGCTGATGTCAGCCATTCCGATTGCGAATCCGGAAATTCAACGCAACAAGAAGCGCATTGTCCTTCAAGGGGAAGTACCAAGTCCGATAGACCCTAAGGACGAGTGTCCGTTTGTGGAGCGCTGTCCAATGGCGGAAGGTAAGTGCCGTGAATCCAAACCGGCCCTTAGAGAAATACAGCCGAAACATTTTGTGGCATGTCATTTAGTTTAAGAAAGGTGAGCTCAGCTCACTTTTTTTGTGTCATGAACTAAAAGTCGGCATGAATCTATGTTTTTTCGGTCGGCATTTTAACTTGGAGCGCCCGCCGTACAATCCATAGTTTCGATTCGCGAACCATGAATAATTAGGGTATAATTCAAACATATTTTAAGTTTAACGAGGAGGTACTATGCATCAGTATAAGGGGCGTCTTATCGTTCACACCGGGTCTATGTTCAGCGGTAAGACTTCCAGTTTAGAAAAAGATATTAAACGGTTTAAGATCGCGGGGTACAATACGGTGGCCTTTAAACCTACTTTGGATACTCGATATAACAAGGACACCATTACGACCCATGACAACACCATGATTGAAGCTTTGCCCTGTCCCTCCATTGAGACAGTGCTAGAATATGTGGCACACCATGACGTCGATGTTATCGGTATTGATGAAGTCCAATTCTTAGAAGGTGAGCTGACGGATATTTTAAACGCTGTGGATCATATCTTAAAATTAAAAAAGACGGTGGTGGTGGCAGGGCTGGACATGGATTTTGAAGGGAATCCTTTTGCCATTGTCAAAGAACTGATGCCGAGGGCTGACTATTTAACCAAACATCACGCCGTCTGTACCTGTTGCGGCGCCGATGCCTGGGTGTCACATAGAAAGAGTGCAGATAAAAGTCGCATTGTCATCGGAGCAGCTGAAGAGTATGAACCGCTTTGCCGGAATTGTTACAACGAACTGATTGACAAAGAAACAAATAATAGCTTATAATTTAAACATAAATTTATAAAAGGAGGAGAGCATATGACACCACGTGAATCCGAAATTATGGAACTGATAAAAAAGACGCCGACCATTACACAGCAAGAGATCGCCGATATACTTGATATTAAGCGCTCCTCTGTGGCTGTGCACATCAACAATTTATCCAAGCAGGGCTACATTTTGGGGCGTCGCTATATTGTACGGGCTGAGCCTTACATCTGTGTCATCGGCGGTGCAAATATGGATATTATTGGCTATCCGGAAGGCGAGATCATTCAAAAGGACTCCAATCCCGGCAGCATTCGTCGTTCTACCGGGGGGGTAGGTCATAATATTGCCGTGAATTTAGCGAAGCTTGGTGCGTATACGTCGTTTATTACTGCACTGGGCAATGATCAGGACGGTGACATTCTGCTTCAGGAGCTTAAAGAGATAGGCATTGATGTGGACCACCTCTATATCATGGATAAGTATCCTACTTCCACGTACCTTGCCATTTTAAATGAGCATCGTGATATGGAGTTTGCCATCAATGATATGAAAATTATTGAAGAACTCACACCGAAGTTGATTTTCAAAAGGAAGAAGCGCATTGAAAATGCGGAGTTCGCTGTGTTAGATACCAATTTATCCCACGATACGATCAACTATATTTTAAAGGAAATTCGACAAAAATATTATGTGGATTGTGTCTCTGTCCACAAAGCTAAGAAAATTGAGAGCAACCTGAACCGTATTTATTTCTTAAAATGCAATAAAATTGAAGCGGAATACCTGGCGGGGATGACCATTGACTCCATCGAAGACGGCTACCAAGTGTGTGATATTATCATGCGTAAAGGGGTTGAAACTTTGGTGGTCACTATGGGAGATAAAGGTCTCATCTATAGTGATATGAAGCATAAAGAGTTTTTGGCGAGTGACAAGGTGGATGTGATGAATGTATCCGGGGCCGGTGATGCCTTTATGGCTGGGTATATCTATGCCGACTTTAACGGCTTTTCACTGGACAAAAAACTGAAGATGGCGATGGCTATGTCTCGTCATGTCCTTCAAACGGAAGAGACTACCATTGATGCCATGGCAAAGAACAGTATTAAAAAGGAGATGGAATTATGTTAAATCAAGAACAAATGAAAAAGTATATGGTCTTTAGTGAAGAAGTCCGTGACGCTTTGGAACACAATAAACCTGTTGTCGCATTGGAATCCACTATTATTTCTCATGGTATGCCTTATCCTGAAAATTTGGAGACGGCGCTTTCCTGTGAACGCATTGTGAGAGAAAATGGCTGTGTACCGGCGACTACTGCTATAATTGGTGGCAAGATTCACGTGGGCCTCACCGAAGAGGAACTCAAATTCATGGCAACATCGAAGGATATTATTAAATGTTCTCGTCGTGACTATGCTTATGTCATTGCGAACGGACTTAACGGGGCGACTACGGTTGCAACATCCATTTTAACGGCGTCCCTTGCAGGTATTAAACTGTTGGTTACCGGAGGCATTGGCGGGGTGCACCGTGGCGCAGAAACCACTTTTGATATCTCTCGCGATCTTCAGGAACTTGCTACGCACAATGTCACCGTAGTGTGTGCCGGCGCGAAGTCCATTTTAGATATCGGTTTGACGTTGGAATACCTAGAAACTTTCGGGATACCGGTTTATGGCTATCAAACAGATGAAATGCCGGCGTTTTATACGCAAAACTCCGGCTTCAAATTGGACTATCGCATGGACGATGTCGAAACTATTGCCAAGTCTATCAATACAAAGCGGGAACTGGGCTTAGATGGCGGCGTGTTAGTGGCCAATCCGATTCCTGAAGACGCGGCGATGGATGCTGCTGTTATCGGAGAAGCCATTGACCTCGCTATTCGTGAAGCTGAAAGAGAAGGTATTCACGGCAAGGAAACCACACCGTTCCTTCTCTCCAGTGTTCTCAACGCCACCGGCGGTCAATCCCTCACCTCGAATATTTCTCTTGTGGAAAACAACGCAAAAATAGGCGCACAAATTGCAAAATATCTTTACTAAATCTACCGCAGATAGCCGTGTGAGTTTTTCCCATGCCACTGTGCCGGAGGATCTTAATGAAGGCGGACATGTCTATGGTGCACGGCTTTTGGAGTGGGCGGATAATCTGTCTGCTGTCATTGCCATCTCTCACCGACGAGGCGGTGTGACCACGGCATCCTTTGACCAGTTTGATTTTATTCGTCCCATTAAGCTTGGAGATTTTGTTCACGCAAAAGGCTTTATTTCAGGGACAGGACCTCATTCCATGGAAATCTTCATTAAGTTTATCGGTGAAGATTCCGTCACCGGAGATAGATATCTTGCGGCAGTGACCTTTATCACCTATGCAGCTCGTCGTCTTAAAGAAGGGGAAGTCGTTCCGGGGATTGTGGGCGATACGGAGGAAGAAAAAACTATTATTGCAGGTTACGAAGGACGGCGTATGCGTGTCAAAGAGAAAATAGCACGCAATCAGGCCTTGTTTACTGCGATTAATTTGGAAAAAGATTGATCCATCTCGGCGGACAGGCGGTCGAGCAGGTCTGTGTGGCTTCTTCGGTTGCTATGGGAGATGACTAAGATTTTGATTAGAGATACGGTTAAAACCGTGTCTCTTTTTTATTGAGAGCGATGACATTGAGGCGTATCCAGCGCACAGACAGGCTTGTCCTGTAAGCGGAAGAAGCCGATGCGGTGACGGATTGCTATACAACTCGACAGCTAAGGTTAAGATGCGGTATGAGTTTATGCGTAGTAGTTATACGCAAACAAAAAAGAGGCTTTAGCCTCTTAGATAACGATATTAAGGGTGATTAGGGCTGTGACCATACTGACCAGTCCGACAGACCCTGCATATTTGATAAAGCTGACGAAAGAAAAGTGGCAGTCCAGCTCTTTTAACATGTTGGTCCACATGATGCCTGCAAGAGCTCCTACCGGTGTTAACAACGCGCCGACATTGGAACCTATAATGGATGCAAAAGTCGCCGGAAAAAAGGCGGAGGATGTTGCGAGGGGACTTAGCAGCTGTGAATAGACGACACTCATGGGAATATTGTTGATGACATTGGACATGATAAAAGACGATATACCGAAGGATAGCACGGGGTTATGATTGGCCATGTACACTGACGCCTCGGTGAGCAGGTCTGTTTTAGTGAGTGCCAGTACCATAATAAACATGGATACGATAAAGGGAATTATTTCTAAGGGCATTCTCTTACCGGCTCGGACAAGATAGGTGGGTTTCTTTCTTCGAATAGCGGAGAGCACCGTTATTGAAAGCACAAGGGATATAAAAAATCCAACTGATATTTTCCACATTTGTAAATGCAATAGAGACGAGGCGGCCATTAATAGAATACACACGCCGAGGTGACTTAAACACAGTATGACGGCGGGTTTATCCTTGAGTGTTGTATCAACTTGAGTGATTGTCATGTTTTCGTCCAGACTTTTTCTGAAAATGAAAAACAAAAAGACAAATGAGATGATACCGCTCGCTACAGTGGGAACAATCATGGTGGTCATGTATTGAAAAAAGTTGATTCCCGCACTGGTGGCGAGATAAATATTCGTAGGATTTCCTATGACTAAAAACATCGACCAGGTGTTGGCGGTTACAAACGACGCAATGAGATAGGGTAGAGGGTTTATTTTGGCGTTTCTGGCAAAGTAGACGATAAAAGGTGTGAAAGTTAAAATGATGATGTCATTTGAGGTGAAGATGGTTAAGATGGCCACTGTGATATACAGTGACAAAAATAACAGCCTTTGGCTGGAATTCGCCAACGCAATCACTTTGTTCGCCAAATAGACAAAAAATCCGACTTCCTCTAAGACGATAGACATAAAGGTCATTGATAAAAACAGGGCCAGGATTTGTACCGGGTTTATTGAGGATTGGGCTGTCAGTCCGGCCAGCACTTCGTTGAGGCTGATGTGACCCGAGCACAACATAGTCAGTGCGCCCAAGATTGGTGCGATGACATATAAGGCGATGGTATATTGCCCGACTTTCACCGTAGGCTTCAATAATATCAGTCCAATAAGAAGCAGACTGGAGACAATAAAAATGAGTAAAACTTCTTTCATACAAGCTCGCTTTCTTTAAAAACATTAACTGACCAATTCTATATCTTTTCCGTGGCAGTGTCAATGCATGAATAAATCTTCCTGCGAATTTAGGGGCTGATCGTCAATGTTTTTTTATTACATGCAGTAATGGTGCAAGTGAATTTGAATAATTAAATTTTTTATCAAACGGGAGGTAGTATGGAATAGTTTTAAATATAAATAGGGAGTACATTTATGTACTCCCTATTTGTTCTCATATGCCAATAGTATCAGCTATCTTAGTCAAGACTTTTGATAGTATCGTTTCTTAGCGCTTCGCGCGTCTATATCCGGCTGCTTGAGCCTGTGCTTCGGTGTCAAAGTATACGGCATTTTTTGAACTCACTTTATCATAACTTGCGCCGCCTGGCACATGGTAAATACCGCTATTTTTATTGCCGATAATTTTGCCTTGCGCTTGGTCGCTTGCGGGCAATGGTACAGTGTCACCACTTACGGCGCGTACCACATACGCTTCTTGGAATGTATTGGCAGATACAGGGATGATGTAGCCATCGCCGATTACCACTGTTCGGTTGTTGTTATCCCAATCTACCTGTAGACCTAGGTTTTCTGCAACGACTCGGATTGGTACCATAGTTCTATTGTTGTAAAGGATTGGTGCAACATCGAGCTTCTGTGCTTGCTTATTTTCTTCTTGAATATAGGGTTCGTTGATGCGCAAAGTGAGCGTAGTTTGATCCGGTTTTTTCAAAACAACCGTGAGTGTTTCCGCGACCCACTCGACTTCATAGCCTAGATTTTCGGAAATAATTCTTAGCGGGACAAGAGTGCGATCATTTTGAATGATAGGGTCTACATCGGAATTGAGATATTGCCCGGACATCCAAAGTCTCACAGGTGCGGCTTCGTCAGCGTGTGTTGGAACTGCAAAGCTAAATAACAAAAGCAAAGATAGAACCAAAGGTGAAAAATATCTTTTTTTCATAAAAACCTCCAAAACTAATTTTCGTACGATCTGTACGAGTTACATTAATTTTCTTTACGAAGGAGAAATACCTTCTCTTTAAGTGGCTTAATTTTACTATATCTTAGAGTAGTATGGCAGTTTTGATTTTATTTTAAGTTTGTTGAAGGTACTGTGTCTGTATGGCGTGTTTCAAGAATGGGAGATAGAAATATTAAAAGGCTTATAGGGAGCGGTCTCGAGTTTGGAAAAAGAAACATGAACATTTTGATAAAACATAGAGGTGCAATTAAATTGGAAAATTTGCAATAAACAAAAAGCTGTTGAAATAAAAAACACTGTTTTAGTCAATCTGAGACTAAAACAGTGTTTTTCAATGTGGTGCGGAAAGCGGGACTTGAACCCGCACGTGATTTCTCACACATGCCCCTCAAACATGCCTGTCTGCCTATTCCAGCACTCCCGCGTGTCACTAGATACATATTATACTAGCTCAAAATTAAATTGTAAAGAGTATTTTAAAAATAATTTTAAAATTCCACTTTGTAGAATTTTGTTAAATTCATAGCAATGATTTCTATTAAATGCTATAATAAATAAAGTATGTTATGTATTTATCAATATTGAATACGAGGTGAATTAAATGAGTTCGAATCTCACTTTTAAAGTGGGCGGTGTACATATGGATGAACACAAAGGACTTAGTGAATCATCGCCAATCCAGCGATTACCTGAACCTAAGGTAGTCTATATTCCTATGAGCCAGCATATTGGAGCCCCATGTACTCCAACGGTTCAAAAAGGGGATAGGGTGCTTATGGGTCAAACCGTTGGTACGAGCGATGCATTTATTTCAAGTGATGTGCATGCTTCCGTTTCCGGCACGGTGCTGGAAATCAAAAAGATGTATACGGCTGATGGACGGTTTTGTGACTGCGTTGTCATTGAAAACGATGGCATGAATGAAGCTCAAACTCCAAATCCTATTTCTAATTATGACAGTCTTCCGGTGGATGACTTTGTCGACTTCACAAAGAAGATGGGTCTTGTGGGAATGGGGGGCGCCGGATTTCCTCTTCATGCCAAGCTGAAAGGTCAAGTGCCTTTGGACGAATGCATTATCAACGGGGCGGAGTGTGAGCCCTACCTGACCTGCGATCATCGCATTATGCTTGAGAAGACGGCAGAGATTTTGGAAGGTCTTAAAATTTTTGCGAACTTCTACAATCCAAATGTGTCGTATATGGCCATTGAAGAAAATAAGCCGGACGCCATTAAACGGATGAATGAAGTGATTGCAGCGACGCCGCGGTTTAAGAATTTGAAAGTGGTCAGCTGTCAGACTAAGTATCCGCAGGGCGATTCTAAGCGGCTTTCAGAAGCTGTCGTTGGTCGTATCGTGCCTCAAAACGGGGTGACCAATGATGTGGGTGTGTTTTTAACCAATGTGGGTACCACGCTTGCTTTCTATGAAGCGGTTGTGGAAGGTAAATCGTCCTATGAACGGGTGATTACTGTAAGTGGTGCCGGCATTAAAGAGCCGAAGAATCTCTTGGTTAAAGTTGGTACACCGGTTCAAGACATTATCGACTTTGCAGGCGGTTTAAATGACAATGCGGTGGAAATTGTCTGTGGCGGTCCGATGACGGGCAAAAGCGTCTTCGATATGCAAAGTCCTATTACGAAAACGACATCCGGTCTTCTCGCCCTCTCTGCAGAAGAAATGCAATTGGAAGACGAATCGCCTTGTATTCGTTGTTCGCGGTGCGTGGATCACTGTCCGGCACATATCAATCCGACGACGATCAACAGTGCAATTTTAAAAGAGGACGTTGAGTACTGCGCTGAGCTTCATGCGGACCAATGTATGGAATGCGGCATTTGCTCTTTTGTCTGCCCTGCTAAACGTACTCTGGCACCGTCCGTCAAACTTGCAAAGCGAGAAATCAAAATGCAAGCTATGAAAGCTAAAAACTAGGGAGGGAATTATGGATAATACAAAACAAAATCCTACAGTTTCGGAACGCTTTGTATCACTTGCCCCTCACGTACGGAGTAACGATACAACACAGAAAATTATGCGCGATGTGATTATTGCCCTTGTACCGGCAATGGCAGGCAGTATTTACTTCTTCGGTATGAACGCCGCCATGCTCATGGCAGTGTGTGTCGCATCCTGTGTTTTAGCTGAATTTATTTTCCAAAAAGCGATGAAAAAAGAAGTGCGCATCGGAGATCTCTCTGCCGTGGTCACCGGGATTCTTATCGCTTTTAACTTGCCTGCTACGGCACCGTGGTGGATGGCTGCTTTTGGTTCGGCATTTGCTATTATAGTTATTAAAGAATGCTTTGGCGGTATCGGATCCAACTTTATGAATCCTGCTATTGGAGCACGTATCGTCATTATGGCTTCCTGGGCCAAGCTCATGACTGATTATGTCAGTCCGGAAATGGTCAAAAACGGTGGTCAACTGGTAGTTAATGATGCGTGGGCTGTAAGCAGCGCGTCTGCAGATGCTGTAGCTTATGCCACGCCGCTAGGAATGCTAAAAGCCGGTACTTACGAGCAACTGCCAAGTCTTATGGATATGGCTACCGGCAATATTGGTGGTGTTATTGGTGAAACATCGGCTATTCTTCTACTTATAGGTGCACTCTATCTCATCGTGCGAAAGGTGATGTCACCGCTTATTCCGGTGGTCTATATTGCGACGACAGCAGTAGTATTGGTCATTGCAGGTGTGCCCGTTGAATATCTGCCATATCACATTCTCGGCGGCGGATTGATTCTTGGAGCTTTCTTTATGGCAACGGATTATGCTTCGTCGCCTATTAATGTGAAGGGCAAAATTATTTTTGCCATCGGTTGCGGGGTGGTCACTGCCGTTATCCGTACCAAGGCATCGCTGCCGGAAGGGGTTTCTTATGCTATTGCTCTGATGAATGTATGTACACCGCTTATCGATCGTTTAACACGTACAGAAGCATATGGGGAGGCGAAATAAATGAAAGAGCCAATTAAATTCGGTT
The DNA here is from genome assembly GCF_027921445.1 of Peptoniphilus equinus. Classification (NCBI taxonomy): domain Bacteria; kingdom Bacillati; phylum Bacillota; class Tissierellia; order Tissierellales; family Peptoniphilaceae; genus Peptoniphilus; species Peptoniphilus equinus. The sequence continues at coordinate 644,530 of NZ_CP115667.1, forward strand.
TAATTTTACTTATGTTTTGCGCCATCAGTGCCGGCCTGCTCGCTTTTGTCAACGGACAAACCGCAGATGTTATCGCTAAAGCTCAACTTCAAGCCACTTTGGATTCCTATGAAACTATTTTCGGAGATGAAGCGGACGGCTTTGAAGTCTATGATGAGACAAAACTTGCTGCGCTTCAAGCCACGTATCCTGAAGTGGATGCTGTCTTTGTTGCCACTAAAGGTGGTCAACCGATTGGATACGGTATTAATTTCATTGCCGGCGGTTATGGCGGCAATATGACCAATGCAATCGGTATTAAACGTGAAGGGGATCAAATCCTCGGATTCAGAAATATTGTGAATGCGGAAACAAAAGGTTTCGGGACGCAAATTCAAGATGAACCGTACTACACCTCATATGAAGGCAAGTCTGCGGCAGGGGAGCTGACCATTAGCACCAATCCTCAAGCAGAAACTGAAATCCTTCAGATTTCCGGTGCAACGGTTACGTCTAAGGGTGTGGCCCGCGGGGTGAATATTGCCCTTCAAGCCTACAACAACGTTTTAAAAAGTGAATAGGGGGTTATGATGAAATTATCCAAAGTATTTTTTAATGCTGTGTTTAAAAACAACCCTGTATTCATTCAAATGATCGGGTTGTGTTCGGTGCTGGCTATTACCAATTCGTTGATGAGTGCTATTGCCATGGGAATTGCCGTAACTTTTGTACTTATCATGAGCAACGGTGTGGTATCGATTTTGCGAGGTATTATTCCTGATAAGATTCGGATTCCATGCTTTATCGTCGTTATTGCGACTTTTGTAACTATTGTTCAAATGGTGCTTCAAGCATTTTTCCCACCTATTTACGACGCGCTTGGAATTTTTCTTCCGCTGATCGTTGTAAACTGCTGCATCCTTGGCGAAGCGGAAGGTTTTGCCTATAAAAACAAACTCATTCCATCTCTTGTGGACGGTTTGGGCACCGGGATCGGTTATATGATGGCTGTTGTCGCTATGGGTCTGGTTCGCGAGCTTTTAGGTTACGGGACGCTGCTGGATGTACAGATCTTACCAGAATCTTATCCAGGCATTGGCCTTATGGGCGCTCCTGCCGGGGCATTTATCCTCCTCGGATTTTATATTGCCGGTTACAAACTGTTATTGTCCAGAAAGAAGGGTGACTAATGTTAGGATCCATTATTACCATACTGATTTCAACCATCTTGGTTAACAACTACATTTTTGCCCAGTTCCTCGGCATTTGTCCTTTCCTTGGCGTTTCATCCAAAGTGGAAACGGCAACCGGCATGGGTGTTGCGGTAACCTTCGTTGTTGTCATTGCTTCTGCAGTGACTTGGCTGCTGCAAACTTTCCTTTTAAACCAATTTGGTCTGGAATATTTACAAACAATTATCTTTATTCTTGTTATTGCATCGCTGGTACAATTTGTGGAGATGGTTATTAAAAAGTTGTCACCATCCCTCTACACGGCCATGGGTGTTTTCCTGCCTCTGATTACGACCAACTGTATGGTACTGGGGGTTACTGTACTTAACGTGCAAAACGGCTATAACTTAGTCGAAACTGTCATTAGCGGTTTCGGTGCTTCAGTGGGTTTTACCATTGCTCTTATTCTTATGGCAGCCCTGCGTGAACGGCTTCAATATGCCAACGTCCCTAAGGCACTTCAAGGTGTGCCGATTGCGCTTATCAGTGCGGGACTTATGGCATTGGCATTCTCTGGCTTTGCCGGATTGGTATAGGAGGTACTTATGGAAACAATATTACTACCTATTGTTGCGCTTGGAATTACCGGTGCGCTTTTCGGTATCCTGCTCTCTATTGCATCGAAAGTTTTTGCCGTTGAAGTTGATGAACGGGTTATTGCCGTTAGAAATTGTCTGCCGGGAGCCAACTGCGGCGCCTGCGGATTTCCCGGTTGTGACGGTCTTGCCAATGCCATTGCTGAAGGCAGTGCACCGGTCACGGGATGTGTGATCGGAGGCAAAGAGACCGCAGACAACGTGGCCCAAGTTATGGGCGTAAACGCTGGCGATGTTGAGCGTAAAGTTGCCAATGTCCTTTGTCAAGGGACGTGTGAGAACGCTAAGAATAAATATCGCTATGAAGGTCTTCAAGATTGTCGCCTCATCAGTGATTTCCAAAAGGGATCAAAGGCCTGCAGCTTCGGTTGTGTTGGTGGCGGTTCTTGCGTCAGTGTTTGCGAATTTGACGCCATTCACCTGGTTGATGGCATTGCCAAGGTTGAAAAGCCGAACTGCGTAGCTTGTATGAAATGTATTGAAATTTGTCCTAAGAATATTATTGACTTAGTGCCATACAAAGCTCAAACTGTGGTGGAATGTCACTCCAACGATCCAGGTAAGGACGTACGCACCTATTGCAAGACCGGATGTATCGCATGTGGCCTCTGCGAAAAGAACTGTCCGAAAGATGCGATTCACGTGGAAAACAATTTGGCGAAAATTGACTATGAAAAGTGTATCAATTGCGGCATTTGCGCTTCCGTGTGTCCAACTTCAGCCATCGGCACTGAATATCCTGAGAAGGTTGAAAAGATTAAAGCTGCAAAGAAAGCTCAAGCGGAAAAGAAAAAACAAGAAGCCCTTGCAGCAAAACAAGCTGCTGAAGCTGCCAGAGCTGAGGCTGCTAAAGAGGAAGTTAAGGCTTAACTTTATAAGGTAAGAAAAAAGTGGATACTTTAGGGTATCTACTTTTTTTATGGGAACGAACAAGGTTTGATATGTTATAATTTTATTGAGGTGACTTATGAAAAAGGGAGATTTTTTAGTTGTCTTCGGTATTCTCGTAACAGCGCTGACCATCACCTGGTTTGGTCAAAACACTCTCGTGGCATCGACGGCTAACGACGTTGTGGTCCAGGTGGATGGGAAGCAAGTGGGGCGTTACTCCATCAAAGATAATGAAGGCAAAACTATTGAAATTAATAATAAATACGGACACAACGCATTTGTCATTGAAAATGGCAAGGTGCACATGAGTCATTCCGACTGTCGGGATCAGTTGTGTATGCATATGCCGGCAATTTCAAAGAGCAATGAGACCATTGTCTGTCTACCCAATCGCTTAGTGCTTACCGTGCTGGCACCTCCGCAAGCGCCAGGCAATGATGTGGATGTGGTGCTCCATTGAAAAATCGAACGATGGTTTTTATCGGCCTTTTAGTTGCGTTGGGACTTGTCATTGGTCTCTTTGAGCGGATGATTCCGATGCCGGTGCCCATACCCGGAGCGAAACTCGGCTTGTCCAACGTGGTGGTTTTGGTGACGATACTTTTTTTTGGAAGTAAAGAAGGATTTATTGTGGCGATTTTAAAATCGTTAATGCTGATGTTAGTCACCGGTGCCGTAACAAGTTTTGTTTTTTCACTCACAGGGACATTGCTCAGTACCGTAGTGATGGTGTTGGCAAAACGATATCTGTCCAAATTTTTATCTACGGTAGGTATCAGCCTGTTAGGGTCGGCTTTTCACAATATCGGTCAAATTCTTGCCGCTATGTTGGTGTTGTCGTCTGCCAATATGATTTACTACCTTCCTGTGTTATTGATAATCGGTCTTTTTACCGGTTATTTTGTAGGCATTGGTGCTGATTTTGTAGTCAAAAATCTACGTGTGACTTTTAAGGAGCGTTTTGTTGAATAGTGTGATTTTAGCGTCCCAGTCTCCTCGGCGGCGAGAGCTTTTAGGAAAGTTTTTAAATGTGCAGTGTATAACCAGTAATTATGATGAGAGGTACGATGCAGACTTTGCGCCGGAAGTCAATGTGATGAGCTTGGCGTTTGCCAAGGCAAAAAGCGTCGCGCTGAGTCACCCGCGCGCTATTGTGATCGGTGCGGATACCATTGTGTACTATGGCGAGAAGTTGGGGAAACCTCGCACTAGAGATGAGGCTAGAGCTATGCTTGAGGCACTCTCCGGAACGACACACCAAGTTTACAGCGGCGTGGCTATCCTCAATCTCGAAAAGAATATAAAACACATATTTTATAGTGTGACGCACGTGAGATTTCGTGAACTTTCCAAGGCGGATATTGAATGGTATTTGGATACCCAAGAGTATAAGGATAAGGCGGGCGCTTACGGGATACAGGGTTACGGCGCGGCGTTAGTTCACAGCATAGACGGTGATTTTTTTAATGTGGTGGGCCTACCTATTGCAAAGACATTGGCGACGTTGAGAGATGAGTTTCAGGTTGATTGTTACGAGGTGTCTCATGGATGAGCCGGTCAAAACACGTTTTATTTTGAAAGATATGCCGGAAGAAGACCGCCCACAGGAAAAACTTTTAAAACTTGGTGCCGAGGCGCTGTCAAATGCCGAGCTTTTGGCACTTATTATACGGACCGGTTCGGCAAATAAAACGGTGGTGGAGTTAGCTCAAGAGGTGTTGAATCTTTCATCCCGACCGGATGCCGAGGGAAGAGAGCGACATGGATTATTTGCACTTCGAGATATCACACTGCCCGAGCTTTTACGAGTAAAAGGCATTGGTCTTAGTAAAGCATGCATGATTAAAGCGGCAGTCAGTCTTGGAGATCGTATGGCTCACGAGTCGATTTTTACCAAAGCCCAAATTACGTCGCCAAAGGATATCGCACGCTATGTGAGGCACGATATGTCTGCGTTGAAAGTGGAGGAGTTTCGCATTGCGATTTTAAATACGAAAAAGGAATTAGAGCTCCTTAAAACCATTTCGAAAGGTTCTTTGGACTGTACGGTTGTTCACCCCAGGGAAGTATTTCAAGCTGCGGTGGCTCACGGTGCCCATACCATCATTCTTCTACATAATCATCCTTCTGCAGATCCTACACCGTCTCGAGAAGATCGGATCCTCACTCGGCGCATGGTCGAATGTGGCAAACTGCTCGGCATAGAAGTGGTGGATCATGTGATCATTGCCGGGGGCTCTTACTACAGTTTTAGTGAACATGGTGACTTATGATTTATTATGATAAGAACTATCCCTTTGCAGTGGACGTTGACCAGGACGGTAATATTGAACGCATTTTTGAAACAAGAAGCCTTCTTGGCAGTATTTGGCGAGGCCGTATTGAGAAGAAGGTGGGACCGTTTACCTTTGTGACTCTTGGAGACACTCAAGTCTTTTTAGATGAAGAGGTGGCACCTCATGAAGGGGAGAGCCTTCTTGTGCAAATCATCGGCGATCCGAGAGAAGAAGAGAAAGCGTTCAGAGGGACTCAGCGTCTGAGTCTTACAGGTCGAAGCATGGTAGTCTTCGACAACAGGATTCGAAAGGTCTCAGGCAAGTTACATGGTGAGGATAAGATGCGGCTTTTGAGTCTTGCTGACAATGAGGCTATGGAGGGTGTGCTCTTTCGCACTGAAGCCGGGGCATTGTCGGATGACAAGTTGATTGATGAATACCGTAGCCTTCGTACTACACTCCAGGCTTTTGAATTGGAGCGTCACCGTCTGCCACCGATTCAACAACTCTATACACCTCTGTTTTATCAAGACTGGATAGGGAAACCTGTGTATCACAATGATTCCGATTTGACGACGGTCCTTAATAGTGGTGGGGTTTATGATGCGCATTTCAGTTATAAGACTCATGAACTCTATTCTAAATTGATAGCTTTAGCTGCGTCTCGTGTGGAGATGGAACAAGGATTTTTAAAGTTTGAACGGACGTCAGCGCTTCACACCATTGATGTGAACACTGCCGCAGCGACCTTGTCTCACGGGAAGTTAAACAGGACGGTAAATAGACAAGCAGCTGAGTGTATCCCTCGCGAAATTGAACGGCGCAATCTCTCCGGTGTTATTTTGATTGATTTTGTAGGCAGATCGAAAGATTATCAGCTCCTCAAAATTCTAAAACGGGGTTTTAGCGATTTTAATACACGTGTTTACGGCTTCACCGAGCTGGGATTGGTGGAAGTGGCACGAAAAAATACAGGAAAGACGTTTTTTGACTTATGGCGCGAATCGCAGTGATAGGAGACTCTATTGTTAACGGGTACGGCATCGGCGGGAAGAGCTTTGCGTATGTGCCGGGGCGTGATGAGCTGGTCATACAGGGCATAAACGGTGCGACGACCACTGATGTCCTTGCCAAGATACGAGGTATGGGGGAGATTGACGTGCTCTTTACCTATTGTGGGATCAATGATTTTTTAGCCGGACGTTCAGTGGCGGATGTGCTGGATGCTTATCACCGTATGCGGATCATGGTGCCATGCCATGTGATCATGATGCCTGTTGGTGTTGAGGAGAGTGAGTTGCTTTACATTTTCAATCCGACAGGAATTAATCGAAAACTCGCGGCCCTTCGCCGGGCGTTATTGGAAGAGGGGGTGGCTATGATCGATTTCTACAGTCGTATACAGCCTGTGACTATAGACGGCATTCATCCCACCCAAGCCATTCATAATACCATGCGAAGACTATTTACGGCATACTTGGAGGGACTATGGAATCGATAAAGGTCAGGTTAAAGCAGTTCAGCAAGCGGGAACGAACACTGCTGTATATCCTTGTTGTGTTGATTTTGGAATTTGGTATTTACTCTGTGTTTTTTTCACCGCAAATTCTCGGGATTCAAACGGCGAAGCTTGCTCATCAACAAGCGGCGAGTGAAGCTAAACGCTTGGCTATGGAACAACAGGTGCCGCAAAGTCGGTACGATGTGGATGGCTTTCTTGCGGCCTATCCCGGAGCAGCTTTTTTGTCATCTAACGGTACGTCAACGTTGCAATTCGCTTTGCCGATTCAAAGTGCGATGAAGCTATCGGGTATGGGAAACTACGTCTCTTATGATCAGGGAGACATCATTAAAGGTGTGGATAGATATAACGTGCATCTGAGCTTTAACTCTACTAAGTCAATTCTGCCAACTATTGTTCAAGGTGACGTGCCTGTCACGCCACCGTTGGTTCAGAATCCTGTACCTACGGTGTCTGCCCCTGTCTCCACACCCGTGGCAGACCCGGCGTCTATACCTTCCTCTTATCTTGCCTCGCCGTCAGGTGAAGGACAAAAAGCTGTCAAAGCTGCACTCGAAACAGTGGTGCCCAATTCAACCTCACAACCTGAGGCTGAGATCACGTGGACGCCGGTAGTTTTAAGCGCAGAAGATATCTCCTACGAGGGCACCACGCTTGCCTTAATCAGTGCCCAAGACGGCGGCTTTAGTGTGGAATATACGGCGAACGAGGATGTGGAACTGACTTTTATTGTGGAGAAGTTAAAGGATATTGCACAATTAAAAGTCGAAATTATAAGTGATCTGACGTCGGCAGTGTTGGAGACAGCGGATAACGACACGGTAGCTATTAACACACCGCACTTTTTTAACCATACCGGATCACTTCATCTGTATTTGCCCTCGGCAGATCTGGGCATCTTGGAGTTCAAACTTTGGAGCGGACAATGAAACGAGGCTTTACACTGATTGAGCTGGTGTTGGTCCTTGGCATTATGGGGTTACTGGTAAGTGCTGTAGGCCTTAATTTTAAAGCGGTAAGCGCCTATCAGCATCGCACTGAAACACGTGCTTTGGCAAGACGTATTCGAACTGCCCGAAGTACCGCCGTAGCCACCCGTTCGACGGTTTCTGTAAGCTTTAGAGAAGACGGTTACACCGTCCAAGGGCAGGGGCCGTATAGGTTGCCTCAAGGTATGCATCTTACCTCCAATGTCAGCGAGGATTTACAGTTTAACAAGTATGGCATTCCTTCTATTGAGGGGAAAGCACGTACGTTGACGATAACTTATCAAGGACAGTCCATCGTCATTACTATTGCGCCGGTGACGGGGAAGGTGACAACCAAACTATGACCATAAAGCCATATAAAGGGTTTACATTAATCGAACTGATCATCGCCATTGGACTGTTAACCGTGGTGGGCTCGGTGCTGTTACATGGGTTTGAAGCGGCCACGGCTTCTCAAAAGGACATTGGCGCTGTTTATAACACGTACAATACCTTGGAGAATGCGTTGGAAGCGGCGAGTTACGCCGTATTACATCACACGGCACCGCAGTCTTACGACGGCATTGTTGTCACTACACAAACCGACGGCAACTTAGTCACCATTACAGTAAAAGAGGATACATATGAGCTCAAAAAAATTATCAACACCAGCCTTTACGCTCATTGAACTGACTGTCAGCATGGGTCTTTTGGTACTTGTGATGAGTGTCATTGGAGGTGTGCTCTTTGCTACGCTAAAAAGCAGTGAGAGGCTTGCGGTTTTAGATAACGGACAAAGTGAACTCTATTTTTTTGAACGCTATGTGCGGCAGGAAGTTAAATCGGCAGAAGGTGTAGCTGTGATCGGAGGTCGTTTAACTTTAGGCTTTGATAAGAACGAGAATGGCGCTTATGGCAGAGAGGTTCACTATCATCTCAGTGGCAGAAAACTTTTAAAAAGTACACAAAAAAGGAAAGATACTTTCGGAAACAACGTGCTGTTAGATGGTGTGGCCTATTTCACTCAAACGTTAAAGGAAGGTTTTGTCACGATGGAGGTTACCTTGGAAAATAATATATCCCGCCGCATCGAGATTGACGTCACACCGTTGTCGGCACAAACGGCTCAAGAGGATATACCATGAAACGAGGATTTGCATTGCTCAGTGTTGTGCTCGTGTTTGCGATTGTCCTTATTGCCGTCAGTTACTTTTTTGATGCTAATGTGGAGCACGGTCGTGTGCTTTCAAGGCATTTGGAGACGGTGCAGGGTGATCTCATAGCTGAATCTGCCATCCAAGTGGCGATGGAAGAGGTAAAACACCAAGGTGAGGCGATTATGTCCAACGGCGAGATGGATTTTCATCCGTCAGTTTTAGGCACATCGGCGACAGTTACCGTCACGCGACAACACCAAAGTGATTTTGTTATGGAAGCCAAGGTAACGTATAAAGACATTGAAGCCAGCTATTTCGGTTCGGGGACGTTGATTCATCCTATGTATACGAAGGGTCTGGGCGTTATCAGTCCGAGAGTGTGGCCCGTCAGTGAAGTCACAGCACTGGACCATCCATTTAAACGTGAGACTAAAAGCTATCTATTGCCGGATGAAGATTTGTATATGCGGGGAGAAGGGTATTACATCACGATCTTGCGCAAGAATGCCGAGGGGATGTTGGAGCCTGTGGAGCAAATGCATAACAGCTATCCATATTTTGAACAACGAGCAGGCAGTTTAACGATACTAGACGGCGACATCTATGGAGTTTTGGATGTGGCTAATCTGAGCATAGAAGGGAATAGTCGTCTCCACGGTCTGCTCTATATGAACGGCGATGTGGTCAGTTGTGGCGGGATGCTTCAGATCTCGGGCATCGTTTTGAATCCGAAAGGCTATGGAGAGAATAACTTGGATGTCACCTACAGTTTCTATGAGATACAAAGCGTCAAAGGTCATTTGGTTGATTATTACCGACCAACGCTTCGCCGCACCAGTCCGTGGAGCTTGTAAAAAAAGATGTATCGGCTTTTCGCATTATGCTATAATGAGACACAGAGAGAAATTTTAGGAGGTAAATATGATATCAGCAGGGGATTTTAGAAAGGGTGTTACGTTTGTTATGGATGGCGATGTGTATCAAGTCGTTGAATTCCAACACGTAAAACCGGGCAAAGGAGCAGCCTTTGTGCGCGCGAAAATTAAATCTGTACTTACCGGCGGCGCAAAAGAAACCACGTTTAACCCATCTGAAAAATTTGAAAATGCTACCATTCTTACTAAAGAAATGCAATATCTTTACAATGATGGCGAACTTTATTATTTTATGGACAATGAGACCTATGAACAAATTCCAATGGGTAAAGATATAGTGGACGAAGCATTAAACTTTATGAGAGAAAATGACATAGCAACCATCAACTTCTATGACGGCAAACCGTTTAGAGTTTCACCTGCAAACTTTGTTGAGTTGGAAGTGACTGAAACGGAACCTGGTGTCAAAGGCGATACGTCTTCCGGCGGCAATAAACCGGCAACTGTTGAAACAGGATTCACACTGAATGTGCCCCTCTTTGTCAACATGGGCGATGTGATCCGTATCGATACCAGAACCGGCGAGTATATGTCCAGAGTTTAATCTAAGGAGGTACTATGGAAAACTTAATGGCACGTATTGCATATCTTGAAGGCTTGGCAGAAGGTGCAGAGATTGATACTGCATCCAAAGAAGGCAAAATCCTTGTCGAATTAATCGATGTTCTTGGTGAGCTTGTGGATGAAATTGCAGCTCAGCAAGAAGAAGTGGATGAATATTTAGATCTTCTAGATGATGATTTGTCTGAGTTGGAAGACTATGTATATGATGACGACGATGATGATTATCTGGATGATGATTATGACATCTACGATGACATCTTTTTTGATGATGACAATGATGAAGTGGAAGGCGACGACTAAACCGCTGTTAATGAAGCTACCGTTAAGGTAGCTTTTTAATTGCAGAAATTAGGTGACGGGTGCGTAAATTGTCGGTAAAATAGAGCTATGGAGGTTGTGTATGCAGGACTTAAATCTCATAAAACATGAAGCGGACAAGTACGTGAAAATGCTCGCTGACATTGGCGGCGGCGATGTGGAGCTTATCGACAGAAGTATCCGACGGATTTGCGGACAGGGTGCATTTCAAGATGATATTGGCAAGACTTTTGAGTTAATACCCCTCAGTTATCAAAAAGCCATGGAAACAAAAAAACAAATCGTGGTCTATGATGCGAGACATGATCCGTTAGTGACGCGGTGTCCGGTCTTTCAACACAGCAACTTTACAGCGTTGATCGCATCACCGATCATCATTGCGGGTAAAGTGGAAGGGATTTTAGGCAGTACGATACAAGATGAGTTGGCGCCCCTGTTATCTGCAGATTTGGATCTCTTCGCAACCATCGTTAAACAAACGGCGGATTTTATTGCGGCCGAATACACCACCATTTTAGACTATCAGGACAAGTCCTCCATGCTCAATATGTTTGAAGTCCTGGTGCGAAGTATGGAGGAGGGTGCTATTGTCATCGATGATAAAAGTGAAATTCAAATTATTAACCAATCAGCCAAGCAACAACTGGGCATAAAAAAGATTATTGACAAAGACAAGATCACCATCAATAAAACGGGAGACAGTTTAAGTGGGGCGGATGAATTTATTATTAAAATTGGTGAGCGAGTCTCGACCGTCATCGGCAAAATCATTACCTTTGACGACCAGATGCAATATTTTAAAATCATTCTTTTCAGAGATATGGGGAAGTTGAAGTCCAGTATCTATAGTATCACCAACCAAGTCACTTCAGCCAATATGGACAGCATTTTGGGCAGCAGCGAAGCTATACAAAACCTGAAACGTGACATCTTAAAAGTTTCAAAGTCCACTTCGGCGGTTCTCGTGACAGGCGAGTCGGGAACCGGTAAAGAGCTGGTTGCTTCGGCTATTTGGCAAAGTTCCAATCGCAAGGATGAGCGCTTTGTCGCTGTCAACTGTGCGTCGGTACCAGAAAACATCTTGGAGTACGATCTCTTCGGTTACGTCAAGGGGGCATCGGAAGGGAGTGATTCGGAAGGACGTGTTGGCAAGTTCGAACTTGCCAACAAGGGCGTACTTTTTTTGGATGAGATTGGCAATATGCCACTGTATTTACAGTCAAAGCTCCTGCGTGTCATTGAGGAACACCAGATTCAGCGAATCGGATCCAATCAGATCATCCCTTTGGATGTGCGTCTCATCACAGCCACCAATCAGGACCTCAAAGAGCTTATCAAACAAAATAAATTTCGAGATGATCTTTACTACCGCATTAGCGTCATTCCACTGGAGATCAAACCGCTTCGTGAACGCCCTCAAGATATTGACGACTTAGTGGCATTCTATATCGGTAAGTATACTGAACTTTTCGGCAAAGTTTTTCGTCGGATGGACAAAGAAGTGCAGATTATCATTCGAGGCTACAGATGGCCGGGGAATATTCGTGAACTTGAGAATGTGGTGGAATACATGGTCAATATGATGGAAGACGGCATTATTCACAAGAGAGATCTGCCGGAAAATATGCAGCATCTCAATGTCTTTCATGAACAGCAGGACGCAATTCAAACGATTGAAGCCTTGGAAACCCTAGAGATAAAAAAAGCGTTGGACTTTTATGGTCATACCACGGCGGGAAAGGCGAAAGCTGCCGAGGCATTAGGGATCGGGATAGCGACGCTCTACCGAAAACTTAAGGCCTATAATTTGACTGAGTAATTGGCAAATTACCATATAAAAGGAAATTTAGTATTATCAATTTGAGAAAACAATTTAAAACATGAGTAAATCAATGCTTTCGAAAAATTATCAATATGATATTATCTATCATATTGATAATTTTTTTAATTGCGGTCAATAAACTCGTTATGCTGGATGTAGCTTAAGCGAGTTGAGCGATCTTTTTACATAATCAACTTGCGGTGAAGCAGCAGTAATAAGAAAGGAATTGACATGGCTGAACAATATCGAATTGTATTAAACGATGTAAGCAAGAAAGACAAAGCACCTCTTGATTTTATCAACAGCGACATTACGGCCTCGGCACAAAAGTTTCATGCAAGCTTTCCTCAATATGAGCCGACACCGCTTGTAGAACTCAAAAATTTGGCAGCACTTTTGGGCGTCAAGGATATTTTTGTCAAAGATGAATCCTATCGTTTTGGACTCAACGCCTTTAAGGTGCTGGGCGGTTCGTTTGCTATCGGCAAGTACATTGCCGAGAAACTGGGTATGGACATTGAAGACTTACCTTTTGAAAAATTGACGTCTCAAGACGTGAAGGACCAATTGGGCGACATTACTTTTGTTACAGCAACAGACGGCAACCATGGACGGGGTGTTGCGTGGGCGGCGAAAGCTCTCAATCAAAAGTGTGTGGTTATCATGCCGAACGGCTCCGCATTGGAACGCAGAGACAACATTCGTGCGTTGGGTGCTCAGTGTGATATTATGGACGGTCTGAACTATGACGATTGTGTGCGCCTTGCCAACCAATATGCCGAAGAAAAGGGCTGGGTCATGGTGCAAGACACGGCGTGGGAAGGCTATGAAAAAATTCCGACTTGGATTATACAGGGATATGCCACATTAGCTAAAGAAGCTTATGATCAACTTCTTGAAAAGGGACAGCACATCACTCACATCTTTGTTCAAGCGGGCGTAGGCTCCTTTGCAACCGGCGTAACCGGGTTTTTCAGCTCTGTGCTCACCGGTGACAAAAAGCCGCTTATTGCCGTTGTAGAACCGGAAAAAGCGAATTGCAATTTCATCACAGCCGAAGCTGACGACGGCAAAATTCACAACGTTACCGGCGAGATGAATACCATTATGGCGGGGCTTGCCTGTGGAGAACCGGTCACTGTAGGCTGGCCGATATTAAGCTCTTATGCCGACGCGTTTCTCTCTGTACCTGATAAGGCTGCGGCACGCGGTATGCGCGTTCTCGGCAATCCGTTGAAAGACGACCAACGGATTATCTCCGGCGAATCCGGCGCAGCAACCACAGGGGTTGTCACTGAGATACTGCAACGGGATGATCTTAAGTCAATTAAAGAACAACTTCAATTGGATGAGAACTCGGTTATTCTTTTGTTCAGCACGGAAGGCGATACTGATTTTGAACATTACCGTAAAGTTGTATGGGACGGCTATTACACTAACGATGACAACTATAATTACACCATTATTCGATAAATTTTAGGAGGGCTATTTATGAGCGAAAAAATCACCAACATTATCAACGAACTTGAAAAACTGGATTATAAAAACTTATTCCAAGATGATTTTCTTCACACTTGGGACAAATCACAAGAAGAATTACAAGCTATCTTCACTGTAGCGGATGCGCTGAGAGCTATGCGCGAAGAAAATATTTCGCCTAAAATTTTCGATTCCGGCCTGGGAATTTCTCTCTTCCGTGACAATTCCACCCGCACTCGTTTTTCTTTTGCTTCCGCATGTAACTTGCTCGGTCTTGAAGTCCAAGACTTGGATGAAGGTAAATCGCAACAAGCTCACGGTGAAACAGTAAAAGAAACTGCCAATATGATTTCTTTTATGGCAGATGTTGTGGGCATTCGCGATGATATGTACATCGGCAAAGGCTACAAGTACATGAAAGATTTCTCTTCTTATGTACAAGAAGGCTATGATGACGGCGTTCTTGAACAACGACCTACCCTTGTCAACCTGCAATGTGACGAAGATCACCCAACTCAAGCTATGGCCGACTTGCTGCATGTGATCCATGAATTTGGCGGCGTAGAAAACCTCAAAGGCAAAAAAGTTGCTATGACTTGGGCCTATTCGCCATCCTATGGCAAGCCGCTTTCCGTACCGCAAGGTATCTCTGCACTCTTCACGCGTTTCGGCATGGATGTTGTCCTGGCACATCCTGAAGGCTATGAAATCATGCCTGAAATTGAAAAGATTGCAGAAGACAATGCTAAGACTTATGGCGGAAGCTTTACAAAGACCAACTCCATGGAAGAAGCATTCAAAGATGCTGACATTGTATATCCTAAGAGCTGGGCACCATTTGCAGCCATGGAAGAAAGAACCGAACTCTACGGCAATGGCGACCAAGCTGGCATTGACCGTCTCGAAAAAGAACTTCTCGAACAAAACAAACAACATATGGATTGGGCTGCAACAGAAGATATGATGAAGTTGACAAAAGACGGTAAAGCACTTTATATGCACTGCCTGCCTGCCGACATTACCGGCGTGTCTTGTGAAACCGGTGAAGTTGATGCTACAGTATTCGATCGTTATAGAGTGCCTCTATACAAAGAAGCAAGCTTCAAACCATATATTATCGCAGCGATGATTCTGCTTCAAAAGGTTGAAAATCCTGTTGAAACTTTAAAACAGTTGGTAGCAGATGCCAAAGAACGCCAAAAAAATAAATAAGTAGAGCAAAGGACGGATAAAATGTCAGAAATTAATTACGAAGCCATAAAAGAAAAAGCACAAAGCTATCAAGCCGACATGACCGCTTTTTTAAGAGATCTTATCTTAAAAAAAGGCGAGTCCTGTGAAGAGGGGGATAAATCAAATCGCATCAAAGAAGAGATGGAAAAACTCGGCTTTGACAAGGCTTGGATCGATCCTCAAGGTAACGTCCTCGGGGAAATGGGAACCGGTGCGACTCAAATTGCGTACGATGCACATATCGATACGGTAGGTATCGGGAATATTGAAAATTGGGACTTTGATCCTTACCAAGGGTTTGAAGATGACGCGCTTATTGGCGGCCGTGGCGGTTCGGACCAACTTGGCGGTATTGTATCGGCCGTTTACGGTGCGAAGATTATGAAAGATCTTGGTCTCTTAAATGACAAGTTCAGGGTGTTGGTCACCGGTACCGTTCAAGAAGAAGATTGTGACGGTAACTGCTGGTTGTATATGATTGAGCAGCAAAATATTAAGCCGGAATTTGTCGTATCTACCGAACCGACTGACGGCGGAATTTACCGCGGACAAAGAGGCCGTATGGAAATTCGTGTTGAAGTGGAAGGTGTATCTTGCCATGGTTCCGCACCGGAACGTGGGGACAACGCAATCTACAAGATGGCTGAAATTTTGAAAGAAATCGAACAACTCAATGAAAACCCTGCTGATGACTCGGTTGAAATCAAAGGGTTGGTTAAAATGCTCGATGAAAAATATAATCCTGAATACAAAGAAGCCAACTTCCTCGGTCGAGGTACTGTGACCACATCGGAAATCTTCTTTACTTCACCGTCTCGCTGTGCGGTTGCAGACTCCTGTGCAGTATCTTTGGACCGTCGTATGACAGCGGGTGAAACGTGGGAATCTTGCATTAAAGAAATTGAAGATCTTCCTGCAGCTAAAAAACACAACGCTAAAGTGACGATGTATCACTATTCTCGTCCATCTTGGACCGGTCTTAGCTATGAACAGGAATGTTACTTCCCAACTTGGGTTATTCCACAAGATCACAAGGTGACGCAAGCCCTTGAACGAGCCTATAAAGGCCTTTATGGGGATCAACGTATCGCACCGCCGGTAGAAAAAGAACAGGCAAAACGTGCTCAATTGCCTTTAACTGATAAATGGACGTTCTCTACCAACGGCGTAGCTATTATGGGTCGTCATGGCATTCCTGTCATTGGATTTGGCCCGGGAGCCGAAGATCAAGCGCACGCTCCAAACGAAGTGACTTTCAAACAAGACTTGGTAACTTGTGCTGCAACTTACGCTGTACTGCCGCTAGAATATATTAAATAAGCTTTATGGTTAATGACTGACCAATATATTGGGGACTGACGTAAAAGGTCCTTGGTGCAAGTAAGACCTAAGCTATCCTCGTATAGCTTAGGGCCTGCTTGTTTACATAACTCAATTTTTATTTCAGCTTTGTGATAGCGTTACCAAAGCGTCTTAAGAATGAGTTAGACACTAAAATCAATTGATAGAAGTGATATAAAATATTGAAGTTTATGTCATGTAAGCGTGACATAAACTGAATCTTGAATTAAATCTATAAAGATGAGGTAAGACCAATGGAGAGAAAAATTGTGATTGCCCTTGGCGGCAATGCACTGGGAAATACACCGGAAGAACAAAAAGCGGCAGTGAAGCACACTGCAAAAAGCCTATTGAACCTAGTTGAACAGGGCAATAAAATCATTGTGAGCCACGGCAACGGACCGCAAGTCGGCATGATCAATCTGGCGATGGAAACCGGCCATAAATATGACAGCAAAGTGCCTGAGATGCCATTTCCTGAATGCGGAGCTATGAGTCAGGGTTATATCGGTTATCACTTGCAAAACGCCCTGCGCAATGCCTTTGATGCAGCAGGCAACACCACTCCGATTGTCACCTTGGTATCTCAAGTCGTGGTGGACAGAGACGATCCTGCGTTCTCACAACCGACCAAGCCGATAGGTTCATTCTACTCTGAAGACGAGGCCAAAGACATTGAACGTAAAACAGGCTACACCTTTGTCGAAGATGCCGGGCGCGGTTATCGTCGCGTCATCGCATCACCAAAGCCTGTAGATATTGTAGAGAAAGAAGCCATCACCTTACTCTATGATGCAGGCAATGTCGTTATCGCCGGCGGTGGCGGCGGGATTCCTGTGGTTCGAGACGAAGACGGTTATGTCGGTGTGCCTGCGGTAATCGATAAGGACTTCACTACAGAAAAATTAGCAGAACTTGTAGATGCTGATGTACTTCTCATTCTCACTGCCGTGGAAAAAGTGGCCATTAACTTCGGTAAAGACAACCAGCAAGACATCGGTGTCATGTCTATTGAAGAATGCAAGACACATATTGCTGACGGTCAATTCGCACCGGGTTCCATGTTGCCGAAAGTGGAAGCTGCTATGAAGTTTGTTGAATCCAAACCGGGCAGAAAAGCTCTCATCACGTCTCTTGAAAAAGCTGACGAAGCTATTCAAGGCCTAACGGGAACCTGGATTGAGTAATATCGCCGTATAGGCAGTGAGACAACATAGAAAGTCTGTCGGTATCACGTGGCACAACATGGGTTTTAGCCTTGGTGATCCGATTGTCACTTTAAATCTCTTCGCACCTCGCTTCGGTCTGACGGCGTTGGTCGCTTATGCACTCGGGCGAAGTGCAAAAGCGACTTAAAACTCTAACTGATAACGGTGATAAGTGCCTTGGTTGTCATATTAGGGGAAGCGACATCTCAACCTTCTGGCATTGTATGCAGTAGGTACGGCTGCTTTGGGGTGCTGCATCCTTTATTATAATTACAGACGTTGAGTCAAGACGTGTTTGGAAGCTTTAGGGCGTACTTGGACGACAGGCATCGTGAGCGCGAGCTAACAAAGCTTATAGGGGGTAATATGAGCGAATTTATGCGATCCATTCCATTTGATAAACTGATTGAATGGTCACTGAATGAATATAAAAACGAAGGAAAAATTTTTGGCGTACGCAAAGAAAATTTCTACAAAAATAAGTCCGGTAAAATGTTGACGACTATTTTTGGCGACACCATTGCCTCTGCCGTGGGACCGGCAGCCGGACCTCAATCACAACTTGCACAAAACTTAGTGGCATCGTATCTTGCGGGGGCACGGTTTATGGAAATAAAAACGGTGCAAGTTCTCGACGGGGAAGATATTCAAAAAGCTATTGCACGGCCGTGTATCGCTGCTGAAGATGAATGTTACAACTGTGAGTGGTCCACAGAACTTACGGTAGAACAAGCTTTTATTGAATACACTAAAGGTTTCTTTGCCATTCAGGTATTGGCGAAAGAACTTGGATTGGCCGACAAAAAAGACTTTGCCTATAATATGTCTGTCGGTTATGACCTGGAAGGTATCCAATCCAAGAAAATTGATACTTACATTGAATCTCTCAGAAATGCGGAAAATACTGATATTTATAAGGAGTGCAAAGCTTACTTGCGCGATCATTTAGATCAATTTGAGCACTTTACTCAAGCAGATCTGGATGCTATTCCGACAACCGTTTGCAACTCTATTACACTATCCACCCTTCACGGCTGTCCTGCAGCTGAAATTGAATCCATAGCAACGTATCTCCTCGATGAAAAGAAAATCAGTACGTTCATCAAGTGCAACCCAACCATGCTGGGTTATGACTATGCGAGAAAGACTTTGGATTCCATGGGATTTGATTACATTTCTTTTACGGATCATCACTTCAACAACGATTTGCAATATGCCGACGCTGTCGTGATGATAGAGCGACTCTTAGCTCTGGCTAAGAAGAACGGTCTGGCTTTTGGCGTTAAACTCACCAATACGTTCCCGGTTGATGTCAAACGCAACGAATTGCCTTCAGAAGAAATGTATATGTCCGGACGCTCATTGCTGCCGCTGTCCCTTTCTATGGCAGCTATGCTGTCAGAAAAGTTTGAGGGCAAGTTGCCAATGTCATACTCCGGAGGCGCAGATGCCACTAACATTCGAGATATTTTTGAAGCTCTCGGACAACCAATCACTGTGGCAACTACCATTCTCAAACCGGGTGGATACGCTCGTTTCAATCAACTGGCAGAGCTTACTGAAGATCTTCTCGACAGGCCGTACCGTGGTGTGGATGTAGAAAAAATCCTCGCACTCCGCGATCGTGTCATTGGCGAGTGGAAAAACAATAAGCTTTACAGAGAAAAGGTTGCTTCCCGTAAGACCGATTCAGCATTACCGCTTACCGATTGCTATAAAGCGCCATGTAAAGACGGCGGGTGTCCTATTGAACAGCAAATTCCAGAATACCTTAAACTGGTGAGCGAAGAACGCTATGATGAAGCGATGAAAGTCATCGGCAATGACAACACCGCGCCGACCATTCTCGGAATGATTTGCGCACACCATTGCCAAGAGCATTGTACTCGTGTGGATTATGAAAAGACGCTGCAAATTAGGGATATGAAGCTAGTTGCAGCAAAGCATGCTCAAGAAAAATTTGTCAGTGCCATCAAACCTTCAGATTTGGTTTCGGACAAAAAAGTGTTAGTCATCGGCGCAGGTCCCGGTGGGATTGCTGCAGCGTCCTATTTGAGACGCAACGGGGTCGATGTCACCGTCTATGAAAAACTGGCTAAACCATATGGTATTGTGAGCCATATCATTCCAGAATTCAGAATCCCGGATGAGGATATTCAAAAAGACTATCTGATTGCCGTGAATCAAGGCGTCAAGTTTGTATTCAACCGGGAAGTCACAGAAAAGTATGACGATCTTAAGAAGGATTTCGATTATGTGATTGTGGCCACCGGTGCATGGGCACCTGGACTTTCTCCGGTTAAAGAGGGACAGGAGAAAATTGTTGACGCGTTAGATTTTCTGTGGCACATTAGAATGGAAGACGGCTTAGATCTGGGAAAAACAGTCGCGGTCGTCGGTGCCGGTGATGTGGCAATGGACTGCACACGTCTTGCTGCACGACAACCGGGCGTAGAAAAAGTCACTTTGGTTTATCGTCGAACTGAAAGCTACATGCCGGCCACTCAAGAAGAAGTGAACGACGTCAAAGCGGAAGGCCATGAAATTCTTGAGTTAACGGCGCCGTATAAGTATGACGGCAAGATTTTAAGTTGTGAAAAAATGATGTTAAGCGATTTTGACGCATCCGGTCGCCGTTCTGTGAAGGGTACCGGAGAGATGCTAGAGCTTGAGTTCGACACCGTCATTGGGGCGACCGGAGCTCGGGTGGATACGACAGCTTTTGCTGAGAACGGCGTGAATATGGACGAGCGTGGTCGATTGAAACTGCTTCCAACTATGGAATCTAATTTGGAAAATGTCTACTTCATCGGAGACTGCAAAGCCGGTCCGTCCACGATTGTTAAGGCTATGGGTGATGCCAAAAGGGTGGCCTTAGATATTTTAGCCAAAGAAAACCTGGATAATGACTTTGAGCGTTTTACTTTCGAAGCCGATGTGGATGACATCTACGCAAAACGTGGCATCATTGTAGAAAAGCTGGAAGGCCACAAAGAGGGATCACGGTGTTTAAAATGTGATCAGATCTGTGAGATTTGTACTGAAGTATGTCCAAATCGTGCTAACGTTGCCATTGCGGTTCAAGGTTATGACAACCTACACCAAATCATTCACATTGACGGTATGTGTAATGAGTGTGGTAACTGTGGCGTATTCTGTCCGCATGCCGGCGAGCCTTATAAAGATAAGCTCACCATATTCTGGACAGATGAAGACTTTGAAGACTCAACCAACGTCGGCTTTATCAAAATTTCCGAGGATACTTACCGAGTGCGCATGGAAAACGGCAATGTCGTGGAAACCAAGCTGAATGAAGGTCGGTTGAGCGATAATCTTGTACGCTTTATTACAGCCATTGAAGAAGATTATCCACATTATGTAAGTCCAACGTATAAGGTATTTTAATATGAGGGGCTATGTCCCCTCTCACAAAGGAGTGACCAATGCTTATAGTCAACGCACGACTTATTACTAACGATAAGGATAATACGCTTTACGATGATGGTGCTGTATATATCAAGGGCAATGTCATTGAAGAGGTAGGTACCACCGCAGAGCTTAAGGCAAAGTATTCCGATGATGAGCTTTTTGATGCAAAAGGACGCGTCGTGATGCCGGGTATGATCTGTGCTCACTCTCACATCTATTCCACCTATGCACGGGGAATGGGCGTATCTGAACCGACTGACAATTTTTACCATGTCCTTGAAAATCAATGGTGGCGCTTGGACCGACTACTCACTTTGGAGGATGTAAAACTGAACGGTCTCACCACCTTTATGGAATCGATTCAACTGGGGGTCACGACACTCATTGATCACCATTCCGGTCCAAATTCTGTAGAAGGGTCTCTATTTGCCTTGGGTGATGCAGCGAAGGAAACAGGGATGCGAGCCTCATTGTGCTACGAAGTTTCCGACCGTGACGGCATGGACATCCGAGACAAGGAAATCAAGGAGAATGTGGACTTTATAAAAGCGTGCCAAAAGGACGACCATGGCGATATGCTCAAAGGTCTCTTCGGTCTTCACGCGTCATTCACACTGTCTGATGACACATTGAACAAATCTGCAGAAGCCATGGCGGGCGTCTACGACGGGTACCATGTGCATGTAGCGGAGGGTATTGAAGATGAATGGGATACCATCAAAACCCATGGTAAACGTGTGGTAGAACGCTTTGAAGATTTCGGCATGATTACCGAAAACACGTTGGCAGTACACGGCGTCCATGTCAATGAACGGGAAATGGACATCTTAAAACACCACAATACACCGGTCATTTTTAATCCGGAATCAAACATGAACAATGCTGTCGGTTGTCCGCCTATTTTAAGAATGCTTGAGAAGGGCATTACCGTTGGATTGGGTACCGATGCATATACCAACGATATGTTTGAGTCTATGAAAGTGGCCAATATCCTTTTGGCGCACAATGCGTGTGATCCGACCAAAGGTTTTGGCGAGACGCTGCAACTGCAATTTAAGAACAATCCTAAGATTGTAAGCCGCTATTTCAATCGTCCTTTAGGTGTCATAGAAAAGGGCGCTTATGCTGACATTATCACTTTAGACTATAATCCGTTCACACCGGTTACAGCCAATAACTGGGGCGGACATAGTTTGTTTGGCTTCACCGGTCGACTGGTCAATGATTCCATCATCAATGGCGACGTCGTTATGAAAGATAAAATTATAACGAAAGTCGATCAAGCCGAAGTTCACGCAAAGTCCTCTGAGCGTGTCAAAGCTATTTGGAAGTGTATGTAAGGTTTTAAAACCTTGTCTCAATGTGTATGGAGACGAAATAAAATTTAAGGAGAAAAGTTTATGGATTTAAATAAGAATAAAATCCAAAGTCGTTCACTATTTGACTTGGACGGCAAGCCGGAACTTGGCAAAGCATTACCAATTGCATTTCAACATTTACTCGCGATGATTGTCGGTAACACATTACCTGCTATCGTATTGACAGGACAACTTGCCAATACACCGTATGCACTGGCACCGGATGAAGCGGTTTATCTCATTCAAGCCGGTATGTTCATTGCAGCTATTGCAACATTCTTGCAATTATATCCTGTGTTAAAAGTCGGTGCGAAACTCCCTGTCATCATGGGTGTATCTTTCGCATATATTCCGGTACTTACCAGCATTGGTGTTAAGTATGGCCTGGGAGCTGTATTTGGTGCTGAGCTTGTCGGCGGTATTGTGGCGTTCTTAGTAGGGATGAACATCAAACGGCTCTATAAATATTTCCCACCAATCGTCAGCGGTACTGTAGTACTTACCATCGGGTTATCCCTCTATTCTGTAGCATTAAATTACATGGCAGGTGGTAACGGCAACCCGAAACAAGGCGATATGGTTTATTGGATTGTAGCCTTTTTAACCTTGGCCGTAGTACTTATCTGTAATATGTATTTCAAAGGCATTATTAAATTAGCAGCCATCTTGGTAGGGATTGTGGCAGGTTATATTGCATCTGTCGCTTTTGGGATCGTTGATTTTTCAGGAATCAGTGAAGCTGCCATGTTTACCATTCCAAAAATCATGCCTTGGAAGTTGGAATTCCCAATCGATGCTGTCATCACCATGTCCGTTATGTTTGTAGTTAACTCTATTCAAGCGGTAGGTGACCTTTCTTCCACCACTGCCGGCGGATTGAAACGGACTCCAACCGGTGACGAACTTGAAGGCGGTATTAAAGCTAACGGTATTTCTTCCATCATTGGTTCTGTTATCGGGGGTCTTCCAACAGCAACTTACAGCCAAAATGTTGGGATTGTCAGTCTGACAAAAGTCGTCTCTCGTTACACATTAGGGATCACTGCAGGCCTGATCTTAATCGCAGCTTTTATTCCTAAGTTTGGTGCGTTAATGCTTTCAGTACCGCAAGCTGTTATCGGCGGCGCAACGGTTACTGTGTTTGCACAGATCACCATGAGCGGCATGCAACTTATTACTTCTGATGAAATGAGCAGTCGTAATGTTACGATCACAGGTCTTGGTATCGCACTTGGTATGGGTATCGTACAGCTTAAACCGGAAGCACTTGCACAGTTCCCGGAATGGTTCAGAATGGTATTCACATCATCTCCGGTTGTCCTGGCAACCTTGGTTGTGTTCGTGCTTAACTTGATCCTTCCAAAGAAAACTATCGCAGAGGAAGAAGCTGAACGACGCGCAATGGACAATAAATAATTTGAAATTAAAGGCAGGCCGTTAGCCTGCCTTTTACATAATCAAGATATTAAATGGTGAAACACTATGGCACTACTGATAAAAAACGGCAAGGTGTTGGTCAATTCAGAGCTTTGCCCTAAAGATCTTCTCATTGAAGACGGAAAAATTACACATATAGCTGATGTGATACCACAAGGTAACGCTCAGGTTTTGGATGCCAAAGGCCAGATGATTTTGCCGGGCGGAGTGGATGTTCACACGCATATGTCCCTAGACTTAGGTGCGTATGTGGCAGTTGATGATTTCTATACCGGGACTGTGGCGGCGGCCAACGGCGGTACTACGACGATTGTAGACCACATTGGATTTTTAGAACGCGGCAGCAGTTTGCAGGAGATGATTGACCACTATCATGATCTTGCTCATGACAAAGCGGTCATCGATTATTCGTTTCACGGCGCTATGCAGGAAGCAAGTCCCTCCCATTTGGTGGAGTTGGACACTCTGTTTGAAAGTGGGATTGTGTCGATAAAACTTTACACCACCTATGGTGGCATGCTTGAAGATGATGCGATACTTCGAGTGTTGAAAAAGGCGAAGGAAACCGGCACAGTGGTTTGTGTTCACTGCGAAAATGACGGTGCTATCCGAGCGCTGCGTGCCGAAGCTGAAACGGCGGGTCATTTGGATCCTATTTATCATGCGAAGACCAGACCTAACGTCACCGAAGCGGAGGCTATCAATCGACTCATTTATCTCAGTGACATCGCAGGCTTTCCGAAGCTCTATATTGTTCACACCTCGACCAAAGAAGGTTTAGAGGAGATCAAAGCCGCCCGTCGCAGAGGCGTTAAAAATCTCTATTGCGAGACGTGTACACAGTACTTGCTTCTGGATGAATCGAAGTACACAAGCGGCGGCAATGAAGAAGGTGTCAAGTATATTATGGCACCGCCCCTTCGCACAATTACTGATCAAGGGGCCTTATGGGACGGCGTTCGAAATGGCGATGTGGATGTCATTGCCACGGATCATTGTCCATTCTTTTATGAACGAGATAAACTGCCACACAAAGATAACTTTCTTACGTGTCCGGGTGGGGCGCCCGGTGTGGAGGAGCGCATAGAGCTCATCTTAACTGAGGGACTAAAACGCGGCATCGCACTGGAGCGGCTTGTCGATGTGCTTGCTACCAATCCGAGTGATATTTTTGGCATGTCACAGAAAGGACGCTTAGAAGAGGGTGCAGATGGAGATGTGATTTTGGTGGATGTATCACCTTACACGATTGCCCGGGATAACCGTCATTCTCGAGTGGATTATACCTGCTATGAAGGATTTACGACCCAGTATCGTGTTACCACTGTTGTGTCGCACGGTGTTATTGTTAAAGACGGCCACGACTTCTACGGCAAGGCCGGTATGGGACAATTTATAAAGAGGAGATTTTGAAGCTTATGGATAGAATGTTAATTGGGCCAAAACGAGAGGGCGTCGAGCCTATTGAACTGCGTGTTAACGGCAAAGACTATGTTACCTACACGGATAAGACCTTACTCCGATTTTTAAGAGACGATTTAAAAATCACCTCAGTCAAAGACGGTTGCAGTCAGGGTGCTTGTGGAACGTGTACTGTCCTTGTGGGGGACCAACGCAAAGCTTCCTGTACCGTGAAGCTGTCTAAAGTTGCAAGTGAAGTCTTAACCGTGGACGGCTTGTCTCAAAGAGAAAAAGATGCTTTTGTTTATGCCTTCGGAGAAGCCGGGGCCGTACAATGCGGGTTCTGTACGCCGGGGATGGTGATGTCAGGTGCAGCTGTTTTACGCGCCAATCCCGATCCAAGCGAAGAGGAAATTAAAGAAGGCATTAAGAGCAATATTTGCCGTTGTACCGGCTATGTGAAGATTATAAAAGGTATTAAAATGGCTGCGGACATTTTGAATGGGAAATGTCAGTTGGAGAACACTGATGATAACAATCGTGTCGGTTCAAGATTGTTGCGTCTGGATTCTGATGACAAAGTTCTGGGGCAAGGGGAGTTCTGTGATGATATGGACATGGAAGGCTTGACCTATGGCTCGGCCATTCGCTCGAAGTATCCGCGGGCACGTATTCTTTCCCTGGATATATCCAAAGCGGCAGCGCTGGACGGTGTCGTGGGTGTATTGACGGCGAAGGATGTACCGAACAATAAGGTAGGACACATTCAACAGGATTGGGACGTGTTTATTGAAGAGGGACAAATAACTCGCTCCGAAGGGGATGCCATCTGTCTTGTCGTCGCCAAGACACCTGAGATTCTCGAAGCGGCAAAGAAACTGGTCGAGATTGACTATGAAGAGTTGGAGACGGTTTCTTCAATTGAAGAGGCACGCCAACCTGATGCGCCGAAAGTTCATCCGAACGGTAATTTATGTCAACAGCGTCATGTCAGTCGGGGCAATGCAGAGGAAGCCTTTAAGAAGTGTAAATATGTGGTGGAGAATCACTACAAGACCCCATTTACCGAACACGCCTTTTTGGAACCGGAGTGCGCACTCGCCCATCCGTACAAAGAGGGCGTAAAAATCTACACCTCGGATCAGAGTGTGTATGATACACAGAAAGAAACGCTGATCATGTTCGGATGGCAAGAGCATCCTGAACGCGTCGTGGTGGAAAATAAATTAGTCGGCGGCGGCTTTGGCGGCAAAGAGGACGTATCCGTACAGCATTTAGCTGCATTGGCCGCCTATAAGTTCCAAGTGCCTGTCAAGATCAAACTCACCAGAGATGAATCGTTGAAATTCCATCCGAAGCGCCATGCTATGGAAGGCAGATTCAAGCTGGGCTGTGATGAAGAAGGCAACTTTCTTGCTATGGAATGTGAAATCAATTTTGATACCGGTGCCTATGCATCCCTTTGCGGACCGGTTTTGGAACGTGCATGTACACACTCTGTGGGACCATACCACTATGAAAACACTGACATACGTGGTTTTGGTTATTACACCAACAATCCGCCTGCAGGGGCATTTCGTGGATTTGGGGTGTGTCAATCCAACTTCGCCATAGAGTCTAACATCAATCTCTTGGCTGAAAAAGTGGGGATTTCACCTTGGGAAATTCGCTATAAGAATGCCATTCGTCCAGGCGAAGTCTTGCCTAACGGACAAATTGCGGACAGTTCCACCGCACTCATCGAAACACTTGATGCGATCAAAGATGTCTACGAACAAAACAAGGGACATGTAGGGATTGCCTGTGCGATGAAAAATGTCGGTGTCGGGGTTGGACTTCCGGATAAAGGTCGTGCACGTGTGGTTGTCGATGGAGACAGCATTCACATTTTCTGTGCCGCATCGGGCATGGGACAAGGTGTGCGCACTGTCCTGTCTCAAATTGCCGGCGAAACGTTGGGACTCGATCAACACCATGTCATTGTGGAGATGCCGAATACGGAAACATCGCCGGACTCCGGGACGTCTTCCGGATCACGTCAAACACTTATCAGCGGCGAAGCCGTACGCAAGGCGTGTGAACTGTTAAAAGATGCGTTGCAAGACCAGACTATGGAAGCACTGGACGGTCAGGAATTTTTCTATGAATACTTTGATCCGACAGATCCTCTGACATCCACCAAACCGAATCCGGTATCTCACATCACCTATGGTTTTGCCACCCATGTGGTTGTCTTGGATGATGACGGTTTGATTACTGATGTCTATGCGGCTCATGACTCCGGTCAAATTGTCAACCCGACCATGATTGAAGGACAGGTTGAAGGCGGCGTGGTGATGGGCCTTGGCTATGCGCTCACCGAAGACTTTAAGCTTGATCGCTCCAAGGTGAAGGCAAAGTTTGCAAATTTAGGTCTCTTTAAAGCAAATCAAGTGCCTTGCATTCACTCCATCTTTGTAAAGCGTAATGAGCTTTTGGATCTGGCATATGGCGCAAAAGGTATTGGAGAAATTTCTACCATTCCAATCGCCGCCGCAGTTCAAGGGGCGTATTACGCACTGGACGGTGTGCTGCGCACCGAGTTCCCGATGAAGGATACAGCTTACAGCAAACCGAAGAAAGTTTTTAACCATGAAGTCAAATAGTCTTGTTGAACTTTTTGGCATAGAGAAAGGCGATGTTGTCTCCATAACCGGTTCCGGCGGGAAGACGACATTGCTTTTCGCGCTATCTGAGGAGTTAAAAACTTGTGGGCGTGTCTTGATCACTACCACCACCAAAATTTTCACACCTTCGACAGAACGGGCGGACTATAGATTTACCGATCTGAGCGACTATTATTTTGTAGGCGCAGACACCGTGCGGGTCGTCTTGGGCGTAGAGGATGCAGATACAGGAAAGCTCCTTGCACCGTCAGATGACGTACTTCAAAGGGTGGCAAAGGACTTCGACTACATCCTTATTGAAGCCGACGGATCACGCAACTTGCCCTTAAAAATGTGGCGGGAAGGCGAGCCTGTCATTTCATCGCTGACGACGAAGACTATTGGTGTTATTCCCATTCAGCCCTATGGACGTAAGGCTGAAGCGGATTTTATATTTAATTACGAAGGCTTTGTAGCAACTTTTGGCAACGGTTCTGTGGACTGCAACATCTATCGTGAGATTATTCAGCACCGCCGGGGTATTTTTAAAAATAGCCGGGGATCTAAGATCCTTTTTATCAATCAGGTGGAGTGTGAGGCGGCACGCTGTCGGGCACTACGCATTTTAAGTGCGCTGAGTGATGCGTCTATTACGAAGACTTATGGATCGTTACTGAAAGGAGACTACTATGGCATTGACTAGCATTATTATGGCATCCGGTTTGTCCCAACGCATGGGTGAGAACAAACTCTTTTTGGATTTCAAAAATAAACAGCTCTATCAGATCACTTTGGACCTTATGGAAGGTCTGAGGTTGGATGAAGTGATTGTGGTGAGCGTATATCGAGAGATTTTAGACGAGGCAAAAGCACGAGGTTTTCTTGCTGTTTTAAATGAGAATCCGACAGAAGGCAAAGCTGCTTCGATTCGTCTGGGGGTGGAAGCGGCAAAGCCTGAGAACGGATTAATTTTTTTTGTTGCCGATCAGCCGCTGCTTACTCATAATACTGTTGAAGCACTCATTGATGCGTATGAGCAAACCACGCTTATCACCTATCCGGTTGTGAACCAGCGCAGAGGGGCACCGGTTATTTTTCCGCCGGAGTATAGAGAGAAACTTCAAGCCCTCACCGGGGATCAGGGCGGCATGGTTCTGACTGTGGACGAGGACGTCCAAGGTGTGGATATTGCCGATGAAAGCGAACTTTTAGACATTGATACTTTGGACACATATAGGTATTTAAAGGACACTTATGACAAATAATATTGTGATTGTCCGTGGCGGCGGCGATATTGCCACGGGCTCCATTCAAAAATTACATCGCACCGGTTATCGGGTGCTGGTCCTGGAGCGGGAAGCACCGCAGTGCATTCGACGTTTCGTCACTTGTGCTGAAGCTATGTATACTGGCTTTTTTCAGGTGGAAGATTTAAGCATTCAGCGGATTGACAACCTCAGTGAAGCGGAGTCGGTCTGGGCAGCGGGTCGTATTCCAATTATTGCCGATGAAAGCGGCGCATCTATTCAAGCGCTCAAACCTCTTGCTGTTGTGGATGGCATCCTTGCCAAGACAAATTTGGGGACTCGTCGAGACATGGCGAAGATTGTGATCGGCCTCGGTCCGGGATTTATTGCAGGCAAAGATGTCCACGTAGTTATTGAAACCAATCGTGGACATAATTTAGGGCGTTTGATATTTTCGGGAGCACCGGAAGCTAACACCGGCAATCCGGGGGACATTTTAGGGTTTACCACTGAGCGCATTCTGCGCAGCTCCAATACCGGTACCATTGATGTGATTCATGATTTAGGCGCTGTAGTAAAGAAAGGTGATGTGGTGGCGACGGTGGACGGCGTGCCCATTTATTCACAGCTTGACGGCATGGTTCGCGGCATGATTCGACATGGAAGTCACGTCAAAGACGGCATGAAGGTTGGCGATGTAGACCCGCGTGTGAACAAGAAAAATCTGACTACCATCTCTGATAAAGCACGAGCCATTGGCGGTGGTGTATTAGAGGCGCTGTTGATGTTACAACGCGCTTTTCAGTTGTGACGCATATGCCGTCAACGCGGCTACAGCGGTATTCTCATCGGATGACGACACGGTAAACTCAAAGGGTTTCAGGGCTCTCTTATAATTGCGATCGTAATAGTTTTCAATGAGATATGTGGCAATCATAGCATAGTCGTTGTTATCTAAGGCATTGAACAAACGCGATACGGGAGCTTTACCGATGTAGGGAGACATAAGTTCCAGCGCTTTTTTTATGGCATCATGATCTTTCGGATACGTAAGAAGCAGTCGTTCAACACGGTGTTCCAGCGTATCGGTGACTTCAATATAAGGACTTTCAGCCATGGCCGTGACAAGACCTTGAGGAAGACTGACGCTGCCGATCTTACGACTTTCACTTTCTACAAAGACGGGACCTTCCGGCATACTGTGCAATGCGTCATAAATCAGGCTTTCAAAGTGTTTTTGAGTCGGCTGAGTGCCGAGACCGATATGCCCCAGGAGGGAGCCTCGATGGTTGGCAAGCCCTTCCAAGTCGAGCACATTATATCCTTCATCCTTCAAGCGCATAAGAAGTTGCGTTTTGCCTGTGCCGGTCATTCCCCAAAGCACAATGTAGTTATAACTTAGGGTAAGGGCGTCCAGATGATTTAAAATAAAATGGCGATAACCTTTGTATCCGCCTTTGAGGCGTTTAATCGGAAGTTTTAATGCCCGAAGGAGTTCGAAGAGCGTGCAGGAACGCATGCCGCCGCGACTGCAAAAGAGGATGACATCATCATAGATCGTCATCAACGCTTCAATGCGGGCATAGATATCAGGCAGACGGCGGCTTACCATGCTCACCCCAAGGCGTTTGGCCTCGGAAGTCGATTTTTGTACATAGGTATAACCGATCATCTCTCGCTCCTCATCACTAAAGAGCGGGATGTTGACGGCGCCGGGGATGGTGGCGGTTGAAAATTCCGACGGACTGCGCACATCGACAAATTGTGTTGAGGGTCGGTTTAAATACTCTTCTAGAGTGTTAGGATCAATTTCGTAATTCATTGCAGATTCCTTTCCAATAGGTTAATTATAGCACGCTGTAAGGGCAAAGGTGATACAATGAGTAGAGAATGGAGGATATATGAATCAATCAACGCGTTTGGAAGTCTGCGGCGGGTGTAATGCCAAGTTGTCTGCAACGAAGCTTAGCAGAATTTTAGAGGGACTTCCCAAAAACTTTCGGACCGACCATTTGGTAGGCTTTGATAAACATGACGATGGAGCCGTGGTGAAACTCACTGACGATTTGGCTGTGATTTTATCGTTGGACTTTTTTCCTCCGATGGTGGACGATCCGTACACCTTTGGTGCTGTTGCAGCTACAAACGCCTTAAGTGATATCTATGCCATGGGTGGTGAAGTGGTGAGTGCACTAAATATTTTGGCTTATCCTGAGTCCGGTGATGAGGCGATGCTTCATGAGATACTTCGTGGCGGCGCAGATAAAGTTAAAGAGGCGGGCGCTACGCTTTCGGGAGGACACAGCATCCATGATGAAAAAATGAAGTATGGTCTTAGTGTTATGGGCACGGTGCATCCCGATAAGATTTGGACCAATCAAGGCTTACAAGTTGGAGATGTTATCATTCTAACCAAAGCCCTCGGTACCGGTCTTGTCACCGGAGCAAAGAGTGTGGGTGAAGTTTCGGAGTGTGACTATTTGACCACGGTGAGATCCATGACTTTACTCAATAAGTACGCGCGAGATGTGCTCATGGGTTATGCTGTCCATGCCCTTACTGATGTCACAGGATTCGGTCTTTTAGGTCACTTGATGGAGATGGTGGATGACAGCGTCAGTGTGCTTCTGTCCATGAATGATATTCCGATCCTTCCGGGAGCTCTTGAAGCCGCTAAGAAAAGTCTTTTCACCGGTGGCTCAGAACGCAATCGCAACTACGTCGGTGATGTCGTGGCGTTGGAAGGACTTAAACTCTATGAAGAAGAGCTCCTCTTTGATCCCCAGACATCAGGCGGGTTTTTAATTGCGGTTGAGGGGGAAGTGTCGAAACCGATTATCGATGCACTACATCACTATGGGTATCCGGCCGAGGTGATTGGGACGGTAGTACCTCGAGAAGCAAAACAAATTTTAGTCTATTAGGAGGAAATTATGGAAATTAATGCGTTAGGCAAAGTATGCCCTATTCCTGTGATTCTTGCTAAAAAAGCACTTCGTGAACAAAGGGAAGGGGACGTTGTGGAAGTCCTTGTTGACAACGTGGAAGCAACTCATAATTTAAAGAAGTTGGCAGAACAGGAAAGTCTTGATTATGACGTGGTGCAAGAGGCGGACGAAAGATTTCGTGTGACCTTAACCGCTAGCGGCAAAGAGAAAAAACAAGAGCTGACTCAAGAGGAGTATGCGGTGCTCTTGGATGCTGATGAATTTGGAAAAGGGGAGAGCGGTTTTGCGAAGAGTTTAATGGAGACCTTTGTCTACAGCCTGACCGAACAAGATATTGTGCCTTCCATTGTCATTTGTGTCAATGAAGGTGTACGCCTGTCCACTGAAAATGAGAAGACTGTTGAAGATTTGAAAAAGTTGGAAGCCAACGGCACGGAGGTTATCAGCTGCGGTCTTTGCCTGGACAACTATGGTCTCAAAGACAAGCTGGCAGTAGGTCAAATTACCAATATGTTCCGCATTACTGAAATTTTAAGAACATACAAAGTGATTTCATTCTAATGGAAACCGTCGGATTATTTTCTTTTGAGAACAGTCGCTTGGCCTATATGGCTGCGGATGCAACCAAAGACCTTCAGACCCGTTTGATTCCACTCTTGCCGGAAATTGACGCCAGTTGCGGCTTAGCTCTTCGCTGTCCATTCGATGCGGTGGAGGTGGTAAAGGCGTATCTTAGCCATGAGCACATCACTTGGCAAGGGGTCTACAGCTATGTGCGAAGAGACGGTAAGCGCTATGTGGAGGCGTTGGTATGATTTATTTGGACAACGCCGCAACGACGGCACAAAAGCCGCCGGCAGTAGCGCAAGCCATGCTGCGCACCTTGAACGGCACCTATGGCAATCCGGGTCGAGGCAGTCATGACTACAGTTTTCGAGCACAGCAGGTGGTAGAAGGCACTCGGGATGCTTTAGGGACATTGGTTGGCGGCTTTGCCCGGGAACGTATTCTATTAAACAGTGGTGTCACGTATTCTTTAAATCTGGCGATTAAAGGTTTGGTTCAGTCCACAGATCATATTATCACCACGGTCTGTGAACACAACAGCGTCCTCCGTCCCCTCTATGAAACCGGATGTGAGCTCAGCTTTTTAGAGATGGACGAGAATTTCAGACCTAATTTTTCAAAGGTCAACTCTCTGATCAAGTCGAACACCAAGGGTTTGGTCATGACCCACGGGAGTAATGTCACGGGAGCGGTGTCGCCATTTGAAGATATTTTAGATGTGGCCAAGGCGCACGGTCTTTGGGTGATTCTTGACGGTGCTCAAACGCTGGGACAAATTCCTGTAGATCTTCAGAAGGCAGAGGACGAAGCCATGATCTATGCATTCACCGGTCATAAATCGCTGTACGGACCTATGGGAACCGGCGGCCTATTCCTTGGCGGCGCGCTTCGTCCTACAACGTTAATTACCGGTGGCAGCGGTATCTATAGTTTTTCCAAAACCATGCCGACGGAGCTGCCTATCTATTATGAAGCAGGCACTATGAACGTGCCCGGCTTGGCCGGACTCTGTGAAGGGGTAAAATTTTGCACTGAAGCTATACAGACGGCATCGGATTGCTTTGATAACTTGGTGAACGGGCTTCGGTCACTTAAAAAGGTCACGGTCTTTCATCCATTGGAAGGACCGGCAACGCACACTGTAAGCTTTGCTGTGGAGGGTTATGCCTCGGGAGAAGTTGCCATGCTCTTGGAAGAGCGCGGCATTTGCGGCCGCAGCGGATTTCACTGTGCACCGCTTATTCACCGTGCATTGAAGACAAATGACGATGGTCTTATGCGTCTTGCTACGTCATGCTTCACCACGGCGGATGACATAGTGGCGACCCTTGAAGCGGTTGCCGACATTATTTAACATAATGGAAGCGTCGGGCAATCGACGCTTTTTTCGAATCAGGGTAAGTTTTTGTGTTTTACGCTGAATTTTGGTATAATATTCTACATAAATAATTGGAGGTGGCCAATGTCTGAGAAGTATTTAGTAGAATCCGGGTCGACTGGCGATGTTAAAATTTCAGAAGACGTTATTGCAACAATATCCATTCTTGCCGCTGAGACTGTTGAAGGTGTTGTGAAGACACAATCCGGATTAAAATCTCAAGCGATGGACATAATTGGTCGTGCGATGGCTCGTGGTATTAAAGTTTCAGTGGGAGAAGCTGAAGCGGTTATAGATTTACACATAACTGTTGAATATGGACTCAACATTGTAGATATAGCGACAAAGGTTCAAGATAAGGTGAAAGATGCCGTAGAAAATATGACGGGACTTACTGTGGTGGAAACCAACGTACACGTCAGCGGCATTGCCGTACCGGATAGGAAAGTTAAAAATTAATGAGTAGAAAAAAAGCTAGAATTGGTCAAATGCAGTTGATCTATCAAATCGATTTGAATGGAACCTGCGACGACAACGATATCGATGTTTTTTTGGAAAACTTTGAATTTAAAGAGGATGAGGTTCAATACATCCAATCCAGTATGCCGGTGATCAATGAACACCTTGCAGATATTGATGCTTTGCTCAAAGATAATCTTCAAGGATGGACATTGGAGCGTCTCGCCAAAGTAGATCGTGCCATCTTGCGTATCGCCGTATATGAAATGCTCTACCGTGACGACATTCCTGATGAAGTTTCCATCAATGAAGCTGTTGAGCTTGCAAAGAGTTATGGGTCTAACGATTCTCAGAAGTTTATCAACGGAATACTGGGCAGTATTTATAGAAGTATTCATTGACCGAGGGCCGTGCTCTCGGTTTTTTAAATCCTATGACATCAGCCATACAAGTTAAAGAACTGAATAAATACATAAAAAAATATATTGCCATGGACTACTTGCTTGCCAACGTGACTGTGGAAGGGGAGATCACTGATCTTACCAAACATTCCAACGGCAACTATTATCTGACCTTAAAAGATGATGGGGCTAGGGTGCGTGCTGTCGTTTACTATACCGATGTAGCACGTTTGGGGCACGATCCTAAAAATGGCGATCATGTCTATGCCAACGGAGCTGTGTCTGTCTTTGAACGGGATGCATCTCTTACCTACTTTATTCGCAAGCTGGAGCTTGCCGGTGTAGGAACGGCCATGGAAGCCTTCTTGGCGTTGAAAGATAAATTACAGGAAGAAGGTCTGTTTGAAAAGAAACAGGGAAAGATACCTTATTTTCCTCAAAAAGTGGGCATTGTCACCTCAAAAGACGGCGCTGCCATTGAGGATATTATCAATGTTCTGACGCGCCGTAATCCGGCGGTAGAGATTGTCCTTTATCCTGCATTAGTACAGGGTGATCGGGCACCGGATGAATTACTTGCCGGGATGAACTATTTCGAAAAGTCCGATGTGGATGTCGTGGTGCTTACTCGAGGTGGCGGCGCCTATGAAGACCTTCAGGCTTTTAATGATGAAACCTTGGCTCGATTTGTGGCGTCCATGAGTAAGCCTGTGATATCCGCTGTTGGCCATGAAATTGACTATGTGATCACTGATTATGTGAGTGATCTCAGAGCGCCGACACCGTCTTCTGCGGCGGAGCTGGTGGCTCGAAGTCATGAGGAGCTGATAACTCAATGCGAGTTGACCCTGGGTACGCTTCGCAGCATGATGCTAGACAAGATTAAACGCTGTAAGAATGATGTGATACCGCTAAAACCTGTACTGAATCGAGCGGTTGCTACTAAACGTTACATGATTCGCTCTCAGCTTAATTTCGGCTACAGTGCTTTGAGAAACTTTCCGCATCAAGGGGCATCGCGGCATCGTGAACTTGAATTAGAACGGCGGTATTTAGAGAAGCTTATACAGGCAAAACCGGTCGTGGCGAGACAGACGCTGCGAGTCTATAAGGATCGGTTGAATCTGCCGCAAGTATCTAAGACACACAGAACACTACAAAATGCTGTGAAGAGTTTGAATGCTGCAGTGCATTCGAAAAATCACTTGAGTTATAAGCGTCGTCTTGCTGCATCAAAAGCAGTCATGGATGCTGCGTTAAACCGCACGTCAGAAGCTTACCATATCAAACTGCAGGCACTGAGTATGGCAGACTATGGGAAAAAATTGGCACAAAAGATGGCGAGCAGACAGACACATCTGACGCAGGTGTTTACTGATGCGCAGCTTATGTGGCATAGGGATCTGGGTGATAAAGAGACCGCTTTGAGGGCTACTTATCACAAACTTGCTCGGCACAGTTTTTCCAACGCTTATGTGAAGTCGTCGGAAGGTACAATCTTACGAAGTGCCAAGGATGCCAAGGTGAAAGACCAAGTGACGATTGTCTTTTATGATGGCAGCGTGACATCTGAAATTTTAAAAGTGGGTGATCAACATGAATGAAACGTATGAAAGTGCATTTGCAAAATTACAGGACATTATTGCCGAATTAGAATCGGAGGATATCACTTTGGAAGCATCACTGGAAAAGTATGAAGAGGGTATTAAATATTACAAGTATTGCATGGCGAAGCTTCATGATTATGAAGATAAAGTGAAAGTGTTAATGCATGAAGGAGAGAGCCTTCAAGAGAAAGCTTATGTGAGGGACTAATGGATTATCCGTTTATAGACGACGTTGAAAATTATCTTTTTAAAAACTTTACATCCATTGACGAGTTTCAAAAAAAGGTGTACGAGTCCATGCTTTATTCCTTATCCAGCGGGGGTAAGCGCCTTCGACCCATCCTTACGATTTTGACTTTTAAGGCAATAAGTGATGAGGACATAGCAAAAGTGATTCCTTTTGCGGCGGCAGTGGAGCTGATTCACACTTATTCCCTCATTCATGATGATTTACCGGCTATGGACAATGACGACATCAGGCGGGGCAAGCCGACCAATCACAAGGTCTATTCGGAAGCTATGGCGATTCTATCTGGGGACGGTCTTTTAAATATGGCGGCGGAAGTGCTCAGTCGTGAAATTGAAAAGATGGATTCTATAGAAGCAATACAACGCGGGCTTCACGCCATGCGTTATATCTTTACCTGTACCGGTGTTCATGGCATGATTGGTGGACAGGTTATTGATTTGGGTTATACCGATACGATGAACAGAGAAGTCTGTGAGACGATGTATAAACTTAAGACCGCCGCACTTATTCGAGGCAGTGTGGTTTCAGGCGCTATCTTGGCCGGGGCCAACGATACAGAGATTGCAACTTTTGAGGAGTTTGCCAATGCGCTTGGTATGGCTTTTCAAGAACAGGACGATTACATCGATGCGGCTCAGGATCAAGCCCATGATAACAATACAATTTTAAATTATATCACCAAAGAGGAACTGAGCGTTGCGATAGAGAAGCATACGAATCGTGCATTAAAAGCTCTTTCAACGCTGTCTTATGATACGTCGGAGTTGGAAGCACTCACTCGAAAACTGGTGGGACGTGAACTATGAAAGAACGTGCAGATGTCCTGCTTTTTAAAAATGGCGACGTAGATTCCAGAGAAAAGGCAAAACGTCTCATTATGTCCGGTGAGGTCTTCATTGGCACACAACGGGTGGAAAAACCGGGGGAATTGGTTGATGTCGATGCAGAACTCTATATTAAGTCCAAAGGGTTGAAGTATGTCAGTCGCGGTGGATTTAAACTTGAAGGGGCTTTGGCATCCTTTCCTATAGTGCTTAAAGATGCGATTGCAGCTGATGTGGGATCTTCCACCGGTGGATTTACGGACTGCATGCTCCAAAATGGTGCAGCTAAAGTCTATGCTATTGATGTGGGCACCAATCAACTGGACTATAAGTTGCGAGTTGATCCGAGAGTCGTGGTGATGGAACAGACCAACTTCCGAACCTTTGAGACGGCATCTATTGAACAGGTGGATTTTTTGGCTACCGACGTCAGTTTTATTTCATTGGAACATATTTTGCCCAATGCGTACAAACTTTTAAAAAACGGTGCCGCAATGGTGGCCTTAATTAAACCGCAATTTGAGGCAGGGCGTGACAAAGTTGGGAAAAAGGGTATTGTGCGGGATGAAAAAGTACATAAGGACGTCGTCGAAAAAATTGTGAACTTCTCGTCAAATTTAGGATTTTCGATCCAAGGTCTTACCACTTCGCCCATTACAGGTACCAAAGGAAACAGGGAATTTCTAATCTATTTGGAGAAGTCGGATAAATTGTCGCACTATGATGATATTGATCAAATTATAAAGGGCGTGTGATATGCTGCTGGAGCTTTATATTAAAAATTTTGCCATTATCCAAGATGTGCGTATTGAATTTGGAAAAGGTCTAAATATCCTCACGGGAGAGACCGGTACAGGGAAGTCTATCATTATTGATGCGCTTTCTGTCGTCTTAGGGGGACGGGCCAATAAGGATATGATTCGTAAAGGTGAGGAATTTGCTTACATTGAAGCTATCTTTACCTGCTACGAAAGCTTTGAAGAGATGGATATGGAGTTTCAGCCGGGTGAGCTGATTATTCTATCCAAGGAAATCAAGCGGGATCGTCCGGCCTTATCAAGAGTCAATGGACGCACCGTCAACAACGGTATCATAGAAACTCTTACGGGACGACTGATCGACATTTTTGCTCAGCATGAGTCTATGTCTCTCATGCAGAGCGGCAATCAGCGTGAGCTTCTAGACTCTTTTGCCGGAAGGGATCATCTCAAGGCGTTGGATGAGTTTGCGGCGGATTACAGCAAGCTTCGTGAGCTGCAAAAAGAGTTGGACAATCAAACCCAAGATCTCAGCAGCCGAGAACGGGAAATGGATCTGCTGTCATATCAGTTGGATGAAATCGACAATGCTAAACTTTCGCCTTATGACGATGAAGAATTGGAGCGGGATTTTAAACGTTTGAATCACGTGAAAGAACTGGCTGAAAATTTGGGACGTGTGATGGGTCAACTTAAGCAATTCGACGGCCCCAGTGTAGAAAGTGCCATGGATGATATCGTGGGCACTCTTTCAAAAATGGTACGCGTTGACGAAGGTTTGCAACCTCTATACACAGAGGGTGAAGAGCTGCGGGACGGGTTGAAGCGTTTAAGTTTTGAGCTGGAAGATTATTTCGATCATCTTGAGGCAGATCCTCAGCGCCTCCGAGAATTGGAAGATCGTTTGGATTTGGTTAACAGCTTAAAGAAGAAGTATGGCAATACCCTCGAGGCTATTGACGCCTTTTATGCCGAAACAAAAAAACGTCTGGACGATCTGGTAAACTATGATACTTATCGAAGGACGCTTGAGACTCAAATTCAAACTGCTGCAACGGATTTGAAAAAGCGTGCTGAGAGCATTTCCGAACGGAGAAAAGTTCAGGCGAGAGTTCTTGAGACGAACGTGGCGGAGGAGCTTCACCAGTTGGTGATTCGTGATGCGCAGTTTAAAGTGGACTTCAAAGATACGGAGCTGCGGGAGACGGGTGCGGACGAGATTACCTTCCTCATCAAGACGAATCGGGGTGAAGATTTTAAACCGCTTGCAAAAACGGCTTCAGGGGGTGAAATGAGTCGAATTATGTTGGGATTTAAGTCTATTTTGGCTCAAAAAGACAACATTCAGACTTTGATATTTGATGAAATCGACACCGGAATTAGCGGCGCAACCGCCGACGTGGTAGGCCGAAAGATAAAGAACCTGGCCAGGGAGCGACAAGTCATTGTCATTTCCCACTTGCAGCAGATTGTTGCCTATGCCGATCACCATTATCTCATTGAGAAGAAAACTACAGATCAAAGCACCATTTCAACAGTCATCAAACTTAACGAAGATGAGCGATTACATGAATTGGCGCGGCTTATTGGCGGAGAAACGATCACGCCACGTGCATTGGAAGCGGCCAGAGAACTGATTTTAAAAGGAGCAAGTAATGGATAATACGGAGCTTACGATAAAAACGGATAAAATTTATGACGGCAAGATCTTGAAACTCCGAGTCGACACAGTCGAACTTCCCAACGCAAAGTATTCTAAGCGTGAAATCATTGAACATCATCCTGCAGTCTGTGTCGTCGCACTGACTGATGATGATGAAATTCTTATGGTCTCTCAATATCGTAAACCTTTAGATAAAACATTGCTGGAAATTCCTGCAGGGGGCATTGAGTTGGACGAACTTCCAAAGGATGCTGCCGCCAGAGAACTTTTGGAAGAAACAGGTTATCGGGCCGATACTATGGAGTACCTCTGTGAATTTTATACCACACCGGGTTTTTGCACTGAAAAGATCCATGCCTTTTTTGCTACAAATTTAACGTTGGCAGCACAGGACTTGGATCATGACGAATTTATTGAAGTTGAAAAAATTCCATTTGATGACATTATAAAGCGTATAGGGCGATGTGAAATCAGTGACGGCAAGTCCATTGCAGCTGTACTCTACTACAACACGTTTAGGAGAAATCAATGATACAACATTCACAAGCAGTTAAAACGATACTTAAGCAAGTGTCCAACCCGCCGAAGATTGGCTTAATTTTAGGATCGGGGTTGGGTGATTTTGTTGAAGCCTTTGAAGATACCGTGGTTATTGATTACAAAGATATCCCGGGCTTTGGAACGTCTACTGTCAAAGGGCATGAAGGGCACTTGGTTTTCGGCACAGTTGGAGGAAAAAATGTCGTAGCGATGCAAGGTCGCATCCACTACTATGAAGGCAAAGGGATTGACAGCGTTGTGGCGCCAGTCAAAATACTTTGCGATCTAGGCATAGAAAAACTTATTGTTACCAATGCATGTGGTGCTGTAAATACCGATTTCAAACCGGGAGATCTCATGCTTATTCGTGATCACATTAATTTTTCAGGGCAGAATCCTCTCATCGGACCTAATGATGAAGCTATGGGGCCACGTTTTTTAGATATGACATATACTTATTCTAAACAGATGGGAGAGATTGCTAAGACCGTGGCCAAGGCTCAAGGTTTGACCTTACAAGAAGGGGTCTATATGTTTTTTACCGGTCCGACTTATGAAACGCCTGCCGAAGTACGCATGGCACGGATACTAGGTGCTGATGCCTGCGGCATGAGCACCGTGCCGGAAGTAATTGTAGCACGTCATCGTGGGGTGGAAATTCTCGGCATTTCTTGCTGTACCAATATGGCGGCGGGCATCTTGGATCAGCCGTTGGATCACAAGGAAGTCATTGCGGTTTCAGCGCAAATCAAAGACGATTTTAAAAAGCTGATCAGTGCCGTTATTGAAGAGGTGAAGTAAATGCACATGTATGACATTATCGAAAAAAAGAAAAACGGGGCAGTCCTGTCTACTGATGAAATCAATTTTGTGATTCAGGGATATACTGACGGTACTATTCCGGATTATCAAATGTCGGCACTGCTTATGGCTATCTGTCTTCAAAATATGACGGTAGAGGAGACCTTTGCTCTGACCAAAGCTATGATTGAATCCGGAGAGACCATCGACTTAAGTGGTATTGAAGGTGTGAAAGTGGACAAGCATTCGACCGGTGGCGTCGGGGATACGACTTCATTGGTGTTGGGCCCCCTCGTGGCAAGTTTAGGCGTCCCTTTTGCAAAAATGAGCGGTCGAGGCTTAGGCCATACCGGAGGGACTTTAGACAAACTGGAATCCATTCCCGGTCTTTGTATAGATATGTCGAAAGAGCAGTTTATTGACAACACGAATGCTATAAAAATTGCCATTTGCGGACAAACCGGTGAAGTGACACCGGCAGATAAAAAAATTTATGCTCTTAGAGATGCCACTGCAACGGTAAATCACAAGGGTTTGATTGCCAGTTCCATTATGAGTAAGAAGATAGCTGTGGGCGCGGATGCCTTGGTGTTGGATGTGAAAGTGGGCAGCGGTGCATTTATGAAGACGCTGGAGGCTGCGACCGAGCTTTCTCAACTTATGGTAGTTCTTGGAGAACAATTTAAACGTAAAACCGTTGCTGTGATTACCGATATGTCTGAACCGTTGGGCCGTGCCGTCGGCAACAGTGTAGAGGTTATTGAAGCCATCGATACGCTTCAAAACAAAGGACCGAAAGATTTAAAAGAGTTGGTGGTCGTCCTTGCTGAAAAACTTTTACTTCTGGCCGGAGCTTACGACAATCCTGAAGACGCGCGTCAAGGAATTGAAGGGGCATTGAGCGACGGTTCAGCCCTTTCGAAGTTCAAAGAAATGGTGGAACTTCAAGGCGGCGACGGCAGCTATCTGGATGACACCTCGAAATTTGAGCTGTCACCGGCTTTCGAACTGAAGAGTGATGCGGCAGGTTATGTGCAAAAAATTGACGCGTTAAAAGTGGGTGAAGTCGCAAAAAATTTAGGTGCCGGACGTGAAACGAAAGAGAGCATTTTAGATTTGGGAGCAGGCATTTATTTGCACAAGAAGATAGGTGATAGGGTGGAAATTGGTGACGTTTTGGCAACGCTCTATACTAAAAAAGATGATGTGGATACTGCGAAAGCAGACCTTCTTCAGGCTTATACCATTGGCACTGAGAAGCAGGATGGGTCGGCACTCATATTAAAAGTGGTTGATCATGTTGAGTAGTTTTTCAGTGTACGCTATTCGGGTCTTAGCACTTCTTTTTGCCATTATTCCCCACGAAGTGGCTCACGGTGTGGCGGCCTACCAATTCGGAGATACGACGGCAAAGCGTCAGGGCAGGCTGTCGTTTAATCCGTTAAACCACATTGATCCGTTAGGATTGTTGTTTATGGTAGTGTTTCATTTCGGTTGGGCTAAGGCAGTGCCTATTAATATCAACGCTTTTCGCAATCGTAGAGCCGGCCTTTTTGTCGTATCCGTTGCAGGGGTTGTAACCAATTTTATTCTGGGGTTGCTTGCCAGCATACTTTGGGTGAAGATGGGTGGACAAGGTTTATTGGGATGGTTTTTAGAAGAGGTGATGTGGTATAACACTATGCTCGGAGTATTTAACTTAGTGCCGTTGCCGCCTTTGGACGGGTCTAAGGTGCTGCTGTCTTTTTTACCTTATGAGAGTCAGGATTTTATCTTACAAAATGAACGCTACATTTACATTCTATTGGTTATCGGTGTGATGAGCGGATTTATTGGGCAACTTATTGCGCCGGTTATGGAAGCTGTTCTTACTGCTTTTATACAATTAGGTCTTTGGCTATGAGTGTCAATATCACTTTACAGGTTTACGACGGGCCCTACGAACTGCTCTTAGATTTGATAAAAAAAAATGAGTTGGATATTTATGACATTGAAATTAATGTTGTAACGGCTCAATTTTTAAACTATATTTATGCTGCAAAAGAATTGGACTTGGAATTGACTAGTGATTTTTTGGTAGTGGCAAGCACTTTAGTGGAGATTAAATCCAAAATGCTGCTTCCGAAAGCATCGGTGGAAGCGCAAGAGGAAGAAGAGGATCCGCGAAAAGAGCTGGTACAAAAGCTTATTGAATATGAAAATTTTAAAAAGACCGCTGAGCTTCTGCGTCAGCAGGAGAATTATGAACTGAGGTCGTTTCATAAGTTAAAAGAGGATTTTTCTTACTTGGATGATTTTAGTCTGCTTCAAGGTGTTTCAGTGGATGTATTGACGAAAACTTTTCAAAATATTTTAACACGCTATGAAAAGTCAACGGTGGAGCACCATATCGTCATGGATAAGTTTAATGTGAAATTGTGTATGGATGGCATTTATCATATGCTTAGAGTCAAAGAAAAATTTTTCTTTACGGAATTGCTCAGTTCATATGCGTTAAGAGAGGAAATTATTTCTTATTTTCTTGCGCTTTTAGAAATGTGTAAAAATCAGTTAATCACATTACAGCAAAATAGTACGTTAACAGATATATGGGTTGTGAGTAAAATGGAATGGAATCATGAATAAAAACGAAGTTATCGGTGCCATTGAAAGTATTTTGTTTGCATGGTCCGAACCCTGCTCGGTAAAGGAGCTCAAAGAAGCTTTAGGTGTGAGTGAAGCGGCCATAT
This sequence comes from Peptoniphilus equinus, assembly GCF_027921445.1. Lineage (NCBI taxonomy): Bacteria > Bacillati > Bacillota > Tissierellia > Tissierellales > Peptoniphilaceae > Peptoniphilus > Peptoniphilus equinus. The sequence continues at coordinate 688,493 of NZ_CP115667.1, forward strand.
ATGAAGCCGTTGGCGAGTTGGAACAGGCTTATGCTGAGCCGGGAAGGGGACTTAGGCTGACCGTTGCAGCGGACAAATTTAGTCTCTCCACAAAGCCGGATTATTTTGATGTGATCACTCACTTCGTCACGAAGAAAAATATTAAAAATCTTTCCAGTGCTTCCTTGGAAGTTCTTTCTATTGTCGCCTACAAGCAACCGATTACGAAAATTGAAATCGAGTCAATTCGCGGTGTCAAGTGTGACAGTACGCTTAAAAATTTAACAGAATTGGGCTTAATTGAAATTACGGGCAAGCTTAAACAAGTGGGGACACCCAATGTCTATGAAACTACGGAAAACTTCCTGATGAAGTTTGGACTGAAGTCCCTGGAGGAGTTGCCATTATTGGATAGCGACACTCAAGAAACCAATTTTTTGGAGGAATAATGCGATTACAAAAGTACATGGCTCACAGTGGCGCAGCATCTCGAAGAAAATCGGAGCTGCTTATCGAACAAGGCAGAGTTCGAATTAACGACACGGTTATCACGGATATGGGTGTGGATGTAGATCCGGACAAGGACAGAGTCTATTTAGATGGTAAGCGTCTCAAGCTGATCAAGAAACATAGCTATTATCTTTTAAATAAACCCATGGGTGTGGTATCTACAGTTTCAGATGAAAAAAAACGTCCAACTGTGGTCGATCTTATCGATACGGAGGATCGTATCTATCCTGTTGGACGATTGGATATTGATACAACCGGTCTTATACTGTTAACGGATGATGGTGCGTTTACTAACAAAGTTACCCATCCTTCCAACACCATTGTGAAAACTTATATAGCTACAGTAGAAGGGACTCCCAACAAGGTGGAGTTGGATATGTTGCGCAAGGGGATTCGCGTGGGACAGGTGAAATTTGCGCCGGCGAAGGTAAAAATTCTCAAGCGATTTGAAGCTGACAGCATCATTGAAGTGAACGTGGTGGAAGGTAAAAATCATGAAGTGAAGATTATGTTTGAAAAAATTGGCCATCCTGTAAAGAAATTGAAGCGCATCGCCATCGGCAATATCCAGTTGGGGGATTTAGGGATCGGCAATTATCGTGCACTCACAGACGATGAAGTGAAGGAACTGATGGCCCGATGAAAGTGGCAACGAACTACTTGGATGTGACCTCGGATGTCATCAATGCAGCGAACTTAAAAGGTACCATTTGTGTGGATGCGACTTGTGGACGAGGCGGTGACAGTTTGCGCATTTTGAAGCAGGGGGCAGCCTTTTTATATGGCTGTGATGTTCAGGAAGCTGCGATTTGTGATACAAAGGGTCGTCTTGAAGAGGCAGGTTTTTCAAACTTTAAGCTTTTTCAACTCTCTCATGAGAATGTTTTTGAATTCATCGGTCAACCTGTCGATTTTGTCATTTATAATTTAGGCTATTTGCCGGGAAGTGATAAGACTATCATCACTAAGGGTGATTCTACTGTAGCCTCCCTTGCTTCAGCGTTAAAATTTTTAAGACCTCAAGGCATGATTTTAGTGGTAAGTTATGTCGGTCATCCCGGTTCTTTCGAAGAACGCGCCCAGCTCGAATACTATTTAAAACATCTTGATCAAAAGCACTATGCTGTGGAAGCAATTGAATTTTTTAATGAACGTCACAACCCGCCCAAAGTTTTTAAAATTGGAGTAAGATCATGAATATTGCAGTTGTTGGCGGTGGCGCCGCAGGGATGATGGCCGCTTCCGTAGCGCAAGGCCATGTGACGCTTTTCGAAAAAAATGAACGGCTGGGTAAAAAAGTTTTTATCAGCGGTAAGGGGCGTTGCAATATCACGACCTCTAAAGATGTGGCCGAGTTCTTCGACAATGTGGTTACCAATGAAAAATTTCTGTATTCAGCTCTGTATGCATTGCCGCCGGATAAAACTGCTGAACTTTTTGAACATGCCGGCGTAGCGCTTAAAGTTGAGCGGGGGGATCGGATATTTCCAAAGTCGGATAAGTCCTCGGATATTATTAAGGCTTATGAAAAGCGACTGCGGGATAATCATGTGGCTTTGAAACTCAACACACCGGTCAAGACTATTGAGAAGTACGGCGATACATTTTATGTCAACGGTCAAGCGTTTGAACGTGTCATCATTGCAACGGGTGGTCTGAGTTATCAAAGTACGGGAAGCACCGGTGACGGTTACCTTTTTGCCAAGGCTTTAGGGCACACAATTGTTGAAACGGTTCCTGCACTGGTCCCTATTCTCTTAAAAGATTCTGTGAAAGCGCTTCAAGGTTTGTCGTTGAAAAATGTTGAGCTCACAGCCTATGAAAATCGTCGTGAAATTTATCGTGCGTTTGGAGAAATGGTGTTTACCGATTGCGGCATCTCCGGACCTATTGTGCTTTCCACTTCAAGTTATATCAATCGCAGAAAAAATATCACTTTAACTCTGGATTTGAAACCGGCCTTGGACCGCGAGACTTTGGATCGGCGGTTGCTTCGGGATTTTGAGGCGGGGAAAAATAAAGATTTAACTAATGCGCTGAGTCGGTTGCTTTTAAAGAGCCTGATTGACCCTATTCTTCATGCGGCGCAATTGGATGGACGCAAGAAAGTTCATGATATCACTAAAGCTGAACGCGACAACCTTGTTAGAATCATCAAAGCATGGCCACTCCACTATGACGGCCTTATGAACATCAATGCAGGGATTGTTACCGGTGGAGGTGTGTGTGTCAAGGACATTGATCCGTCTACAATGGCGTCGAAGTTAGTGCAAGGCCTCTACTTTGCAGGCGAAGTGATGGATGTGGACGGTCTCACTGGTGGATTTAATCTACAGATTGCAAATTCAACAGGATATCTTGCGGGAATAAGCGCGGGACGTGTTAAAGGATAACCACATCTTACAAAATAGTCCTTGTTATATGCGAAACATTTCAGTATAATGAGATGGTAAGAAGTGTATCTTTAGGGTTTTTGTTGAAATATAATACATTTAGAGATCACTGTCATGCAGTGATTTTTTAATTGGAGGGAACATGTATCGAGTAGCTATTGATGGGCCAAGCGGCAGTGGTAAGAGCACAATTGCACGAGAGCTGTCCAAGCGGTTACAGATTACCTATGTGGATACCGGTGCGATGTATCGCGCTTTCGCTCTGGAGGCAAATAATACCGGTAAGTCTGTCGATGAGCTTATTGCAACAATAGATATTGACTACCATGATGATACCGTGTTTCTTAACGGCAAAGCCATTAACCAGGAGATACGTTCTGAAGTCATTTCAAAAATGGCATCACAAATTTCAAAAGATCCTAAGGTCAGGGCTTTTCTGGTAGAACTTCAACAACGCATTGCAGAAAAACGCAGCGTGGTTATGGAGGGACGGGATATCACAACAGTAGTCCTACCTGAGGCGGAATACAAATTTTTCTTGGACAGCGATGTCCATGTCCGAGCTAAACGGCGCTATGAACAACTAATAGCAAATGGCGAATCGGCTGATTTGGAGCAGGTATATGACAATCTTGTCAAGCGGGATAACAACGATAGAAATCGCGAGCATTCTCCATTAACAATAGCTGAAGATGCCGTATACATTGACTCTACCTTGATGGATTTGGAGACCACCGTCACGACGATATTAAGTCATATCCACGAGGCGTAACGTGTATAAATTTTTGCAAGCAGTGCTTAGAATCTACTTTCAGATACGCCATCGAGTCACTGTTGTGGGTATGGAGACCTTGCCAAATGAGCCTTTTATGGTGTGTGCCAACCATCTTTCTAACTGGGACCCACTCTTCATCACCGCTTTCTTTCCCGGCACGATTGCTTGGATGGCGAAAGAAGAGCTTTTTCACAATCCCATTTTAGATTGGCTCTTACACAGACTTCATGCATTTCCGGTAGATCGACAAGGTGCCGATGTTAAGGCTATCAAAACGGCGTTAAAGGTTTTAAAAGGGGGCGGTGTTTTAGGGATTTTCCCTGAAGGAACCCGCGTCCGTCAACCGGACATTCGTGCAGGCAAATCAGGCGTAGCTGTCATTGCACACAAGGCAAAAGTTCCCATTGTGCCGATGACTATTGAGGGTAACTACAAAGGCTTCGGGATTATAGTGCTTAGAGTTCATCCTTGTGTGAATTTGCCGGAAGATAAGCGATTGAGTGCTGAAACGTATCAAGATATTACCAGACACGTCATGGCACAAATTTATGGAGTGGATGACAATTAAAGTTTTAGTAGCGGAGCATGCCGGATTTTGCGGCGGTGTCAAACGTGCAGTGACCATGGCTATGGAAGCTGCAGGTCCCGGAGTTTACAGCTTTGGTGATTTGGTACACAACGACTTGGTGAATAGTGCTTTAGCGGATCGTGGTGTACAGTCTTTAGGAACAGAATCTGTGACAGACAGTCGGATCATTATTCGCAGTCATGGCATTCACCGCAAACAGCGCGAGCAATTTATTGCGGATCATAATACCATAGTCGACTGCGTATGTCCGAAAGTAAGTAAAATTTACGACATTGTCGCGGCACATTATACCCAGGGCTACCAAATTATTATTTTTGGTGATGCCGATCATCCTGAGGTCCAAAGCATTAATTCTTATGCCGATGATCAAGGGATTATCATTGGTGGGGATATGGACGTATCACGTGTGGTGTTACAAAAATCGATCTTGGTATCTCAGACGACCAACATCGAAGAAAAATTTGAAATCCTAGCAAATTTGTTAAAAAAGATTTTAAATGACGACATTTTAGTTTATAATACTATCTGTAGTGCAACTCGCTTGCGGCAACTTGCGACAGCGGAGCTTGCCAAGCAGGTGGATGTTATGCTTGTACTTGGAGGTAAAAAAAGTTCCAATACCAGGAAACTTTACGATATTGCGTCCAAGTATTGTGACACAGTATATTTATTAGAGTCAATTGATGACTTTAAGTTTAATATAAAAAATTTTGTAAAAATAGGTATTACCGCTGGCGCATCCACGCCGAGTTCGGTAATCGAGGAGGCTGTTAGTAGAATGGAAAAATTTGACAACAATGAAATGATGGAGGCAATTGAAAACTCTTTTAAGCGTATTAGAAGAGGCGAAGTTGTAGAAGGGGAAGTCCTTTTTGTAAACGACAGTGAAGTCATGGTTAACATCGGTTACAGAAGCGACGGGATCATCTCTCGTGAAGAACTTTCTAACGATCCTGATGTAAAACCGGAAGATCTTTTTAAACCCGGCGACTCTATCAATGTTTTCATTATGAAAATGGATGATGGCGATGGCAACGTAGTGCTTTCCTACAAACGCGTAGAAAGCCTAAAAGTTTGGGATGAAGTAGAAGCACTTTTCAATAACAAAGAGAATGTAACTGTTACGGTGAAATCTGTAGTTAAAGGTGGACTAACAGCTGACCTTAAAGGACTGAATGCTTTTATCCCTGCTTCTCATGCTTCAGTACGTTTCCAACGTGATCTTTCCAAGTATGTAGGACAAGAATTTGTCTGCGAAATTATCGATTTTGATAAATTTAAGAGAAAGATAGTTCTTTCACGTAAAAACGTGGAAGCTGTTGAACAAGAAACGAAACGTAAAGAAGTTTACGAAAATCTTCATGAAGGTGATGTCATTACCGGTACTGTTCAACGTTTGACCAATTTTGGTGCATTCGTTGATGTGGGAGGCGTTGACGGTCTGATTCATATTTCCGAACTTTCTTGGAACCGTGTAAAACACCCATCTGATGTGGTTGAACCTGGTCAAGAAGTTGAAGTTGAAGTTTTGAGCTTAGATGAAGAAAAGAACCGCATTGCACTCGGTCTGAAACAAACCACTAAAAAACCATGGGATGTTTTTAAAGAAACAGCAGGTATTGGTGATGTCGTTGAAGGTAAAGTTGTTAATATTTTAGACTTCGGTGCTTTTGTTCGCTTAGATTCCGGTGTGGACGGCTTACTTCACGTATCTCAAATCTCTAAAGAACATGTGGAAAAACCATCCGATAAACTTGCTATTGGCGATGCTGTGACCGTTAAGATTACAGATATCGACGAAGAAAATAAGAAGATTTCACTCTCTATCAAAGCGTTAACGGAAGATTCCGAACCGGAAGAGGCTAAAGAAGAGGTTAAACCTGTGGTTCAAGATAAACCGCGCAAACCTCGTAAAAAGCCGCAACCAAAAGTGGAATACACTGAAGCTACAGAAGAGTCCAACATCAATACCGGCCTCGCAGATTTACTTGGCGGTTTAAAGCTGGATGATATGGATGATACAGAAGAATCCACTGAAGAATAATTGAAAACAAAAGTGCAAGGGAGACCTCTCTTGCACTTTTTTTATATGCTCACACGGACTATGATATAATAAAGGCCGGAGGGATTCTATGAACAAGATACACAGAGTGCTGGCTATTGGTTTAGCGTCAGCGAGTTTGTTGCAAGGCCCCGTCTTTGCAAAGACTTTTTCCGACGTGTCCAAAGATGGTCAGTTTCAATGGATATATAACGAACTCAACACACTTTCAGACCAGGGCGTATTTGGAGGGTATCCTGAAGGGGATTTCAGGCCGCAAAATCCGGTGAGTTTTCTGGAAGTCATGAAAGTGATATACAATTTGAAAAAACCGTCAGCAACGGAGGTCGATGAAGCGATGGACCGTTACCGGGACTTTTTAAAAGCAGAAGGTATACCGGCATGGGCACAATCTGCCATGGCTTATGTGCTGAACAATAACACCGTTACCGAAGCGACAGTTAGAGCGGCGAAAGAGCGGGGCTTTTTAAAAACAGACAAACCTGTTTATCCCGATCGCAACTCTGTCGCGGTATATTTCGGCCGAGCCTTCGGTCTTAAAGGCGACGGAACGACAGATAACTTGAAACATAAAGACTTGGATAAAATACCACCTATGACAATAGGTTATCTATCCGACTTAGTTGATGTCGGGATTTTTTCAGACTCCGGTTCGGAAGGTTATTTTAACGGCAGTCAGTATTTGCGCCGGGCAGAGATGATTGCTATTGCGGCTAAGGCGCTCACGTATCTCAGTCGCTTTGATACCGGTGAGCTCGTTGACGTCATGCAGGAAAATCCGCAAGCGGAACTATTGGTGCCTAATGAAGGCGTAACGACGAATCATGAAGATGAATCTCCACAAAGTGATGTGCAAAAAAGCGACGAGACGCTACAACCGAGTGCTGATTATGGTGAAGTGAGCGGCATTGTGGAATCCGTCAACGCCAACGAACGAACTATTCAAGTAGATGGTAAAGTCTTTACGTATGACAGCACGGTGAATCTTGTCGGATATAATGGTACGGATATGCTGAACTTATCCGGTGCTCGTATTACGTTGAACTATGTTGGCGATCAAGCTGTAAGCATTCGTGTACACTCATATATTGTGACAGATTAAAACTAATTTTAGATTATAGAGATAAGGAGAGGTAGAGGGAAGCCTTTACCTTTATATTATGGAATTATTACAACGTACAAGCATGGTAATAGGCGAGACAAAGGCCCGATTTTTAGGCGGATGTCACGTCCTCATCTTCGGGGTGGGCGGTGTCGGTGGTATGGTTGCAGAGGCTTTGACTCGAAGTGGTATCGGCGCATTGACCTTGGTCGATCGAGATGTCTTTGATGCTACCAATCTAAACCGACAGATTATGGCGACCGTTGATACTATCGGGAATCGTAAAGTGGATGTCACAGCTTCTAGGCTTTTAAATATTAATCCGAATCTCGTGGTATATACGCATCCAATGAATTTGGATGGAAGCACTATCGAGACTTTTCATTTTCGCGATTATGATTATGTGGTGGATGCCATTGATGATGTAGGGGCAAAGCTGCTTTTGGCACACAAAGCAGAGGAGGAAGGATTTAAACTTATTTCATCTATGGGAGCCGGGAATCGATTGGATCCTATGAGTTTTAAGGTGGCTGATATCACCAAGACGCATACCGATCCTTTAGCTCGCGTGATGCGAAAAAAACTTAAAGACCAAGGCGTCAAACATCTGTTGTGTGTGTTTTCCACTGAGGTGCCGCGACAAGCTATAAAAAGTGAGAGCAAGCTGTCCACACCGGGGTCAGTATCTTTTGTGCCGCCGGCATGTGGACTGAAAATTGCTTCACATATTATAAGGGAGTTAGTTGATGAATTATAAAGACCTCAATGATCGGCAATCTGAAGCCCTTTACGCGACGGAAGGCCCTGTGTTAATTCTCGCCGGAGCAGGATCGGGGAAGACGAAAGTCGTCACTGAAAAAATAGCTTATTTGATTGATCAAAAAGATGTGTATCCCAGCTCGATTTTAGCCATCACCTTTACTAATAAAGCGGCGAAAGAGATGCTCAGCCGGGTTGAAAATCTGACTGATAATGCTGCGGCTATGTGGATTGGTACTTTTCACGCCATATGCCTCAGGATACTAAGGGTGAACATTGAACGGTTGGGTTATCAAAAGAACTTTACTATTTATGATACAGGTGATCAAAATACCTTGGTCTCAGACTGTATCAAAGAGCTGAATTTAAGCAAAGATCTCTATAAATCTCGAGGGATTTTGGCAGTGATTTCTGCTTTGAAGAATGATTCGGTGACGTCGGATGAGTATATCAATGCTAATTACGGTGATTTTTTCAAACGTAATGTGGGGGAAATTTACGCATTATATCAAAAGAAGCTGAAGGCCAATAATGCCTTGGACTTTGACGATTTGATTTTAGAGACGGTAAAGCTTCTAAAAGACAATGAGGACGTTTGTCGATTTTACCGTATGAAGTTTAAGTATATCTTTGTCGATGAATACCAGGATACTAATGCGGCACAATATGCCCTTGTGAAGCTTCTCGCCGGAGAGCATCCGAACCTCACCGTGGTGGGAGATAACGATCAGTCTATTTATGCATGGCGCGGCGCGGATATTCGAAATATTTTAAACTTTGAAAAAGATTATAGCGATGCCAAGGTGATTCTTCTTGAACAAAACTATCGCTCCACTCGGCCTATTCTGTCCATTGCCAATGAAGTTATTGCGCATAACAAAGATCGCAAAGACAAGAATCTTTGGACGGACAAAGAGGGAGGCAAGGCGGTTTCTTATCGTATTTTCTCCCACAACAATGACGAAGAAGCCGGCGTAATTCAAAAGATTATTCATTTGAATTACAAGGGAAAATCCTATGAAGATATGGCCATTCTCTATCGCACCAATGCCCAATCTCGCGGATTTGAAGAAGCGTTGATACGTGAGCGTATTCCCTATCGCATTGTAGGAGGTCTTAAGTTCTACGATCGCAAAGAAGTTAAGGATGTGTTGGCCTATTTGAAGTTTCTTCAAAATACCGATGACAACGTGGCATTGAATCGGGTGATTAATGTGCCGAAGCGTGGTATCGGGGTCGGCACTATGGAACAACTGGCCGCTTATGCTGATGATCACGGCATGAGTATTTATGAAGTCATTCGAGGTCTGGCAGACAATGACGATCTGCATCTTCGCTCAGAAAAAAAACTGATTGATTTTAAAAAATTGATTGAGATGCTTCGACCTCATATTGAAGATATGATGCTCTCTGACTTTATTGAAAAAGTGCTGTATGAGACGGGCTATGTAGAGGAACTGAAGCGAGAAAATACGGTAGAAGCTCGGACAAGAATAGAAAATGTCCAAGAACTGATTTCTACAGCTATCGACAGTGAACGACGGGATCCGGATATTACTTTGGAAGACTTTCTTTCCGGAGTCTCTCTGCTTTCAGATGTGGATAAATCTTCTGAACAAAAAGGTGTCAACTTGATGACTGTGCATGCGGCGAAAGGTCTGGAATTTCCGGTGGTTTTTGTCGTGGGTTTGGAAGAGCGGCTCTTTCCATCCGGACGCGCTATAGATGAGGACGAGGATGTGGAAGAAGAGCGGCGTCTGTGTTATGTGGCGCTCACACGAGCTGAAGAGGAACTCTATTTGAGTTCGGCGACGACACGAACAATGTACGGACGCACGGCGCCGGCCATAGCGTCGCGGTTCATTAAAGAAATGGGAGAGGACCTTGAAGTGATTGATGACACTCTCAATCACATGGAGAATGATTATACCAAGCGCCGCCACCTTGTGGAAGTACAAGACTTCACTGAATATAAAAAGACTATTGCTGCAAAGCCTGTGCCAACTGACAGTACAGTTACGGATGTCAATGTGGGCGATAAAATCATTCACAAAAAATGGAAAGAAGGTATGGTGGTCTCTAAAGTTGCTAAAGGTACTGATACGGAAATTGTCGTATCCTTTGACGGGAAAGGCTTGAAGCGGCTGATGCTTTCTATAGCGCCGATTAAAGTGGTGAAGAAATGACAATGCGTGAGTTGGTAGACCGACTAAACCAATATAACTATGAATACTATACCTTAGATAAACCTTCAGTTAGTGATAAGGCGTATGACAAACTTTATCAGGAGCTTTTAGACTTGGAAACTGCTACGGGGGAGATTCTTTTCGATTCGCCAACCCAGCGTGTGGGCTATAAACTTCTGGAAAAATTTGATAAACATCAACATAGTACGCCGCTTTACTCGATGGATAAGGCACAAGACTTTGATACCTTGCTTCACTGGGATCAACGCAATCGCGAGTTGCATGGCGGACCGGTGGACTATGTGGTTGAGTTGAAGTTTGATGGTCTTACCATCAATTTGACTTATGATGAAGGACGGCTCATCGTAGCGGCTACACGAGGAAATGGGCAGGTAGGGGAAGTGATCACCGATCAGGTGCGTACCATTGGAAGTATTCCGCTTTCCATCCCGTTTCAGGGCAAACTTGAGGTGCAAGGTGAGGGATTGATGCCCCTTGCCGAGCTCGAAGCCTATAACCTAAAGTATGCGGAGCAGCTTAAAAATGCTCGCAATGCTGCAGCCGGAGCTTTGCGAAATCTCAATACAGAGGAGACCGCCAAGCGTCATCTGACAGCCTATTTTTACAACATCGGTACCATTGAAGGACGAAGCTTTGAAACAGACCTTGAAATGAAAGCTTTTTTAAAGGAAAATAGATTTAAAGTAAGCGATTATTACTATCCGGTTCATACCATTGGTGAGGTGCTTGAAAAAATTGATGTAATAGGAAGACTACGAGAGACATTACCCATACTTATTGATGGGGTGACGGTTAAAGTGAATGACTATGAACTCCGTCGTAAATTGGGTTATACCAATAAGTTTCCTCGCTGGGCCATTGCGTATAAATTTGAAGCGGAGGAAGTCACTACGATCCTTCGAGATGTGGTATGGAATGTAGGGCGTACGTCAAAGGTGACGCCGACTGCTATCTTAGATCCTGTTGATATTGGCGGGGTTACCGTACAACGTGCGACGTTAAATAATTTTGACGATATTCAAAGAAAAGGTGTAGCTTTAGGGTCCACGGTACTGCTTCGTCGGTCTAACGATGTGATTCCGGAAATTCTCGGTGTAGTAGAGGATGGTGCACAAAGCACGCCTATTGAAATGCCGACTCATTGTCCCTATTGTCATTCGGAGCTCTACCGAGACGGCGTCCATTTTTTCTGTCCCAATACGATGAGCTGTGAGCCTCAACTTATTTCCAGGCTGACCCACTTTGCTTCAAGAGATGCCATGGATATTGAAGGCTTAAGCGAGAAAACGGTAGAACTGCTACTGTCACAACTGGATGTGAAGGAAGTGGCGGACTTGTATAGACTTACCGAGGACGATATCTTATCTCTGCCGAAGTTTAAAGAAAAGCGTTCACACAATCTTCTTAAGGCTATTGACGCATCTAAAGATGTGGCGCTCTCAAATTTTATTTATGCCTTGGGGATTCGTGGCGTTGGTATTAAAGCCTCCAAAGATCTGGCAGAGGTCTATGGCTCTTTTGACAAACTTCGAGGTGCCACGTATGAAGATCTTCTAGCCGTTGATGATTTGGGACCTGTCACAGCTCACGAGATAGTGACATTCTTTAACGATCCTGTCATCACCAAAACGTTAGATCATTTGTTTGACTTAGGCATTCAACCTCATCATGAACATAACGATGTGCAGGCGTCGTTCTTTACGGGGAAAAAAGTGGTGCTTACAGGGACACTGTCTAAGCCTAGGGGAGAGATTAAAACTCTACTTGAAGGTCTTGGGGCTGAAGTGGTCTCCAGTGTGAGTCAAAAAACAGATTATGTTATCGCGGGGGAAGCTGCGGGATCCAAACGTGATAAGGCAGAAGCTCTGGGCGTGACGATATTAAATGAAACAGATTTTATAGAAAAGATTGGAGGATCTTATGACGCTGGATGAAATAAAACACATTGCAGATATTGCTATGATTGACTTTACTGATGAGGAGCTCCAAGCCTTTGAAAAGAACTTTAATGAAACATTCGAGCTCATTGAGAGTATTGATGTCTTGGATTTGGACAATGTGGATCTGACCTTTCAAGTTAATGCCACAATAAATCATCTGCGGCCTGATGTAGCTCATGAAAGCTTTAGCGCACAAGAGGCAACGGCAAATGCCAGTGAAGAAAAATATGGTTACTTTAAAACCATTAAGTTTGTAGACTAGGAGGCGCCATGGATTTAACCCATTTAAAAGCCCATGAACTTATCAAGGGTTACGAAAATAGAGATTTCACATGCACGGAAGTCACTCAAGCATATTTGGATGTGATCAAGGCGAAAGAACAGGATATTAACGCTTATATTACCGTCACAGACAATCTGGCTTTATCTAGGGCACAGTATGTGGACAGTATGTATGAGAATCGGGAAGAGCAAGGTCTTCTTGCCGGCGTTCCGTTGGCGATTAAGGACAATGTAGCAGTCAAAGATGTGAAGATGACGGCAGCATCTAAAATTCTTGAAAATTTTATTGCGCCATATAACAGTACTCTCACAGAAAAAGTCAACGAAGCAGGTGCGATTATTCTTGGTAAGGCCAATATGGATGAGTTTGCCATGGGAGCTACCACGCGCTCCTCGTATTTTGGCGCTACAAAAAATCCTCTCGATCCGAAGCTGATTCCCGGTGGTTCCAGTGGTGGCAGTGCTGCTGCCGTTAGCGGTTTTGAAGCATGTCTTGCCGTGGGTACCGACACCGGAGGATCGACGCGACAACCGGCGGGCTTTAACGGTATTGTAGGATTCAAACCGACCTATGGTTCCGTCTCTCGATTTGGTATCGCATCGATGGCCAATACATTTGACACTGTGGGATCCTTTGGACGGGATGTGGAAGATGCACACTTGTTAATGCAAGTGATGGCAGGGCGTGATATGAAAGATGCCACATCTATAGATAATCCTTCTCTTACCAAACCTATCGACTTTGAAAATGGTGCATATCTAAAGGATATAAAAGTTGCGGTACCGAAAGTTTACTTAAACATGGAGTTGGACAGTGTCGTTAAATCTGCTTTTGACAGTACGATTGCGCTTTTGAAAGACGCCGGTGCGACTGTCGATGTGGTGGATTTGGAAAACTTGGAATATACGATTCAAGTGTATCATATTTTGGTCAACAGTGAGATTGCCTCGAATATGTCTCGCTTTGATTCTTTACGATATGGACACCGTACACAACGACCATACAGTAGTTACGAAGAAATGTTCAAATTCAGTCGTAGTGAAGGTTTTGGCGATGAAGTCAAAAAACGTATTATGGTAGGTACACACATTTTGAGCCTTGATGCAAAGAGCAATTACTATCAAAAAGCGCTTCAAGTTCGCACGTTGATTAAGAAAGGATTTGATGATGTCTTTAAAAATTATGATCTCATTCTTTCACCGTCAGCGCCAATCTTGCCGATTCCGTTGGATTCAACGATGAGCGATGTGGAAATTTACCAATCGGACCTCTTTACCATCCCAGCAAATATGGCCGGCTGTCCGTCCATCAGTGTGCCGTATACCGGAGGAAGTTTCCCTGTGGGAATGCTGTTGACGGCAGACCGTTTACGAGATGATATGTGTTTCAAAGCGGCAAGTGAGATGGAAAGGAGATTGAAATGAGTTATAAAACCATCGTGGGATTGGAAATTCACGTGGAGCTTTCCACCGTCACAAAAGCGTTCTGCAGTTGTGAAAATACCTTTGGAGGCGAACCTAACACGCGAGTTTGTCCCGTTTGTTTAGCACTGCCGGGAGCGATGCCGGTTTTGAATGAAAATGTACTTAACTACACTTTGATGGCGGCCTTAGCGCTGAACTGTACGATTAATAAAGAGTCCAAGTTTGATAGAAAAAATTATTTTTATCCGGATTTGACCAAAGGTTTTCAAATTACTCAAAACGACCGGCCCATTGCCGTGGAAGGGCATTTGACCATTGATACGGACAACGGCCCTAAGGATATCGGCATTTATCAAATTCAAATGGAAGAAGATACAGGCAAGTCGCTGCACGGGGACAATGAGACTTTGATTGACTACAATCGTTGTGGTGTACCGTTAATTGAAATTGTCTCCAAACCGGATATGGCTTCTGGCAAAGAAGGCCGTGCGTTTTTGGAAAATCTGCGAAATACTCTGAAATTTATCGGCGTCAGTGACGTTAAAATGGAAGAAGGGTCGTTGCGATGTGATGTGAATGTCAATGTCAAAGATGAACTCACCGGTAAAAAGACTGCGGTTACGGAAGTGAAGAATCTGAACTCTTTTAGAGCAGTGGAAAAGGCGATTGACTTTGAAGTAGCTCGTCACATAGCACTTCTGGAAAATGGTGAAGATGAACTGCGTACTACGCGACGTTGGGATGATGTGAATGGTCAGACTGTGCTCATGCGTGTCAAATATACACAGGCCGACTATCGCTTCCAGCCTGAAGGCGATTTGGTGCCGGTGGTGATTGACGATGCTTATATCGAGACCATTCGTGCGCAATTGCCGGAACTGCCGGCAGATAAAAAGGCACGCTTTATCAGCGCCTACAACTTGTCCGAATATGATGCTGCTGTGCTCACAAGCAGTGTGCAGTTGGCCGAGTTCTTTGAATCCGTTGCAGCAAAATTTGACGACGCAAATATGGTGAGTAACTGGATTATGACAGAAGTCCTGCGCCGTGTGGAAGACACTGAAGATAATTTCGAAGTTCCGTTTGAAGCGGATGATTTTGTGGAGCTTTTAAATTTTGTGAAATCCGGCAAGATCAACAATAACGCCGGCAAAAAAGTGCTTCGAGAAATGTTTGAAAGCAAGGCTAAACCGGCAGATATCATTGAGGACAAAGGCTTGCTCCAAGTGAGTGATGACAGTGCCATTGGAGTTTGGGTGGATGAAGTCTTAAAGGACAATCCACAGTCCATTGAAGATATTAAAGGCGGCAAAGACCGTGCGATGGGTTTTCTCGTCGGTCAGGTTATGAAAAAGTCTAAGGGTAAGGCAAATCCCGGACTTGTGAACAAATTGCTTCAAGAGAAAATTCAAAAGATGTAATCACTTCAAGGCAGCCCATGCTGCCTTTTTTAATGAGATAACATATTAGATAAGAAATTTCTCGTTTGAGACTAGAATTCGTGAATACATCTGGACGAAGGCGGGAGGTTGTGTTATCTTTTTTAGTAGAATTCGATGTGATGAGAATGGAGGGAACTGTGAAACTACTTTTTGATGCGCAAGGTGGCGATCATGCACCGGAGGAAATTGTAGAAGGTGCCAAACTCGCTCAACGTGAACTGGGAATTGCGGTAGGACTAATTGGCAACACCGATGTCTTGGCTCCTATGGCTGAAAGTATACCACTCCATCATGCGGGTGAAGTCATTGAAAATAATGAGGATCCGGCGATGGCCCTTCGTCGCAAAAAAGATGCATCTTTGACTAAGGGACTGGCATTGGTCAAAGATGGTACCTATGATGGATTCATTAGCGCGGGCTCAACAGGGGCACTTCTGGCAGGAGGACTCTTTATTGTGGGGCGGATTCCCGGAATTAAACGGGCTGTTTTGCCGACGCCAATTCCGACAGTCAAGGGAACGACCTATGTGGTGGATTCCGGAGCCAATATGGATACAACACCGGAGCTCTTGTTGCAGTTTGCAGTCATGGGCAGTGAATATGCGAAGGTGAAAGGGATTGATAATCCTCGCATCGGTTTACTCAATGTCGGCGAAGAAGCTCACAAAGGTAACGCTCTGGTCAAAAAGACCTATGAACTTTTACAAGACAGCGACTTAAACTTTATTGGCAATGTGGAAGCTCGCACCCTTTTTGAAGGGATATGTGATGTGTTGGTCACCGACGGCTTTGCCGGGAATGTCCTTTTAAAGACCACTGAAGGTGTGGCAAGTTATGTATTCCATGAAATAAAAGCATCTTTAGCAGGGCTTGAACCCCATGAACAACAAGTGGTGGCTAAGATTTTAGGCGGTTTTAAACATAAAGTCAGTTATGAAGAAGTGGGCGGGGCGCTCTTGCTTGGCATTAACGGCATCCTCATCAAAGCCCATGGCAGTTCAAAACGCCGCGCTATTTTCAATGCAGCGAAAGAAGCACAAACTATTTATGAACAAAATATTGTGACACATATAAAACAAGTAATGGAGGATTTATGAGAGATAAAATTTTAGGATTAATTGCAGATCAATTTGAATTAGATATCGATGAAATCGATGATGAAATGAGAATTGTCGAGGATTTAGGTGCCGATTCCATTGATGTAGTGGAACTCGTTATGAGCATTGAAGATGAGTTCTCCATTGAGCTTGATGAAGAACACATCAAAGAGCTCTCTACAGTAGGGGATATCATTGAGTACGCTCAAGAACTCAACCTGGAAGGCTGAGCTCACTCGGTTTCAAAAAATCCTGGGGTATGAGTTTAGGGATGTCCTCTATTTGCAAACTGCATTGACGCATTCATCCTATGCCCATGAGCATGGGGTGAAAGATAATGAGCGATTGGAGTTTTTAGGGGACAGTGTGCTTCAGCTTATCATCAGCGATTATTTTTTCGACAGTTTGCCGGAAGATCAGGAAGGCAAGCTCACATCCTATCGTCGGACCGTGGTCAGTGAAGAAGGTTTGCTTTACGTGGCCCAGGATTTGAATCTGGGTCGTATCATTCGACTGGGCAAAGGGGAAGAAAAGCATGGCGGCAGTCGCAAGAATCATATTCTGGCGGATGCTGTGGAAGCGCTGATCGGTGCCATCTATAAGGATGGCGGATATACTGCGGCGAATACTTTTGTCCTGACTCAGTTTAAACCTTATTTTTCCATGGAAAAACTTAAAGCCGCCGTCGATGCTAAAAGCGCTTTACAGGAGTTGCTATTCCAAACGGATCGCCGTCCCGTGTATACCTGTGTGGGAGAAAGCGGATCGGACGATCACAAGACTTTTACTTGTGATGTCTCCGTCGATGGCAAGGTTATTGCTCGCGGCACAGGCACATCGAAAAAAAGGGCGGAAAAAATGGCAGCTCAAATTGCTTTAGAAAGATTACGATGAGTAAAAAAAATATTATTCCCATTTTTGTACCTCATGAAGGTTGCCCGGAAAACTGCGTATTTTGCAATCAAAAACGTATCACCGGCATTGAGACGACCTTAAGTATTGATGCCATGCAAAAGCTTATACGAGAGCAGCTGCGTTATTTTGCCAACGAAGCGCCTGTTGAAGTCGCCCTCTACGGAGGGTCTTTTACTGCCTTAAAACAGGAGACGCAAGAGCGGTTTCTGGAAGGTATTGAACCGTTTATTGTGTCGAAAGACGTGGCAAGTATTCGCATATCTACAAGGCCGGATGCCATCAATCTCTCAGAGCTTGAGTTTTTACGAATTCATCATGTCAGAACCATAGAACTCGGGATTCAAAGCTTAGATGAGGAAGTGCTGAGTGGATCTCGACGAGGTTACCATGCAGATATCGTAGCTCCTGTAGCTGCATTGATTAAGCGCAAAGGCTTTGAGCTCGGTCTGCAGCAAATGTTGGGTCTGCCAAAAGACACGCTGAAAAAAAGTGTGGCAACAGCGCGATCACTCATTGCCATGGAACCGAACTTTGTACGTATTTATCCCACCTTGGTTATTAAAGATACGCCTCTTGCACGAGCCTACAGTCGAGGTGGCTATGAGCCTTTATCCCTAGAGGATGCCGTGGTTTGGTTAAAGACTATTATGCCGCTGTACGACAAAGCGGGGATACCGGTTATTCGAGTCGGCTTGCAAGTGACAGAGTCCATCAATGAAGGCAAAGATGTATTGGCCGGGCCTTTTCATCCTGCGCTGCGAGAGCTGGCAGAAACTGAGCTTTTGGTGGAGAGGGTGATTGCTACGGTACCTACGGTAAAGTACGGGTTATCTTTTCGTGGACCTGGACGCCTGATTTCCCTTCTGGTTGGCAATAAAGGGTGCGGCAGACAGCGCCTTGAGACGTATTACAATATGAAGATTGCGTTTGCATTTGCCGATGAAGGACACCTCGTTGCGGATGTAGACGGTAAAGATGTGATCATATGATTTTAAAAACATTGTACATACAGGGATTTAAATCCTTTTTACACAAGACAAAAATAGATTTTAATGAAGACATTACGTGTATCGTAGGGCCCAATGGCAGCGGCAAGTCCAACATTACCGACGCCATCAATTGGGTGTTGGGGGAAAACAGTGCCAAGTCCCTTCGAG
Source organism: Peptoniphilus equinus (assembly GCF_027921445.1). Taxonomy (NCBI): domain Bacteria; kingdom Bacillati; phylum Bacillota; class Tissierellia; order Tissierellales; family Peptoniphilaceae; genus Peptoniphilus; species Peptoniphilus equinus. The sequence continues at coordinate 707,127 of NZ_CP115667.1, forward strand.
GTAGCCGTATGGAAGATGTCATCTTCTCCGGTACGGACAAACGTCATGGAACGGGTTTTGCCGAAGTGACTATTGTCTTTGGCAATGACGACGGTGCAATTCCATTGGATTTTAAGGAAGTGCAGATCACCCGCCGTATGTACCGGTCGTTAGAATCGGTGTTTATGATTAACAACGTCAAATGTCGCTTAAAAGACATTAAAGAGTTGTTTTTAGATACAGGTATCGGCAAAGATGGGTACTCTCTTATCGGCCAGGGTCAAATTGAAGGCATCTTGAGCTCAAAACCTGAGGATCGTCGTCAAATTTTTGAAGAGGCGGCAGGGGTGTCCAAGTATAAGCTCAGAAAACATGAAAGTGAACTGAAACTCAAACGCACCATGGAGAATCTCACACGACTTCAGGATATCATCCGGGAGTTGGAGCTGAGAGAAGATGAGCTACGTGAGGCTTCAGAGAAGGCATTGCGCTATTTGAGCTACCAAGATGAGTTAAAAACACTGGAAATCGGTCTTGCGGCGCAAGAGATGGAAAAGCTGAATGCGTTAAAGGACGAAGATGAAGCAGCGTTACTGCACCTTAATGAGTCATTAGCACTTGCGTTGAATACCTTTGATACCATCAAACAGGATCTGGAGGTGTTAAAGCGTGACGAAGAGGCTTCTCGAACTGAGTTGGATCGAGTGGCGCAGCATAGTAAAGATGTGAGCGCCACTCTTTATGAGCAAAAAAATGCGTTATCCATTTTAGAATTGGAGTATAAAAAACATCAAGATGATTTGGAAACAGCTTATGCTGCCGCAACCCATCGACAAGGACACATTGACACATTGCATACAGATCTTAAGCAGAAGGACGAGATTCGAGGCAATCTTGAAACTGAGCTTGAAGCCGCACGTGACGAGCTGGCTGCAGTGGAGTTCGAACTGAAGGTCAAAAGAGACGATCTGACCAAAGGGGAAGCAACTTTTCAATCGTTGCAAGCACAGTATGTGAAGCGGGAACAGGAACGCGCTGCTTTGGAATCAAAAATAAGTCTTGTTGAAGTGATGGCACAGGAAAAAGCGACGCGCAGGACTCAGCTCCAAACCACTGTTGAGAAGCTGAACAGCAGCACGATAGAGCTTGAACAAGCAATATGTGATGCTAAAGTACACTATAAAGATGCGGGCCAGAAGCGACAGACCCTTCAAGAGACTCAAGCCACACTTGAAACTGCGATAAGAACACATGAGGCGGCAGGTGCAACCTTGCAGAAGACCTTAGCGGACAAAACTAAACTTTACAACCAACAGGAAGCCCATTACAAGGCCTTGCAAAATTTGGAACGCTCTTATGAAGGTTATAACAAAAGTGTCAAAAGTCTCATGCAGCTTGTCGAATCCGGCAGCTTTCCTGGGATTGTCGGGCCTGTTGCAGATAACTTTCGGGTGGAAAAAACTTATGAGACAGCTATCTCGGTAGCACTGGGAGGAGCATTACAACACGTCATTGTCGATACTTTGCAGTCGGCAAAAGAGGTCATTGATCATTTAAATAAGCATAATATGGGTCGTGTGACGTTACTGCCCATGGATACTATTAAAGGGACAAGACCGGATGTGACCTTAGATGGTGATGTGATTGGTTTTGCCCATGAGCTGATTGCTTATAATAAAGCTTATGACGCCATTTTCAAAAATCTCTTAGGGCGCACTTTAGTCGTGAAAGATTTTAATACCGGAGCCAAGGTGTTAAAGCGCTACCAACAGCGTTTTCGTGTCGTGAGTTTACGCGGCGACAGTTTCAACACGTCCGGATCGGTAACAGGCGGTAGTTTGAACAAGTATAACCAAAACATTCTCTCAAGAAAGAATGAACTGGCCGAGCTGAACGCTCAGCTCACTCGGGAACGAGGCGCGCTGGATATGCTCCAACAGGATCTGCAGGACACACTTACTTCATTAAAGCAAACCCAAGCACGACATAGCGAGGTCAGCGAGGCTATTGAAGACATTGGAAAAAGCCAGCTGAAATTAGAAAATCGTTTGGATGTTTTACATACATCCCTCAAGTCCAATCAAGGTTATTGGACACGCTATAATGATGAATTACAGCATTTGGAACTGCAAATACGTGATGACACCCTGTCAGCGGCCAAGCTCCATGATGCCTTGGTTGAGCTTGGCCCCCAAGAAGAGACAGCGGGGTTGAGTGATGATTTAGATATTTTGAAGCGGGAGCTTGAGAGAGCAACGGAGCAAAAATTGGAGTGCTCGGTGGCATTGAACGCAGTGGAAGCAAGGCTTCGCGAGCTGGATACGGAGACCACACGGCTTAGCGCAGAATTAGAAGCTGCTTATACGGAAGAAACCGCATCCAATGCGCACATCGTCCAGCTGAAGACGACTCTTGACGAAGAGGCAACAAAACTGGCAGAAGCACAGGATCATCTAAATATCTTAGATAGCAACAGTTGTGACGTTTTGGAACGTGAAGCTTCACTGAAAGACGCTTTACACACTCTCACGGACACTATAGCATCTAAAATTGATGTCCTAGAAACGGTGCGGGAATCACGCTATAGTTTAGAACAAGATAAAGTCAAACTGGAAGGCAAAATTGAACGGACTTGTGACCGCATGCAGAGTATGATGGAAAATCTCTATGAAGCTTATGGCGAAGTCACTTTAATTAAGGCGGATGCGCGTATCACTAAGACGTCGGTTCAAGAGTTGAAGCAAGCTATGCAAGCCTTGGGTCAGGTCAATGTCACCGCGCCGCAAGAGTATGCGGAGCTCTCGGAGCGTCTGAACTTCAATCGAATTCAGCAGCAGGACCTTTTTGACGCCAAAGAGGAGATTGATGAAATTATTCAAAACTTGGAAAGGGAGATGAAGACCCGTTTCACTAAAACCTTTAACAAGGTGTCTAAGTATTTTTCTGAAATTTTTGTCCAACTTTTTGGCGGCGGACGTGCCACTATTGAGTTGGAGGACAGTACTTTAGCTGGAGGCATCGAAATTAAAGCTGAACCGCCGGGTAAAAAGCTTCAGTCGCTTTCGCTTCTTTCCGGAGGCGAGCGTGCTCTGACTGCTGTGGCATTGTTATTTGCGCTGCTCAAAGTAAGGCCTGCACCGTTTTGTATTTTAGATGAAATCGATGCGGCTCTTGACGATGCCAATATTAAAAAATATGCGGACTATTTAATGACTTTAGAGGATATTCAATTTATAATAATTACACATAGAAAATTAACTATGGAAATAGCCAATGTCCTTTACGGCGTGACCATGGAAGAAGAAGGCATCAGTAAAATTGTTGCCGTAAAATTGGATTAGGAGGAAACTATGTTTGAATGGCTGAAAAAGAAATTAAAAGGGGATACTACCACTGAACCTGAAACCCTTATAACGCCGCAGGAAGCGGAATTACTCGAAGAGCCAACTGCCATCGATCTTCAAGACACCCTGGATCCAAACGAAATTGAGACAATTGATCAATCACAAGACTTGGATACTCAATCACAGGAGTCTGAGTTTGTCGAACCTTTGGAGTCCCCTCAGCTCAGTCAAGATACTGTGACAACCTCAATAGCACCGAGCCCGGATGAGGGGGACAGGCTTGTTGTTGACAATGGCCCTTCCGAAAGTCATGAATCTATTAGACTGACAGGGGAAGCGGAGTTGCTTCAAGATGCTGAAACGGAAATTTCTGATGTGACACCGGGGGATGTTGAACTCGACGATGTGTCATGGGAGACGGGCCGATATGATAAGGAAGTCGAAGGAGACTCGGTATCGGAACCGGAGGCATCGGAATCCGAAATGACCGTGGTAGCGGACGATATCGAGTCACATGACGAGGAACAGAAGACGTCCGATACGGTTCAAACGACAGAGGACAGTTTCGATAGTCATACGGAAGCCTTGCAACCGGAAGCGCCTAAGTTGGGTTTCTTTCAAAAGCTTAAAAAAGGTTTATCTAAAACCAGAGAAGAGATGGGTGTGAAAATCAACACCGTTCTCGGTGCGTATGTGAAGATTGACGATGACCTTCTGGAGGATCTGGAAGATGTATTAATCTCGGCAGATATCGGCATGACTACGACCATGACGCTTATCGACAATCTGCGCGAGACCATTATTCAAAATAAAGTCAACGATCCGAGCCAAGTCATGCCGCTGTTAAAAGAAGAGATTAAAAAGGCCATGAATCCGTCGCTAAATGCGGAAATTGAAACAGCCTCGCCAACGGTCATCCTCGTTATCGGAGTCAATGGAGTTGGTAAGACGACGACTATCGGCAAACTTGCCGCCCGTTTAAAGGGAGAAGGGAAGTCAGTCATCATTGCTGCTGCCGATACCTTCCGTGCAGCTGCCATTGATCAGCTGAAAACCTGGGGGAGTCGTGCGGGTGTGGATGTTATTCATCATCAGGAAGGGGCCGATCCCGCTGCCGTGATTTATGACGGCATTCAAGCGGCAAAATCTCGCCGAAGTGACATTCTCATCTGTGATACGGCGGGCCGACTTCACAATAAAGCCAATTTGATGAAGGAGCTTGAAAAGATTAACCGTGTCATCGGAAGAGACTTTCCGCAAGCTCATCGTGAAACGCTATTGGTCTTAGATGCGACTACAGGACAAAATGCGTTGTCTCAAGCCAAGACTTTTAATGAAGTCAGTGAGATTACAGGCATTGTCCTGACCAAATTGGATGGCACGGCCAAGGGCGGTGTGATTATCGCCTTACAAAGCGAGCTGAATTTGCCGGTGAAGCTTGTCGGCGTCGGTGAAGGCGTGGATGACCTTCAGAAATTTAACATCGACGACTACGTTGATGCCATTATAGAGTGAGATGTTATGGATTTACGACCAACAAAACTTGTCATTGATTTAGATAAGTTGAAGAACAACATAGATGTTATACGCCGTGACAGTGGGGATGCTCAGATCATAGGCATTGTCAAAAGCGATGCTTACGGCATGGGAGATCTTGAAATTACACGGGAATTGATTGCCAATGGCATCACCCATGTTGCCGTAGCCAATGTGAGTGAAGCCTATCATCTGCGAACCCATTTCCCGAATTTAAAAATTCTTATCCTCGGTTATACGCCAGTGTCGTTGGTGGAATTTTGTATGGATCATGACATTACGCTGACCGTCTATGCATTGGACTTGGCTAAGGCCTACAACGATATTATGAATGCCGCAGGTAAAACGTTAAATATTCATGTTAAACTGGATACGGGTATGCATCGCTTAGGCTTTGACATTTCTGAGAAAGGTAAAGACGAAGTGCTGGAAGTGAGTCGCATGGAAGGACTTCACGTCACCGGCATCTTTTCCCACTTTGCAGATTCCGATGGCTCCGATGAAATTACTCGAGGGCAATATATGAGATTTATCCAATTCACGGACGCTTTGAAAGAACAAATGGACATCGGTATTCGGCACATTTCCAATAGCGGTGCCGTGATTCAATACAGTGAGTATCACTTAGATGCCATCCGACCCGGCATTGCGCTCTACGGGTCGTTTGATTGGAGTCGAGAGATCGGTGATGCGTTTGGTCTGGAATTTGTAGCAAGTCTTGTCACCGAGGTGGCCAGTGTGAAAACTCTCGGTCCGGGAGAAGGAATCAGCTACGGTCACAAGTATGTTACCGAGCGGCCAACTCAAGTTGTAGTACTCCCTGTAGGTTATTCCGACGGGTTACTTCGCAGTATGACGGAAAGATTTGACGTGCTTATTCATGGCAGGCGATGTCCGCAAATCGGACTTATCTGCATGGATCAGCTGATGGTGGATGCTACGGGACTGGATGTCAAAATTGGTGATGAAGTGGTGATTCTCGGCAAGCAGGGTGATGAAGAGATTACCCTTGAAGAGCTTGCTGAGGCATCAGGGGAGCCTAATACGCCTTTTCTCAGTCATCTGTCGCCGCGACTGACCCGGGTATACAAAAAAAACGGTCGAGTTATGCGAGTTGTTGAAGAAATCTTAGAAGGTTAATGAATTAGAAAAGTCGGAGTGATCCGACTTTTTTGCTTATAAGAGCAGGTGAAAGTTTTTTAGTAAAACGCCAAATTTATCTTGACAAGAGACAGGCAGACCTATAGAATAATAGAGTCAATGAAAAAGATTGACCCAAAGGAGTGGCTATGATTCAAGATTTTCTCGAGGTCAACGGACTGTTGGACTTCTACGGCGACTTACTGAGTTCAAAACAGAAGCGGGCATTGTCCATGTACTACCAAGAGGATTTTACTTACAATGAGATTGCTGAAGAGCTTTCCATCTCCAAACAGGCAGTAGCCTTAACCATTAAGCGCGGGTTGCAAAACCTCGAGGATTTTGAAGGTACGTTGCACTTGGTGGAGAAACATACACAAGCTGAAGTCCGGCGCCATCAAGTGAAAGAAGCTTTAAAAGCCTTGGAAGAAAACTCAACAGCCTTGGATCAGAAAGCCTACTTGGAACTCTATCACTTACTACTGAGCGATGAGGAGGTTCAAAATGGTATTTGAATCACTTTCCGAAAAACTGCAAAGTACGCTTAAAAATTTGACAGGAAAGGGCAGACTCACCGAAAAAGACATTGATGCGGCCATGCGGGAGGTAAAACTTGCGCTGTTGGAAGCCGATGTTAACTTCAAAGTGGTTAAACAGTTTGTAAAGACGGTCAAAGAACGTTCCATCGGCAGCGATGTTATGGAAAGTTTAACACCGGGTCAGCAAGTGATTAAGATTGTCAACGAAGAACTCACATCCATGATGGGTACGGGGGAATCGCAGTTAGAGCTTAAGTCTCGTCCCGGCATTATTATGATGTGCGGTCTGCAAGGGGCAGGTAAGACGACCACCTCTGCGAAGTTGGCAAAACACTTGAAAAAGAAAGGTAAGAAACCGCTCTTGGTAGCGTGTGACGTCTATCGTCCCGCAGCCATTAAACAACTTCAAGTTGTGGGAAGCCAAGTCGAGGTGGAAGTGTTTACACTGGGGGATAAAGTGAACCCGGTGGACATTGCAAAAGCCGGCGTGGAATATGCGAAGAAAAACGGATTGGATACGGTGTTGTTAGATACGGCAGGCCGCCTTCACATTGATGAAGCTCTCATGGAAGAGCTTCAAAAGATAGTGCAGGAAGTGAGTCCGGAGGAAATTCTTCTCGTTTTGGATGCTATGACAGGTCAAGATGCTGTCAATGTGGCCGATACTTTTGATGACCAGTTGAAACTGACAGGTGTGGTGCTGACCAAACTGGATGGGGACACACGTGGCGGTGCGGCACTGTCCATTCGTGCTGTGACTGAGGTGCCGATTAAGTTCATAGCCATGGGTGAAAAACTCGATCAGATTGAAGTCTTTCATCCCGACCGTATGGCATCACGGATTCTGGGTATGGGCGATGTGCTTTCACTCATTGAAAAAGCTCAGGCTAACGTGGATGAACAAAAGGCCAAAGAGTTAGAAGCCAAGCTTCGCAATCAGACTTTTACTTTAGATGATTTTTTGGATCAGATGGAGCAGATGCGAAATTTGGGGCCACTGGATGAACTGCTCGGTATGATTCCAGGAATGGATTCCAAAGCGCTAAAGGGCGTGAGTCTGGATAATAAAGAATTTGCCCATGTGGAGGCGATTATCAAATCCATGACGCGGCAAGAACGGGAAAAGCCTGAGATTATTGATATGTCCCGCAGAAAGCGTATTGCAAAGGGCAGCGGCACAAGTCCTGTGGAGGTCAACCGACTGTTAAAGCAGTTTAAAGACATCAAAAAAATGATGAAACAATTTGGTGCCATGGGCAAGCAGATGAAAAAACGTAAGATGCGCTTGCCATTTAAGTTTTAGTCAAAATTTATTTTATAAATAAATTTATTTTATGTGTGGAGGTGAATTATGGCAGTAAAAATTAGACTTAAGAGAATGGGAGCAAAAAAATCCCCTTTCTATAGAATTGTTGTTGCAGATTCTCGTCGAGCAAGAGATGGAAAGTTCATTGAGGAAATCGGTTATTACAACCCACTCACTGAACCAAAAAAAGTCGTTGTCGATGCTGAAAAGGTCAACGCCTGGATTAAAAACGGCGCAAAACCTACCGATACTGTAAACCGTCTTTTCAAAGAAAACAATGTTTACGAAGTAGAAGAAAAAAATGAAGAGGTAGTCACTGAAACTTCTGAAGAAGTCACAAGTGAAGCCAACTAAACTCTTTGGAGGTCGTCATGACAGAATTAGTTGAATATATTGCTAAATCTTTAGTTGATCATCCAGAAAGAGTTGCGGTGACATCGGCTGAATGCGGCGATGAACTATGTATTACTCTGAAAGTCGACAAAAGCGACATGGGTAAAGTCATTGGACGCGGCGGCAAAATTGCAAAAGCAATTCGATCCGTAGTAAAAGCAGTTTCTTTAAAAGATAACACAAAGGTTCGTTTGGACATTGAAGAACTTTAAAGATTATACGCCGGTAGGCACCATCGTTAATACCCGAGGTATTCGCGGTGAGGTCAAAATTATACCGCTTAGCACTGAACCCGAGCGTTTTAAATGCTTGAGCAATGTCTTTGTCGGTGACGATTTGGAACCTCACACCGTGGAAAAAGTCACGGTTCAAGGAGAGACTGTCTACATGGTCTTTCAAGGTAAAAACAATATCAACGATGTCTTAAAGTATAAGACCAAGATCCTTTACATTCATGATGGTGACCGTATTGTTCCTAAAGAGGGCGAGTATTTTGTCGATGATCTCATCGGCATGACTTGTGTCGATATCGCCGGGCATGAGCTTGGCATTCTAAAGGATATCATTGACAACCCGGCAAATGATGTCTATGTCATTCAGGGGGCGGACGAGTTTATGGTTCCTGCCGTGCATGAGTTTGTCAAAGATATTGACTTGGAAGGGCGTACTGTTACCCTGTCTCTCATTGAAGGGATGCTGCCGTGAAATATAGTGTACTCACTCTGTTTCCGGAGTTTTTTGAAGGGTTAAAGCAATTCAGTATTATCAAACGGGCTATAGAAGACGGTTATATTGATATTGAGACGATCAATATTCGCGATTTTTCAAAGAATAAGCACCATAAAGTGGATGATTATCCCTATGGTGGTGGTCCGGGCATGCTTATGCAGGTCGAGCCTATTCGTGATGCCATCGCTTCATGCAAAACTGACCGTTCACATGTTGTCTATCTTTCACCGCAAGGTCGCGTTTTAGATCAAAACAAGCTTAAAGAGCTTGCCACCTACGATCATCTTATTTTACTCAATGGCCACTACGAAGGTATTGATGCCCGGGCTTTGAGGTATGTGGATGAGGAAATCTCAATTGGAGATTACGTGTTGACCGGTGGAGAAATTGCAAGTATGGTGCTTATTGACGGCACCAGTCGAATGATTAACGGGGTATTAAGCAGTGAGGAATCTTACAGTAACGAGTCACACTACAATCACCTTTTAGAACACCCGCAATATACTCGGCCTCAAACTTTTGAAGGCATGGAAGTACCGGCAGTGCTTTTAAGCGGCGATCATGCAAAAGTGGCTCATTACAATAAAGTGGAAGCCTTACGTGCCACCCTGATGAAACGACCGGATCTACTATCCGAAAATAAATTAACAACAGAAGAGCTGAAGATTATAAAATCTCTTAAAGAAGAATCTAAGAGAGGAGGGAATCATGGACATTATTAGAGAATTAGAAGCTGAACAATTAAAAGATGATGTGCCTGCTTTTAGAGTAGGTGATACACTTCAAGTACATTACCGTATTGTAGAGGGTACTCGTGAAAGAGTTCAACTTTTCGAAGGTACCGTTATTAAAATTCAAGGATCCGGTGCTCGCAAAACTTTCACCGTGCGTCGTATTTCTTACGGAATTGGTGTGGAAAGAACTTTCCTTATCAACTCGCCGCGAATTGCAAAACTTGTTGTTACCCGTCATGGTAAAGTGCGTCGTTCAAGACTGTACTATCTGCGTGGCCGTCAAGGTAAAGCAGCTAAGATCAAAGAAAAAACCAATTACTAAGTTCAAATGGAAATGGTTGGAACCGGTTCGCCGGTTCTTTTTTATATGTGATGATAATTTAACAAGTTGCCACGAATCACATCGAAGCCAAGACGAAACAAAAAGCATGTCGTGTTGCATCACTTTGGGTGGATGTTTTGGCAGTGAGACGTGCGGTGAGCATATGCGTCTGAGTACTATCAATTTTTAAATGCTGTGTTATAATGACAATAGAGTCTGGGGGTGCTTCGGCTGAGACCTTTAAGGAACCCTTTTAACCTGCTCATGATAATCCATGCGAAGGGAAGAACAACCTTGTTTTTAACGGGCATATTATCATGTGTCCGTTTTTTTTTGACTCTAATTTTAGTCAAAACAAGGAGGAAGTATGACGTATACCACTCAACTGGATGCAGCGAAGAAGAAAATTATCACTAAGGAAATGAAATGTGTCGCGGAAAAGGAACATATGGCGCCTGAGCTGTTGTGCGAGAAGATTGCAGCGGGGCGTGTCGTGATACCGGCCAACATTATGCATACATCTTTGAGTCCGGAAGGCGTAGGCGAAGGTCTGCGTACCAAAATTAATGTGAATCTCGGAATCTCCAAGGATTGCTATAATATTGATGCGGAGATGAAAAAGGTACAAGTGGCCGTGGACATGAAGGCTGAAGCGATTATGGACTTATCTAACTATGGGAAGACTCGAGCTTTTCGGGAAGCTGTAGTGAACACCGCACCATGTATGATTGGCAGCGTCCCTATGTATGATTGTGTGGGGATGTTGGATAAGGAGCTCAAAGATATTACGGAAGATGAGTTTCTCAAGGTCATCGAGCAACATGCCAAAGACGGCGTGGATTTCATTACCGTCCACGTGGGGCTCACTAGAGCATTGGCAGAGAAGGTAAAAGACAGTCGTCGTATTACTCATATCGTCTCACGTGGAGGGTCACTTCTTTTTGCGTGGATGCTTGCGAATAATAAGGAAAATCCGTTAACATCTCAATTCGATCAAATTTTAGATATCTGCGAGAAGTATGACGTGACGCTAAGTTTAGGTGATGCGTGTCGTCCCGGTTCTATTCACGACGCAACAGATACGCTTCAGATTCAAGAGCTGATTAATTTGGCGGCGTTGAGTCAACGTGCCTATGCGCACAATGTTCAGGTAATGATTGAAGGGCCGGGGCATGTGGCCATTGATGACATTGAGGCCAACATGCTTCTAGAGAAACGGCTTTGTAACCATGCGCCGTTCTACGTTTTGGGGCCTATTGTGACAGATATTGCACCGGGTTATGATCACATCACCTCTGCTATCGGAGCGTCCATTGCAGCTTCAAAGGGTGCAGATTTTATCTGCTATGTGACGCCTGCGGAACACTTACGCTTACCCGATCTGGAGGATATGAAAGAGGGTATTATTGCTGCTAAAATTGCAGCCCATGTGGGTGATATTGCGAAGGGTATTCCGGGGGCCATCGAACGGGACCATGCCATGAGTCGTGCGCGCTTTGATTTAGATTGGAATACCATGTTTGAGCTGGCTATTGATAGTGAAAAACCGAAGGCCTACCGTGCAAATTCGCAGCCCATTGAAGAAGATTCGTGTACCATGTGCGGCAAAATGTGCTCCATGCGTACAGTCAAAAAGGTTTTACATGGCGATGACGTCAATTTAATGTAGTTGAATATAAAGGATCCCGGGTGATAGGCCCGGGATCTTTGTCATGGTTTATTTTTTATAGACCTCTTTACCGCCGACAACGGTAAGAGTTGGTCGCACATCTTTAATAGCGTTGGTATCAATGGCGAAGATGTCCTGATCTAAAAGGACAAAGTCGGCATAATAACCCGGCTTGAGTCGTCCTTTTCGCTCCTCTTCAAATTCCAGATACGCACTCTCATAGGTATAGGCATCAATGGCATCGTAAATATCGACACATTCTTGAGGATAGAAACCGCCCTTCGGCTCACCCTTTTTATTTTGTCTTGTGACTGCCATATAAAGATTCATGAACGGATCAAAGGATTCCACAGGGCAGTCCGTGCCGTAGGCGACATGGGCGCCAAGCTCTTTTAAACTTTTAAAAGCGTACGATGTAGCCGCAAGGTCCTTGCCGCAGCGATTTTCAACAATTTTCATGTCGTAGTCGAGGAAAATAGGTTGTGCCATGACACCGATGTTAAGCTTTGCAATCCGTTCTAGCAAAGGGCGATCGGTGATTTGACAGTGCACCAGTGTGTGACGATACGGATTATCCTTGCTCTCAAAAGTAGCGGCATAGACATTGACCGTGTCTTCAATGGCTTTATCGCCGATAACGTGTGTGATCACTTGAATACCATGTTCAGCAGCCATCTTACAGAAGGACGTCATCGTCGGGACGCTTACCCATTCAAGACCGTGGTTACCTGGGTCATCCAGGTAGTCGTCCCGCATGAGTGCGGTTCGTGCACCTAAACTACCGTCTCGAAAGAGTTTAAGAGGTCCCAGTTGAAGCCAGCTGTCTTTCGGATAGTCACCGCAGGACCATTCTGTTGCGATGTAATCTTCAAAGTCCTCTACCTGATTAAAGCAGACTTGGTGACGGTAGCGAAGCGGAGCTTCACCTTTGGCATAAATGTCCTTAAAGAGTGCAAAGGCCGCAGGCGCATCGGAGAATGTCGTCCCCACGTCATTACTTTGTACGCTGGTAAGTCCCAGGGCAACAGCTCTGTGCATGGTGTCGATAATCATCTCACGACGTTCAGCCATAGTAAAGTCGGGAATGAAATCTTTGGCATGAATACAGGCATGTTCAGTGTAGATGCCTAAGAGGTTGCCGTGGTCATCTTTCACAAAGTTGCTGTCTGCAAAGAAGTCGGCACCGTGCTGAGCTTCTAAAAGCTCCAGCACTTTGGAATTGGAGCTGACAATGTGACCGCAAATCCGCTCCAAGACGATAGGGATATCGGTAGAAATGGCATCCAAGTCATAGCGATTGGGCATACGGTCATTGTCTTCAAAGAGATCCTGATTCCATCCAATGGCATGCAGGCCATTTCGGACGCGGTCCGGGTGGTCATGAATAAAGGCCTTGCATCGGGCAATCATCTCGTCAATGGACGGTACGCCTTCAATATCGACTTGATTTAACACTTCCGCAGTCTGCATAAAATGGAGGTGAGAATCGTTGAGTCCGGGAATCATAGTTTGGCCTTGACAGTTTATAACAGTAACGTCAGGCACGTTTGTGAGGGTTTTGAATTGGTCGTAAGTACCTACATCTGTAATGATGCCATCTTCCACCACTAACGTGTCTTCAAAATGATCCCGTTCAACATAAATCTTGGCGTTGAAGTAAACAGTTTTCATACTTGCTCCTTTCGTTGCTTATCAAAGATAAAGAAGGTCACTGCACCCAGTAGCGGCACTACCAGTCCGGTTATACCTGTGACAGGGTCTTCGATGGCCGCTTGAATGACCAGACCTGTAAAAATAAGTGCAGTGATAATGACGGACACCGGATAAAACCAGATTTTAAATGGACGATGAATGGTCGGATATTTTTTTCGCAGGCGTGGTACCGATAGAATGGTTAACACACTGAAAATCATACCCGTGATCACGACCATATTGGTGAGTTGATCCAAATTTCTCATCAGGACTAGGATAATGGAGAATACAGCTTGAACGATAAGCGGTGCTGTGGGTACTTTGTACTTTGGATGGAGCTTGCTGAAAGCTTTGAAAAAATGACCTTCCTGAGCCATAGCATAGTACATACGAGGCTGTGCAAGAATAAGTCCGTTTGTGCTCCCGAACATGGCAAGGATCATGCCTAAACTGACGATGACTTTACCTACAGAACCGAAGACACTTTCTGCAACAGCAGTACCGAGGTATAAATCGCCCGATGTAATCATAGCGACGATTTGCTCATGGGGCAACACACGCATAATGGCATAATTAAACAGTGTATACAGTACCATGATGCCGCCAATCCCGATGACAAGCGCTAAGGGAAGATTTTTGTGGGGTTCACGAATTTCTTCAGCAACGGTATTGAGGTTGGTCCAGCCCTCATAAGCCCAGAGTGAAGCCACCACAGCAAAGGCAATCATAGAGATAAGGCTCGTCGGAGATGAGGTCGTGGTAGAGGTAAGACTCAGATCGGGACTCACTTTGCCGACAAACAGTGCGGCAAACATAATAAGTAGAATGGGCAGGAGCTTTCCCACCATGGAGATGTTTTGAATGGAGCTTGCCAGTTTCACGCCTCTCAAGTTAAGGACCGTGAGAAGAATAATCAAAGTGATAGCGGCCATTTTAATACCGAAGTCACTGATGGGGATAAAAGATTTAAAGACTGTGGTCAGAGCAATAGCCAGTGCTGCGACAGATCCCGGTCCGCCGATCAGCCAATCGGTAAAGCCGGACATAAAACCCACAACAGGATGAAAGGCTTCATTGAGATAGACGACGCGACCTCCGGCTACCGGCATAGCTGCGCCAAGTTCCGCATAGCATAACCCGCCGAATAAGGTGATAAGTCCGCCGATAATCCAAGCCAAGAGAGCCAGTCCGCTGTTCATTTGAACGCGTTCTAAGACATAAGCACCCAGATAGAAAATGCCTGAGCCGATCATAATGCCCCCAATGATACTTACACCGCCGAAAACACCGATTTCTCTTTTGAATTCCGTAGATTCCGAGGTGAGTGCTTCAGTAGTAGAATGTAAAATTTCTTGCATAACAATGCCTCCTTTTAAGCAATTAAAATAGCACAATATACTGAACAAAGTAAAGTCAACAGAAACAGTTTTTTTATATAACTAATGGGGGTATAAATTATATAATTGATTTTTATAGAGAAAGAGGGCCGGTTGTGTTTAAGAACATTACTATGAGTCAATTTTCAACGTTGGATACTACCGCTATCCATATATTAGATGTGAGAGAAGAGGATGAATTTAAAGCGGGACATATTGAAGGCGCAAAAAATGCCCCCTTAAGTCGCTTGACCATGTTATACGCCGAGTTGGATACCTCGAAGGCTTATTACGTCATTTGTCATGCCGGTGTGCGTTCTGTACAGGCGGCTATGTTTCTTGAGAGTGTCGGATTTGAGGTTGTCAATGTGCTTGAGGGAATGAATGGTTGGCAAGGACCTATCGTTCGGTAATCATTTGTAAGTTACTTTAATCAATGCGAAGCTAGTGAGAAAGGAAGATATATGTTTCAATTATTATTTATAGCTGTCGTCAGCGGTGTCATTGGGTATTTGACTAACGTACTTGCCATTCGTGCACTTTTCCGCCCCTTTGAACCCATCGGTTTTGGTCCCTTTGTCTTTCAGGGTTTGATCCCAAAGCGCAAGGATGAATTAGCACAGCGAGTAGGAAGTCTAGTGGCGGAAGATCTGCTCAACCAGGATGACCTTATCGGGCAGATTATCAGTCGTGAGGATGAGGCAATGTTTCAGACCTTTATTATTAATAAAGTGGATCGGGTTATTTTGGAAAAAACGGCTTATCTACCCCGGGCAATCCAAGGGGCATTGTTAAATACGGTAGAAGATAAGATGACACAGGAAATGCCTCAACTCTTTGAAGATTTTATTAATTTGGCCGAAAATCAAATCCGGGAGAAAGTGGATGTGGCAAGTCTGATTGAAGGAAAAATTCAAGCGCTGGATCTTGCAACGATTGAACAATTGGTGCTCAAGGTGGCATCGAAAGAGCTTCGGGCAATCGAATGGCTGGGTCTTTTTATGGGCTTTGTCATCGGCATTGTACAGGGTCTTATTGTTTTAAATAGCTAAAAACTCGGCAGCTTAGGCTTGCCGAGTTTTTAATAGATTGATATATCGTTCATAGATGGGGCGCATATGTGCTTCAGACACATAATGATTCAGCTTATCCAGAGCAATCCAGTCCACGCCTTTCGTCTCTGAAGTATTCAGAATAAGGGGCGACGTGTCATCGGCAATAAAGCCGAAAGTGAAGTTGACATGAAAGTTACAAGGGGACGTGGGGGCTTTTACCGTCATCAGATCTAAACCCAGGCAAGTACCCGATGCAAGTTGTAGTCCTGTCTCTTCGAATATTTCTCTTGTGATGCACGCTTCAAAAGTCTCCGACGGTTCCACGTGTCCTCCGACCCAACCCCAAGAATCATAGATACGGTGATAGATGAAAAGGGTTTTGGTCTTTTCTTTGTTCAAAATAATGGCGGAGGTGGTGTAGTGATAGTCGAAGGACTTGCCTGTTCCAAGAGATTCCGGCTTCAGGTTGAGAAGCTGAACTTTCAGAGCTTCCTCTGCTTGTGTTTGAGGGTAGTAATCAAAAATAGTTTTCATAGTTTCTCCAATAATGGTTTGAAGGCTGTGGGAAAAGCAAGGTTGTTCAGTTCAGTTATCTGGACAAAATGAGCTTCTCCGGGGTACACCTCTTTAGGGTCGCTGATACGTGGTTCCAGTTCTACCAAGTAAGGTGTGATATGCCAGTGGACGTGACTAAATTTATGCACATACGTTGTGAGAGGGCGTACACTTATAAAAAAGAAGCCCCGCATATCCAAGTATTCCATCACTTGTGAAGCATCTTTTTTTCCCTCTAGGTTGACAAATTCCCACATCCCGGCCAAAAGACCTGAATTCGGTCGTCGATGAACTATGACACTGTCCCCTTGTTTTAAAAGGAGCACGGTTCGTTCGTCAATAGTCTCGGCTTTGCGACGTTTTTTCTTTGGAAATTCAAAGACACGTTGATCGTGAAAACTGTGGCAAAAATCCACGACAGGACAGAGGTTACATTGCGGGGATTTGGTACAAACAGTCGCACCTAAGTCAAAAATAGCTTGGTTGAAGTCGCCGGGGCGATGCCCTTGAAGTTCAATGATCACACGCCCTACAGCCGCCTTTACCGAATTTTTATCAATAGTCTCCTTGATCTCAAGAAGTCTGGAGAAGACTCTCAAGGCATTGCCATCTACGGCAGGTGCGTTCAAGTTAAAAGCAATGGAGGCGACGGCGCCTGCCGTATAAGGGCCGATGCCGGGCAGTGCCAAGAGTTCATCAAAGGTTGAAGGCAGCTCACCGTCATAGTCGCGAACTATAATTTGAGCTGCGTCCTTTAAACGGTGCACACGGGAGTAATAACCCAGTCCTTCCCACAATTTTTCCAATTGATCTCGACTCGCCGACGCCAAATGCTGAGGTGTAGGCAGAGCCTTCATAAATCGGTTAAAGTAGGGGATAACTGTTGTGACCTGAGTCTGTTGCAACATCACCTCGGATATCCATACGGCGTAGGGTGTAGGATTATCTCGCCAAGGCATGGTTCGTCGGTGCGTATCATAATAACACAACAACGCAGTTGAAAACTTTGTAGGATTTATAATAGATTTCATATAGACAGTATATCAAATGGTGAATTGAAATGCGATATTGGGTACTAACTCATATAAGGAAATAACTTTTTGTAAGTTAAATCGCATAGAGGAGGCAGTATGGGATTATTAGTTGAAGGGAAATGGGTAGATCAGTGGTATGATACTGAGTCTACCGGAGGTAAATTTGTGAGAAAAGACGCTGCTTTTCGCAATTGGGTGACGGCAGACGGCTCGGCAGGTCCAACGGGCCAAGCAGGATTTAAGGCAGAACCGGGACGTTACCATCTCTATATTTCACTTGCCTGTCCGTGGGCATGTCGCACACTTATTTTCCGCAAATTGAAAGGTTTGGAAAATATGATTTCACTCTCTATTGTGAACCCTCACATGGGCGAGCACGGGTGGACCTTTGATGCGGGTGAAGGTGTTATCGATGACCCAATATTTAGCGCTCGCTATCTTTATGAAGTCTATACACATGTTGATCCGCAGTATACCGGTCGCGTCACTGTGCCGGTGCTCTACGATAAGGTGACCGATACTATTGTCTCCAATGAGTCCAGTGAGATTATCCGCATGATGAACTCCGCTTTTGACGGGATAGGGGCAAAAGAAGGCGATTATTATCCACAAGAGCTTCGTGACGACATTGATGAGCTCAACGATATGATTTACAACACCATAAACAACGGTGTCTATAAAGCAGGCTTTGCAACCGATCAAAAGGTCTATGAAGAAGAAGTGAAGAAGCTTTTTCAAAGCTTTAACGAGCTGGAACAACGACTGGAATCTCGGCGATATCTCTTTGGTGATACATTGACAGAAGCGGACTGGCGTCTGTTCACTACGCTCATTCGTTTTGAACCGGTGTATTTCGGCCATTTCAAATGCAACTTGAGAGCTCTGACGTCGTATCCTAATCTTTGGCGATACACAAAGACACTCTATCACTATCCGGGCATTGCTGAAACTGTGAGCTTCAACCATATAAAGACTCATTACTATACCAGTCATGACACGATCAATCCGAATCGTATTGTGCCACTGGGACCGGACATGGAAGCGCTTCTTAAGATGTAGAAAAAACAGGCATATCCCTTATTTTCATTATAAAATCCAAGATTTAGTAAAGTTTTACAACTAATGCTTGTGTGAAGCCAAAAGTGTTTATATAATCAAAAAGGTAAATAATTCACATGATTTATATTGGGATTCTCATCCTTCTTGAATAACGTGCTGATAAAACCCAAGCGATAAGTTATATTGGGAGGACTAAAGGAGATTATAATGAAAAAACTGTTTATATTTTTGCTCTTATTGCTGCTTGCAGGGGGGGCTTTTGTAGGCTATTTATTTTTGCAGCGCAGCAACGGCAATACGTCCGAGCTCTACAAGGGATTCAACTTCATCGTTGAAGGAGACCGCGTCGACACTTCGGAATTTACCCGTGTTGACGGACAGTACTATTTGTCTGTAGACTTTATCAAAAATTATATTGATGATACGGTGGCTTATGATGACGATGAAAAAACGGTCATCTTTGTGAACAAAGCCGGCACCAAACGTATGTCGGTGGATAGTCAAGAGGCAACGCTGAACACTCAAGCGATCGAGCTGCGTGACCCTGTCATCGAACAAGATGGTAAAGTTTTTGTACCTATTGAAGGCTTCATCTATGATTATCCTGTGGTGTTGAAATTCATTAAAGAGAAAAACCTCTTAGTCATGGATTACAAGGATAAGGATTATGCTATCGGCACGTCTCCCGGAGACGGTCTGAACATGAGAGAGAGTGATTCGATAAAATCGCCAATCGTCTCTATATTAAAGGAAGGCGATCAAGTCTACGTGTATGGCGAAGTGGGTGATTTCTATAAAGTGCGTGAAGTGGAAGGCTATGCCGGCTACATTCAAAAGGACAAGCTGGATGTCGATT
The DNA here is from genome assembly GCF_027921445.1 of Peptoniphilus equinus. NCBI lineage: Bacteria > Bacillati > Bacillota > Tissierellia > Tissierellales > Peptoniphilaceae > Peptoniphilus > Peptoniphilus equinus. The sequence goes on from NZ_CP115667.1 coordinate 726,445, forward strand.
TGCCCGAAGACCGCTTTGTAAGAGAGAAAAGTGAAGATACTGAAACAAGAGAGGCCGCCGAGCCTCTCAATTTAACATGGGACTATACCTATGGCAACCATTCGGACGAAAGCGTAGCTATGATTCATCCGTTGCAAGGCGTGGATGTTATCTGTCCCACATGGTTTTCCGTATCCTCTAAAGACGGTGATATGATTGATCGCGGACGAAGAGATTATGTTGAAAAATACAAGAACTTAGGCATTGATGTCTGGGGGTATTTAGACAATTCTTTTGATAAAGATATCACTACCGGATTTATTCACAGCAGTGCCATAAGGGATAAAGTCATCGCTAAGACTTTGGCTATGGTGCAAAAATACAATCTCTCTGGCATTAATGTAGATTTTGAGCAGACAGCCGTGGATGACCGTGATGCCATCACTCAATTCATTCGGGAGCTCGCCGGTGTCTTTGCGCAACATGATCTCTTGGTGAGCGTTGATGTAACGCCTCAAATTTCCGCGGATGTCACCCAAGAACCCTATGACAGAAAAGCTCTTGCTGAGATTGCAGATTACGTGATTGTCATGACCTATGATCAACACTGGGCTACTTCAGATAAAGCCGGCTCTGTTGCAGAATATAACTGGGTGGAGGGCAATATCAATCTCCTTATGAATCAAATTCCTCAGGATAAGTTTATGATCACCTTGCCGTTCTATGCACGACTTTGGAGTGAAGACGACACCAGTCTTAAAAGTGATGCGCTGAGTATGAATCAAGTGGTAACACTGCTTCGGGAGAACAACGCTACCATGAAGTGGGACGATAAGGCGAAGCAAAATATTGCAACCTACACTAAAAATGGGAAGCATTACACCATTTGGGTGGAAGATCGGGATTCTATTCAATGGAAGACCACACTGATGGGTAAGTATGGATTAGCCGGTGTGGGAGGTTGGCGTCATGGGTTTGAAACTGAAGGCATTTGGGATGAAATTGATGCCACTCAGCAGGCTATGGCTGTGAATTAAGAGACTTTAAACCAGTAAATCATTGACAAAATCTCAGGACAAAGGTAAACTGATTTTGTTAAGTGTTTACATGCTTTAAGGCATAAGAGTAAGGAGAGACCACTATTTTAGCAAACACGCATCGTCTCATTGCAAAGGCACTCTATGAACGGCTGACTGATGACTATGAGATTAATTTAAATTTAGCTAGATTGTCATGGGGGGCAGTCGCTCCCGACGTGCTTCCTTATTATCGATTGATTCGGCACTACAAAGATGAGAGTATTTACTTTATTGTCAGAGAAATTTCCAATCTCATTCATTTGTATCGCTATGTCGATTTAAGTAGCATGAATCGAGTGGAGCAAGACTTCTTTTCATATAAGCTGGGGATCATACTTCATTATTTGTGTGATTATACTTGTTATCCTCACGCGATGCGTCAAACTTACATGGATGCTGCAAAAACCCATATGCGATATGAGTCGGAGCTGAACCTCAAGGCAACGGATCATACTTTTGATACCAAACCGTGTCATGCACCAATAGATGGGTGGCGTTTAAAGCAGTCTATCCGAACCTTTATTGACGATTATGTGGATGCGTATCTAAAGGAGCCTGCATCCTACGAGCATGATTTAAATTCGGCACTGTGTCTGGGTCAAGCTGTCGGCACCTTAATTATTGAATTTATTCACGTCTATCGTGAAGAACTTAGTGTTCAATTTATTTAATATCAATTCTCCTACTTAGTGGGAGAATTTTTTGGAGGGAAAAAGATGAGAAACAACTCGGAAGTGAAGGTTCTGGACCTTAAGGAAACTCAAATGGCCATTAAATCCTTAAAGGAGTACTTTCAAAGAGATTTGGCCAATACGTTAAATTTGGCTCGTATTTCCGCACCTATTATCGTTCAGCCTGAGACGGGCATGAATGATAATCTGAGCGGTGTCGAAAAAGCGGTAGGCTTTGATTTTAAGAACTACGACATCGGTGTCGAAATCGTTCAATCTTTGGCAAAATGGAAGCGCTATGCGTTAAAAGAGTATAATTTCCATTGCTATGAAGGTCTGTATGCGGATATGAATGCTTTGAGGCCTAACGAAGACTTGGATGCCCTTCATTCAGTTTACGTGGATCAATGGGACTGGGAGAAAATCATCAAGGCCGGAGATCGGAATATTGAATTCCTAAAAAGTACAGTGCGCCAAATTTATGAAGTGTTTAAGCGGGCTGAAGAATATATTAATCAAGTCTATCCTCATGCGCTGTCTAAAAAATTACCGGATGAAATCACCTTTATTACGTCTGAAGAGCTGCTTCAAATGTATCCGGAGATGACCAGTGAGCAACGAGAAAATGCTTTTGTCAAAGAAAAAGGAGCTATTTTCGTCATCGGTATCGGTGGTGCTTTATCTTCCGGTGAGCCTCACGATGCGCGTTCTGCTGACTATGACGATTGGAATTTAAACGGAGATATCATCTTCTATGATGAGGTGCTGGACCGAGGCATTGAACTTTCAAGTATGGGTATTCGTGTAGATAAAGCGGCCTTAGAACGCCAGCTGGAAATCTCAGGTCGGACCTTTTTAAAAGAATTGGACTATCATAAAGGTATTTTGGAAGACACATTGCCGCTTACGATAGGAGGCGGTATTGGCCAATCACGTCTTTGTATGTTTTTCCTTGAAAAACGTCATATTGGAGAAGTGCAGGCTTCTGTTTGGGATGATAAAACTAAAACGGCTTGTATTGAAGCGGGAATTAAACTTCTATAAGGACTTAGACCTCCTCAAGGTGTATGCTTGAAAGAGGTAAGAGGAAAAAAATTTCCCATACACAGACGCCTCGATATAGGTTATAATTAAATAACTACTTGGAGGACGTCATGGAACAAAGCTACATCAATAATGGACAATTCAATGATAATTTTTGCATTAAAGATGTAAAAAGGTTTTTAATTGAGAAGTTTTTATACGATAACGACACCGAGTCCCTTAATATTCTTTTAAATATCTATCAGGTTGAAGGCAGTGTTGAAAATATTTGTCCGACCTATTTGTCGTTAAAGCATTTAAAAAAAGACATCATGAAATTTTTAAAAGATAAAGAAGGGGTTGAGCTTATTGCCAATAACCTTGGGCGTCTGATCCATGATGATGTCAATCGCCTGGAACTCTATCTTTACCTGGAAGGATACAAGGCGGGCATACGGTCTAAAAAATCAGTCAATTTGCTGGAAATTCTTACCTTCAAGTATTTCGATGTAGAAGATCTGTATCGACGTCGTAAGCTTTTTAACCGCGGCGCCATGAGGCCGGAAGCTGAAAACCTCAAAACGGTAATTTTACAGGATATGAACCAGGACAAGCGCATTAAAAATCACATTTATGACGTGGTTTTTAGATTTAATCTCAAGGTGCTAAAGCGCAAAGTGTACAATCTCAATTTACACCTGGACAATCAAATGATGTTTAATCTGGAAGAAGGCGGAACAATTCGGGAATCGAAATCAAAGTTAACGCGGCGGGAGCTTCGTGGCTTGGATAAGAAAATCTTGAGATTTTTATTCATGGATGGCGTTCGCATTTTTGAAACCGCTTTTTGGGACGGCATCAATGATCAAGTTATGAAACGCTATAGATAAAACTAAGAGCAATCTTAGTTTTTTTCTTTTATGTAGAGCATTGAGGATGACTATGAAAATTTTAGGTATTGACCCAGGCTATGCTATCGTAGGCTACGGCATCATTCAAGTGGAAGGCAACAAACTGACCCCGCTGGGTTATGGCAGCATTGTCACGGATAAAGATTTGACATTTCCTGAGAGACTTGAGAAAATTTACAGAGAACTATCAGAAATCATTCTGCACTATCAGCCGGATGACATTGCTTTTGAAGAGCTATTTTTTAACAAGAATATTACGACAGGAATCGCAGTTGCAGAAGCTCGAGGTGTGGAAATGCTGGTTTGTAAAATGGGTAGAGACTATCTTTATGAGTATACGCCGCTACAGATTAAGAATGCACTGGTAGGTTATGGACGGGCGGAAAAGCATCAGGTGCAGGAAATGGTAAAGATGCTTCTGGGTTTGGATGCGATACCCAAACCGGATGATACTGCCGATGCGTTGGCTGTTGCTATTACTCACAGTGCGTCATTAAAGTTTAAAGATCAGTTTAGGATGAAATAATGTTTGATTATATCAAAGGCAACGTGGTAGATGTGGCATCAGATCATTGTGTCATTGAGACCGGCGACATCGGCTACCGCGTTTTTATGGCGACAACGGAGCTTGAGACCATAGCTCAGGGCCCTGCAAAGTTATATATTCGCACCATTGTCAGGGAAGATGTCTTCTTACTCTATGGCTTTTTGGATCGTCAGATGCGCATCATGTTTGATTTGCTGACTACAGTCTCCTCTATAGGGCCGAAGGTGGCACTTGGAGTGCTTTCAGCTTTAAGTATTACTGAGCTGGTGAGCGGTATCGCAGCAGAGGATGCCGACATTCTAACCCAGGCACCGGGAATCGGGAAAAAGACAGCGTCGCGAATTATATTAGAATTGAAAGATAAAATTTCCAAATATAGTTTCACTTTGGAGACACCCAATTTGCAAAGGGCGGTACCCCGTGAAGATGAAGCGAAAGACGCACTGGTTGCTTTGGGTTATACGGAATTTGAAGCGCAAAGTGCACTTCAAGATGTTGATACAAAGCTGGCTGTTTCAGAACGGATTAAGCAGGGACTTAAAAATTTGAGCAGAGGATAATATGGATCGATTGATTGGACCAGAGTATTCCAAAGAGGATAATTCAGTTGAACACAGCTTGAGGCCGAAGCGATTAAGCGATTATATCGGACAGGAAGACACCGTCGAAAAACTGAATATTTTTATTGAAGCGGCTAAAAATCGCCATGAACCTTTGGATCACGTGCTGTTGTCAGGGCCTCCCGGACTGGGTAAAACCACTTTGAGCAATATTATTGCCAACGAAATGGATGTCCACATCAAAGTTACCAGTGGCCCTGCCATAGAAAAAGCGGGAGACCTCGCGAGTATTCTTACGAACCTGGAAGAGAATGATATTCTTTTTATCGATGAAATTCATCGCATTCATAGGGTGGTGGAGGAGACGCTTTATCCGGCGATGGAAGACTTTGCTTTGGATATTATTGTGGGGAAAGGGCCTTCTGCACGGTCTATTCGTCTGGATTTGCCAAAATTTACTCTCATTGGTGCAACCACCCGTGCGGGACAGCTCACATCACCTCTTAGGGATCGCTTCGGCGTGGTATTGACGCTACAACTTTATGATAGTGAATCCTTGAAAAATATTGTCTTGCGCTCGGCAAAACTTTTAAATACGGCCATTGAAGATGGAGGAGCGCTGGAAATAGCCAAACGTTCTCGGGGAACGCCTCGGATTGCAAACCGATTGTTAAAACGGGTGCGTGACTATGCTGAAGTGATGGAAAGCGGTGTTATCACTGAAGATGTGGCAAAACGTGGACTTAAGATGTTGGGCATTGATGGGTATGGTTTGGATGATATTGATCGCAAGATTATTATGGCGATGATTCAAAATTTTGGAGGCAGGCCGGTGGGCATTGATGCTATTGCTGCCTCTATCAATGAAGAGCGAATTACGCTTGAAGATGTCTACGAACCATATCTTTTACAGATTGGATTTATTAATCGTACCTCCCGAGGACGTATTGCTACGAAGCTGGCTTATGACCACTTTGGGATGGCTTATGAAGAACAGGAGCGTTTTTTATGAAAAAAATTTTTGCTGCAGCATTGTTGTGTTTAACTTGCGCTACACCCGCTTTTGCCGGTTCAATGGCTGCACCGTTGGAGATTCGAATCGGCTCTCCGGTTCAAGAAGCTAAAATTACCAGTGAGGCGAATTTTTATCTAACTGATGTGAATGGGGGCAAAGTTCAAGATCTATGGACCAATACCATTACGGCTCAGGTAGATGGTGATAAAATCAACCTCTACGATGAAAATGGTCATGCAGTATCTTATGATTTTCCACAAGATGGTATTTTAAATATCGCCAGTGAAACCGGCGTTATAGTTCAAAATACTTACCGAGGCACAGTGCATTTTGAAGTCTATCAAGGGAAAATTCATATCATCAATCTCATCGATATGGAATCTTATTTAAAAGGTGTTATCAATAATGAGATGGATGCGTCTTATCCCTATGAAGCGCTTAAAGCACAGGCCATTGTATCTCGATCCTTTGCTATGAGCAATCGCACCAAGTATGCCAAAGAAGGTTACGATTTGCGGGATGATACTTCATGCCAAGTGTATAAGGGCATGGGCTCGGAAAAGGACTTGACGACAAAGGCTGTGAATGAAACGGCAGGGGAATATTTGGCTTACGACGGCAATCCGGTGTCTGCAATTTTTGGAGCGAGCTCCGGGGGATATATTGCCAGCCCTACAGATGTATGGGGGGGTGAGATTCCCGGGTTGAGGGCGAAAGAGGATCCGTACTCTGTCGACTATGTTTGGGATTATACAATCACCACAAGTGAGTTCATAAATAAAATTAAATCCAAAGGTGACATCGGTGATCTTATTGATGTCACTGTTCTGGAACTGGATGGAAGCCATCGTGTCAAGACATTGTCCGTCACGGGAACCAACACTACACTTCAAATTAAAGGGACGGACCTGAGAAATCTGTTGGGATCGGGGAACATCAAGAGCACGCTATTTAGTGTGTCTTACGATAGCGCGTCACAGACTGTTATCTTCAACGGCAAAGGCTATGGTCATGGCGTTGGATTCAGTCAGCAAGGCGGCGCTAAAATGGCAAAGTCCGGCTTGACTGTCTATGACATTTTAAAATTTTATTTTGAAGACGCAACCCTAGTAAAATGAAAAGGATATTATGAAAACAAGTGATTTTAATTACGATCTTCCCGAGGAGCTCATCGCACAGCATCCTTTGGAGGATCGATCCGGCTCCAGGTTGATGAAACTCGATCGCAATACCGGAGCTATTGAGCATGATTATTTTTATAACATTATTGATGAACTGACAGATAATGATGTCTTAGTTATTAATAATACCCGTGTCATTCCGGCTCGCATTTACGGTCATCGCCCGGAAAAAGAAGAAGCAATTGAGTTTTTGCTTTTAAATCACCAAGATGACGTGTGGGAGTGCCTGGTAAAACCCGGTAAAAAGGCAAAACTGGACACGGAGATTATCTTTTCGGATCGTCTTCGAGGCAAAGTAGTGGCCATTAGTGAAGAAGGAAATCGCTTTATCGAACTGAGCTATGAGGGCATTTTTGAGGAGATTTTAGATGAGCTGGGTGAGATGCCACTGCCGCCTTATATTCGAGAAAAATTGGAGGACAAAGAGCGCTATCAAACAGTCTATTCCAAGTTTGACGGTTCTGCCGCAGCACCGACAGCCGGGCTTCATTTTACCAATGCCCTCTTAAATGCCCTGAGAGAGAAGGGTGTGGAGATTGTAGAGGTCACCTTGCATGTAGGTCTTGGAACTTTTCGTCCTGTTAAGGTCGATGATGTCACCAATCATACGATGCATTCCGAACACTATATTGTCACTCAAGATGCAGCGGAGCGATTAAATGAGGCTAAAGCTTCCGGAAAGCGCATTGTCGCTGTAGGCACTACCAGTATTAGGACGTTGGAGAGTGCGACTGTGGATGGAAAGGTGTGTGCAGGGAGTTCCGACACTTCCATTTTCATCTATCCCGGATATGAATTTAAATTTGTTGATGCGTTAATAACTAATTTTCATTTGCCGGAATCTACATTGATTATGCTTGTGGCAGCTTTCACATCTCGAGAGACAATCCTTCATGCTTACAAGGAAGCTGTTAAAGAAAGGTACCGCTTTTTCAGTTTTGGGGATGCGATGTTTATCAGATAGGAGAACTATGTTTAAATTTGAATTATTAAAAACTGCGAAGGATTCTAAAGCGCGCTTGGGTAAGATCACGACTCCCCATGGTGATATCGAAACGCCGATATTTATGCCGGTGGGGACGCGTGCTACGGTGAAAACCATGACACCTCACGAGGTCAAGGACTTAGGGGCACAAATTATTCTATCCAATACCTATCATTTATTTTTAAAGCCGGGAATGGATATCATTGAAAAGGCCGGAGGACTGCATAAGTTCATGCAGTGGGACGGCCCAATACTTACCGATAGCGGGGGTTTTCAAGTTTTCAGCCTTAGTGACAGCCGTAAAATTACGGAAGAAGGCGTGTCCTTTCGATCTCATATTGACGGCTCATTGAAGTTTCTCTCTCCGGAAATTTCTATGGACATTCAGCACACTCTGGGTTCGGATATTATGATGGCCTTTGATGAATGTGCGCCTTATCCTGCAACGTATGAATATATTGAAGATTCGATGATGCGAACTACCCGTTGGGCGCAGCGTTGTAAAGATCACCATCACAATGAAAATCAAGCATTGTTTGGGATTGTTCAAGGTGGTATGTATAAAGATTTAAGAGAAATTTCTGCGAAAGATTTAGTGGCTATGGACTTCCCGGGTTATGCTGTAGGTGGACTTAGTGTTGGGGAGCCGCTGGAACTGATGGAAGAAATTTTAGACTTTACCACTGACTTTTTACCGGAGGATAAGCCGCGCTATCTGATGGGTGTAGGGTCACCGGATTATTTATTTGAAGCTGTGGAACGTGGTATTGACATGGCGGACTGCGTATTGCCTACGCGTATTGCCAGAAACGGTACTATCATGACATCAAAAGGCAAACTGGTAGTTAAAAATGCTGCGTACAAGGAAGACTTTAGACCTCTTGATGAGACCTGCGGCTGCTATACGTGTCGCAACTTTTCTCGAGCTTATGTGCGCCACTTGTTTAATACTGATGAAATTTTGGGACTTCGTCTGGCCACTATTCACAATTTGCATTTTCTCATTCATTTGATGGAAGATATTCGAGAGTCAATTCGAGAGGATCGCTTCTTAGAATTTAAAGATGACTTTTATAGAGAATACGGCTATAATAAGTAAAGAGAGGAGAATACTATGTCACAACAACCAAACTTGCTGTTATCATTCCTGCCCATGATAGCGATGGTCATTGTATTTTATTTTTTACTCATTCGTCCACAACAAAAAAAACAAAAAGAAGTATTGGCAATGCGTAGTAATATTGCCGTAAACGACGATGTAGTTACCATCGGTGGTATACGAGGTAAGGTACTTTTAGTAAAAGAAGATTACATAGTTATGGAATCATCAGCAACGAAAACACGGCTAGATGTGATGAAATGGGGCATCAGCTCTGTAGAATCCAAAAAGTCTAAGCAGGAGGAACTATGAAACACGTAAAAACTTTAACATCGAAACGCTTAAAAGACACTTATGAAAAAGGTGGCTGCGGCGAATGCCAAACATCTTGCCAATCTGCTTGCAAAACATCTTGTACAGTAGGCAATCAAAAATGTGAAAACGAGGCACAATAGGGTTGATTACAACCCTATTTTATTTTTACCGGGAAGGAAATTATGAAGCAAATTCACAAATTTCACTTAAATAATAAATATGTTGTAATTGATGTAGGCAGCGGTTCTGTCCATGTCGTGGATGAACTTTTTTATCGTGCGTTAGACTTTTTAGACAGTGACAATCCCAAAGCGTCTTTTCAAGCTGTACGAGAAGGATTAAAGGGCGACGATCCGGATAAAGTGCAAGAGACTTTAGAAGAAATTGAGGCGCTTATCGATCAGGATGTGTTGTTTTCGGAAGACATGAACATTCAGACGCCGGCATATAATCCTCAAAATATCGTCAAGGCATTGTGTCTTCATGTGGCTCATGACTGCAACTTGAGATGTCGCTACTGCTTTGCCTCTCAAGGGGATTTCCATGGGGAAAGACTTTTAATGGATGAAGCTACAGGTAAAAAAGCTTTGGATTTTCTGCTTGAAAATTCAGGGAACCGAAAGCATCTTGAGGTGGATTTCTTTGGTGGAGAACCGTTGATGAACTTCGACTTAGTCAAAACCCTTGTAGCCTATGGGAGAGAACGTGAAAAGATTTATGGCAAAGAATTCCGCTTTACCATTACCACTAACGGTTTACTTTTAGATGACGATAAGATCGACTTTATCAACGAGCACATGTCCAACGTCGTCCTGTCCCTTGACGGCCGACCTGAAGTCAATGACAGTATGCGTCCTACCATATCTGGAGACGGCTCTTATGACATCATTGTGCCGAAGTTTAAGCGTCTTATTGAAAAACGCGGTGACAAAGACTACTATATCCGAGGTACTTTCACCAACGAGAATTTAGATTTTGCCAAGGATTTAAAAACGTATTATGATGCCGGTTTTAAGTCAACGTCCCTGGAACCGGTCGTTACAGACGAATCCATGCCTTATGCCATTCGAGAAGAGCATTTAGAGACTATATTAAAAGAATATGAAAAGATGAGTGCGGATTACATTGTCATGCGTCAAGCAGATCCGGACTTTAAATTCTTCCACTTTATGATTGATCTCTCCGGTGGGCCTTGTGTCATCAAACGGACAGTTGGATGCGGGGCAGGCAGTGAATATATTGCAGTTACACCAGAAGGTGATATTTATCCTTGTCATCAATTTGTCGGGGAGACGGACTTTAAACTCGGCAATGTCCACGAAGGCGTTACCAATACTGCCATAAGAGATGAATTCAAGTGTGCTAACGTCTTTACGAAAACCGACTGTCCAACATGTTGGGCGCGATATTACTGTAGCGGGGGTTGTCATGCCAACTCTCACTATGCCAACCATGACTTAAAAGTACCCCATAAAATCGGCTGTGAGATGGAACGCAAGCGCATTGAATGTGCGATCTCTGTTTTAGCCAATGAATCAGATTGAAAATAGGTGCCGCAGGCACCTGTTTTTTATAAGGGAAACTGCATAAAATGGGGATTTGTGGTATACTACCTTCTATGAAAGAACGGGAAAAATGGTTTATTAAAGGGGTAAAGTCACAACTTAATACAGAGAGCTTGCCTACTTATCTTCGGGACATTTTACAGCGTCGCGGCGTGGATGATGATCATCTGGAACGGTTTTTAAATCCGTCCCTTGAGGCTATGCATTCGCCGATCAAGTTGCCGGATTGTATTAAAGGCGCGAACCTGGTTATGACAGCCATTGAAAAAAAACAGAGGATACGTGTGGTTGGCGACTATGATGTTGACGGTGTCACAGCCACGTATATTTTAGTAAGAGGCCTGCAGATTTTAGGCGCCAATGTGGACTATGTCATCCCACATCGTAAGAAAGACGGTTATGGCATCAGTGAGGGGATTATAGACGAGGCTTTATCAGAAAACATCGATCTTATTGTGACGTGTGATAACGGGATTGCGGCAGCGGATGTCATAGAAAAGGCAATAGCCGGCGGCATGCGTGTTGTCGTCACGGATCACCACGAAGTGCCTCATAAGGACGGCCATGATCTGGAACCACCGGCTGATGCGATTATCAACCCTAAACTAAGCCGGAGCAAATATCCATTTTCAGGTATTTGCGGTGCAGTTGTGGCCTACAAATTTATGGCGTATCTCTTTATGATTTCAGGACAGGATGAAGCGGTCTTTCAAAATACTTTTCTGCCGTTTGCTGCAATCGGAACTGTATGTGATGTTATGGAATTGGTCGATGAAAATCGTGCCATTGTTGCCTTAGGCCTTGAGCGTTTAAATCAAACTGAGCACATCGGACTTCGTGCTATCAAAGAAGCCTGTGATATTAAAGGTTTGATTGACGCTTATCATATCGGTTTTATTATCGGTCCTACTATTAATTCAAGCGGTAGGTTGGATCATGCAGCGCGTGCATTAGACGTACTATTTGAGATGGATTATACAAAAGCTTTAGAGCTGGCACAAGACTTGCGAGAGCTCAATCGTGAGCGTCAAAAACTCACTGAAGAGAGCTTTGAAAAAGTGGATGGGTTGATTCAACAGTATCACTTAGATGAAAAACTGCGTATACTAATCGTCAAAGAACCATGTCTTGATGAGTCGATCATCGGTATTGTAGCCGGGCGTATCAAAGAAAAATATCATCGCCCAAGCGTTATTATTACTCAAGGTGAAATGGCGCTCAAAGGCTCCGGACGCAGCATTGAAGCTTACGATATGTTTTCAGAGTTCAGTCGACACAAAGCTTTACTACAGGCTTTTGGAGGGCACAAGATGGCCTGTGGCCTCAGCATCGAAGCAGACAAATTGAAAGAATTTATTGTGGCGGTGAATAACGCTGCAACCTTAACATCTGAAGATATGGTCAAGGAAATTCGAATTGATACCCTTGTACGGCTCAATGAGGTGAGTCAGGAGATGGTTCAGTCACTTGAACAGCTAAAGCCTTTTGGGAACGGAAACCCGAAGCCCCTTATGGTCGCCAAAGGTTGCGAACTGTATGGTGTTCAGGTCTTAGGTAAAAATCAAAATGTCATTAAATTTATTTTGAGGCAGGGACAGACTGATTGTGAATCTATATACTTCCGAAAATTTAGTGATTTTAAAGATGAACTCTGTGACGGCTTTGAGGCTCAAGTAGTGAATCAAGTTTTAAAAGGACGGCAAAGTCTGTTAATGGATGTGGTCTTTACGCCAACTGTGAATGAATTTCGTGATAAACGTACGCTGCAACTCAAAGTGACTGCTCTGCGAGCAAGTAAAACTGGTGATAAATATGATAAATCAACTCATTGAAGAAATAAAAAAATATAATCCCGGGGCGGATTTTGATCAGATTATGGCTGCTTTCAATCTGGCCAATGCATGTCATAAAGGTCAAAAACGCAATAGCGGCGAAGACTATATTATTCACCCAGTGAAAGTTGCCATTATTTTAGCTGGGATGAATATGGATGTGCCGACAATTATTGCCGGACTCCTCCACGATACCATTGAAGACACTGACGTCACCTTTGAAGATATAGAAAAACAGTTTGGCAATGAAATCGCACTTCTGGTTGACGGCGTTACCAAACTGAAAAAATTAAATTATCAAACCAAGCAGGAAAAGCAAGCGGAAAATATTCGAAAAATGGTGCTTGCCATGGCCAAAGATATTCGCGTTATTATTGTCAAACTTGCTGACCGTCTTCACAATATGCGCACTCTGGAATATATGACGGAAGAGAAAAAGCGAGAAAAGGCACTGGAGACTATTGAAATTTATGCGCCTATTGCAGATCGACTGGGGATGAGCCGCATCAAGTGGGAACTGGAAGATTTGTCTTTGCGCTATTTGGATCCGGATAAGTATTATGACTTGGTGGAGATGGTGAACAAGCGCCGCCACGAACGGGAAAGCCTGATTCAAAACATTATCTCCGAGTTGAAACAAAATTTATCTAAACTTGGAATTGTAGCGGATATTAACGGCCGACCTAAAAATTTCTACTCTATTTACAAAAAGATGGAGCACAAAGGTAAGACATTTGACGAGATTTATGACTTGTCGGCTGTGCGGGTTCTTGTGGAAGACATTAAGGACTGCTATGGTGTCTTAGGCGTCGTACACACGTTGTGGAAGCCAATCCCGGGACGGTTTAAAGACTATATTGCCATGCCGAAACCGAATAAATATCAATCACTGCATACGACTGTTATTGATAATCATGGAGAGACTTTTGAGGTGCAAATTCGGACCTATGAAATGCACCAAACGGCAGAATATGGGATTGCGGCTCACTGGAAGTACAAAGCAGGCGTTTCAAAATCCACCAGTTTTGATGAAAATTTAACCTGGCTTCGCCAGTTGCTCGAATGGCAAAAAGATCTATCTGACCCCGATGATTTTATGGAGACGCTTAAAATTGACTTCTTTGCCGATGAGGTATTTGTCTTCACGCCTCAAGGTGATGTGATCAATCTCCCTGAAGGCTCAACACCGCTGGATTTTGCCTATCGTATTCACTCTCAAGTGGGCAATACCTGCACGGGTGCTAAGATTAACGGTCGGATTGTGCCTCTGGACTATCAGCTCAAGAGTGGCGACATCATCGAAGTCATCACGAACGCCAATTCCGGACCATCTCTTGACTGGCTGAAAATTGTAAAAAGTCCTCAAGCCAAGAAAAAAATCAATCAGTATTTCAAAGTTAAAGATCGAGATAAAAATATTGAACGCGGCCGAGATATGCTGGAGAGGGAAATCAAAAAGTATAATTTGAGACCGTCAGCTGTCATGAGAGACGACTGGATGGAAGAGGTGACGAAAAAAGTCAAACTCAACTCCGTTGAAGATGTCTATGCAGGACTCGGCTTTGGAACGATCACATTAAACCAGGTGGTTGGAAAACTTAAAGATCTCTATGCGCAAAGCATTAAAGAAGAGAAAGTTTTAGACGTACCGACCGCACCTGTGCATCGTATTTCAAAGGGCGGAGTTATCGTAGAAGGTGCGGATAACTTAAAAGTTCGCTTTGCCAAGTGTTGTAACCCGGTACCGGGAGATGATATCGTTGGCTATGTGACCATCGGGCGAGGTATTTCCATTCATCGCGCAGATTGCACCAATGTGAAGGATGAAAAGGATCATTCAAGACTGATTCCTGTGAAGTGGGATACTCAAGAAGGTGATAGCTATGGTGCGCAAATTGAAATCAAGGCCTTTGACAAACCTCGAGTTATCGGAGATGTGGCCAATAAAATTAACGACGCTAAGCTTAATATGCAGTCTCTCAATGCCCGTACCAAAGAAGGTCTTCTCTTTGTGAGCATTATTGTGGACATCAAATCCACAGATGAACTTTCAAGAATTATTGAAAAAATTAAAAAGTTACCTGAAGTTATTGATGTCTATAGAATGAAGGGATAATATGCGAGCTGTTGTACAACGCGTTCAGTCTGCAAAAGTTGTTGTCGCCGGTGAGACTGTTTCAGAAATCGGATACGGTCTTATGGTTTTACTGGGCGTGGAAAAAGAAGACACGGATGTAGATTTGGATTACATTTATAAAAAAGTTACCGGCTTGCGTGTTTTTGATGATGCCAATGGTGTGATGAATATCAGCTTCAAAGACAGTGGCGCCGAGCTTCTTGTGGTGAGTCAATTCACGCTTTATGGTGATGCGCGCAAGGGGCATCGTCCATCGTACATTCGAGCGGCAGGCTTTGATGACGGCATCAGATTTTATGAAGCCTTTATTGAACGTGCACAAGCTGAAGGTTACCATGTCGGCACCGGTCGTTACGGGGCGGACATGGATGTACACTTGGTCAATCATGGACCGGTTACTATTTTATTGGACAGCAGAAGGGAGTTTTAATGTGCAAAGAGATTACACGATATATCGCTTAGTTGTCGGCGCATATCAGGAAAATTGTTATATTCTCACCTCAGACCGGGATACCGTCATCATTGATCCCGGCGCAGAAGGGGAGAAAATCATCAACCTTTTAGAAGAAAATAAACTTCGCCCTTCTAAAATTCTGCTGACTCATGCCCATCCGGATCATTTTGGCGCTGTGGAACCTTTGCGACAACACTATGGGATAGCTTGCTACGTGTCAAAAGATGACAATACCATGCTGCACTCAAGGTCGGAATCAATGAAAGCTGCCTTAGGTCTGGACAGTGCACTGGACGCGGACGTCTTTTATGAGGATGCGAAGCTTAACTTTTTAGACAAGCCGCTCACTGTTTTGGAGACGCCGGGACACACACCGGGAGGAGTGTGCATTCAATATGAGGATATTCTTTTTTCCGGAGATACGTTGTTTCATATGTCCATCGGCAGGACGGATCTTCCTGGCGGAGATAGTAACACTCTTTTTAAGAGTTTGTCCAAGCTGATGACTTTGGACGATGCCGTGAATGTGCTGCCGGGCCATGGTGCAGGTACCACGATCGGTTTCGAGCGGCAACACAATCCTTTTATTAACAGAATGAGTTTATGATTCATATTACTGCCCCCACAGAAGCTTTAAGACATGAAATCTATGAATACTTGAGGTTGCTTTTCCCGACTTATGAGTACGACCGAACCATGGAAGCAACACTAAAAGATGGCGTC
Source organism: Peptoniphilus equinus (assembly GCF_027921445.1). Taxonomy (NCBI): domain Bacteria; kingdom Bacillati; phylum Bacillota; class Tissierellia; order Tissierellales; family Peptoniphilaceae; genus Peptoniphilus; species Peptoniphilus equinus. Next base: position 742,521 of record NZ_CP115667.1, read on the forward strand.
CTGTTTGTAACAAGTGATGGTTTTTCCACTGCTCTCCCGTTAGCGTCCGCAGAGAACAATGATGTCAAAAGAGCGATTTATGACGCGTATGTCAATTGTGGTTTTAAGTCGCCGCCATGGGGAATACTTCGAGGGATTCGTCCTACAAAACTGGCGTTACAACTTTACACTGAAAATCCCGACACAGCTTATGACAGATTTCGATCGCTTTACCGTGTGAGCGATGCCAAAGCGCAATTGACTTTTGATATTTTAAAACGACAACTGCCTATTATTGATACATATCGCGGCACGGTAAGTTTATATGTGCACATTCCTTTTTGTCCAAGCCGGTGCACCTACTGTTCATTTCACACATTAAGTCTTAACGAAGCACACATGGACACTTATGTGGCGACGCTGATTCAAGACATGGACCGCGTGTTGCCGACTTTAAAAAACAAGGTGGGTACTATCTATATTGGCGGAGGAACACCCACGGCCATTGGGCAAGACCGTCTGGAGCAAATCTTGATGAAACTGGACTGTTTGGCGCCGCATGAATACACCGTGGAAGCCGGACGGGAAGACACACTGGACGATGGAATGTTTCAAATGTTAAGAGCACACGGTGTCAATCGTATCAGTATCAATCCCCAGAGTTTTCATGAACCGACGCTAAGGGCGATTAATCGACGCGGGACAGTGGCAGATGTGCTAGCATGTTATTACAGTGCCCGTCAATATTTCGATTGTATCAACATGGATCTCATTGTGGGATTGGAGCATGAAGATGAAAATACAGTGCTGGCGTCGTTACAATCTGCCATAGATTTGCAACCTGAAAATATTACCGTACACGCTTTGGCTCAAAAAAACGGGACAGCCTATTTAGCTTCGCACTTAGGTGAGCAGTATAGCTGGAATTTTTCGGAGACTATTAATGACCGTTTGGTCAATGCCGGATATGAACCTTATTATCTCTATCGTCAAAAGCGAAGCCTTGGGGGAACGGAAAATATCGGCTATTGCAAAAAAGGAACCATCTGCGATTACAATGTTATAATGATTGAAGAAGTGACCGACATTATAGGTTTGGGAATGAGTGCGACGTCCAAACTTTATGAAGGGGAGCGTTTCAAACAAATTGTCAATTTTAGAAATTTTGAAACGTATTTAAATCGTCATAGTGAAACAACTGAGAAGATTATTCAAAGGATGAGGTGCTTATGAAGCTGAGTAAATTATTTGAGAACTTTGAGTCCTATGGTGTGACTGACAGAGAAATCTCCAACATCCGGTATAATTCCAAGGAAGTGAAACCCGGAGATGTGTTCGTAGCTATCAAAGGCTACATCACCGACGGGCATGAGTACATTCAAGATGCAAAAAATCGCGGTGCAGTTATTGCTGTCGTGGAAGATCGGAGTTCCGTAGCCATTGATCAAGTTCAAGTGGATAATTCACGACAAACTCTTGCGATGATGAGTGATCGATATTTTGACCATCCTTCAAAAAAATTGGACCTTGTAGGCATTACTGCCACTAACGGTAAGACGACGACATCATTTATGGTAGATGCCATTTATCGGGAAGCAGGATACACGACAGGCATTATTGGGACGGTCTATACCAAGTACGCCGATGTCATGGTACCTTCCATTCTCACCACGCCGGAGTCATATGATTTACAGGAATTTTTGGCAGACATGGCGGCAAAGGGCATCGAGAAGGTCAATATGGAGGTCTCCTCGTCAGGTCAGGAACTTTATCGCAACTATGGCATCGCATTCGACATTGTCACGTTCAACAACTTTTCTCGTGAGCACATTGATCAACACGGCAGTTTTGAGGCGTACTTAAAATATAAATCCCGTCTTATCAAAGATGCGCCGGCGACAACGGTCAGCGTATTAAACATGGACTTTGAAGCGATTGCTGATTTGAAATCTCAAACGTCATCTCAAGTGCTGGCCTATAGTCTTGAGCATTTAAACGAAGACTGCGGTATTAAAAATTTGGATCTGTCGACAGGGTTTGGAAAGTATACTTTTTGCGTCCTGCGACCTGTGCACACGACTAAAGCTGATTTGGAGCCGATGGCATTTGATATTGAGCTGGGAAGCTCTGGCTATGCCTCGGTGATGAACAGTATGGCAGCCATTATTGTCGGATTACTCGAGGGCATTGAACCTGAGGTCATTCAGAGGGCACTTAAAAAGTTTACCGGTGTGGAACGTCGCTCTGAGATTATATTCAATGATCACTTTAAAATTTTGGATGATCACTTTGCCAATGTTCGCAATATTGAAGTCACGCTGGATACGTTAAAACAAATGGACTATGATAACTTGCATGTGCTCTATGCCATTCGAGGCAGTCGCGGTGTTCACCTCAATGAAGAAACTTCGGAAAAAATGTGTGAGATTTTCAGACAGCTAAATCCGGTGACGTTTATGGCAACTAAATCCGAAGAGACGGTTTCTAAAAAAGATGTGGTAACCGAGGAAGAAGAAGCCGTGTTCAAACGAGTGACGAATGCTCACGGGTTTGATGTGCCGATCTATCGTCGTTTGGATGAAGCGATTGCGGCGGTTCTCGATCGAGCTGAAGAGGGCGACATCGTCCTTCTTGCAGGTTGCCAAGGCATGGACAAAGGGGCCGGTGTGGTCTACAAGGTGTTGAAAGATCGGTATGATGTCAGCACATTGGCAGAGAAAGTGAAGAACCGTGTGTGCTAAATTGACACCTCTGCACTTAAAATATATAATAAATCCAGAGAAGTCTAAGTAGGGACTTATGGAGCTCGTCCCAAGGGGCGAGTTTTTTTATGGAGGATTACATGGTAGATTCAATTAAAGGAATGCAACGCACCCATTATGCCGGTGCGTTAAGAGAAGATAATATCGGCGAGATGGTCACCGTCATGGGCTGGGTTGCCAAAGAGCGCAACCTCGGTTCTATTATCTTTTGTGATATTCGGGATAGAGAAGGTATTGTACAAGTGGTCTTTGACGATACGGTGGGTGATGCACTTTTTGACAAGGCAAGCACACTTCGTTCGGAGTACGTTGTCGGGATTAGCGGCGCAGTTCGTATGCGAGCATCGGTAAATAACGATATCCCAACAGGAAAGGTGGAAATTTTAGCTACTGATCTTAAAATTTTCAACGAATCAGACGTGCCGCCTATATATATTAAAGATGACGACAATGTACAAGAAACTATGCGGTTAAAGTATCGGGCGTTGGATCTTCGCAAACCGGAGATGCAAAAGCGTCTCTTTGCACGTGCGAAATTTTATAAAGTGGTACATGACTTTTTTAATGACGAAGGATTTATTGAAGTGGAAACTCCGATGCTGACCAAACCGACACCGGAAGGTGCTCGGGATTACTTGGTGCCGTCACGAATCAATCCGGGGCAATTTTATGCACTGCCACAGTCCCCACAATTGATGAAACAGCTTTTGATGTGCTCCGGCTTTGATCGTTACTACCAAATCACAAAATGTTTTCGTGATGAAGACCTTCGCGCCAATCGCCAGCCGGAATTCACGCAAATTGATACAGAGATGAGCTTTGTGGACGTCGATGATGTGATTGCGACTCACGAGAAGTTCTTGAAAAAAGCGTTTAAAGATATGTTAAACGTGGATATCACCTTACCAATCCGTCGCATGGCATATCAGGACGCTATGGATCGATTCGGTGTGGACAAGCCTGATTTAAGATTTGAACTGGAACTGGTCAATATTTCCGATGTCGTCAAAGGGTGTGGCTTTAAAGTTTTTGAATCCGCAGTAGAACACGGTTCTGTGCGAGGTATCAACATCAAAAACGGCGCTGAGCACTTTTCTCGAAAGAAGATTGATAAATTGGAAGAGGTTGCCAAAACATACGGGGCCAAAGGACTCGCATGGATCAAAAAGACAGATGACGGTATCCAGTCTCCAATTGCTAAATTTTTAGATGAGACGGTGACGCACAGTATTTTAGATGCAATGGAAGCTGAAGTCGGCGATTTGTTAGTCTTTGTTGCCGATGATAATGACATCGTCTATGATGCTTTGGGCAATCTTCGTAATCACATCGCCAGAGAATTGGATCTCATTGATGAAAATCGATACGAATTGGTATGGATTACGGATTTCCCTCTGTTTGAATACGACAGAGAAGAAGGACGCTACGTCGCTAAGCACCATCCATTCACTGCACCGAAAGACGAAGATTTGCATCTTCTTGATACCAACCCGCATGAATGCCGTGCAAAAGCGTATGACATCGTCATTAACGGCGATGAAATGGGTGGCGGTTCCATTCGTATCAATGATCCGCTCATTCAGGCAAAAATGTTTGAAGCACTTGGGTTCACCAAGGAGGATGCGGAACTTAAATTTGGTTTCTTAATTGAAGCCTTTAAATATGGTGCACCGCCACATGGTGGCATTGCCTATGGTCTTGATCGGATGGTTATGCTTTTTACCGGCACGTCCAACATCCGTGATGTCATTGCTTTTCCAAAGACACAGAAAGCGACTGATTTATTGACCGGTGCACCGACGGAAGTTGGTAACGAACAATTAGAGGAAGTACACATTAAGACCATAGATTGAGGTGGATGATGAAAAATCCGGGCATTGTTGTGGAAGAGAATGGTGACTTTGTCACTATATTAAGTATGAGACAAAGTGCTTGCGGGAGCAGCTGTGAGTCATGTTCTTCACACTGTGAGTCAGAACCTATGCGCGTCAAAGCGGTTAATACCATTCATGCCGAAATTGGCGATCGCGTTGAGATGGAAATCAGCTCGAATCGTGTGCTTTCCTATATTGGATTGATATATGGGATTCCGCTGGTGACTTTTTTAATTGGTGTGGTGACAAGTTATGCAGCGACAGGCAATGAGTTGATAAGCTTTGCCGTGGGCATCGTTGTTTTAGCTTTGACCTATATAGCGATTAAAGCTGTTGATTCCAGAAAAAACTTCACAGGCTCCGATATTAAACTCAGAAAGATAACTTCATGAGAAAGTCGGCATTGTTACTCAAAATAGCCGTTGCAGTTTTTGTTATATCACTTCTGTTTTTTGGCTTTGTAATTGTGCGAGAAAACAGCTACCAAGCAGAAAGGCAAAAGGTGGAAGAGATAGAACGAGATACACGGCGACTTCAGGCTGTGATCAAAACTAAAAAGACGCAGTTAGATGCCGCGAATACGGAACTGAAAGATGCATCGATACAGTTTTTCAGCACCTATGGATTCGACTATTTAAAGTCTGATGAAGAGGTGGTGGAAGAAGAACTGTATCGTTTGAATCTTCGCAATCAGGAGATTAAAACAGCCATTAAGGATCTTCTCATTGCTTACGTCAATTATTATGACGGACAGTACTACGAAAAGGAGGATTACTCATCCCTGCAAGCAGATTTTGAACAGCTTGCTGCAACGGAGGGTCTGGAGCCTCTTCCGACAGATCTCTACACCAAGTTAAATGTCAATGACTTCGTAGAAGGTGCAAAAACAGACGGTACCATTGGCTATTTGGATTCTATCAACAGTGATTCCAAGTTTAATAACTTGTTACTCTTTTTAACTTGCATGTATTCCAATACGTTATATGAGATCAGCCATGATCTGTCCGATGTGCCGGACAATTTAAACGGTCTCTATAATGACCTTTACTCAACGCGAGAAGTTTATCGTGCGATGGAAAATTTCAACTTTAACGTCGGCATTTTAAACCCGGATAATTTGGATACTTTGTTGGTTCAAATTCGTCCTTTGATTGTGGAATTTAATAATAACCGTGGGGTCATGGATCAGCTTTCCGGAGGTGGGATGAATGCAAACCAGTAGACGGGATTTATGGTTGTCTCTTGGCCTTTTGGTAGTAAGCATTGCCGTAATAGCCTATGGCATCATTAAGATGGGGCGGTTTGATGAATCTTTTTCAACGACCTTAAGTCAAGTCGAGGCAGACAATCAGAAGGTTGTAGAGCAAAACAAACTCTTAGATGAAGAATTGGATACCATCGACAAGCAATTGACGTCGCTTGAAACGCGCAAGGCCACATTGGGACAAGTTGTAGCGGCGTTTGATTATGAAGCGAACAAGTATGATGCCTATCTGATCGAGTTACAGCCTCTAAATTATAATGAACGTTTTATCAACGCTATGGGCTCATCAGACTTGGGGCCTTTCTTGGCTTCATCTACATTTGAAAGCGCCTCCGTAGACCTTGAGACGGCGAAGCGGAGTCTTTTGATTTCAAGTATGGTTCAGAATGATTATATTGTGAACACGGTCAATACTAATCTGCTGCAAAGCAACGTAAAGGTAGAGCAGGGCAACGGCCTGTTGCAATACTATAACGGAACCAATAATTATCTCTTAAAGGATAAGATACATTTTCAAAGTCAGGATACCATGGAAAAACTGAGCAACAATATGCTGCTTTTAAAACAGTTGGGGTTAGAGATGATGCTGCACTTAAATTACGGCTCAAACGACAGTGACGGCAAGGAACTAACCGCACTTTCCAATCACCTGAAAGGCAAAAATCTCTCCGGCTATGCTGTGCCGAAACAGTTTACCGAACCGTACCACAACATTCTCAAGTTTGGAACTGACACTTATGCATTAGTGAATGACTATACCAATCATGTCCGTTCCACTGAGTCGCTCAATGATGGGCATACTATACACACGTTAAGAGATGAGCGCAATCGGATTTTTCTCATTGAAGATGTTGGAGAAACGTCGCACTATCTTTATTACTATGATCAATCGGCTCGTCCATTTTGTTGTTATGCACTGGGGGATGGTATTGAAGAAGTGGACTTGAATACTTCAACAGAATTGCAACAGCGCGCCGTTGAACTGGCACGACACGTTTAAAGAAAGGTCATTATGATTCAAACAACAATAGAAAATGGGGTTGCCGTGATTCGGTTGAACCGAGATGAGAAACTGAATGCACTGAATTTTTCTATGATTTTGGAACTGCAAGATCTCTTGCATCACTTGGCAGAGGATGCTCAGGTTAAAGGTCTGGTTTTAAAAGGTGGATCGAAGGCTTTTTGTGCCGGAGGTGATGTGGTGGATCTGTATAAACACTACATCATTCGGGGGAAGGATCCCAATCCTTTCTTCGCCACGGAATTTAAAGTCGATAATCAAATAGAGACTTTCCCTAAACCTGTTGTGGCGTTGGTCCATGGTATTACCATGGGAGGCGGTGTCGGATTAAGTTGCGGCGCTGACTTTATTGTGGCGGATGAAACCACGACGTGGGCCATGCCGGAAACACGCCTTGGTATTGTGCCGGATGTGGGGGTAGGGTATTATCTCTCGAAGCTGCCACGCCCTGTCGCGTTGTATCTATCCCTTCTTGGCGTTTCAATTACAGGCTCTGACATGATGAAACTCGGTCTTGCCACACACTATGTGAAAAGCAAGTCCCTAATCCAACTGGAGTCAGATCTTATAGCTTGCGGCATGGCGACGACAGCTGATATCCGAACTGTCTTGGACGCCTACAGAGTCCCTACAGTGACGACAGCATTGGATAAAGCCAAGTCAGATATTGATCGTTATTTTGACAGCACCACTTTGGAGGCACTCTTAGATAATTTATCCAAAGGCAGTGACTGGGGAAAGGATGTCTACCAATGGTTCCAAGACAAATCGCCCCTGTCATTAAAGCTAGTCTTTGGCAAATATGACGTGGGCAAAGCTTTGACGCGGCAGGAGACTTTTGAGATGGACGAGAAGATTCTCGACTATTGTTATGTCACGGGGAATATGGGTGAGGGCATTCGGGCTGCGATGATTGACAAAGACCCGCCTCATTTTAAGCCGACCTCAGTTCAAGATGTGGATGATGATGTGGTGAGTCGTCTGTTAAGCAAGCGTGAACGTGTAGTAAAGTAGATGTCATAGATCATTAAATCAAAACAGAACCGATGGAACAGTTAAACATTCCTCCGGTTCTGTTTTATTGTAGCGCACAGTAGAAAACGACTGCAGAATGATAATGAATATGTTATATTTATGGTAAACGAATATTGATGACATTTGAAGTTAATATCGAAGATGTGTAGTTTTAGGATCTTGATTTATTAAAGCCACAGTATTATAGAGGTCAATATGTGTTTGAATATTGCAAGCTATAAGAATGGAGACATGTAAAAGGGAAGGAAAAAGGAGATGACTGTAATGAAAAAAACGATTTTCAGTGTGATCATGTACACCATACTATCGTATCTTTTAATGGTGGTTGTTCCGGCAACTGAGTATGTCAAGTGGCACACAGCCCATTTTTATTTAATGGGCTATCATGTGCTGGCCTATGCTGTCGGTGTGATTATCGTCCTTTCTGTCTTAGCCATGTACATCGTGCATCATTCAAACAGAAAGCAATTAGCGGTGGTTGAGTTGATTTTTGGCTTGGCTGTCGCGGTATCCATAGGATCACTCTTGTTGGATTTTAACAAGTATATTATCTTTTTTCTTAGGTATATATACATGGTTTTTTCATTGACCGCACTGATGAGTATTGTCGGAGCAACATTATTGCTGAGAAAGGATGATAATGATGACAAGAATGTATAGACGGTGTTGCCTTTTGTGTTGTGCGTCTATTCGAAACAAATATTGCCGGAGCTTTGGCGAAAGGAGCAACCAATGTTGATATTTTAAGAGGCAGTGCAGAGTGGCATTTGGAACTTATCTTAAATATCATCAACAATAGTATAGATGTGCCGACTGTGTAAGCATTCTATAAAAACAGAGAGCCTGTAGATCATATCTACAGGCTCTCTGTTTTGTAAAGTACTATACATTAAATTTAAAGTTGACGACATCGCCGTCTTTCATCACATACTCTTTGCCTTCACTGCGAATTAAGCCTTTTTCCCGTGCCGCAGCCACAGAGCCTGCGTCGACTAAATCCTTGTACGCGACAATGTCGGCTTTGATAAAACCGCGTTCAAAGTCGGTGTGTATTTTGCCGGCGGCACCAGGCGCTTTGGTGCCTTCAGTGATGGTCCATGCTCGAGTTTCCATTTCACCAGTAGTGAGATAGGATATGAGCCCCAAGAGTTTGTAGCTGGATTGAATGAGGCGATCAAGCCCGGCTCGTTCCATGCCGAGTTCTGCCATAAACAGTTCTTTTTCATCGGCATCCAAGGTTTGAATTTGAGCTTCAATATCACAACTGATGGCGACGACTTCATCGCCAAAGTTTTCTGCAAATGCGCGCACACTTTTTACATAATCGTTATCGGCTTGAGACGCAACCTGTTCTTCCGGAATATTGGCCACGTAAATGACGGGTTTATCGCTGAGAAGCTGATAATTTTTTAGCAACTTTGCGTCTTCTTCTGAAAGCTCCAATCGTCGTGCAGGTTCATTGGACTCCAGTGTGGTTTGTAATTTTTTTAGAAGTGCCACTTCACTTTGCAGGCTTTTATCGCCCTTGGCTTGTTTTTCTGTTTTGGAAAGACGTTTTTCCACTTGTTCCAAGTCGGAAAAGATAAGTTCTAAGTTGATGTTTTCGATGTCTCGCACGGGATTGACCGACCCGTCGACATGGATGACATTGTCATCATCAAAACAGCGGACGACATGGACAATGGCGTCCACCTCCCGAATATTGGCAAGAAATTGGTTGCCAAGGCCTTCGCCTTTGCTGGCGCCTTTAACCAGACCTGCAATGTCATAAAATTCGATATGGGCGGGCACAATTTTTTTAGAATTGCTCATCACCGCCAGCACATTCAGGCGCTCGTCAGGTACGGAGACGACACCGACGTTAGGTTCAATCGTTGCAAAAGGGTAGTTTGCCGCTTCGGCGCCGGCGGCTGTCAGGGCATTAAAAAGTGTTGACTTACCTACATTGGGCAGCCCAACAATACCTAATTTCATAATCATTCCTCATTTTCTAATAAATTTCCAAATTTAATCAGATTTATTATATAGTATATTTAGTAAAACTACCATGTGGTAATAAAAAGTGATCGTTAAACACAGTTAAACCTTAAGCTGCAATAGTACATAGATAAACTTCTGTGCTATAATAGAAAAAGAAACTTTAAAAGAGGTGAATACAATGAGTGCCATTGTCATTAGTGACATGACCAAACGACTTGGGAAGAAACGACTTTTCCAAAATCTCAACCTTGAAGTTCTCGAAGGTGAGTTTTTTGCATTGCTTGGACAAGAAGGCTCAGGTAAGACGGCAATTGCAAAAATTTTGTTCAATTATTTAAAACCGGCAAAAGGCTCGGTGAGAATATATGATTTAGATCCTACCAAAGATGCCAAACTCATTAAAGAGAGTGTTTCTTATGTACCGGAAGAACCTTCTTTTGATGAGAATATTCGTGCGTCTGCGCTTTTTAGTAAAACATTAAAATTACACAACTTTGCCTCCTATGATGAAGTCAATAAACTCACAGATCTTTTTAAATTCAATTCTAGATTGAGATTTCCGGAAATGACGGTGGGGGAAAAGAAAGTTTGCGCTATCATTAATGCGTTGATCACTAAACCACGTCTGGTTATTTTAGATGAGCCCGCCAAGTTTTTATCCGACGAAGACGTGGAAGTGTTATTTGCCTATCTCACTGATTTAAAGGTAACGGAAGGCTTAGGAGCTTTTATTCTTACCGACAATCTTATCAATGCCCAGCGTTTCTGTGATCGTGCGGCCTATCTTCATGACGGCCAAATTCAAAACGTGGAGTACCTCAATGACAAAGTGGCTAATGATAAGATCGTACGCATTCGAAAGAACCTTAAAGATGTGACAGCTTTCACCACCATTGGCGCTATTTTGTTAAAAGACAGCCCTTATGAGAAAATCTTTTACTACGATCGGGATATGAATTTGCTGTCTCGAGTTATTGCCGATCACATGATTGAAGATTACACTATCGAAAACTGTTCTTTAGATGATAAGATGGCAGCTTATTTTGGAGGGGACAGAGCGGCTTACTTTATCAATGACTATGGTGATGAGTATCGTAAAACCATGGAAGCAAAACGACAAGCGGACATGGCACATGCTGTGGATACTGAGAGTGCTTATTCTGATACTGCTATGACAAGCGATGAGACTAAGGTGGTCGAGTCTGTCGAGATCAATGCAGCCTCACCTATTGCACCGGTTGCGCCAACTGAGACTATCAAACTGGACACGGCACAAGTAGCGTCGGCGTCCGTATCTTCTCGCGAAGCTGAGACGATACCACCAGCTCGATCCATTGATGATTTCAAAAGAGACGGCGATGCCGAATCGGTGCCGAATTTTGCGACGGATCCGGCAGAATCGGATGCTGCAACGAAAAAGCACTACACGCTTTCCCAAACACAACCTCTTGCACCGAAGGGGACCATGGGTCAAGATTCAAGGATGACAGATAATCGTGAGGTGAGACGATGATTTTCTCAAGAGAATTTAAATACAATACGTCCAAATTATTTGCCTGGTTGGTTGTTATCGGCATTCTTGCAGGCTTACTTTTGGCGACTTATCCCATTATGTTAGACGGCAATATGAAGAGTATTTTTGACAGCTTTGTAGGCAGTATGTCACCGAAAACCGCTTCAGTTTTAGGTCTGCAACAGATGGACTATGGTGATCCTAGCCAATATACCGCCTTCATTTATCAATACTTGGCAGTCTTTTTGGTGATGTTTGCTATGCAGCTTGGCGCCAGTGCACTGGCGAGAGAACAGTCCAGCGGCTCTATTGAGTATATCTACTCTAATCCTATTTCTCGAAGTGAAATTGTGAGCGGCAAGTTCTTTGCGAACTTACTCAGCTATCTAATCCTGATGATTTTACTTGGCGTTTGTTCTTTCTTTGTCATGATGGTGCTCACGCGAGATAACGGAGCTATTGACAGCACGACGTTCATCTATGACCTCGTGAAGATTTTTGGCAGTCTGTTTTTATCCGGATTTGTATTTATGACAATCGGGATGTTCTTCAGTGCATTGTCAAGATCTGCAACTTTGACTGATGCCACGTCGGTACTTTTTGTACTATTGATCGTGATTGCCACTGTCTTTGGAAAACTTTATGGCGGCGTTCTGACAACTGTTGTGACCAAATTCCCTATGGAAGTGTTCAGCCCGGTGAAGTTTTTAATGGAAGAATTCAGTTTAACCGACATCGGTATCAATGTCGTCGTAGCTGTTTTATTTATGCTACTGACCTATTTGATTTACAATTCAAAAGAATTAAATTATTAATCCTCATCCTGTCTTCCGACAGGATTTTCTATTGAATGCCTCGACAAAGTATGGTATACTCATTGACGATGATTTACTACACACACGCTTTGATACACCAAGTGTTGCCTTAAGGTCCTTGGTGTAGGAGAGAAGCGTGGCGGTTTAAACAAGGAGGAAAATTTATGTCAGTAGTACAAATGAAAAGCTTACTGGAAGCTGGTGTACACTTTGGACACCAAACACGTCGCTGGAACCCTAAGATGGCGAAGTACATCTTTACGCAAAGAAATGGTATTTACATCATTGATCTTCAAAAAACTGTGAAGAAAATCAATGAAGCCTATGAATATGTAAGACAACTTACTGAAGCCGGCGGCACTATTTTGTTTGTAGGTACTAAGAAACAAGCTCAAGATGCCATTGAAAAAGAAGCTAAAAAATGCGAAATGCCATACATCAACCAAAGATGGCTGGGCGGTCTTTTGACCAACTACCAAACCATTCGTAAGAGAATTGACCGTCTTCACAGAATTGCTGAAATGGAAGAGGATGGAACTTTTGATGTACTTCCAAAGAAAGAAGTTATCAAAATTCGTCATGAAGGCGAAAAACTTGAAAAATTCCTTGGCGGCATTAAACACATGAATCGCATTCCGGATGCTATCTTTGTCGTTGATCCTCGCAAAGAACGCATTGCGGTAAAAGAAGCTCAAATTTTAGGTATTCCGGTTGTGGCTATTATTGATACAAACTGTGATCCGGATGAAATTGATTACCCAATTCCTGGCAATGATGATGCTATTCGTGCAGTAAAATTGATCACTGAAACTATGGCGAATGCAGTTCTTGAAGGTAAACAAGGAACTCAAACCGGAGCTATGGAGGATGCTCAAGAAGACACGCTTGAACAAGCACCGGTAGAAACTGAATCACAACAAGAAGAAGATACAAAAGAAGAGTAAGATTATTTGAGGGTTAGAGCTTGCTCGAAACCCTCTTTTTTTAGGAGGAAATTATGGCAACAATTACTGCAGCACTTATTAAAGAACTTAGAGAGAAGACCTCAGCGGGCATGATGGACTGTAAGAGTGCCCTGGTTGAAGCTGATGGCGATCTGGAAAAAGCAGCGGATATTCTCCGTGAAAAGGGACTTGCGTCAGTAGCTAAAAAATCCGGTCGTATTGCCAGTGAAGGCATTGTTGATGCTTATATTCATGGCGGACGCATCGGCGTGCTTGTGGAAGTGAACACTGAAACTGACTTCGTTGCTAAAAATGATGAATTCAGAGCTTTTGTTCGCGATATCGCTATGCAAATTGCAGCTGTTAATCCAAAATATTTAACTCGTGATGAAGTACCTGCTGAGGAACTAGAACATGAAAAGAAAGTTTTAACAGAACAAGCGCTCAACGAAGGTAAACCTGAAAAAATCGTTGAAAAAATGGTTGCAGGCCGTCTGGAAAAATTCTATGAAGAAATCGTACTTCTCGATCAAAAGTTCATTAAAGACAGTGATCTGAAGGTTCAAGATCTTTTGAATAATATTTCCGCTAAAATCGGTGAAAAAATTAACATTCGTCGCTTCGTCCGTTTCGAAGTAGGGGAAGGCCTTGAAAAGAGAGAAGAAGACTTCGCAGAAGAAGTAGCAAAACAAATTCAAAAATAAGGAGCACCTATGCAACCGAAATATAAACGTGTGGTTTTAAAACTTTCCGGGGAAGCATTGGCCGGCGCCCAAGAAAGTGGGATTGATCTGAATGTGGTTCGGTCGATATCGAAGCAGATTAAAACGATTCATGATATGGGTGTTGAAACTGCCGTTGTAGTAGGGGGCGGTAATTTCTGGCGTGGACGCGATGCCGATATGGATCGTGCCACATCAGATTATATGGGAATGCTCGGTACGGTTATCAATGCTTTAGCTTTCCAAGATGCTTTGGAAAACATTGATGTGATGACCCGTGTCCAGACAGCGATTGAAATGAAAGATGTGGCAGAGCCTTATATCAGACGGCGTGCTATGCGACACTTGGAAAAGGGTCGTGTGGTCATCTTTGCAGCCGGAACTGGTATGCCTTATTTTTCAACGGATACTACAGCAGCCCTCCGAGCAGCTGAAATTGATGCCGAAGTCATTCTGATAGCAAAAAAAGGTGTAGATGGCATTTATGATAGTGATCCTAACATAAATCCTGATGCTAAAAAATTTGATGAATTAACATATCTTGAGATATTGAATAAAGAGCTTAAAATTATGGACACTACCGCAACGTCGCTGTGTATGGACAACAAAATTCCTCTCGTTGTCTTTGGCATCGATGAAGACAATTCCATTGTCAGCGTCGTTTCGGGTTCAGACATGGGCACGAAAGTGCGATAGGAGAAATTATGGTACCTGATATAAAACGTGATATGGAACAGCGCATGCAAAAAGCTTGTTCCGTATATAAAGATGAGCTTCAAAATATTCGAGCAGGTCGAGCTAACCCACAACTCGTAGAAAGACTGACTATTAATTATTTTGGTCAATCTACGCCATTGAATCAGGTTTCCGGCATTTCGGCTCCGGAGCCTAGAATGCTTGTCATTCAACCGTGGGATACTAAAATTATTCCTGATATTGAAAAAACAATTATGGCTTCTGATTTAGGCATTACACCGTCTAATGACGGTAAGATCATTCGTCTGGTCTTTCCGCAACTCACTGAAGAGCGTCGTAAGGATTTAATTAAAGTTGTAAAGAAGAATTCTGAAAATGCCAAGGTTGCAGTTCGCAATATTCGCAGAGATTCGATGGAAGATGTTAAAAAGCTTGAGAAGTCTAACGATATCACTGAAGACGATCGTAAGCGAGCTGAAGAAGATATTCAAAAACTCACAGATAAATATATTGCAGAAGTCGAAAAGCTGACTAAAGCAAAAGAAGATGAATTATTAGAAATTTAAAATGAGGGCCCTTAGGGTCCTTCTTTTATAGGAGCATATATGGATTCAAATCAAATCACTCAAATTCCTGCGCATGTCGGTATCATTATGGATGGAAACGGCCGATGGGCCAAACAACGCAATAAACCCCGTAGTTTCGGACATCAAGAAGGTGCTAAGCGGGTTATCGAAATTGTAGAAGCGGCATATCAGCTCGGCATTCAAAGTTTGAGTCTCTATGCTTTTTCTACGGAAAATTGGAAACGCCCTGCAGATGAGATTAATAAACTTATGGAACTCTTGGTTGTGTTTATCGACAAAGAGCTTCGACGCTTAGCCTCCAACAACGTCAAGATTAATATTCTCGGCGATATATCCAAATTACCCCCTCGTGTACGGACAGCTGTAGAGCGTGCATTGAAGGATACGATGTCTAATGATAAAATGACTTTAAACATCGGACTCAATTATGGGGGTCGGGATGAGATTGTTAAAGCTGTTCAATCGTTTACTCAAGATGTGGTAAATGGGGTAAAATCTATAGATGAGTTGACCACTGAATCATTTAAGCTCTATTTAGATACGGCCAATCAACCGGAGTTGGATTTACTTATACGTCCGTCAGGGGAACTGCGAGTGTCGAATTTTATGCTCTATCAGCTGGCTTATTCTGAATTTTGGTTTTCGGATGTCTTATGGCCGGACTTTACCACAGAAGTTTTTTATAGCGCATTAGCGGACTATGGGAAGCGTAAGCGTCGTTTCGGAGGTTTGGATGGGTGATTTGCAAAAAAGACTTACAACCGCAATTGTCGGTATCGGCATATTAGGTGTGGTGATTTATTTTGGAGGGCTGGCGCTGCGTCTCACGGTGACGCTAGTCAGTTTGATTTCTCTCTTTGAATTGCGATTAGCTTTTAAAAAAATTAATATTAATCTTAATATGACGGTTTTAGTCATCGGGTTGATTTTACTTCAAGCTTTGGATCACTATTCTATCGGCATCAGTCTGAGTGCGTCCGGAATTCTGATCCTATCCTTTATTTTCAGTTTATTTTTAAAACGCTATACTATTGAAGATGGTGTATATACGCTCTTTAGTTTTATCTACATACCCGTAGTATTGCATTTACTTTATAAGTTGGACAACTCGCCGTTTATGCTGCTGGTTTTTGTCATTGCTTTTAGCACGGATACCTTTGCGTATGCGATAGGCTCTACCATTGGCCGCATCAAACTTATCCCGGAAGTAAGTCCTAAGAAGTCGGTTGAAGGCTTTATCGGAGGTATTCTCGGTGCACTGATTTGCAGTCTTATCTTTTTTTATTTTGTGAAGCTGCCTATCAGTCCCGTAGCCGTACTTTTTGTGGTAGTAGCATCGATTGCCGGGCAAATTGGTGATTTGGCTGCGTCGAAGGTCAAAAGGATTTGCGGGATCAAAGACTATAGCCATTTGCTTCCCGGACATGGAGGTATGTTAGACCGTATTGATTCAATATTGTTTATTACACCTGTTGTGTATATTTTATTAAATATTATGGCGCAATAGGTTACTGGAGGAAGAATGAGTACACTCATTGGTTCGATTATTGTCTTTATGTTAGTGATTACACTGCATGAAATGGGCCATTTTTTTGCGGCTAAAAAAAGCGGCATTAAAGTCAATGAATTTTCTATCGGCATGGGGCCTAAATTGGTTCAAACCCGACGAGGGGAGACCGACTACAGCATTCGTGCGTTGCCTATAGGTGGTTACGTCGCCATGGAAGGTGAAGAAGAAAATTCCTATGATCCGCGTGCCTTTAACAATGTCAGTGTCTATAAACGCATGGCTGTCGTGGTGGCAGGTGTAGTCATGAATTTCTTACTTGCAGTGCTGGCATTCACTTTAGTGGCAGCCTTGCTCGGGGTTCAAACCAATACCATTGGAGAGGTCATCGCCAATTCACCGGCGGATGAGGCACATTTACAACCTGGAGACACTATTGTCGCCATAAATAGTACTGCTATAACAGATTGGGAAGGTGTACTGAAGGGCATATCTCAATCTGGCGGATCAGTGGATGTGACTGTACAGCGAGATGGAGCAAATACTACGGTGAGACTGACGCCGTTGGAGGAAAGTGGGCGTCGTGTCATCGGCATCTATGCCAAAGAAGAACGCAATGGTATTCGTGCCATTGAATCTGGTTTTAGCCAGACGTTCTTTGTCATAAAAGAAGTCTTTACTACTCTAGGGACATTGATTACCGGCAAGACTGATGTGAAAATGCTGGCAGGACCTGTAGGCGTCATCAGTATTATTGGTCAGGAAACAGCTAAAGGGTTTGTCTATTTACTCAACATTTTAGGTTTAATCAGCGCGAATTTGGCAGTGATTAATATTTTGCCGATACCGGCCTTGGACGGTGGTAAATTGGTTTTCTTAATTTGGGAAGCTCTTACAGGCAAAACTTTAAGCGAGGTTTGGGAACAGCGTATTACCCTGGTCGGTATGTCCCTGCTTTTTGGTCTCATGCTGTATGTAACGGTTTTTGGTGACTTAACACGTCTTTTAAACGGGTGATTGTATGAAACGAAAGACAACGAAAAAAATTTATGTTGGCCATGTGCCTGTCGGCGGTGATGCACCGATCACTGTTCAGTCAATGACCAATACGAAAACCAAGGACATTGAAGGTACTGTGAGTCAAATCCTGCGTCTTGAAGATGCGGGATGTGAGATTATACGCTTTGCCGTGAACGATAACGACGATGTGGCTGCCATTGCGCCTATTAAATCACGCATTCACATTCCTGTCGTCGTTGATATCCAATTCGACTATCGGTTGGCCGTAGCCAGTGCCATAGCCGGGGCGGACTGTATCCGCATCAATCCCGGTAATATTGGTAATCGCGATAAAGTTTATGAAGTTGTAGCGGCATGTAAAGACAAAAATATTCCTATACGTGTCGGTGTGAATTCCGGTTCACTACATCAGGACTGTCTTGACGAGTTTGGTGGTGTCAATGAACAATCGATGGTTCAGTCCGGCCTTCGAGAGATCAATGTCTTAGAGTCCATGGGTTTTAATAACTTGAAAATTTCTCTTAAGGCAAGTGATGTAGGGTTATGTATTCGTGCCTATGAAGCTTTTTCTTCGGTGTCCGACTATCCGCTTCACTTAGGCATTACTGAAGCGGGACCCAGTTTTCAAGGGACTATCAAGTCGGCTGTGGGGATGGGGGTTCTCCTCAATGAAGGCATTGGTGACACTATTCGTGTCTCTCTTACAGCAGATCCGGTTGAGGAAGTACGTGTGGGACTCGGTATTTTAAAATCGCTCGGGTTACGTCAGGAAGGTATTGATATTGTGTCCTGTCCAACCTGCGCAAGAACCAATATTGATTTACTTGGTCTTGTCGATGAAGCGCAGATGAGACTTGCCGACATGGATAAGAATCTTAAGGTGGCACTCATGGGTTGTGCAGTCAATGGTCCGGGAGAAGCCAGAGAAGCAGATATCGGCATTGCAGGCGGACGGGGTGAAGGTCTTATTTTTAAAAAGGGTAAAATTCTTCGCAAAGTTCCTGAATCCTGTTTGTTGGATGCCCTCATTGAAGAAATAGAGAGGATGTAGATCATGGATGCCATTTTAAATAAATTGAACATAGGCATAAACTTAAAATGGCACTATGTTCTTTCTAAAGTTAAACTCAATCGCAGTTCTATGACTGTGATTTTTCTTTTTACGACAGAGCATGAGGACAAGAGTGAGCAACAGCTTATTTTACAGGCTTTACAGACCTATTTGGAAGGCTTTGAAGTCAAAGCAGAGTTTGTTGTGGAGCATTTTGATGATCCGGTTCTTGTGATCAAAAATATGATTTTGGAGTATAATCCTTCTTCTACGTTATGGCTTGAAAAGCTGGATATTACTCTTGATGATTTGAATGGTGTGTTGAGTATTAGTGCGCCAAGTGAAGAAATTTATTTTACGATGACAGCTAACGGACTCACGGATTTGTTATTACAAGAGCTTGCGGTCTATGGTATTCAGGATGTGCGTTTTTTAAATCCAAAGACCACTTATGTCTGTGACACGGATGTATTAAATGACAAAATTAAAAACTTAGCTGACGAAGAAAAAAATCTGGTCAAAGATACTACCATTTCTCGTGAGATCGCGAAGCCAGCCGCCGAAGAAGGCGCGGCAACGACGTTCCATTATGGCAAGAAAGATGTGTTGCCTGTGACCCCAATTGCAGATTTGAATTTAGAATATTCAAAAGTCACAATACAGGGGACGGTATTTAAAGTTGACGTCAAGGAATTGAAGGATTCAAAATTTATCTATACCCTCGCCATTCATGACGATACCGGATCTTATTATGCGAAGTTCTTTTTATCTGAGGATAAGGCAAGAGATTTTGACAATTCAGTAAAAGTCGGTACCGCGGTAGTCATCACCGGATCACCACAATACGACAAATTTATTCACGAAGAATCGTTGATGATTAAGTATCTGGAAGTTGCTTCCGGCACTCACAGGACGGACAGTCAGGAGATCAAGCGCATTGAGCTGCGACTACACTCTAAGATGAGTACTATGAACGGCGTCACATCTTTTGAGGACTATGCGGCATTGGCACATAGCTTAGGCATGACTGCTCTTGCCATTACTGATAAAGGCGACGTACAAGGATTCCCTGAAGCGATGTTCGCAGGTCAAAAGTACGGACTTAAAATCCTCTACGGCTTGGATGCCAATTATGTGGACGATCGCCCTAAACTTTTAATGGGCACGGGCAAGGTAGCTGATTCGTTTACTGTCTTTGATATTGAGACTACGGGATTCAGTCCGGTTTATGAAGATATTACTGAAATCGGTGCAGTAAAAATTGAAAATGGCCAAGTCGTGGCAAGGTATTCTCAGCTGATTAAACCACGCGCGGCGATTCCTGAAGCTGTTCAAAAGCTCACCGGGATCACTCCAGATTTGGTTTCGGATAAACCGTATATCGAGGAGGTCATTGGAGATTTCTATGAATTTACCAAAGGGACCACGTTGGTGGCGCATAATGCTGCTTTTGATAGTCGATTTATCAAGCGGGAATTTAAACGAGCCGGATATAAATTCGATTTTCAAATTATTGATACTTTAAATGTAGCACGTGCCATTGTCGATGATGTGAAGCGTTATAATCTCTCAGCACTGTGTAAAAAATTCGGTATTTCTCTTGTGGGTGCACACCGCGCGGTCAATGATGCAGAGGCGACTGCACACCTTTTTATAAAACTTATGGATTTGGCTAGGGAAGATATCGATGATTTGAATGCATTGAACCAATTGTCAAAACGCATGAATCCGGCAATTCTTTTTGAGTCTCCTGTCTCGCTTTTAGTACAAAATAACGTGGGATTAAAACACCTCTATAAGCTGGTATCGGCATCACATTTAAAATATGTAAGTCGTATGGCAAAAGTTCCTCGATCCCTTATTGAAAAATATAGGGAAGGTATTTTGGTGGGGAGCGGCACTAAGGACTCGGATGTGTTTCAGGCCGTTTTGAACGGCGAAGATGATACGTTCATTAAGGACACCATGAAGTTTTACGATTATATTGAACTTCAGCCGCCTTCCGATCAGCTCAGTCTTATTAAAGAGGGCATGGTCAGATCTTTAGATGAGATTAAAGGCATCCTTCGTAAGATTTATATGTTGGCTAAGGAATTGGGTAAGCCTGTTGTGGCAACAGGTGATGTGTTCTATCAAGAGCCGGAAGATGATCTGGTACGTCGCATTATTCTTTCATCCTCCATTCCACCGGCACGTGGTGCTAAAGAGCGAAATTCTCTCTACTTCAAAACCACCGATGATATGCTCCGGGAGTTTGCGTTTTTAGGGGAAAGGGAAAGCTACGAGGTCGTTGTTGAAGCTACCAACAAACTGGCAGACAGCATTGAGACCTTGGATCCTATTCCGGAAGGGACCTATCCGCCGTCTATTGAAGGGGCTGAAGAAATCCTGCGTACTATGTGTTATGATAAAGCGCACGCCATATATGGTGCAATACTGCCGGAAATTGTAGACAAACGCCTTGAAGTCGAGCTCAACAGTATTATCAAGCATGGCTATGCGGTACTCTATGTCATTGCTCAAAAATTGGTTCACAAGTCCAATCAAGACGGCTATTTGGTTGGATCCAGAGGATCTGTCGGCTCATCATTCGCTGCAACCATGGCCTCTATTACAGAAGTCAATCCGTTGCCGCCGCACTACGTATGTCCCCAATGCCAATATTCTGAGTTCTTCACACATGGCGAAGTGGGCTCAGGTGTGGACTTGGAAGACAAAATGTGTCCTGTTTGCGGTGCGCCACTTACAAAGGACGGCCATGATATTCCTTTTGAAGTATTTCTGGGATTCAATGGCGATAAAGAGCCCGATATTGATCTCAACTTTGCCGGAGAATACCAAAGTGTAGCGCATAAGTACACTGAAGAGCTTTTTGGGCAAGGTTATGTGTTTCGAGCCGGAACTATCGGTACTGTTGCAGAGCGAACGGCTTACGGATATGTGAAGAAGTTCTTTGAAGGTCAACCGATGCATAAAGCGGAAGTAGACCGCTTGGTCACGAAGCTCATGGGTATCAAACGAACTTCCGGGCAGCATCCCGGTGGGGTTATGATTTGTCCGAAGTCTAAAGAGATTTATGACTTTACGCCGATCCAGCATCCTGCGGATGATCTCACATCATCTATTATCACCACCCACTTTGATTACAATTTCATTCACGGCAAAATTTTAAAGCTGGATATTCTTGGACACGACGGTCCAACCATCATTCGAAGTTTAGAGGATTTTACAGGTGTAGATGCTTCTACGATTCCGTTAAATGATCCGACTACACTATCTCTGTTCCAATCTGCCGAGGCATTACATCTCAATGCAGATATCTTTGAGACACCGACGGGTACACTTGGGATTCCGGAATTCGGTACCGGCTTTGTCAAGCAGATGCTGTTGGAGACCAAACCAAAAAACTTTTCCGATTTGGTACGGATCTCCGGTCTGTCTCATGGTACCGACGTGTGGACCAACAATGCTCAAAATCTTGTGCGCGATAAACGGGCAGAACTCAGCGATGTCATTTCAACGCGTGAGGATATTATGACCTATCTTATCCACGCCGGAGCAGAAAACAAAATGGCCTTTGACACCATGGAAAAAGTGCGTAAGGGTAAGGGATTGACTTCGGAACAAAAACAAATTATGAGTAAGCTTCCGCTTCCGGAGTGGTATATTGAAGCATGTGAGAAAATTAAGTATATGTTTCCTAAGGCCCATGCCGTGGCTTATGTTATGCAGTCCTTTAGAATTGCATGGTATAAAATCAACTATCCATTGGCCTATTATGCCACCTATTTTAGAATTAAACTCAATGATTTTGACGGTGAGTTGGTGCTTAAAGGTCCTCAAGCTGTGAAAGAGCATCTCGATGAACTCAAATCTATCGCCATGCCGACGGCAAAAGACAAGGGACAAATGACAGTGCTTGAAATCGTACTTGAAATGTTTGCGCGAGGCTTGGAATTTTGCGGCGCAGATATATATGAATCGGAAGTGTCTCGGTTCGTGATTAAGGAGTCT
This sequence comes from Peptoniphilus equinus, assembly GCF_027921445.1. NCBI lineage: Bacteria > Bacillati > Bacillota > Tissierellia > Tissierellales > Peptoniphilaceae > Peptoniphilus > Peptoniphilus equinus. Next base: position 765,305 of record NZ_CP115667.1, read on the forward strand.
AAAATTCTAATGCCCCTTCGTGCTTTTATGGGCGTGGGAGAAAGTGTGGCCTCTCAAATTGTCAGCGAGAGTCACAAAGGCCGCTATCTATCCATTGAAGATTTTTGCAAACGTACCAAGACGGGCAAGAGTACTGTTGAAATTTTAAAACGCAACGGCCTTTTAAAAGGATTTGAAGAGACGAATCAAATCAGTCTTTTTAACCTTTAAATCTTGAACTATGGAGTCAATTAGGGTATAATAATAACAGATAAGTTAAGTTGATTGCTAAAGAGTGGGTTCGCCCACTCTTGTTTTTGTAATGGAGGTGTATATGGATATCATAGCGAAGGTGAAGGACATTGCAGAGCCTCATGCCGCAAATCTCGGCTATGAATTGGTGGATGTGACGTTTCAAAAGGGCAGCAAACATGACTTGCTATCTATTTTCATCTACAAAAAGGAAGGGATTTCTTTAGATGACTGTGCTGATATGACCCATGCCATTGAAGATGAGTTAAATCAAGCTGATGTTATTCAAGGGGCCTATTATTTGGAAGTATCATCTCCGGGATTGGATCGCCCGCTAAAAACGCAAGACGATTATCGCAGAAATCTGGGCAATGAAGTAACGGCGAAACTCTATGGACCACTGAACGGCAATAAGGTCTACGAAGGTATCCTGAGCGACTATACGACGAATGAGGTTGTGTTGAGGATCATGGATGAGACTGTTCGTATTCCTATAAAATCCATTGCCAATATGGTTCAAACCATTAAATTTTAGGAGGAATTATGAATCAAGAATTCATACAAGCCTTAGATGAACTTGAAAAAGAGAAAGGTATTTCCAAAGACGTAGTGTTCACTGCATTGGAATCTGCACTGATCTCCAGCTATAAGAAGAATTTTTCTACCGGTCAGTCGGTGCAAGTAGATATTGATCGTGATACAGGACATATTGATCTGTATGCAGTGAAGACCATCGTGGCAGATGATGATTTAGTTGATGACGAAAATGAAATGGCATTGTCTCAAGCTAAAGATATCGACCCTAACTACGAAGTCGGCGATATTTACGCAAAAAAAGTAGATCCGGCAAAGTTTGGCCGCATTGCCGCTCAAACGGCAAAACAGGTGGTTATTCAACGTATTAAAGATGCAGAACGGGACATTATATTTAATGACTACAACGACCGTGAGAATGAAATTATTACCGGTCAAGTCCAACGTGTGTCATACGGCAATGTCTTTTTTGATTTAGGAAAGACTGAAGCCATATTGCTGCCTTCGGAACAAATTAAAGGTGAAAGTTACCAACAAGGCGATCGCTACAAACTGCTTTTAGTCGAAGTCAAGCGGACGACGAAAGGACCGCAAATTATTTTATCCCGCTCTCATCCGAATTTGGTCAAGCGCCTATTTGAGTTGGAAGTGCCTGAAATTGCAGAAGGGATTGTGGAAATTTACTCTATAGCGAGAGAAGCAGGTTCTCGAACTAAAATTGCAGTCTTTTCTAAAGAACCGGATGTGGATCCTTTGGGAGCTTGTGTAGGTTATAAAGGCAGTCGGGTCAAAGCCATTGTCGATGAGCTGCACAATGAAAAAGTGGATATCGTCATCTATGATAAAAACATTGATACCTTTATTGCCAATGCCTTAAGTCCGTCAAAGGTGGAGAAAGTCTTTGCTGACGAACGAGAAAAGTCGGCATTGGTTGTGGTGCCGGACTATCAACTGTCTCTAGCTATTGGCAAGGAAGGGCAAAATGCACGATTGGCCGCAAAGCTTACCGGGTGGAAAATTGATATCAAGAGTCTGTCGCAATTCGAGGCGTATCTTGAAGATGAAGGCTTGGATGAGGAAGAACTTTATGCACTGTACGGCTATTCTTCAGAATATGACAATGTGCAAAATATTGAAGAAGTATTATTACAAGATGCTGAGCCGGTATTGGTGGACGAGGATTGTGAAGATGATCCAACAGACGATGCTATGCGCTCTGATTTGAGTGATAGTATTGATACTCATGATGGCGACGATGAAGATAACACCGAAGCATCTGCACCGGATGAGGAATAGGTAATATGCCAAAACCGAAAAAAATTCCCATGCGACGATGCATTGCATGTGGGTGTAATAAACCGAAATCAGAAATGATTCGTGTAGTTAAAGATAAATTGGGTGAAGTCACTTTAGACTTGACCGGACGGAAAAATGGACGAGGAGCATATCTATGCCACGATAGAGCTTGTCTGGACAAGGCAGTGAAATCCAAGGCATTGAATCGAGCATTTGAGATGGAGATAAATGATGAAATCATTGAAAAGCTAAGAGATTCATTTAGATAGGCTTGAACAGGAGGTAGCCATATGTCAAAAATCAGAATACATGCATTGGCAAAAGAATTAAATCAAAGCAGTAAAAATATATTAGAGAAGGCAAAAGAGCTCAATATTGATGTAAAAAATCACATGTCTTCCTTGGAAGCAGATGAGGAGACGAAAATCCGAAGTGCTTTTGCCGCTAAAGGTGCAGCGAAAAAGTCGACACCTGAGAAAAAATCCGGCAATGCACCTAAACCAGAAACCTCAAAACAAGCAACTAAAGACGAACGTAAAGCTCAGCCCGTGCAAAAAAAATCACGATTTGTAGCGGACGATAAAAAGAACGGCAAAACGCCAACGGGGAAAAATCAGACGATGAAGTCTGAGGGCAAAAATCAAAAGCCTAGAACTGATTCGAAACCTAAGAATCCAAATACTCAAAATAAACAAGCTGAAGGTAAGACTATTAATAATTTTCAAAATTCGACAAAACAACACAAGTCCAAGAATAACGACGGACATCGTAATCGCAATGAGAACCCTAAACAGGGATATCAACACAATAAACGTCCTAAAGAGCGATTTCAAGCGGAAGACACCACTGAAGGCAAGCGCAACAATCATAAGAAAAATAACCGCAAAGCCAACACCAATAATTTTGAAGACAAGCCAAGACGTCCTCGTGATCTGACCAAGAAATCACCTGCCAAGAGAAAAACACGTGCAGAAAAGAAACAAGAGCGTTTGGAAGCACAAAAGAACGACGGTCCGGCTGTTATCCAAGCTCCAATTAGTGTAAAAGACTTTGCTGAGGCGATTGACAAGCCGTTGGCTCAAGTGATGACCAAGCTTATCGGTCTAGGTGTTATGGCCAGCCAAAATCAGGAAATTGATGAAGACACCTGTTTTCTGGTTGCGGAAGAGCTGGGTGTTGAAGTATCTGTAGAAGAACCGGAAGCCGAAGTATCTATGGAAGAACAACTCAACTTAGATTTTGAAGATAATGAGGCCGATCTGCATTCTCGGCCGCCGGTTGTCACCGTTATGGGCCATGTCGATCACGGAAAGACTTCCATTTTGGATGTGATAAAAAAATCTCACGTGCAACAGTCGGAAGCCGGTGGGATTACCCAACATATTGGTGCATATACAGTGAGTGTCAACAAAAAGAAGATCACTTTCTTGGACACACCGGGTCACGAAGCATTCACTTCCATGCGACTTCGAGGCGCCCTTATTACTGATATTGCCATTCTTGTAGTAGCAGCAGATGATGGCGTTATGCCACAAACTATTGAGGCTATTTCCCACGCAAAATCTGCAGGCGTACCGATTATTGTAGCTATCAATAAAATTGACCGTCCGGAAGCAAATGTGGATCGAGTTAAACAAGAGCTTTTGGAACAAGGCCTTATGTCCGAAGACTGGGGTGGCGATGTCATCATGGTACCGGTCTCCGCACATACGAAAGAAGGTATTGACGATCTTCTTGAGATGATTATCCTAGTTGCAGAGATGCTTGAACTGAAAGCTAATCCGGACCGCCTTGCCATTGGCACAGTCATCGAAGCACGGCTTGACAAGGGCAAAGGACCTATGGCCACTGTCTTGGTACAAAAGGGCACGCTTAAATTCGGCGACAATGTGGTATCCGGTATTGCCAGCGGTCACATTCGAGCGATGAGTGATGATAAAAACCGCAATATTAAAAAAGCAGGGCCGTCCATGCCGGCAGTGATACTTGGGTTAAGTGACGTGCCGAATGCCGGAGATATGATCTATGCTGTGGAAGACGAAAAGACAGCGCGTGCCATTGCAGATAAAAATCGCGAAGAGTCGCGTGAACACCGCATTAATACTGTATCGAAAGTATCTCTTGAAAACTTATTTGCTCGGATTAAAGAAGGAGAAATGAAAGATCTTAACATTGTGGTCAAGGCCGACGTCAAAGGTTCTGTGGAAGCTTTGATTCAATCTCTGGCTAAACTCTCCAATGAAGAGGTTAATATCAATGTCATTCACAGCGGTGTCGGCGGCATTAATGAAAGTGATATTACTTTAGCTTCCGCCTCCAATGCTATTGTTGTAGGCTTTAATGTCCGTCCGAATATGAATGCGATTGAGCTTGCTAAAAGTGAAGAAGTGGACGTGCGGACCTATCGTGTCATCTATGATATTTTAGATGACGTGGAAAAAGCGGCGACAGGTATGTTGGATCCTGATATTGTGGAAGAAGTTATGGGTCGATGTGAAGTGCGTCAAACTTTCAGAATCCCGGGCAATATTATTATTGCAGGCATTTACGTCAATTCCGGGAAGATTTTGCGGAATTCCAAAATTCGGATTCTGCGTGATGATGTCGTCATTCATGAAGGGGAAGTCGCATCACTCCGTCGCTTTAAAGATGATGTGAAAGAACTCAACACCAACTACGAAGGCGGTCTTGGAATTGAAAACTTCAATGACATTAAAGAAGGCGACTTTATTGAATGTTATATTTTAAAAGAAGTGAAACGAGGATAAAATGAATCCAAAACGTGTACACCAAATTTCAGAAGAGGTGCGCCGTGGCATTTCAGAAATCATTCAACGACTGAAAGATCCGCGTATTCCGGAGATCATCAGTGTATCCCGAGCTGATGTCACCAATGACTTATCTTTCGCAAAAGTCTACATTTCCTTTTTTAATGGCAATGTAGACGATGTGATGGAAGGGTTAAACTCTTCGAAGGGTTATATTAAGCGAGAACTGTCCAAAATTGTAAAGATGCGTGTCATGCCGGAATTAATCTTTATCTATGATGATTCAATTGAAAAGGGACTGGCAATGGATCAACTCATTCGTGAGGTGAACCGTGGATCAAGCGACAATTAAAACAGCTATCGACGCAGCATCGACGATTTATCTTGCCTCTCACATGAATCCGGACGGAGATAATTTGGGCTCGCTACTTGGCACCTACCACGTACTGAAAGATGCGGGCAAAGATGTCACCTTTTTGCTGATTGATGAGGTGCCTGATAATCTTCAGTTTCTACCCGGACTTCAGGAAGGGCGACATGAAGGCTTTGAGTCGGTGGATCTCTTTATTGCCCTGGACTGTGCGGATCGAGAGCGTTTGGGCGACTTGTCTGAAGTGTTTGATACAGCGTCGGTCACAATCAATATTGATCATCACAAGACTAACACCCGCTATGCTGACATCAACTATGTCGATGGCGATTCACCTGCCACATGTGAACTGGTTTACAATCTATTTAAAACGATGGAGTATAAAGTTTCGGTGGATGCTGCGACATGTTTATATACTGGACTTTCCACGGACACAGGAAGCTTTAAATATGATTCTGTGAGTAAAGGTACGTTCTTAACTGCTGCAGATTTAGTGGATTTGGGCGCAGATGTGCCTAGAATTGGCGTTGAGCTCTATCAAAATCGCTCGCTTCAAAAGACAAAGCTGTTGTTTCAAGCCATGTCCACTTTAGAATTGTATTATGACAATCAGCTGGCTCTTGTCCATGTCACTGATGCTGATATTGAGGCCATAGGTGCGAATAAAATGGACTCTGAGGGTATTGTCGAATTTATTCGAGATATTGCTGGCGTGGAAGCCGCAGTACTGATTAAAGAAAAATATGACTCATGTCGCCTCTCCGTGCGTACGAAAAGCTTTTTAAACGCTACTGATGTGGTTAAACCCTATGGCGGCGGCGGTCATATACGAGCGGCAGGTGCCACGATGGATCTGCCATGGACAGATCGACGGGATGAAATTGTTCAAGCTCTGGAAGGAGTTCTAAGTGAACGGGGTACTTCTTATTAATAAACCGAAGGACATGACAAGTCATGACGTGGTTTATAGTCTCAGAAAAAAACTGCAGATAAAAAAAATTGGCCATGCCGGGACTCTCGATCCCATGGCTGAAGGCGTGCTGGTTATGCTCATCGGGCAAGGGACAAAGCTCTCAGACTATTTGCTCTCTAAGTCCAAGACCTATCTGGCTGAGTTTGAATTAGGCTATGAGACGGATACCTTGGATAGTACCGGAGAGGTCGTCTCCAGCGGTGGCAATACTGAATATTCCCGAGATGAGATTCAGAAAGTCTTTGAATCTTTATCGGGAGATATCCTGCAAGTGCCGCCGATCTATTCAGCCATTAAAGTCAAAGGTAAAAAACTCTACGACTACGCCAGAAGCGGGGAGGCTGTTGATATCCAATCTCGACATGTGACTATTTACGATCTCAACATGGTGTGTGACGCACCGCTCACACTTCAAACGACGGTTTCCTCAGGGACTTACATCCGCTCGTTAATTCGAGACATCGGTCATGCCTTGGGGACGTATGCCACGATGACCGGATTGGTTCGCCAGGCATCCGGCACCTTTACATTGGATCATGCATTGAGTCTTGAAAGTATAAGCGATATGACGATTTCTGATATTGAAAAGGCGCTCATCCCCATGGATCAAGCTTTGGGATTTGAACCTGTAGTGGTTCCGGATCATCTGTATAAGCGTATCACCAATGGTCTCATGTATTTTCATGAAGGTTTTGAGGCAGACGTCTACTACAATGTCTACTGTCGAAATACGTATATCGGCATTGGGAAGTATAGCCATTATCACGGGCAATGGGGGTTAAAAATTGTGAAAAATTTGTTAGGAGTTAACGCTTGAAAATTTTACCAATCACAGTAGATGATCATTTTTCAACACCCTGTGTTATTGCCCTGGGGAATTTTGATGGGGTTCACCGTGCACATCAAGCGCTTTTAAGAGAGGTTATTCATCTTGCGGAGCAACTGGATGTCGATAGTGCTATTTTGGCCTTTAAGAATCATACCAAAACCTTACTGACGCACAGTAATCAGAGACTGATTACATCGAATACAATGAAATACCAATTGTTGGAATCTATTGGTATTTCTCGTTGTTATGAGCTCGTTTTTAGTCGAGCTGTTATGGCGTTGGAGCCTGAGGCGTTTGTGAAGTCGCTTTTACTTGAAAGGCTCAATGTTAAAGGGATTGTTGTAGGTTATGATTATCGCTTCGGAAATAAAGCTAAAGGCAATGTGGAGCTCTTAAAACGACTCACTGCCGTCTATGATTTTCAGTTATATGTTGTGGATGAGATTCTTGAAGGCGAAGAAGCTATTTCTTCCACCCGAATACGCTCACTGATTGAATCTGGTAATATTCAAGAAGCCAATGCTTTATTAGGGTATGAATTCACTATCGACGGCACTGTCATTCATGGTAAACATCTGGGGACGGTCATGGGTATGCCTACGGCGAATATTGAGCCTATAGTGAACTATGTGTTGCCAAAGTTTGGCGTCTACACTTCATGGCTTAAAATAGATGGACGGATGTATCCTGCGGCGACGAACATTGGAAAAAACCCATCGATAGAAAATGAGGGTTTTCGCATTGAAGCTCACATTTTAGATTTTAACGGCGATATTTATGGCAAAACTGTTCAACTTATTTTGCATTCGTATTTGAGACCGGAAATGAAGTTTGATAATCTCATTGCACTCTTTGAACAGATGCATCACGACGTCGCAACCACACGAAAAATCTTGAATAGCTAGAGTTTTTATGGTATTATCTTAAAAGTATGTACCACGCCATGGTTTGTCGTTCCTCGGCGCTGACTCTGGTATGGTGAATGATATTTTAGGAGGAATTATGTTAAACAAAGAAGCAAAACAACAAATTATCGAAGATTACAAACTTCACGAAGGTGATACCGGATCTGCTGAGGTGCAAATCGCCATTCTCACCAACCGTATTAATGAACTTAATGTGCATCTCAAAGAACACAAAAAAGATCATCACTCACGTCGCGGACTATTAAAAATGGTAGGTAAACGTAGAAATCTTCTCAGATATCTTCGTAACAAAGACATTGATAGATATCGTGAGCTTATTCAAAAACTTGGAATCAGAGGTTAAGAGCGGGGAACCGCTCTTTATTTTTAATTAATAAAGGAGGAAAGTATGGAGAAAGTTTTTACCTTGGATCTTGCAGGAACACCTCTTGAGGTGAGCATCGGCAAAGTTGCTAAACAAGCCAACGGTGCTTGTCTGCTTAAGTATGGTGAGACTGTCGTCCTGGTTACGGCAACGGCATCCTCAAAGCCAAGAGAAGGCATTGATTTTTTCCCACTGTCAGTCGATTTTGAGGAAAAAATGTATGCTGTTGGCAAAATGCCGGGTGGATTTGTAAAACGTGAAGGTAGACCTTCTGAAAAGGCAATTCTTTCCGCTCGTCTTATTGATCGTCCAATTCGCCCTCTGTTCCCGGAAGGCTATCGCAACGATGTACAAGTCGTGGCTACGGTGTTTTCTGTAGAGCAAGATTATCAGCCTGAAATTTTAGCTATGATCGGTTCATCCATAGCTCTTGCCATCTCCGACATTCCTTTTGACGGCCCAACAGGCTCGGTGGCCATGGGTTATGTAGATGGTAAATATATCGTCAACCCTAACGAAGAAGAACGTGCCAAGTCGAAAATTCAGCTTACCGTCTCGGGAACGTCAACGGCAATTATGATGATTGAAGCCGGTGCCAATGTGGTTAGTGAAGCGGAAATGCTGGAAGCTATCTTTGTGGCCCATGAAGCTATTAAGAAGATTTGTGCTTTTACTGAGGACATCGTTGCAGAAGTAGGCAAGAAAAAAATGGACTATGTTGTCTTTGTGCCTGATGAAGAAATAAAGAACAAGGTTACTGAATTTGGCAAATCCATTATCGTCAACTCTGTCAATGAAGCGGATAAATTAAAACGCATTGAAAAAGTAGAAGCTGCTAAGGATGAAATTCGTCTTCACTTTGCAACGGAAATGGAAACCTACGGCAAAGATATTGAGAATATTATGGAAGCTATCGAGGTGGAAGAAGTTCGACGTCAAATTTTAGAGGATGGTATTCGTCCTGACGGCCGTGCGTTGGATGAAATTCGTCCATTGTCTTCTGAAGTAGGTATTTTACCACGTACTCACGGTTCCGGTCTCTTTACACGAGGTCAAACGCAAGTCCTATCTGTAGCCACGCTGGCAGGCCTTGCAGACGTGCAAGTGATTGACGGCCTTGGTGACGACACACCGAAACGTTACATTCACCACTACAACTTCCCGCCATATTCAGTGGGGGACACTCGTCCTATGCGAGGACCGGGGCGACGAGAAATTGGACATGGTGCCCTTGCCGAGCGTGCGCTTCTTCCGGTTATCCCTTCTGAAGAGGACTTTCCATATGCCATCCGTGTTGTATCGGAAGTCTTGGAATCGAACGGTTCATCATCTCAAGCCTCAATTTGCGGTTCCACACTTGCGCTTATGGATGCAGGGGTGCCAATCAAAGAACCGGTTGCAGGCATTGCCATGGGTCTTATGGAAGGCTATGGTCAAACCAAAATTCTTACGGACATTCAAGGACTCGAAGATCATTATGGGGACATGGACTTCAAAGTTGCAGGTACTCGTGACGGTATTACTGCTATGCAGATGGATATTAAAGTCGAAGGTATCAGCAAAGAGATTCTACAACAGGCATTGGAACAAGCTAAAGCGGCACGCCTTTTCATTTTGGATCATCTCTATGGCACCATTGAAGCACCGCGCGACCATCTATCCAAGTATGCTCCAATTATTCATATGATTGAAATCAATCCTGAAAAAATTGGAGATGTCATTGGATCAGGCGGTAAAACGATTAATAAAATCATTGAACAAACCGGCGTCAAGATTGAAATTGATGATGACGGCAAAGTATCTGTACTCTCTGATGACAATGAAGCCGCTCAAGAAGCCATTCGCATTATTGAAAGCATTGTCAAAGAGGTTGAAGTAGGAGATATCTATGACGGCAAAGTCAAAAAACTTATGAAATTTGGGGCCTTTATCGAGTTGAAAAAAGGTGTGGAAGGTCTACTTCATATTTCCGAGCTACAACATGAACGTACGGAAAAAGTGGAAGATGTGCTTAAGAATGGCGACAAGGTCAGAGTACAGGTTATTGCGATTGATCCTGAAACTAAAAAGTTATCTCTTTCCCGTAAAGTACTTCTGCCAAAACCGGACAAGGCATCGGTCAAAGGGGACGACGCAAAGGATTTGTCTCATGAAGGTTAAACTCATTAATAGAAGTGACAATCCGGATCCGCAGTACAAGACCGTAGGTTCTGCAGGGATGGATGTATGCGCTTTTATTGATAGTCCGTATATACTCAATCCTTTTGAACGCTATGCGGTACCTACTGGATTGTATTTTGAAATTCCTGAAGGATTTGAGATTCAGGTCCGTGCGCGAAGCGGCTTAGCACTAAAACATGGTATCAGTCTTCCCAATGGTATAGGAACTATCGATTCAGACTACCGCGGTGAGTTAAAGATTCTGCTTGTGAATCTTTCGAATGAACCTTTTACTATTCATTCTGGCGATCGTATTGGTCAAATTGTGCTTGCCCAAGTGGAACACATTACTTTTGAAAAAACTGAATCACTCTCAGAGACATCACGTAGTGATGGTGGATTTGGTCACACCGGCCTCTCTTAAGTAGTTAAGAGAGGCCTTTTTATGTTATAATTTAATTGAGGTGTACCATTGAAAATAACGAAAAAATCTAAAAAATTGAAACACAAAACAGCACCGAAAGGATTAGTTGGCGTACTCATGTTGGCTTTTGGTCTCTTAAGTTTCATGAGTTTGTTTAACACTAAAATGGGACTTGTAGGAAATTTTTTCTATAAGTTTTTTACTGTGCTTGCAGGTAGCGGCAATGTCTTGCTGCCTGTGAGTATTATGCTTCTTGGCGTGCTGTATCTCATTCCGAAATACAATCAAGACTTGATTAAATATGCCGCGCTCTTTGCCGGCATGATTCTTTGCGTATTGGTGTATTTGGACGGCACCAAGAGTGTAGATCTCACTTTGGTGGACAGGATTCGTCTTTCTGTAGAATATCTGGACATCGCCACATCCGGCGGCGTTATCGGCTCCATTGTGGGCTTTTTTATGTACAAGCTGTTCGGATCACTTGGAACATATTTTATTGTAGGTCTTATTTTCTTTATTTGTCTCTTTCTGCTCTTCAGTATCAATATGGACTCTCTGAAGAACTTTACCTACTCGGTCAAAGACCGTTCCAGGGATTTTGGCGTTCGTCTTCGTGAAAAAAAGACACAAATCCAGGTCAAGCGAGAAGCTGTTAAGGCTCAGAAATCGCTTGATAGGGAAACGGAAAAAGTCAAGGTAAAGCCGGTAAAGAATGTATTGATTCGCGATTACAGCGAGGACCAACCGGACCTATCTGATATGGATACTACAGCCTCAGTGGAAAAATGTGATATTGATATGCGTCCCAAGCATCTCTTCGAGGCGGATAATGGTGACGCGGATGAAGGCGTGGTGGCACATTTTTCATCTCCAAGGGATGCATTGTCAGGTACAGACCATGTGGAGTCTGAAGACACTGCAGCGATAGCTAATTCGATAAGGAACAATTATCCAAATACAGAAGAGACTGCACAGGCATCCGCCATCAATCCGACTGTACAGAGAGCTTTTGAGCAGACCTATAAGAAAACTGTCTATAAAAAACCGCCGCTTGAACTGCTTGAACGCTCCGAAGTTACAGAAGGAGACTCTAATGATATTGTGCGGTCTAAAGCGCGAATTATTGAAGAGACCATGCATACATTCAATATTGACTGTCGTATAGTTGCCATTAACAAAGGTCCTGTTGTGACTTTATACGAACTGCAACCCGGACCCGGAGTGAAGCTCAGTAAGATTGTAGCTTTAACTGACAACTTAACCATGGCCTTAGCTGCATCCGATATTCGTATCGAGGCGCCGATACCCGGAAAAGCTGCGGTGGGGATTGAAGTGCCGAATAAAAACAAGGATTCGGTGTCTATTCGTGATATCCTAAGTTCGAACGAATTTAAAAAAATCCCGTCTGATGTACCCCTTGCTTTAGGTAAGGATATCTCCGGGCATACGATTATTTCATCTATTGAAAAAATGCCCCACCTACTTATTGCAGGGGCAACAGGTTCCGGGAAGTCGGTGTGTATTAACACCATTATCACAAGTATTCTTTATAAAAGTTCACCGGATGATGTGAAACTGATGCTGATTGACCCTAAGATTGTCGAGTTAAGTGTCTATAATCGTGTGCCGCATTTGCTCATACCTGTAGTGACAGACCCTAAAAAAGCGGCGTTTGCACTTAGCTGGGCTGTGACAGAAATGGAACGCCGATACGGCCTCTTTGCCGAAATGGGTGTGCGCGATTTAAAATCCTACAATAACAAGATGAAGGGAGAAGGAGAGCTTGCTGTCCCTAAAATTGTGATTGTCGTGGATGAATTTGCCGACTTAATGATGGTGGCGCAAAAAGAAGTAGAAGATTATGTCACTCGCTTAGCACAAAAAGCTCGAGCTGCAGGCATCTATTTAATCCTGGCTACGCAGCGTCCGTCGGTGGATGTCATCACCGGAACCATCAAGGCCAATATTCCGTCACGTATTGCATTTGCCGTGTCATCTCAAATTGACTCGCGGACTATTTTAGATATGGCAGGCGCTGAGAAACTTTTAGGTAAAGGGGATATGCTCTTCTATCCAAGTTTTTATTCAAAGCCGTTACGGGTTCAAGGCGCCTTTATCAGTGACGACGAAGTGGAACGCGTGGTGGATTTTATTGCGGCAAACAGCACCTATAACGAAGCTTTAAAAGAGAAGATTGTACAGGAAATACAAGATAAAAAGGAAGTTGTTTCGGATAGAGATGACTTGTTTGCAGATGCTATTAAATATATTTTAACGGATGACCAAGCTTCCATTTCCTTCTTACAGCGGAAGTTAAAGGTGGGATATTCTCGAGCTGCACGTATTGTCGATCAGTTGGAAGAATCCGGGATCATCGGACCTCATGAAGGTTCTAAACCTCGGAAGTTACTTATGAGCAAAGAAGAAATCGAAACAATGATAGGAGAAAAGATTGAATAAAGTTCATTTTATCACCTTAGGATGTTCAAAAAATGATGTCGATACAAGTACGATGGTCTCATACCTTAATGCTGAGAAATATGAATTGACCCAAGACCCTACAGATGCCGATGCTATTATTGTCAACACATGCGGTTTCATTGATTCTGCTAAAGAACAATCAATTCAAGCTATTTTAGAATCTGCTAAATTGAAAGAAAAGAAGCTTAAAAAGCTTATCATGGCAGGATGTCTTGCAGAACGTTATGCTGAAGAGCTCATTGAGGCCATGCCGGAAGTGGACGGTATTATCGGGACCGGTAGTTTTCAGGATGTAGAATCCGTGCTCGATCGCGCTTTTGATGGTGACCGTCCAATAGATCTTAAAGATGTCAATAGTGCAGAGACTCCGGTGACCTTTAAAAAGAATCCTGCTGCAACAGAATACGTTCGTATTTCTGAAGGGTGTAATAACAATTGTTCCTATTGTATTATTCCAAAGCTTCGAGGCCGTAATAAATCCCGTGCTATGGAAGATATCTATCAGGAAGTGGCATATCTAACCGGTCATGGAACTAAAGAAATTATTCTTATTGCACAAAACTCTACTGATTATGGCATTGATCTCTACGGCGACTTTAAGCTTTTGGAGCTGATTCAAAAACTCACTGCAATTGAGAGCCTCAAGTGGCTGCGCATCTTATATCTTTATCCGGATACGTTCTCGGATGAATTGGTTAACGAGTTTAAAACGAATGAGAAACTGTTAAACTATGTGGATATTCCGCTTCAGCACATTTCCAATCGTGTGCTGAAAGTTATGAACCGTAAAACTTCAAAAGAAGACATTATACAACTTATCACGAAGCTAAAAACAAACGTTCCGAACATATGTATACGCAGTACGTTTATTGTGGGATTTCCAACAGAAACCGATGAAGAATTTCAGGAACTCTTAGATTTTATAAGCGCCTATAAGCTTAATCGTGTCGGAGCTTTTGCGTATTCCAGAGAAGAAGGGACAGCAAGTTATGATATGGCTCAAGTAGAGGACTCTGTGAAGATGGAACGTCTTGACGAGTTGATGGCACTTCAACAAGATATATCAGCAGAGTTACTTGCATCTGTTGTAGGATCAACGTTAGATATTCTGGTGGAAGAAAAAATAGAAGATGAGCTCTATCGTGGACGTTCCTATCTGGATGCACCCGATATTGATGGAGATGTTTATGTGAAGGCTTCAGACGAGCTTCAGCCGGGAGAATTATATCCGGTTTTAATTACCGGAGCCACAGAATTTGATTTAGAGGGAAGACTGATATGAATTTAGCAAATAAATTGACGTTTCTCAGAGTTTTAATGGTGCCTGTCTTTGTACTCTTTATGTATTTGGATTTTGCAGGCGCTCGCCTTATAGCAACACTTATTTTTGCTGTGGCATCCTTTACTGATTTTTTAGATGGCTACCTTGCTCGTAAAAACAATTGGGTCACCAATTTCGGTAAGTTCGCCGATCCTCTTGCGGATAAGATATTAGTGGCATCAGCACTGATTTGTCTCACAGGTATTGGAGATATCCCGGCATGGGGAGTTATTATCATTATTGCAAGAGAGTTTGCCGTGACGGGATTTCGCATTCTAGCAGCTGCGGATAACATTACTATTGCTGCAAGTCCTCTGGGGAAACTTAAAACAGTGACGCAACTTATTGCCATTCTTATTTTATTAACAAACATTACAGCATTGTATCGAATCGGGATGTTTGTCTTTTACGTTGCAGTCTTTTTCACTTTGATTTCCGGCATAGATTACTTTGCTAAAAATCTCAAAGTCTTAGATTTGAAACACATCTAGAGGTAATTATGAAAGCATCTATTATGACTATCGGCACAGAAATACTCGTTGGATCTATTATCAATACCCATGGAAGATATCTGTCTCAAAAACTCAGTGACTTAGGCGTGCATGTAGTGCGTCATGTATCTGTGCGAGATGACCTTGAGAGCATGGAGCAAGCTTTGAGAGATGAGCTCATCTATGCTGATCTTGTTATCATATGTGGCGGGTTGGGTCCTACGGAAGATGATGCAACGAAACAAAGCGTTGCAAAAGTTCTTGGTCGTGATATTTATCTTCACGAAGGGGAATATAAAAAGCTGTTGGCTCGGTTTGAAAAGAATAATCGAGCAATGACAGCGAACAACAAACATCAGGCAGAGGTCATTGACGGTGCAGAGCTGCTTATTAATCATTGGGGGATTGCACCGGGCGAGGTATTAGAATATGAAAATAAAAAGCTGATTTTACTTCCGGGGCCGCCGAAAGAATTGGAACCTATGGTGGAAGCGTATCTGGAAGATATCATTCATAACGATTCCGAAATTATTATCCATTCGCTCAACGTGGCAGGACTTGGGGAGTCACGTGTGGAAGATCGCATGCGAAAGTTGAATCTCGAAACTTCGGAAATCTCCTTAAACACCTTTGCTAAATTTTATGATACGGAAATAAAAATCATAGCAGAAGGCAAGGATCGCCTTGCATTACAAAATCAAGTAGATACTATTGTACACAAACTCTATGATGCTTTTGAAGGTTATATTTATTCTGAAGGCAATCAAAGTCTGGCCGAAACGTTGGTTGATCGGTTGCGAGCACAACACTTGACTATCAGTTTTGCAGAGTCTATTACAGGAGGAAAACTGGCCAGTATGATTACCGCAGTGCCTCATGCGAGCGAGGTGCTCCAAGAATCTTACGTCACGTATTCGAATACTGCAAAGCATAAAATTCTTGGTGTGGATTCAAAGACACTACAAACTTATGGTGCCGTAAGTCAAGAGACAGCAGAGGCTATGGTCCGTGGATTACAAGCTATAACCACAAGCACGATTCATGTGGCGACAACAGGAGAGGCAGGTCCCGAACCTGCTGAAAAAGAAGTAGGGACAGTATATATTTCTTACGGGATGGGTGATATAATAACCACAGAAGAACATAAGTTCAACGGGTCGCGTACAGAAATTCAGCAACGCGTCTGTGATACGATACTTTTAACCCTGATATTAATGCTTAGGAGGTAAATGTGGACGAGCAAAAACGACAATCTTTAGAAAATACCATTTCAAAAATAGAAAAGGCCTATGGCAAAGGGTCAATTATGAAACTTGGTGCGGACAGTAAACTGGAAATTGAAACGATTCCAACAGGGTCTTTGACTTTGGATTATGCATTGGGTGTTGGCGGCATTCCACGTGGACGTATCATTGAAATTTATGGTCCTGAATCTTCCGGTAAGACAACTTTGGCGCTGCATATGTTGGCAGAAGCTCAAAAATTAGATGGCGTTGCAGCGTTTATCGATGCAGAACATGCACTGGATCCGGTCTATGCCAAAAATTTAGGTGTCGATGTGGAAAATCTCATTATTTCGCAGCCGGATACTGGAGAGCAGGCGCTTGAGATCACTGAGGCGCTTGTACGTTCTAACGCCGTGGATCTTATTGTCGTAGACTCTGTGGCGGCTCTCGTGCCGAAAGCTGAAATTGAAGGGGAAATGGGGGACTCACATATGGGACTCCAAGCTCGGTTGATGTCTCAAGCTCTTCGAAAAATTACGGGTGCTATTAATAAGTCGCGGGCCTCGGTGATATTTATCAATCAACTTCGTGAAAAGATTGGGGTCATGTTTGGGAATCCGGAAACGACTACCGGTGGCCGGGCATTGAAATTCTATGCCTCAGTACGATTGGATATTCGACGTACTGATACGTTGAAAAAAGGCGATGAGATGATAGGAAATCGCGTCAAAGTTAAGATCGTTAAGAACAAGGTGGCACCGCCGCATCGTATTGCTGAATTTGATATTATGTATGGCAAAGGAATTTCCAAATCCGGCACGACTATTGATATGGGTGTTATGGCTAATGTCATTGAAAAAAGCGGCTCATGGTATAGTTACAACGGAGAGCGGCTTGGACAGGGCCGTGAAAATGCCAAAGACTTTTTGGAACAAAATCCATCGGTACATTTGGAGGTAGACTACAAAATTCGCCAGGCTCTAGGTCTGCCGGCAGATGATATTGAAACGGCTATGGAAGTTATGAAAGACCAGGTGAGATTTGATCTGGAGTCAAAGGATTCTGACGACTAAATGAAGTTGCTCTATTTTACAGATACTCATTTGAGAGTGACCAATCCGAAGAATCGATTGGATAACTTCTACGACACTTTAAAAATAAAATTGAATGAAGTTGTAGATATCAGCCTTCGTGAAAATGTAGACTACATTTTGCACGGAGGTGATCTATTTGATCGTCCTGACACACCGATTTCCCTGGTTTCAGATTTTGCTAAAATTCTTTTACGATTTAAGGCGCCTATTTATATTGTCAGCGGCAATCACGATATATTCGGCCATAATCCGAAAACGGTACATCGATCGATGTTCGGACTTTTGGATAGCTTAGGCTTGATTCATCTGATCACCGATGAAATTTATCTTAAGAAGGATGTCGTGGTGCGCCTCAGTGCTTTTCCCTATACTATCGATATGGATAAACCGGGGAATAAGGAAGGATACATTGTACGCGATAAAGGCGAAGCAGACTATGCCATCCACCTCACACACGGATTTCTAACAGATAAAAAGCAGTTGGACACGATTCCGCATACCTTACTATCAGAGATTTCGGATACGGTAGCGGACATTACTTTCGGCGGGCACGTTCACTTTGGTTTTAAAACTCAGGAAATCGACGGTAAGTATTTTATTAACCCCGGTGCTTTGGTTCGGATTTCGAATGCACTGAACGAAATGAAACGCAAGCCGAAAGTGGTTCTTGTAGAGTTGACTGATCAAATTGTGATTCGAGAAATAGTGTTACAAAGTGCATTGCCGGGAGACCAGGTTTTAGATCGTTCGGAAATAGAACGGCATAGATTCAAAGCGGAACAGTTTGCAGATTTTAAATCAACAATTGAAACGTCGGCAAATTTAAAAGGGCTTGATGTATACGATATTTTAATTGATATCGCTAAAGCTGAGGCTATTGATAAAAAGGTACGAGATGAGGCTATTCGCAGAGTTCAGTTAAAGCAAATGGGAGAGGCTAAATTGTGATCTACATTACAAAAATTGAAATTGACAACTTTCAATCCCATAAGCACACGGTGATGGACTTTCATCATGGCCTTAATGTCATTGTGGGACGTTCAGACAGTGGCAAGACGGCTGTGCTGCGTGCTATAAAATGGGTTCTTTATAATGATCCTGCTCCGAGCAGTCTTTTACGACTTCAAGAAACGCAGATGAAAGTGAGTTTAAGCTTTAGCAATGGTGCTAAAGTCACACGTCTTTGGAGCAGTAACGGCAAAGAGAACAAATACATACTCAATCGTGCCGATGGGGAAGAATTAGTTCTTGAAAAATTCAATCGTGGTGTACCGGATGAAGTGATAGAAGAGATTGGTATTTCAAAAATTGATTTAGGCGGCCCGAAGTCGGAAGGTATTAACATTGGGGAGCAATTAGATGGACCTTTCTTGCTCACTGAGACGCCTTCTACACGTGCCAGTGCTATTGGTCGCTTGATTGGTGTCAATTTTATCGACGATGCACTCCGAGATGTCATCAAAGATATTAAAGGCAATTCAAGGCGTATTAAAGATCAAGATGACTTGGTGGCACATTTTAAAGAAGAACTCAGGAATTTTGAGAGTTTAGATGAAGAAATTAAGAATCTTGAACGTATCAAAGCCAAGCGGGAACAGCTTGCCAAATCTACCTCCTTATATCAGGAATTGAAGCAGCTTAAAACAGCTTATGAGACCAATATACATGATATAGACATGACAGAAGAGGCCATTGCAAAAATGGGTGATATCGACATGGTGGATTCGAAAATTAACAGAGTCTCTCAATGTCTGGAACGTAAAACGGAATTGACTCAACTTTATAGGGTGCTTCACAGCGTGTCAGAAGAGTTGGTTCATCTCAGCAACCAGTTACGCCATCTTAAGAATTTGGGAAAGACTGAACTGACATGGTATAAATTGAATGAAGAAGCGAGAACTGTAGGCGATTTAACCCTCCTTAAGATGAATTTAGATCAAGTCAATGAACGCCTAAGTATAGGAGAAAACTACCTCAAAAAATTTGAGACACTTGAATCCACACGATCGGTCCTTAAAACCACTGAAACTAAAATCAAGACATTGACGGAGCTTAAAACTTTGCATGATGCCATAACGTTGCTATGTGATGCACTTCAAACTGAAGAAGAAAGGTATTTGCTTCAAGTTCGAGAGTTGTCAGATACAGAGGAAAACTACGAAAATTTGTTTGTAGCCCTTGGTTATTGCCCGCTTTGTCATAGCAAGATAACGCAAGATCATTTTCACGGAGGTCAATATGAATGATGAAGAACGACTCACGGCTTTGAAAAAGGAAATTGAACGCCGCAAAGAAATGAAAAATAAAGCCGAAGGGCGATTGGAAAATTTAAAACTCCAAAAAGCGGAGATTGAACAGCGGCTGGAAGCTCTTCATATTCGTCCTGATGAATTGAATCAACACATTGATACACTTCAAAGAGAAATTAACAGTTTGTTCCAAGAGATTGAAGATGGTTTGCCGAAGCTATGACTTTAAATGAATTAGATGCTAAGATCGCTCAGTTAGAGCGCGCCATTCATATCAAAATAGGTCAGCAGGAAGTATTACAGCGTAATTTACAAGACGCGGAATCTAAAGTTGAGACACTACATGAAGAGAATGAGCTCTTATCACAAGTGGAGGTGCTGCTCAGTCTCTCGAGCGACTATGGTAGAGAACAGGCAAAGCTTCAAATAGAATCCTTAGTATCCAATTGTCTCAGCTTTATTTTTGAGACGGACATTTCATTTGTTATTGAGCTCACAGAAAATGGAAAGATTGCAGGTGCTGATTTTTATGTTGTGTCGAGTTATGACGGCTATAGCATAAAAACGAAGCCGGAGCTCTCGCGAGGTGGTGGCGTAGTGGATATTGTTTCCATTGCACTGCGTATTGCCATGATCGAAATATTTAAGCCTCATATTGAAGGTCCGCTGATTCTTGATGAACCAGGAAAACATGTGAGTGAAGATTTTATTTTTAATCTTGGTGAATTTCTTAGAAAGTCGTCGACGATGTTTAAGCGTCAAATTATCATGGTGACTCACAACAAATATTTGGCGCAAATATGCGATCGTTCCTTTTATGTAGAGCAGAAAAATGCAGTATCATCTGTCCAAGAGCTGACTCAGGACGTTTAATTTCTTGACGAACGGTAAGATAAGATATAAAATTAACACGTACTATATATGTACACATGATATACTAATAAATTTGAAACTTGAAAATTCAATAAGGAGGTGTGTTTACTTTGGAATTTCTATTTATTATTCTTGGTTTAATAATTGGGACTGCCATTGGCTTTGCCGTTCGAAAATATATTGCAGAAGGGAAAATTAATACTGCCGAAGCTCAGGCTATTAAGATTATCACGGATGCAGAACATCAAGCTGAAGCTAAAAAACGCGAAGTTCTTTTAGAAGCTAAAGATGAAATCCACAAATTGCGCTCAGATAATGAAAAAGAATACAAAGTTCGCCGTAGTGAGTTACAATCTTTGGAAAGTCGTATACTCAACCGTGAAGAAGCTGTACAAAAGAAAGCTGATTCCCTTGAAAGAAAAGAAGAAAAGTTAGTTGCACGTCTTGATGATGCTAAGATTAAGCAAGAACAAGCCAAAGCTCTTGTGGAAAAACGAGAACTGGAGCTGGAACGCGTTGCAGGTTTAACTGCTGAGGAAGGTAAACAAATTTTGCTCAGCCAACTGGAGTCTGAAATTACTCAAGAATCTGCACTGATTATCAAAGAAAATGAGCAACGCGTGAAAGAAGAAAGCACTAAGTACGCACAAAATGTGATTGCCCAAGCTATTCAGCGAGTGGCTGCTGATCAAGTTGCTGAAGCGACAGTCTCTGTCGTTCAGTTACCTAATGATGAAATGAAAGGTCGTATCATAGGTCGCGAAGGGCGCAATATTCGCAGCATTGAATCGTTAACAGGTGTTGATCTCATTATTGATGATACGCCCGAAGCGGTGGTACTATCATGTTTTGATCCGATTCGTAGAGAAATTGCTCGGGTGGCGTTGGAAAAATTGGTACAAGATGGGCGCATTCATCCGACGCGTATTGAAGAAACGGTTGAAAAAGCGCGTAAAGAAGTGGAAACACTCATCAAAGAGTCCGGTGAACAAGCAGCTTACGATGCTGGTGTTCACGGGTTGCATCCCGAAATTATCAAATATTTAGGGCGCTTAAAATATCGTACCAGCTATGGACAAAATGTGTTGAAACACGCTGTAGAAGTATCGAACATTGCAGGTATTTTAGCTGAAGAAATCGGTTTAGATCCTAAGCTTGCCAAACGTGGCGGTTTACTTCACGATATTGGAAAGAGTATTGATCATGACGTGGAGGGACCTCATGTGGATCTTGGTGTCGATATTGCGAGACGCTATAAGGAATCTGACGTTGTCATCAATTGTATCGAAGCACATCATGGTGACGTTGAGTTCAAATGTGTGGAAGCTATTCTTGTGACTGCAGCTGATGCCATCAGTGCGGCAAGACCCGGAGCTCGCCGTGAAACGGTAGAATCTTATGTCAAACGGTTGGAGAAATTGGAAGAAATTGCTACATCCTTTGATGGGATTGAAAAATCCTATGCTATCCAAGCGGGACGAGAAGTTCGCATTATTGTAAAACCTGAAGTTATTTCTGAAGCGGAAATTACGCTGACAGCTCGTAAAATTGTCAAAGAAATTGAAGCACAATTGGATTTCCCCGGACAGATCAAAGTCAATGTCATTCGGGAAACTCGCGCTGTCGACTATGCAAAATAAGTTAAAACCTGTCCATGAGACAGGTTTTTTTAATAAGGAGGAGCATGCAAGTCAATTATCTCGATGATTTTTTATCGTACTTATCTGTGGCGCGTGGTAGCTCGCCGACGACTCAAAAAGAATATTATTATGATATTCGGAAGTTTTTATGTTATATTTTGGTGAGTCATGAGATTGTCAATACGGCACAGTTAGAAGATGTGAATATTGATTCAGTGACATTGGATGTTTTAAAAGCTATTTCTAAACAAGATATTTATAACTATCTCACGTTCTTAGATCGGAAACAAAAAAATTCCAATCGAACAAAGGTTAGAAAATTATCAGCCATTCGAAGTTTTTTTAAATATTTAACAGGTGTTGTAGAAGTGCTGGATGTCAATCCCGCCGAAGATATTGAAGGTCCTAAAATCAAACGTACAGTGCCGATATATCTCACTTTGGATGAAGCTATTGCTATTTTAGATACCATTGATCAGGCCAAAGTGAAAGAACAGTATAAGCGACGCGATTATTGTATTGTCACTATCTTTTTAAACTGTGGACTGCGGATCTCAGAAATGGTTAGTCTTAATGTTATCGATGTAAAAAAAGATATGATTCGTGTCATGGGAAAAGGTCAAAAAGAACGTGAAATTTTCCTTAATGATGCTTGCCGTTCAGCTATTGATGCTTATCTTAAAGTCCGGCCGGAATCAAAAAGCAATGCGCTTTTTTTAAGTATGCGAAGAAATCGCATCAGTCCGCGCAGTGTTCAGCATATGGTGGCAAAATATGTTGAGGCTACCGGTTTAGATCCGAATAAGTATACCGTGCATAAATTACGTCATACTGCAGCTACCTTAATGTATCAACATGGCGGTGCTGATATACTCAGTCTTCAGGAGATTCTCGGACATGAAAGCGTACAGACAACACAGATATACACTCATGTCAATGATGCGCAGCTAAAAGAAACTTTGAAGAACAATCCTTTATCATCAGTCCATGCAGTATCAGATGCCCATTCTAAAAAATAAATGAACAAAGGCCTATAATTAGTCACAAAATTATTATTTTGTGACTAATTATAGGCCTTTGTTTCTTTTACATTGTTTTTGAGGACGCCTTTCCTATTTACTTACGGGTATTTCCAATATTTGACCTTGATGAATAATAGGATCTACATTATTATGCGTCATAATAGCCGCAACCAATTCTCTTTGATCCCAGGTATCGGCGTTGTAAACTTCAGCTATCGTCCATAGTGTTTCGCCGGCATTCACATAGTGTTCTATATAGTGTGTATCCTTAGCTAAAGTTGTACCATCTAAAGTTTCAATTTTAACTCCTGTTGTAAAAATAAAGATCAAGCTAAGAAATAAAAATGCACGTAATTTATTAATTTGATAGCGTTTGTGTGGTCTCATAATATCACCTCATAGAAAATATGTTCAGAACGAATGTTTAACATCATTGTAATAGAACGGATGTTTCTTGTCAAGAGTTTTCAAACATTTGTTTCAAATATTTGTTCTCTATGCTATAATGAGGTCAGGAGGTGTCTATGTACGAAGATTTAACACAACGAGAACGTGATGTTCTTTTCTATATTATTAAAGTAATTCAAACTAAGGGTTATCCACCTGCTATTCGAGAAATGTGTGACCAACTGAACATTAAAAGTACCTCAACAGCACAGGCCACCTTAAAATCTTTGGAATATAAGGGCTATATTCGACGGGATCCCACTAAACCGCGAGCTATTGAGATTTTAAATAGTAGTGATGATATTTTAATGACAAAAAAGAAAACAGTGGACATTCCTATTGTTGGGTGTGTCACTGCTGGTGAGCCGATTTTAGCTGTGGAAAATATTGAAGATACGTATCCTCTACCAATTGATTTTGCCAAAGACAAGGAACTCTTTATTCTCAGAGTCGTCGGAGAGAGTATGATTAACGCCGGTATTCTCGATGGTGATTTTGTCATTATTGAGAAACGTGACTTTGCACGCAACGGTGAAAAAGTATTGGCTCTTATTGATGATACTTCAACCATTAAAACTTTTTATAAAGAAAAAGATGGATTCCGTCTTCAGCCAGAAAATGACTTTATGGAACCCATCTATGTGAAAGACCTGCAGATATTAGGTATCATTGTCGGTCTGTATAGAGTGATGTAAAAAAGGGAGTGTATCCCTTTTTTTATTGCAGTTTACTCAAGATGGCCTCCAACACTTGCGATAAGGCATATTTCCCGTGATAATATGACAAGCCGCCTTGAAAATAGACAGCATAAGGAGCTCTCATAGGTCCGTCTGCGGAAAGTTCTATTGAGGAACCTTCTATAAATCCTCCTGCCGCCATGATGACAGGATCTTCATATCCGGGCATATCCCAAGGGGTCGGCGTAAATTGATGATCCACCGGTGAAGCGCTTTGTATAGCACTGCAAAAGGCTTCCAATAGCTCGGGACGTTTCAGTTCAATGCGAGTGATAATGTCAGAACGAGCATCTGTAGATCTGGGTAGTGTTGTAAAGCCTAAACATTCAAAGGTACGACTAAACAATCGAGCGACTTTAATGGCGTCTTCAACTATTTTAGGTGCGATAAACAGACCTTGTAAAATTTGACGTGTCATACCGAAGGTTAAACCACATTCTTTCCCTATGCCGGGTGCCGTTAAGCGATTGGCTACCTTCTCGATAATCTCTCGACGACCTACAATATATCCCCCACTGTAGGCCAAGCCCCCCCCTGGATTTTTGATAAGGGATCCGGCCATAAAGTCACAACCATACTCTGTCGGTTCGACAGTATCAGTAAATTCGCCGTAACAATTATCCATAAAGATGAGAATGTTCGGATACGCTTTTTTGATGGCTGAAATCGTTGTTTTCAGCTCATCAGTCGTAAAGGCACGACGATTGGAGTATCCTGTTGAGCGTTGAATGGCAATGATTTTAGTATTGGAGTGGATGGTATCAAGCGTAGCCTGAATATCCAGAGTGCCATTCTTAAGCTCAACCTGATTATACTGAATCCCTTGAGATAGAAAATTTCCATATTCATCGCCATCAAGACCAATGGTCTTTCTCAATGTATCATAAGGACTACCTGATATATAAAGCAATTCGTCCCCCGGGGCCAAAATGGCACTTAGGGCAAGGCTTATGGCATGGGTACCACTGACGATATTGGGGCGAACTAAAGCGTCTTCTGTATGAAACAGTGTGCTGTAGATAGCTTCAACCTTTTCTCTGCCTACATCGCCATAACCGTAGCCGGTCGTCCAGTTGAAATCTGTACTCTTCAGATCATGAGCTTGCATAGCTTTTAAAATTTTTATTTGATTTTGATAAGCAATATCTGCTTGCTGTGCTCCAAGTGCTGATAAATCAGCTTCAGCATTGGCAATAAGTTCTCTTACCTGTTCTTTTATACGTTGTCCCAAAGTTCTTTCCCCAATTCCAATATTTTATCTAAAAGTTTCGGATCTTCTCGATCTATCCAGTGAATTCGCTGATCTCGTCTAAAATACGTAAGTTGTCGTTTTGCGTAATGACGGGAATTTTTTTGTATAGTATCAATCATCTCGTCATAGGAAATCATTCCTTTTAAATAGGCAATCACTTCTTTATAACCAATCGCACGAAAGGGTTTACAGTCTTCTCCGTACACTGCCACAAGTCTTTGCACCTCGTCGATCAGGCCTTGTTCCACCATGTTAATTACACGGTGGTTGATGCGTTCATAGAGTTTCTGACGCGGCATAGTAAGGCCGATATAGAGCAGTTCATACTCGTTGTTTTCTCTGCGTAGATTTTCGGTTTCTCGAACAGCAGAGCTTGCAATTTCAATCGCACGCATGAGCCGTTGTGGATTCTTAGGATCAATATAGTGTGCCGCATTGGGATCGAGTGTCTTGAGTTTTTCAAAGAGATACGTTACGCCATACGCTTTGAAATCTTTCTCCAATGTTTTACGAAGTTGTACATCCTTCCCTATTGCCTGAAAAGAAAGATGATACACTATGGAATCAATATATAGACCTGTGCCGCCGACGAGCATGGGCAATCTGTTGTTATCATTAATCTGTGTTATGAGCGACTTGGTCTGTGTCTGAAAATCGTAAACACTAAATTCCTCATTTGCTGTGGTAATATCGATCATATGATGAGGAATATGTCCTCGATCCATAATTTTAGCTGTGCCGATATCAAAGTTTTTATAAACTTGCATGGAGTCTGCTGAAATAATCTCCCCGTGCCAACTACGCGCCAACTGTAAAGATAGTTCAGTTTTTCCAATTCCCGTAGGTCCGGTAAGAATAAAAAGTTTCATTTAACCTCGTAAAAATAGTTTTTCTAAATCCCGTTGGTCTAAACGCACCACTGTAGGACGACCGTGAGGGCAGGTATACGGGTCTTCACAGGCGAGTAGAGACGTCTTAAGACCCTGTATCGCTGCAAAGCTCAACGTTGTGTTAGCTTTTATCGCAGCCTTACACGCTTTTTTCATAATAGTATAAGGACTAATTTCATAGGCGGAAGTCGACGCTTCTGTTAATGTGAGTAACGAGTGGCGTAGAAAATCTTCAAAATTCACAGGGGCAATGAGCGGCACGGCACGCACAATAATTGAATCGGCAGAAAAAACTTCGACATCAAACCCCACAGTATTTAGTGTGGCGCTTAGCTTGTCAAATGCCACCATTTCCTCAGCACTCAGTCCTATGATTTCAGGCTTTAAGAGAAGCTGACTGTCCACTTGACAGTCGTTATATTGTTTTAAGAATTTCTCATAGTGTACACGCTCATGAGCGGCGTGTTGATCCATCAAGAAAAAAACGCCGTCTCTAGCTTCAAAAATAATATAGGTACCGAAAAGCGCACCTACAATGCGAGCATCTTGTAATGGCTTCTTCCTCAAGTCTGGTATTTTAGACATATCGCTTCTATCAGTATCAATACGCTTTAAATCCGTCCTAGCGGTTTGCATCGAGGTGGTATCCTCTTTCAGAGACTGTGCTGTAGGTACAGACCTCAGTTTGTCATGTGAGTCTAACAGGTCATCTCGGTCGCTATAGGGGGTTATCGTATCATGCACCTCAGATTGAATTTGAGAGGTCGTTTCTCCTTCCGGATCGTCCCGGTATAGGTCAAAAATGGTGACTAAGGGTTCCGAGGCTGTTTGAGAAGGGATATGGGACGAGATAAAAGTTTTAGTTGTTGCAAGGGAAACTTCAGCTAAGTCACGAATGGACTGCATCAACATCGGCCCATTAGAAAACTTTACTTCATTTTTTTGAGGGTGAATATTGATGTCAATAAGTTTCGGGTCAATGGTGAGATAGATGACAAAACAAGGATAGCGGTCCAAAGGTATGGATGAACGATAAGCTTTTTCAATTAATCGTGCTAATTCCACATTCCAAATGTAGCGGCCATTGATAAAAAGATATTGTTCTGTACGCTGGCTTCGATACAGTGTATTGTCGGAAAAGAAAGCTTTGACACTATAGTGGTCAAAATCTTTTTCAATATAATTCATTTGAGCCACCATATTCCCCAAAATAGAGTAAACATGGTCTTTTAGCGACGTGCTTGTCGATGATTGAAAGAGTATTCTTGAGTTTTTGATAAGTTTAAAAGCACAGTGCGGTGTGCCAAGCGCAATCTTTTTTACCATATCGACGATACGATGCAGCTCTACACTTTCAGCCTTTAAAAATTTTTTGCGTACCGGGGTATGTTCAAAGATATCCGTGATATAAAATGTCGTGCCTACGGGAACCCCGATTTTATTTTGCGCGACAATATCACCGTGTTGGACGAGAGTTCTCGACCCGGTCACACTGTCTTTGGTTTTGGTCAGTAGCTCCACGGTGGCGATACTGGCAATACTTGCTAAAGCTTCGCCACGGAATCCCAGAGATTTTAAATAATTCAAGTCGTCAAATTGTGCCATTTTTGATGTGGCATGGCGAAGAAATGCCTTGTCAATATCCTCCGATTCAATGCCGGTACCATTGTCTCTGACACTAATCCCCTCGGTAGCGGTGCCTTTGATTTCTACTGTAATTGATGTGGCTTGCGCGTCAATGGAATTTTCGATGAGTTCTTTAACTATGGCTGCAGGATTTTCAATAATTTCACCGGCGGCAATTTTTGAAATCGTCTTTTCATCCAGAATATTTATCATAATTCATCTTTGCTCCTTCGACAATCTTTTGAAGAAGATTTAAAGATTCCAGGGGGGACAAGGAATTAATATCCACTTCGCTGAGATTCTTCAAAAATGGCAACACGGGGTTGTGAGTCGGTTGGACAGGGACATCGACATGAACAGATTGTCCTTTGTTCTCATGTTCATCCAATACGATTTTTGCACGAGCAATAACCGCATCATTAATTCCCGCGAGTTTCGCCACATCGATGCCATAACTTCGATCGCTTGCACCTTCAATAACTTGGCGTAAAAAAATAATTTGATCGCCATCATGATCAACAGCAATCGAAAGATTTTTAAGGCCGGATAAGGATGTGCTCAATTGAGTCAGTTCATGGTAGTGCGTTGCAAATAGCGTCTTTGCTTTAGTCGTGGTGACCAAGTACTCAGTAATCGCCCACGCAATAGCAATCCCGTCATATGTGCTCGTTCCCCGCCCCACTTCATCAAGAAGAATCAATGAGGCATTCGTGGCGTGATCTAAAATATTGGCGACTTCTTTCATCTCCACCATAAAGGTACTGTCGCCACCCGCTAAATTGTCGCTGGCTCCTATACGTGTAAAGATACGGTCTACAAGCGACCAGTGAAAAGCAGTAGCCGGCACGTAAGAACCCATTTGCGCCATTAACGTTATCAAGGCCACTTGTCGCATATATGTGGACTTCCCTGCCATATTGGGCCCGGTAATAAGAAGAAAATAAGTCTCAGCGTTCATGCTAGTGTTATTGGGAACAAATTGGATGTCTCGTCCCATAGCTTCTACAATAGGATGACGACCTTCTACGATAGTAAGCTGCGGTGTGTCGCTAATAACAGGACGTACATAATGATAGGTTCTGGCCACTTGTGCGAGGCTAAAAAGACAATCTAAAGTACCGATATATTCAGCAACGTTTTGAATCGTACCGAGGGCATTGAAAATAGTACTTCGAAGCGCTGTCAAAATTTCCATTTGACGCTCAATAGCACGCTCCTTTGACCCATTGATTTTGCGTTCCAAAGCTTTTAGCTCTACAGTAAAATAGCGTTCACTGCCAACTAAAGTTTGCTTTCGGATATAATCCTCGGGAACTTTGTCGGTGAACGATTTGGTGACATCAATAAAATAACCCAAAATTTTATTATATTTAATCTTTAGCGTTTTGATATCGGTACGCTTGCGCTCTTTAGTCTCCAAGTCTAAAAGTAACGCTTGTCCACCTTCCGAGGCTTGATAGAGCTCATCCAAGTCCTTATCATACCCTTTGCGAATAAAAGGAAGTTCCAAATTCACAGGAGGATCAGATATCAGCGTGTTCTGTATCAAATGACTTAAAGCTGTTGTATCGGGGATTTTTTCGCCAAAATGGTGTAATACATCATCTGGAGACGCAGTTAAAAGGGATTTGACTTTGGTGAATTGGTCTAAAGATGTTGCCAAAGCGACACAGTCTTTAGGGGATAACTGTTCACTGGCAATTTTAAAACTCAGACGTTCAATATCCAAGGTTTGTTTCAAGGCACTACGAATGGCATCAAAGCGCATTAAATCTTCCAAAGCACTTTTAATCATATCCTGACGGGATATGATAGCCGCTTTATTTCGTAAAGGTTTTTCAATCCACTTTCTAAGAGTACGAGATCCCATGGCTGTTTCACAGTTATCTAATACGGCGTAGAGAGAACCTTTTTTACGACGCGTTTGAATGGATGCCACCAGTTCTAAATTATATTTCGAAGTCTCATCAATGGTCATGTATTCTTCCGGATCATAACGATGAACAGCCTTCAAATGTTGAAGTGACACTTTTTGAGTCGTAGCTAAATAGTTAATCAGCATAAAAAGAGCCGGTGAGTTGATTTTCGAAATGGATGTTACTACATCACTATTGAGGACATCTCTTACCTCCGGCAAGAGTTTTTGTAAGGTCTCATTCAGATGTGTATAGTAGATGCCATCTTTAGCCGGCATGGTTGCTGAGCTGTAGAGGATTTCGCTTGGGGTAATACGACTGAGCTCGTCCATAAAAAATTGAGATTTCTCTTTTTGAGACAAGAAAGTTTGCGACGTTGTAAAAATTTCACCGGTGGTATAGTCCCCGTAGGCAAGATACAGTGTCGCACCATGATCCACATAACTCAGTAAAAAGTTGTTGTCCACAGAAAGATAGTCGGTATCACTAAATGTTCCCGGCGTTATAATCTTTGTTACAGCACGTTTCACCAAGTTTTTGGTCAGTTTCGGATCTTCCACTTGATCGACAATAGCCACCTTATATCCGGCATCCAGCATTTTTGAAATGTAGGTGTCACTCACGTGATAAGGCACGCCGCACATTGGGATATCTTCTTGTTTGTTGCTCCGTTTAGTCAGCGTCAACCCCAAAACTTTCGATGCCAACAACGCATCGTCATAAAACATTTCATAAAAATCGCCTAATCGATAAAAAAGAACTTCCTCTTGGTAGTCCTTTTTTATTTCCATATATTGTTGCATCATTGGGGTTAAATTTTCGTTTGACATAACTCCCCTCCCAAATTAAATGAATTGGCATGGGTTATTTTGACAGGCACAATGTGACCGATAAGTTCTTTACTGCCGGTAAGGTTGACAAGTTTAAACTCATCGCTGCGTCCCACCACACGATCAGGATTTTTTTTGCTGGTATCTTCAACTAAGACATCAACAACTTTTCCGATATAAGCTTTATTTTTTTTCTCTTGAATCGGATAAAGCACGTCAATTAAGCGTTGGAATCGATCATGTTTGACGTCATCGGGGACTTGATCTGCCCTGTTGTAAGCCTGCGTACCTTCCCTTGGCGAGTAAATAAAGGTAAATGAGGTATCGTATTCCACCTGTCGCACTAAATCCAGAGTATCTTGAAAGTCAGCTTCCGTCTCTGATGGAAATCCCACCATTAAATCCGTACACAACGCAATATCAGGATTGACTGTTTTGATTTTATCGATAGTACGAAGGTAATCTTCTCGGGTATACTTGCGATTCATAGCTTGAAGCACCGCATTTGAACCCGCTTGTACCGGCAAGTGTAAGAAATTGGAAAGATTTGGCAATTCTTTAAAGCACTGGATTAAATCATTAGAAATATCTTTAGGGTGAGAGGTCATAAACCTTATCCGAGCCAAGTCTGGGATATCAGCGATCTGACGTAGCAACTCCGAAAATGACACAGGTGTTGTTAAATTTTTGCCGTAGGAATTGACATTTTGCCCGAGAAGGGTGACTTCTTTTGTGCCATGGTGCACTAAGGATCGGATTTCGTCACAAATCGACTCAGCCGTGCGGCTGGTTTCCCGACCTCGTGTATAAGGAACGATACAGTAAGTGCAAAAGTTGTTACAACCATACATAATATTCACATAGGATTTAAACGGATAAAGACGATCGGCACCTATGGCATCATTAAGAGGATTCTTTTCTTCTTGAATGTCAATTTGTAGCTTACCTGTCTGGGTGTAACGATACAAAAGCTCAGGTAGCTTCCAGACATTATTGGTTCCGAAAATTAAATCTACATTTTCAAATTTATCCAAAACGTAATCTCGAGATGGCTGTCGTTGCATCATACAACCACAAACGCCGCAAATGAGATCTTTTTTTACGGATTTTAAATGTTTGAGGATGCCCAGCTGACCGTACACCTTATCCTCGGCAGAGTGTCGCACGGAACAGGTATTCACTAATACCAGGTCACTCTCTTCATAAGAGGATACCATCTCATAGCCGATTTTTTGTAATAGCCAATTAATTTTTTCCGAGTCATGTTCATTCATTTGACAGCCATGGGTAATAATGCAAGCCTTTTTGCCCTGCACTTCCCCACGGAGCAAGTCAATATATCGGCTGACACTGGTGTTATAATCCTCAATTAAATTTAAATTATCTAACATTTTTCTCCCAATCTAAATGGTCAGCCTTGCATTGTGGTCGCCATTCGTAAAAATTCTTTTGTAGCCTGTTTCATGTAACGATTCTTTTTATAGTAGAAGGCTATATTTCGTGTACTGAAGCTGTCATCAATTTTATAGTATGTCACTTTATCATTTTTCCCGGTAGAACGGACCAAAATATCTGAGATAAAGGAGATACCAATACCGTTTAACGTCATATTAAAGCTGGTAATCTGCTGATCCAATTCAAAGGCGATGTTCGGTTTGAACCCGGCATCATTAAAGATCGTATCAGCTTTTAATCGGGTGTCATTGCCTTCTTTTAAAAAGATAAAAGGATATTCTTTAAACAGGTCAATGGCCACAGCATCGACAGATTCATCTAAAAATTGACGAGATATAATACTTTCATAACTTAAGGCTTTGTCGTGCAGCACGTCATTAATTTTATAATGACTTGGTACAGCTAAAATAACATTGTCGCGCAAGTATACCGTAGCGTCATAATTGACGTCATCATACGGGAAGTTGTCGATGACAAGATCCAAGTCTCCTGCAGCAAGACGCTCTTCCAACTCAGATGTGCTATATTCACGAATTCGAAGGTCCACATTGGGATATTTCGCCGAGAATTTTGCCATTAAATCAGGCAGTGCATGAGAAATAAATAGGGATGTACCGCCTATGGAGATTGAACCGCGACGCAGCTCACCTAGATCATTTAAATAGTTTTCAAAATTTTCTTCGACTTCTTTGATCTCTTCCACAGCTTTGATATAGGCCTGACCAAACTCGGTTAAACCAATGGGTTTGGTACTTCGGTCAAAGATTTCATAACCTAAAGACAGCTCTACTTTTTTAATAGCAGCGCTTAAGGACGGTTGAGAAATAAATAAATTTTTTGCAGCTTTGGAAAAACTTCGTTCTTTGTATACTTCGTATACATATTCCATTCCTCTAAACATACCTACCTACCTATAATAAAATTCGATTTATAAAGCTTACTATATAATAATAAAAATTCAGCTTATTTACAAGTATTTGAGCCCAGTTATAGATTTAAAGTTATACTATAGCTAGCATTCAACCATCTGAGTTTTCCATGTCCATCACTATTGGATAGTCAAGTATAAAAAAAGATGAAGTATGAACTTCATCAATTTAAACATGTTTGTGCATTACAAGCGGAACTTTATGACATAGTTTTTAAAAAGTCTTCAATTTCCTTTTCTGTAGGCATGGAAACTGCCGTGCCACGTTTTTGAACTGCTAAGGCGGCTACTGCCGTGGCAAAGTGAGCGGCATCTTTTAAAGTTTCGCCGCGACTGAGCGCAGTCAAAAGGCCACCATTAAAAGCGTCGCCTGCACCGGTGGAATCTACAGCTTCAACGGTATAGGCAGGTATAATTTCGTCAAATTCACTGTTATAAATGTACGCACCTTTGGTCCCAAGAGTGATGACCACTTCCTCCACGCCCATCGTGAGAAGTTGATCTTTAGCAGCCCTTGCTGAGTCTAAATCCGAGACAGTAATGCCGGTAAGCCCCTCAGCTTCGGTTTCATTAGGCGTGATAAGAGCGACATGATGCAAAATATTTTTGTCAAATTCAATGACCGGCGCCGGATTTAATATAACTTTAACATTGTTGTCATGAGCAAGCTGCGCCATCTTTTCATTGGCATCCTGATTGACTTCATGTTGTAACAGCACAAAGTCACAAGATTGCAGCGTAGGCACTAAGGCTTCAATTTCATCTTCCGTAAAACTTTCACATGCTCCGGGTACAATAAGAATTTGATTTTCAGCTGTAGTTTCATCGACACAGATTAAAGCAGCACCGGTGGATTCTGTATCACTTTGGATAATATGCTCCGTATTCATATGAAGTGTTTTAGCAGTGTCTAAAGCGAATGCCCCAAAGTTATCCTTACCAATTTTAGTGACGGTGACTACATCTGCACCGGATTTATGTGCAGCTACCGCTTGATTGAATCCTTTGCCGCCGGGTCCCATTTGAAAAGAACTACCTCTGACAGTGCGTCCCGGAGTCGGAAGACGGTCAGCTCGCGAGCTGAGATCCACAACAAAGCTTCCGAATACCATTACTTTATTTTTCATAAATCACCTTAAAAAAAGGGCCCGAAGGCCCTTACATTTTTGTTATTTCTTGATAAGTTGAAGATCAACCGGAGATGATGCTTCCACTTGTTCACCAGCAATTACTTTTGTTGCCGTTTCAATTCCAAGAGAGCCGATAAGTTTAGGTTGTTGTGCAATAGTAGCAGCCAGCTCGCCGGCTTCAACAGATTTTACAGCATCATCTGTGGCGTCAAAACCAACCACTTTGATATCGCGGCCACTTGCTTTGATTGCTTCAAGTGCACCAAGAGCCATTTCATCGTTGTGTGCAAACACTGCGTTGATTTCAGGATTAGCTTGAAGGATATTTTCCATTACGGAAAGGCCTTCAGTTCTGTCATAGTTTGCTGTTTGCTTTGCAACAACAGTCAATTCAGAACCTTCAATAGCTGTATTGAAACCTTCGCCACGTTCACGTGCAGAAGATGATCCAGGAATACCTTCCAACTCAACGACATTACCTTTGCCGCCGGTAAGTTCGAGAATGTATTCACCTGCCATTTTACCACCAGCAACGTTGTCAGATGCGATGTGAGATACTACTTCACCGCCGTTAGATGCACGGTCAAGAGTTACAACAGGGATACCTGCTTCGTTGGCACGAAGTACAGCCGCTGCGACCGCATCAGAATCAGTAGGATTGATAAGAATAACGCTGACTTGTTTGGTAATAAGGTCCTCAACATTAGCGAGTTCCTTTGCAGGGTCATCTTGAGAATCCAATGCAATAAGTTCGACACCAAGTTCTTGAGCTTTTTCTTCAGCTCCAGTTTTCAAGTCGACAAAGAATGGGTTTTGTAACGTAGATACTACAAGACCGACGGTTCCTTGTGTTTCGCCTTCTGCTGCAGGCGCAGCGTTGTTTGCAGGGGCTTCATTTTTTTGACCGCAAGCAACCATGCCCATGGCAAGCATCAGGCAGACAGTGATGGTTAACAATTTCTTTTTCATACTAACCTCCTAATTTGTTTTTCTATCAAGCAATACTGCAACCAGTATAACGATAGCACGTACAACCATTTGATAATAGGACGAGACGTCCATAAGATTTAAGGCATTATTTAAAATACCAATGATTAAAGCTCCGAAAATAGTGCCTAGAATAGTACCGGTTCCACCGACAAGGGATGTACCGCCAAGCACGACCGCTGCAATGGCATCCAATTCATATCCGTCGCCGGCATTAGGCTGTGCTGATACCAAACGGGCTGTAAGGATGATGCCTGCAAGAGCTGCTAAAAGTCCATTGATCACATAGGCTTTTATCTTAATCTTATCCGTATTGATACCCGATAACTTTGAAGCTTCTTCATTGCCTCCGATAGCATAAATATAGCGACCGGTCTTGGTGTTGTTGAGGACATAAAAACAGACTATAAAAATGATGGCCATAATGTATACCGGCGTCGGAATCCCTAATATTTGTCCGGCACCGATACTGCGATAAGGTTCCAGTCCTGATGCTTGAAGAATGGAAATAGGGCGACCTTGAGTGAAAACCAGTGTCAAACCCTTTAGCAAGGTCATCGTGACCAAGGTTGCAATAAATGGCTGCGCTTTACCCTTGGTAATAATAACCCCGTTAAAAAGACCGGAGATCATACCGATAGCTAAACTCACTGCTACAGCAATAATAAAGTTATAACCTTGTACTAAAGTGAAGGCTCCCAAGGCAGCGCTAAATGCCAGAATGGAACCTACAGAAAGGTCAATACCGCCTGTTAAGATGACAAAGGTCATCCCGGCTGCAATAATGGCGTTAATTGATGTTTGTCGCAAGACATTCAATAAGTTAGTGCTAGATAAAAAGTTTGGCCGAAGTATACTGATAATAACAATAAAAACGACCAGTAAAATCAAAGCTCGAAATTTTTCAAAAAATGCGCGTTTATCTTTCATCTCATCCCCCTAAGCTAGAATTAAACTCATTATACGCTCTTGTGTTGCTTCATTGTGAGTCAGTTCACCTTTGAGACGCCCTTCGTGCATGACCAAAATACGGTCACTCATTCCCAAAAGTTCAGGCATATCTGAAGAAATCAGTAAAACACCAACACCTTGAGCCTTTAAATCGTTGACTATATCGTAGATTTCTTTTTTCGCGCCGACATCGACCCCGCGTGTAGGTTCATCGAGAATTAAGACGCGAGTTTCATTCATCAAACCTCGGGCGATAGAAACTTTTTGTTGGTTGCCTCCGGACAGATTTTTCAGCTTTTGATTTAAAGATGGCGTCTTAATGCGCATGCGTTCGACGAAGTCGTTAGATACTTTACGTTCCTTGTCCTTAGATATCCCGAACTTACCACTCACTTGCTTCAATGCACTGATGGTAATGTTTTCCGTAACATTCATAGGAAGTATCAGGCCATCTTTTTTGCGGTCTTCAGACACATAGGTGATACCATGTTTGATACCGTCAGCAGTACTTTTTAGATCAAGCTTTTTACCACCTAAGTTTAGCGTGCCGCTATGTATAGTGTAAAATCCATAGATTGTTTTTGCAAGTTCTGTGCGACCGGAACCTACGAGACCTGCGACGCCAAGAACTTCACCAGATTTTAACTCAAAGGAAATGTCAGAAACAAAGTCATTAGTCAACCCTTCCACCTGGAGGATGGATTTTGCAGGATTGCCCGGATGATAAGGGAATTGTTCTGTAATTTCTCGCCCCACCATTAGTTTAATAATCTTGTTTTGGTCCAAGTCACTAACCTTTTCTTCAGCAATAAAAGTCCCATCACGTAGGATAGTTGCTCGTTCACACACTTCAAAAATTTCTTCAAGACGGTGTGAGATATACACAATGGATTTGCCTTGTGCCTTTAACTGTCGAATAACACTAAAAAGTACCTGTACTTCTTTATCAGTCAGCGCGTCAGTCGGCTCATCCATGATAATAATACGCGCGTCTTCCAAAAGTGCTCTTGCAATTTCAACCATTTGTTGGTTGGCAATACTTAACTTCCCTACCGCTTGTTTCGGATCAATGGAGAGTCCAAGACGCTCTAAGATGGCTCTGGACTGTTTTTGCATCTCTGTTTTGTTCAAAAATACACCGTTTTGCAGCTCTCGGCCCAAAAAGATATTTTCCGACACACTCAGGCTCGGTATAAGATTTAACTCCTGGTGGATAACAGCGATGTTTAGCAATGCAGCATCAGTGACATTGGCAATATGAACTTCCTGTCCATCCAGATAAATCTTGCCCGAATCAGCCTGATGGACACCGCTTAAAATTTTAATCAAGGTGCTCTTGCCTGCACCGTTTTCTCCCATCAAGGCCATGGCTTCATTTTCATAGATGGTTAAGTTCACGCCATCTAAAGCTTTCACGCCGGGGAAAGTTTTGACAATATTTTCACACTTCAAGATGGTTGTATCAGTCATTAGAAAAATACCCCACTTTGTAAAATGACATTGGAATAAGGCCGTATGTCACCTGTTCGAACAATGCAGACACTCTCTTCAGTCAACGTTTTAAAGGTCTCATGAGGTACAAATTCCATTGGCAGACCTTCAGTTCTTTGCTCAATAGCTTTAAGAACCTGTGGGTTTTGATCTTGTATTTCACTTGCCACTGTGACTTTTTCCACACAAAGTTCGCTCAATACTGCGTCTAACACACTTTCAAAACTTGGAGTTCCTGCTGTCACAGCAAGATCGATTCGCTTGACACCTTTCGGTACAGGCAAGCCGCAATCGCCAATGACCAATGTTTGCGTATGTCCCATTTGTGCAATAATGTAAGAAAGTTCACTGTGAAGTAATGCGGATTGTTTCATCATTCACCTCATTTATTCAGATGGCGAGCCACATAAACCCCACAAGCCGAAGCCTGGGATAAAGAGTGTGTCACGCCACCACCATCACCGACGACATAGAGTTCAGGCTGTTCTGTCATAAAGTGTTCGTCGACACGAACTTTAGAATTGTAGAATTTCACTTCCACGCCGTAGAGCAACGTATCATCATTAGCTGTGCCCGGAGCAATTTGATCCAGGGCGTAAATCATCTCAATAATAGAATCCAATTGTCGTTTAGGAAGTACCAATGATAAATCACCTGGCGTCGCTTTTAAGGTCGGCACAGTAAAGCAACGTGCCATCCGTTCTTTATTGGAGCGCTGTCCTTTTTTAAGATCACCAAACCGCTGTAAGAGTACACCGCCACCAAGCATATTGGAAAGGCGTGCAATAGATTCGCCATAGTCATTAGAATCTTTAAACGGTTCGGTAAAACGGTTGCTGACCAAAAGTGCAAAGTTAGTATTGCGACTTTGAAGTTTTGGATCGGCATAGGCATGGCCGTTGACCGTGATAATGCCATTCGTATTTTCTGCAACCACTTGTCCATAAGGATTCATGCAAAAAGTACGAACCAACTCGTTATAGCTTTTCGCCTGATAGACAAGTTTGCTCTCATAGACATCATCGGTGATATGTTTAAATACCTCTGCCGGTAATTCCACTCGCACACCGATGTCTACCTGATTGGATGTCGTAGTGATGCCAAAACTTGCGCAGACTTTCGAAATCCATTTAGATCCGCTTCGTCCTGAAGCTAAAACAAGGTGTTTACATGTATGTGTGTCCCCCTTGTCCGTGGTGATCGTATACGTAGCTGTATCGTTATCATAGGTGACATTAATGACGGTAGTGTTGAAAAACATGGTGACGCAATCTTTAGAGTAATCAAAAATTTTCTTTAAGATTTCGACATTCCGGTCAGTCCCAAAGTGGCGCACCTCAGCGTCCAATAAGTGCAAATCGTGGCGCAATGCTGTCGTCTTTAAGGCACTGTTGGATGTAGTATAGAGTTTTGATGGTGCACCATCAAAATGACACAATACATCATCAACATAACGCATGAGATCCATGGCCTTATCTCGCCCAATCTGTTCATGCATGGTACCGCCGAATTCTGTAGTCAGATTGTATTTGCCGTCGGACAAAGTCCCTGCACCACCATAACCATTCATAATGTTGCATGGTTTGCAGCCAATACAGTTTTCCACCACACCGGCCTTGATTGGGCAAATACGTCGATCGATGGGATTACCGGTATCAAACATTGCAACTTTTAAATCTGTGTTTAATTTCGTAAATTCATAAGCGGCAAAAACGCCACTGGCTCCCGCGCCAACAATTATTACATCATAATTCATTGTTGCCTCCAAAATAAGTATCTATAAGTTCTTGAGCTGCAAAATAAAGCTCTTCATTGACGTCTTTAACCATAGCTATACGTTGATAAACTTGCTCTTGAGTCACCTGATTCATATGCCATGCGCCACCTGAACCATACGCATTGAGCAAAATAGGTTGTATGCGATCCACCGCATTGGCAAAGCGTGCTTCTGCTGTTGTCATGGTATCAAATTCCTCGAACAAGTCTCTAAATTGCGAGCCTATGTCCTCAGGAAGCATACTGAAAAGTTTATCCGCAGCTTTAGCTTCCCGGGCAGATTTGGTTGTATAGCCCTTAGTATCATAAGCGAAGGTATCGCCGGCATAAACCTCGACCATATCATGAACTAAAAGCATCGGAATCACACGGTTCATGTCAACGTCAGAATTGGCGTACTCTTTTAAAGCCATGCTCATCACAGCAACTATATAGGAATGCTCAGCGTCGTTTTCAAAGGTCAACGCATTGTAATTTAGCGTTCGACGCAGCACAGTCTTCATTTTATCGATTTCCATGACAAAATCAAATATCGATCGAAGTTCAGGCTTCAATATACACTCGGTCCTTTCCATCAACTTCAACTAAATCCACCACGACATGTTCCCTGCTGGAAGTTGGTAAATTCTTTCCCACAAAATCCGGGCGAATGGGTAATTCTCGATGTCCGCGATCAATGAGTGTCACCAGTCGTATAGCGCTGGGTCTGCCGATAGATAGAATAGCATCCATGGCGGCACGGACAGTACGACCAGTATAAAGTACATCATCTACTAAGATAACGGTTTTGTTATCAAAATTCACAGATAGGTCGATTTCTCTTGTATGATCATTGTCATCACGAAAATTAGTGGGATTGACGGCGTGTACTTCAATCTCTGTGCCTTCAATATCCTTGATTTTTGCAGCGATACGGTGAGCTAAATCTTCGCCTCGGCTTACAATGCCAAGTAAAACTAAATTTTCAGAGCCCTTATTTTTTTCGATGATTTCGTTTGAAATTCTGGCAATAGCTCGTTTCATTGCCAATTCATCCATAATAATATTTTTCATCGTTTTACCTTCTTCATAAAATCATGAAATCGATTTGGAACCTCATCCTGTATTGAAACCAATTGCCCTGTGATCGGATGTTTGAATTCTAAATGATAAGCATGAAGCAACTGTGTCTCTATACCATACTTATTTTTCATGCCGTAGAGCAAATCCCCCACCACCGGATGATGAATGTATTTGGCATGGACACGAATTTGATGTGTCCGCCCTGTAAGAATTTTTACACGGCACAGCGTAAAATCTCCGAAAAAATCACACGGCATAAATTCAGACTGTGCCTCTTTACTGTTGCACTCTGTCACGGCGAATCGGATGCGATGCAAGGGATCCCGACCGATGGGCGCATTCACAAATTTGCTTGTTTCAAGCTTGCCCGTTAAGATAGCCAGGTACTCTTTTAGGATGGCATGAGCTTTAAACATGGCAATGAGTGCATCTCGAGTTTCGTTGGTCTTTGCAATAATCATAAGTCCCGATGTATCTTTATCTAATCGATGAACGATGCCGGGACGATAATCATCGGAATCTGAAAGTGTGTCAAACCGAGACAACAAACCATTGACTAAAGTGTGTCTGTCATTGCCGGCTCCGGGATGTACGACAAGGCCTTGAGGTTTGGATATGACAGCCAAATCTCTATCTTCATACTGTACTTTAAACTCAATAGGCTCCGGTTCCAAAGTAAACTCTCTCATGTAAATTGAAACTGTCTCGTGCCCTTGGAGTATAAGACCTGCTTTAACGGTTTGACCATTCACCAAAATTTGACCTTCAGAAATTAATTTCTTAATTTGAGATCGTGTCATAGAAAGTCGTTCCGCTAAATAGGTATCGAGACGACAATTACTTCGATCGACTTGAAATACGTCGTGCATGATCGTCCTCTCTTGGGTTATCAAAAAATAAAATCATGAGTAAGAAAAGAAAAGTTCCCACAACAATAAATGTGTCGGCCAAGTTAAAGATCGCAAAATCATAGCCGAAAATATGGAATGAAATGAAGTCTACGACATAGCCTTTCACAATTCGGTCAATAAAATTGCCTATACTGCCACCTAAAATAAGCCCGATGCATGTATTGAGCATCAGAGAATTGCGTTTGTAATCTTTAAACAAGATACTTAAGAGAACTACAATCACGATGACAGTCACTATAGTAAACAATAAGCTTTTGTTTTGAAGCATACCGAATGCGGCGCCCCGATTTTCTAAATAGAAAAAATTTAAAACGCCTTCAATAATAATTTTAGGCGGATTGTCTTTTAGTGTTAATATCACAATGTACTTACTCAATTGATCAATGGCGATGAGAAGTACCGAAAAGAGAATGACTGCCATAATACCTCACACGGGATAATGAAGAATAACCACATAGTTATCCTTTTTAGTTTTCTTTTGAACCTCATAAAGCGTCACACGTCCATAGCCTCGAAGTGACAAGATATCCCCCGAAGATAAGATCTCATGGACTTTAGCTGTTGGTTTAAAATTTACAGTAAGTTTGTCATTTTTAATCAATGAAGCAGCTTGTGACCGACTCAAATGGAACGCAGCACTGAGCACAACATCGACTCGTAGCGACGAGATAATAACTTGACGTTCAGTTACCTTATCCACGCGCCGAGTAAAGGACACATCTGTTTTTACCAAAGGAATCCGACCGGCATGATGAAATTCAAAATTCAAAAAATCTGCCAATTCTTTCTTCACAAAGATAAATATACCGCGATCTTCTTCAACAACTATATCGCCCACTTTAGTTCGGTCTATACCAAGACCTAAGAGAGCACCTAAGACATCTCTGTGGGTCACATCCCCATAGGCATAACTCAACATGACTACGTCACAAATTGCCGTATCACCGAAATAATCTGGATAGAGATAGATGAGTTGACGTTCCGCATCTGGATAGCCACCGTCTGCGTGATATCCAATGGGGAACTTACGAATCAGTGTCAAGGCGCACTCCCGATCATAGGGGTTCAAAAAATCAGTAGATAAAATCTCATGATGCTTTAACACCATGTCAATCTTATCTACTATCTTCTTCATCGTTATTAAATTGGTATCAAAATGATCAAAAAGACCATCTCGATTGACGTTTACCAAGGAAACATTCCTGTATTTTTAAGTTCTTCCTTTAAACCGTCAATCTCTACATTTCTTGGCGCGAGAACAAAAATATCTTTGTTGACCTTTTGAATTTTACCGTCAATAGCATAGAGGGCGCCACTAACAAAATCAAAAATTTTCCGTTTGACATCAACATCAAGTTGCTCAAAATTAAGTACAACAGATTTATCTGCGCGTAAATCATCAACAATTTTAGGTGATTCATCATACGAAAGCGGTTCGTGTACGGAGATAATGAGATTTGACGCATTCAGACTCAGCACGTTGTCATTACGACGCTTTGAGGCGGTGCGCACCGGCACTTCTTCAACGCGCTCCACAGTTTGCTCCTGAGGATACTCGTCATAGTCATATCCATCATAATCATTTTCGGAAAATCCGAAGATATTTTTCATCTTGTCCATAAAATCAGCCATTGTACTGCCTCCTACCAAAAATTTTACTTCCAATTCTAACCATATTGGCTCCCTCTTCAATGGCAATTTTATAATCCTGACTCATACCCATTGATAGGATTTCCAAGTTTAGCTCATGTTTATATACAGTGTTCAATTTTTCACGCAATTGAAACATTTTTTGAAAACAACGTCTTAAATAAGCTTCGTCATCAATGTCCGGAGCCACGGTCATCAGGCCTTTTATTTCGACATGGGACTGATCGAGACAATGCTCTAAAAAGTCTTGAACACTATTTACTGCCACGCCACCTTTTTGAGGCTCATCGGCAATATTGATCTCGATTAAACAAGGGATTTTAATCTGTGCCGCTAAACCGTATTTTTCAATTTCTTTTAGCAGGCTCGGACGGTCCAAAGACTGTATTAATCGAACTTTATCATAGATATATTTTACCTTATTTGATTGTAAATTGCCAATCATATGAAAATTAAAATCAGGTAAATCCCCTAACTTCTCTTGCAATTCTTGAACTTTATTTTCTCCAAAAATACGGGCACCTGCATCATAAGCTTCCACAATAGCCTCTACAGGATGAAATTTTGATACAGCGATCAACTCAACTGATTCCTGAGTTAACGAAGTGTGTTCGAGATCTTGAATCTCTTCAAGGATGCGTTTTGTATTATCTGCTATTGACATATAAACCTCTTAATTTAATACTTTTGATTCCGCAACTTGCTTCGGATTCAATACGATTTTGTCATTGAGCGTGACTGTCTTATATTCGGCATCATCAATGGTTATGCGGGCATTTTTATCCCCGGGATCGATATAGGATGTGGTTTCAAAAGGCACGACCACTTTAATCGGTACAAATTTCACAAGTCCGTGAATTTCCTGAACGTAAACGCCAAAGAGTGTCCCTCGCTTAATAATGGCATCTTTAGGAATTTCGTAACAATCTTGGGAAGCCAAAATCACATCAAAGTTATTGATCCGGGTACTATAGATATCTGAA
Organism: Peptoniphilus equinus; assembly: GCF_027921445.1. Classification (NCBI taxonomy): domain Bacteria; kingdom Bacillati; phylum Bacillota; class Tissierellia; order Tissierellales; family Peptoniphilaceae; genus Peptoniphilus; species Peptoniphilus equinus. The sequence continues at coordinate 809,599 of NZ_CP115667.1, forward strand.
AAGTGCTCCTTAAACTCTACAATGACTACTTGACCTGCGTTGGATTGATTGATGGCGACGACAGTCCCCTCCAAAAGTTTGTCATTTTTTTGAAGTTGCAGTCTATCACCGATTTCAGGTGTGTCCAGATTTTTTAAACTCTTGGTTTGGAGAGCAATATGATACTTGATATTATCCACCAGTTTAAACAGAGGTTCACCCTTCGTCACATTCACATGGGTTTTAAATGCCGCCTCCTCACGATGTTTTTGTAAATAACTGTACGTATAATCTTCCCTATCCGACAATGTGTAGTATTCTTCAAGACCGTCAATAGCAAAAGATACAATCCCTGAAAACTCAGCTTTGTACGGTATGTTATGCTGGTTGACTTCTTTTTCCAGTTCAGTCTTTCGTGTTTCCAATTCCTCTACAGTGAGATTGTTGAGCTCTTTCAATTCTGAAAGCTGCAGCGTGCTGTTGGAGTATAGATCCAGTTTTTCTATGTGGGAAATCGCCTCAGTCAAATCATTGTCTTTTAAGGCTTCCTGGATTTCTTTAACAGATGGTAATGCCTGATCCACAGTGTAGCGTGTGTGATCTTTAGATTTATAGCTAAGTGCCGAATTGACGCGAAGTAAGGCATCATTTAAATTTGATGTGTCATTCATGGTGTTGACAGTTGCGATTTCAAATCCTACAGGCACCCTCTCCCCTTCAGAAGCATTATAAACGCAGACACCATCCTCACTGGCATGATAAACTTCTTCCGAAAAAATATTGAAGCCGACTACCTGTTCTTTTTTCTCATATTTTTTAAGTGTGGGAAATTCAGTGCGATAATCCTGACCGGTCTTTCCGGTAAAGGCGCGAAGTCCTCCTAAAAAAATTAGAAGAATCAGCACCAGTCCGATAAGGCGCCATCGTTTAGATGGTGTATTACGAAACTTTTTCAAGTCTTAACCTTTCAATGTTTAAAAAGAGGTTCAATTTCATCCTTATAATCTCGACGCATTAAATCCACGACAGCTTTCCTGGGATCTAAGGCCTGATACAGTACTTCATAGAGTTTTTGAGTAATTGGCATGGAAATCTTATGCTTTTTTGATAATTCATAAGCTGACTTTGTAGTTTTAATTCCTTCAACAACTTGTCCGACTTCAAGTGAAGCCTGATCTTTAGAAAGTCCCTTGCCGATTAAAATGCCTGCTCTTCGGTTTCTGGAATGAGTTGATGTGCAGGTGACGATAAGATCGCCTATGCCGGATAACCCATTGAAGGTTTGAGCCTCAGCACCGAGTGCCAGGCCTAATTTACTCATTTCATAAATACCGCGCGTAGCAAGCGCCGCCGTTGTGTTATCTCCAAATCCAAGCCCTTCACTCATACCTGCTGCAAGGGCAATGATATTTTTCAAAGCACCGCCAATTTCCACGCCAACGAGGTCCGTGTTTGTATAGACTCGGAAAGAGTCGTTGGAAAATACATTTTGTATCATCTTAGCCACATCAATATCTTTTGATGCCGCCACAACGGCTGTGGGAATATTACGCCCTACTTCTTCGGCATGAGACGGACCTGACAGCGCCACAAATGTCGACTTTGGAAGGAGTTCTTCCGCGATCTGGCTAATCCGATCAAGGGTACCGAGCTCCAGTCCTTTGGATAAATTGACAATGATCTTGCCGTCAAGTAAATGTTGTTGAGTTTCAAAGACACTGCGTACATTTTGAGACGGCACAGCCATAACGACAAGGCGTGAACCGTCGATAGCTACATCAATATTGGTTGTTGCCTTTAATCCTTCAAGAGAAATGCCGGGTAAATATTTATCATTACATCCCGTGTCGTTGATGGCCTTTTTTGTCTTTGGATCGCGGACATAAAAGCTGACCTCATGACCATTGATTTTTAACAATCGGGCAATTGCAGTTCCCCAACTGCCTCCGCCGATAACAGTAATTTCCATTTATTTCTTCTCTCCAATCTTGGATTCTGTGTGATTGAGCAAACGTCGAATATTTTGGTGGTGTCGTAAAATCCCTAAAAGCGAGATAGCTATGACCATAAATGCAGATAATAGGCTTAAATTTTTTCCTACAATGAATAGCATTGCAACGGCTAAATAATAAACAATGGAAGCCAAAGAAGCATATTTGGTGGTCCATGCTACAGCATTCCACAAACATACAGCAATTAAATCATAGACAAAGCCTAGTACACTAAAACAACCGATGGTGGAAGCTACACCTTTTCCGCCTTTGAAATTCATATAAAAAGGAAAATCATGACCTACCACCAGAGCTAAAGCACTGATGTATAACAGATCTTGTGACTCACCGACCAATGCTTGAACCACAAGCATACCAAAGACACCTTTGAAAAAGTCAATGAGAAAGGTTAAGGCGCCGATTTTTTTCCCGTAGGTGCGCATAGCATTAGTTGTGCCTGCATTGCCGGAGCCATGTTGGCGTATATCGTCATGTAAAAAAAACTTACTGATGATATATGAACCGGAAATACTTCCAATTAAATAAGCTATCACAATGGGGAGCATTAACGACCCTCTCTATTTTTTAAACTTAAGATGAGTGGCACCCCATCAAAAGAGTACGCGTTTCGAATTTGATTTTCCAAATAGCGGACATAGCTGAAATGGAAGAGTTCCTTATCGTTCACTGACAAGGAGAATTTTGGCGGTCGTACTGCCACTTGAGAGCCGTAATAGAGTTTACCGCGTTTACCTTTATCCGACGGCGGCTGATTCATCAGTACCGCGCGATTTAAAATATCGTTGAGTACGCCGGTTTTAATACGATGGTTGTAATTATTGTTAACCACAATAATCAAATCTAGAAGATTTTCAACACGTTGACCGGTGAGTGCTGAGATGAAAATAATAGGCGCGTAATTAATAAATGGTAGACGTTCCCGAATAGCTGCTTCGTAAGTTTTCATCGTCTTATTGTCTTTGACAATGGCATCCCATTTATTCACCGCGATAATAATAGCTTTATTGTTGTCATGGGCATACCCGACAATTTTAGCATCCTGTTCGCTCACACCTTCTTCGGCATCGATAAGAAGTACACAAACTGATGATCTTTCAATGGCAGTCAGTGTACGAATCACAGAATAGCGCTCAATAGCCTCGTAAATTTTCTTTTTCTTGCGAAGTCCCGCCGTGTCGACTAACGTGAACTTTTCATCCTTATAACGGAATTCCGAATCAATGGCATCTCTGGTAGTTCCTGGAATGTTGGTCACGATGGAGCGTTCTTGACCGATAATGCGATTAATAAGAGACGACTTCCCCACATTAGGTTTTCCTATAAAGGTCACGCGAACATCGTCGTCATCCTCCTCCTCGGTGTTGCGCTCAAAGCCTACGATGACTTCATCTAGCAAGTCGCCAACACCCATACCCTGTTCGGAGCTGATGCAAATTGGCTCACCCAGGCCCAGTTCAAAGAAGTCATAATAGTTTGGTTTGGCATCTTTGCTGTCAAATTTATTGACAGCAAGAAGAATTCTTTTGTTAGACTTTCTCAGATAATTTGCAATTTCTCTGTCACTGCTCGTAACGCCTCGCAGTCCGTCAGTTAAGAAAATAATGACATCACTCATATCTAAAGCCAGGTCAACTTGGGCTTTGATATTTGACATAAAAATATCTTCATCTTTTAAATCCAAGCCACCTGTGTCTACGAGTAGAAAATGAGCACCGAGCCATTCACCATCACTATAAATGCGATCTCGAGTAACTCCCGGAGTGTCTTCGGTAATACTGATTTTTCGTCCGACAATTTTATTAAATAACGTGGATTTGCCCACGTTAGGTGTTCCAATTATAGATACTATAGGTTTTTTCATTACGTCACCTCATTCACAAGTATTATATCATCAGGGATATATGGTTTCAATGAATGGGATATTTTGTATAAGCAGATGACGGTTTATGGTAGGAATTTAAGTAGAAGAACGCTATAATGAACCTAGGTGAAACATGAGAGAATTAAAAGGCTTGAGTGAGGCAAAAAGCTTTATTCGTTTGGCAATTTATGCAGGGCGACTTCAAATAAAAAACGGTGCTGAAATTTATCGTGCGGAAGATACCATTCTTCGTATTTGTAACTCGGCATCTAACATTTCTCAAGTGGAAGCCCATGTATTGCCGTCAGGTATCTTTGTCTCCTTTGAATTTAACAATGAAATACTTACGGTCTATAAAAGTGTCGGGTCTCCTGAGACCAATATGGACAACATTCATGCGGTGAACTCTTTTTCTCGACTTTTTGTTCAATCGGATATGACCATAGAAACTGGATTCTCTATCCTGGATGACATTGCGGCGGATGAAGAGCGACCGCCGTGGCAATTTCCGATTTATGGTGGCTTTAGCGGTGGATTTTTTGCCATTCTGTTTGGCGGGAACGGACAAGATTTTATTGGTGCGTTCATCACTACCTTTATAGCTTCATGGATTATGCAGTATACCAGTCGCTATAAGTTAAATTTTGTTGTGAATAATTTCATTGGTGCGTTTAGCATTACACTAATTACCTTGGGTCTCTATGCGCTGAAAATTGTTCATTCACTTGATGCGGCCATTATCGGATCAATTATGATTTTGGTGCCCGGTCTGGTTGCCACCAATGCTATTCGAGATATTATGAACAGTGACTTTCTCAGCGGATTAGTCGGATTGACGAAAGCTGTATTTATTGCTCTTGGCATTGCTATCGGTGTCGGTGTGGTCTTACGATTTATGAGGTAGCTATGAAATTATTTTTTGAATTTGTCATTGCATCGTGTGCGACGCTGTCTTTCGCCTTTTATTTCAACTGTCCCCAAAAGTCTTTAGTTTATAATGCCCTCTTAGGAGGGTTCGTATGGACGCTGTACAGTGTACTTTTAAACTATAGTACCTACATTTTTTCAGCGTTTATTTCTGCGGTAGTCATGGGCTGTGTGGCGGAACAGTTGGCTAGGCTATTGAAAATGCCTGCAACGGTGTTTCTGTTGCCCGGTCTTGTACCCTTGGTTCCCGGCGCAGGAATGTATTACACGATGTATAATTTTATTTTTCAAAATTATTCAGCATTTGTGAACGAAGCGGTAAAGACAGTTTTTATGGCCGGTGCTCTGGCCGCAGGTGTTGTCGTATCCTCTTCCGTGTTTAAAATCCTTAGATACTATAAATTGTAAAAATCCTCAGTGCGTTTCTCAAGACACTGAGGATTTTTTATGCATAGTTATAGAACAGCCATAAGTGCCGACTCATGCAGTGATTTTTTCACATAAAAAGAGTGTGCCAACGCACACTCTTAATTTATTTTTCATTCTTTGGGGTTTCTTTTAAAACATCTTCTTTAACTTCAGCTTTAGGCACTGCATTCGCTTCTTCGGATTCCACCAAAATCGTTTCTTGTTCATTCATGCGCACATAATTGTTATAACGATCTTTTGCGTTTTCTTCAGCGACTTCAAAGAGTTGTTCAGCGCGTTCAGGGAACTTCCGAGCCAGTGCTGTGTAGCGTACTTCGCCTTGAAGGAATTCTCTGTAAGATCCCTTAGGTGCTTTAGAGTCAAGAGTGAATGGGTTCTTACCTTCCTTCTTCAGATCAGGATTGTAGCGATACAGGTGCCAGTAACCCGCTTCAACGGCAAGTTTTTCTTCTTGGATAGAACATCCCATACCTTTTTTGATCCCGTGAGATATACATGGTGCATAAGCAATGATCAGAGAAGGTCCATCATAAGCTTCAGCTTCTTTAATTGTCTTGAATGCATGAGTTTTATCTGCGCCAAGTGCAATTTGTGCAACGTAAACATAACCGTAAGTTGCCGCCATTAAACCGAGATCTTTCTTGCGAGTTGTCTTACCTGCCGCTGCAAATTGTGCAGTTGCACCGGTTGGGGTTGACTTGGATGCTTGACCGCCGGTGTTGGAATAGATTTCAGTATCAACAACCAGGACATTGATATTTTCACCACTGGCAAGTACGTGGTCCAATCCGCCGTAACCGATATCATACGCCCAGCCGTCACCGCCGATAATCCATTGAGACTTTTTGATAAGGAAGTTCTTTAAACTGTTCAAATCTTTGATAATAGTATCAGCTTTGTCGTCATTGTAGGTCTTCTTTAGCTGTTCAATAACTTTCACACTGGCAGCCTTAGAAGCTTTGTAGTCATTCATGTTTTCGATCCATGCATCAAAGGCGGCTGAAGCCTCTTGATCGACACCGGTTTCTTTAAATTGTTCCATGAGGCGTTTGATGCGATCGCGAGTTACAGTTTGGCTGACTGCCATACCATAGCCGTATTCCGCGTTATCTTCGAACAGTGAATTTGCCCAAGAAGGACCGTTGCCATCAGCATTGGTACAATATGGGGTTGACGGTGCGGAACCGCCCCAGATCGACGTACATCCTGTTGCATTAGCGATACTCATGCGATCACCGAAGAGTTGGGTTACCAGCTTAACATATGGTGTTTCACCACAACCTGCACATGCTCCGGAGAATTCAAGGTACGGTTGATAGAATTGAGAGTTTTTAAAGTTGGTCAGTTCAAACTCATCTTCTTTAGACACAACTTTATCTACAGCATAATCCCAATTTTCAGATTGAGCTTCGTAGACATCCTCAAATGGTGTCATAACAAGCGCTTTTTCTTTGGCAGGGCATACTTGAGCACAATTGCCGCAACCTGTACAGTCAAGTGAAGATACTTGGATGCGGTATTGATATTTATTAGCTCCCGGACCCTTGCCTTCTAAGGTTTCAAAGGTATCAGGAGCACCGTTCTTTTCACTCTCATTTAACAAGAATGGACGAATGGCTGCGTGAGGGCAAACTAAAGAACATTGATTACATTGAATACAATTTTCTTTCTTCCAGAAAGGAATATTAACAGCGATACCGCGTTTCTCATAGCGTGCAGTGCCATTAGGGAAAGAACCGTCTTCCATGCCGACGAACGTAGAAACAGGAAGATTATTACCTTCTTGGCGATTCATTGGAACTAAAATGTTGTTGATGAAGTCCGGAGCGCCGTCGATAGTATGCTTTGCATCGTCTGTTGCGTTGGCCCATTCTGCCGGGACATTCACTCTTTCGAGGGCATTGATACCTTGATCAATAGCACCGTAGTTCATTTTAACGATGTCGTCCCCTTTGTGGCCGTAATCAGCTACAACGGCTTTTTTAAGAAGATCGGTAGCTTCTTCTACAGGGAGTACTTCAGACAGTTTAAAAAATGCAGATTGCATAACCATGTTGGTGCGTCCGCCGAGACCAAGTTCTGCGGCAATCTTGGTAGCATTAATGGTATAGAATGCAATGTCATCTTCAGCAATTTTACGTTTCATAGAAGCCGGAAGATGTTCTTCAAGTTCTTCATGGGACCATACGGTATTAAGCAGGAAGGTACCGCCTTTACGCAGACCTTTGAGCAAATTGTATTGGTGTACGTAAGATTGTTTTGAACAAGAGATAAAGTCGGATTCAGAGAGTAAATAGGTAGAGGTAATACGTTCATGTCCGAATCTCAAGTGAGACATGGTAACTCCACCACTCTTCTTTGAATCATAGTCAAAGTAACCTTGAGCATACATATCGGTATTATCACCAATAATTTTAATGGCACTCTTGTTAGCTCCTACCGTACCGTCGGATCCGAATCCCCAGAACTTGCAGCGAATAGTACCTTTAGGTTCAGTGGAAACGGAGGTTTCAATTGGAAGAGATAATTTTGTTACGTCATCTTCAATGCCGATGGTGAAGTTGTGACGAGGTTGTTCTGCTTCTAAGTGTTTGTAGACTGCAAAAATTTGTGCAGGGTTGGTATCTTTTGAACCTAAACCATAACGACCACCAACGATAACTGGTGCATCGGCTTCATCATAGAAGATATCGCGAACGTCCAGGTACAACGGTTCCCCGTGAGCACCTTTTTCTTTAGTGCGATCTAAAACTGCAACTTTCTTAACAGTCTTAGGCATAGCAGCTAAGAAATGTTCTTTGGAGAATGGACGATAGAGGTGAACTTTAAGCAGACCGACTTTCTCGCCTTTCTCATTTAAGTAATCGACAACTTCTTCAATCGTTTCCGTCACAGAACCCATAGCTACGATAACTCGTTCTGCTTGATCGTCCCCATAGTAATTGAAGAGATGGTATTCTCTGCCGGTAAGTTCAGAAATTTGATTCATGTAATTTTCTGTGACGCCGACAATATCATCATAAAATCTGTTCGATGCTTCCACTTCCTGGAAGTAAATATCTGGATTTTGTGCCGTGCCTCGAACAGCCGGATTAGCCGGATGCAGTGCACGTTGTTTGAATTCACGGACAGCATCATAATCAACAAGCTTAGCTAAATCATCATAGTCCAGCACTTCAATCTTTTGAACTTCGTGGCTGGTTCTAAATCCGTCGAAGAAGTGAGTAAATGGGACACGACCTTTAATTGCACTCAGATGAGCTACAGCAGCTAAATCCATAGCTTCTTGGACGGAACCGGAAGCAAGCATAGCAAATCCGGAGGCACGAGATGCCATAACGTCTTGATGATCCCCGAAAATGGATAATGCATGAGATGCCAATGCACGTGCAGCCACGTGAAATACCCCCGGCAACAATTCCCCTGCAATCTTATACATATTAGGAATCATAAGTAACAAACCTTGTGAAGCGGTATAAGTACTAGTTAATGAACCTGCTTGGAGCGAACCATGTACAGCTCCTGCAGCGCCTGCTTCAGATTGAAGTTCCTTGACTAAGACTTCCTGTCCGAAGATATTTTTTCTTCCTTCAGCAGCCCATGCATCCACGTGTTCAGCCATTGGTGAAGACGGCGTAATTGGGAAAATACATGAAACTTCTGAAAAAGCATAAGCGATATGGGCGGCTGCTTCATTACCGTCCATCGTTTTAAAATGTTTTGTCATTTTAACCCCCTAGTTATTTATGTGTTTCTTGCTATTTCATTATAGAGCTTAAAAAAAATAATTTCAACGAATCTGAAGTTTTTAATCCCCAAAACGTGTATTTTACTTGTTTTTGGAGCTCGTTCCAGAATGTGGAATCAATATCTCCGCCCTAAAATTCGCTTATTTAATTCTTCCGCTGGATTATAACCCTGCTCTTTCTGTTTGAAGTTTTTGGTCGCAGTCTCGATAATCAGCGCAGAATTTCGCCCCGGTTTAACAGGTATATTATACTTCACCAATTGCTTGCCTAAAATTTCCTCATAGACATTGTCAATGCCCAGTCGATCGTATTCCGCATTGTCATCCCAGCTTTCCAAATTGATGACCATTTCAATATTTTTTTGATCCATAACAAAACCAATACCGAAAATCTTTTCCACATCAATAATGCCCACGCCGCGAATTTCCATAAAGTGTTTAGTAATATATGGCGACTTACCAATCAAACGATCATCAATACGCTTGATAATGACTGAATCGTCTGATATCAGTTTCGAGCCCTTGGAAATAAGATCCAGTGCCGTTTCACTTTTCCCCACCCCGCTGGAACCTTTTATTAACACCCCGACGCCGAAGACATCCAGTAACACGCCGTGAACACGAATAGTAGGCGCCAGTTCCACCTCGAGATAATTTTGATAGCGCAATGTAAATTTGGAAAAGTTTTCTTCGGTACGCAGCAGCGTCACGTCCAGCTCTTCTGCAAGTTCAATAAATTCATCATGTATAAATCGGTTGCGCAAAAAGATAATAGCCGGGATATGAGTTTCAAAGAGACGTTTAATACAGTTGTAGCGGGCATCATGATCCATCTCACTGAGAAAATGCCACTCTTGTTCCCCTATAATCTGGATTCTTTTGTTATCAAAAGAGCGAAAGTAACCGGTCAATTGCAGACCTGGTCTATTAAGATCCATACTTTCAATATAAGTGGATTTAAAATTTTTGGATTCATGCAGAATAGTTATGTTCAATTCACGTACGATCCTGCTTAATGCAATTTTATCCATGAGGGTTATCCTTTCTGTGAAAGTAATTATACACTGACTCGGCGGCTTTATGATTCATCCCCGGCACATTGGCAAGAGAATTCACATCCGCTGTTTTTATTTTGGACATGGATTTAAAGTGACTCATTAAAGCTTGGCGACGTTTTATACCAATGCCTGCAATGAGATCCAGTTCTGATTTAAATGAGGCACTTTCCCGAAGTTTTCTATGATAGTTAATGGCGAAACGATGAGCTTCTTCCTGAATTTTATAGATCATTTGATAGGCATTGGATGTCATTTTAAAAGTAAACTCTTCATTATTGTAAATGATGCCGCGAGTAGTGTGAAAATCATCCTTGACTAAACCGGCCACTTCAATATTTAACCCGAGGTCTTTTAATACTTTTAATGCTACATTCACTTGCCCTTTGCCACCATCCATAAGGATAAGATCAGGAAATTTCGAAAAAGCTGTCTGCTCGGCGGTATGTTTTTCCATCAAACCTCTGCTAAAACGGCGGTGCAACACTTCTTCCATAGATCCGTAGTCATCAGCCCCTTGGACGGTCTTAATTTTAAATTTACGATAGTCACTTTTTTTGGCAACACCTTCTTCAAAAACTACCATACTACCAACGGAGTTAATGCCGTAGGTGTTAGAAATATCAAAGGCCTCAATACGGCTTGGGAAAATGGACAGCCTCAATGTATCTTGTAAATCTTTTAAAGCGTCCTTATTTTTATTTTGTTTTTTCGCATATTTATCCGCATACTTATTGATGTTTTCAATGGCATTTTTCTTTACCATTTTTACAAGTGCCAATTTATCGCCCCGTTGAGGGACCGTGATCGTAACCGGCCCGCCACGTTGTGCAGCAAGATACGCTTCCAAAATCGTTTTATCTTCAGGCGTCGATTCTACAATCAGCTCTTTTGGAATAAACGTTGCTGCGCCATAAAATTGTCGCAGGAAGGCATTGAGAATTTTTTCATTGTGGTTGGTAAAGTAATCCTTCATAAAATAATGTTCTCGCCCGATTATTTTTCCTTCTCTTATAAAAAAGACCTCCACAAGAACATCATCGATACCTCGAGCTAAAGCAATCACATCTTGATTCTCACTCAAATCATTGGACGAGATAATTTGCTTTTCCTTAAGAATTTTTAAAGATGCCATATCGTCCCGATAACGCGCGGCCATTTCAAAGTCTAAACGCGCGGCACTTTCTTGCATTTTTATGGCCAAATCATCAAAAAGTGAATCATCTTTACCGTCTAACAAATTTTCGATGGCACTGACCATGGTCATATAGTCACGATGATTCACCTCTCCTGTGCAAGGACCCACACAATGTCCTATAAAATAGTTGAGACAAGGACGATACTTCCCCACATCTCGCGGCAGAACCAAACTACAGGTTCTCAAGGGGAACAGTCGCATAAAAATATCAATGGCGTTATTTACTGCCGTAACATCAGGATAGGGGCCATAGTACTTAGCCCCATCCTTTAAAATTTTTCGCGTTTTAATCACTCTAGGAAAAGTTTCCCGAGTTATTTTAATATATGGGTACTGCTTATCATCTCTCAGCAAAATATTATATTTCGGCAGATTATCCTTAATCAAATTACTTTCCAAAATCAAAGATTCTAACTCATTTTTGACGATAATATACTCGAAATCCGCAATATGAGAGACCATGGCGGCAACTTTGCGATTGTTTTTGCCATAACTTCCAAAATATTGGCTCACACGTTTTTTCAGATTCTTTGCCTTCCCCACATAGATAATTTCATCAGTGGCGCTACGCATAATATAGACGCCGGGATCGTTAGGCAAATTCTTAAGGCGTGTTTCAATATCAGGTATGCTCATTGCCGCTCCAAGGGTTTTGTTGCGTCATAAAGCCACGTACGCACCTTGTCGGAAACCAGTGGACTGATCTTGTCATATACTTCATGATGATAACTATTCAATGTCTCCAGTTCTTTATCTGTCAGCAGACTCACATCAATAGCATCTACATCATAAGGCACAAAAGTCAGATTTTCGAAACCATAGAATGTACCATAATCACTGGTACCATGTTCTACAACGGTCATGAGATTTTCTGTACGAATACCGTGTCGACCGTCCTTGTAAATCCCTGGCTCGTTGGACAGTACCATGCCTGGCTCCAAGACCATATCATTTTTTTGGTTGAGATTCGGAGGTGTCTCATGTACACCGAGCATGTATCCTACACCATGACCTGTCCCGCATCGATACTCTTCCATAATTTGCCACACGACACTCCTGGCAATGCCATCAATGGTCTTTGATGTCGTCCCCTTAGGAAACACGGCATTCATTAGGTTGAAGTGGGATTTCAATACATAAGTAAAATGGTATTTTTCCTCCTCTGTGAGAGGACCCATAGCAAAAGTTCTCGTGATATCTGTAGTTCCGTCCATATATTGACCGCCGGAATCTACAAGGAGAAAGCCTTTTTTCTCAACAGGTGCTGCTGTTTTTTCATCTGCTTTATAGTGCATCATGCTGCCATGAGGTCCGTAGGCACTGATTGTTTCGAAACTTAAATCATAGTACTTAGGGTCTGTCGCGCGAAGCTTATCCAAGCGCTCTGACAGTGTCCACTCCGTTTCACCTTCCATAGCTTGAGTCTTAAGATAGTACATGAACTCAGTGACATAGGCTCCATCTCGAAGATGGGACGCCTTCATATGGGACAGCTCATTCTGATTTTTAATACACTTCATCATGCCGACAATATTTGTGTGATCTACCACACTGTTGTGTGCTTCAATCAATTGATAAAGCCTGGTATTTACATGATCGGCAAGAACAAAACGTTCTTCGGAAATCTGTTCCAATACCTCAAAAATACTTTCGTAAGGAAGAATGGTAAAATTTTCTTCCAGTTCGGATCTGAAATCTCGGATTTTATCACTATCAATAAAAAGCATACTCTCATCAGAGGTTAAAAGCACATAGGCAAAAGTCACCGGTACACGTGAAATATCCCCGCCTCGAGAATTGGTCAGATAACTGATATCTTCAAGGGAGCTGATCAAAAGGGCGGTAGCTCCCAGGGAGGTCATCTTAGATCTAACTTGGGTCAATTTTTCAGCACTTGTAACCACACTATACTCTTTATGAGAGAACGATGTGGTCTTTGGCAATGCTCGATCCGTCCATAGCGTTTTAAACAGGTCAATATCCACAAAAGTACTGTCTAAACCTTTTGTCAACTCCTTGTATTGACTGATTGGCATATAGAGCGCGTTAAAGCCAATCCGCGCAGCCTTAAGGCTGTCCAAATATTCTTTAACTGTAGGATAGCCTTCGACGGCAATTTTTTGAAGTTGAAATCCGGTATTTTGAATTTCACGCTCCGCCTGTTCAAAATAACGCCCATCGGCCCAAAGATAAGCTTCGTCCTGTGTCACAACCGCTGTACCTTGCGAGCCTGAAAAACCTGTTAAGTATGCCCGTTCTTTGTAGTACTCAGCTAAGTATTCACTGTTGTGAGGGTCTGATGTCACTACAATATAGGCATCTAAGTTGTGCGCCGTCATTAATTGTCTTAATTCATCTAAAACCATAATTCACCTCATTCATATAAAAATAGAGCCACGAGGCTCTACTGGTCTACACTAGATGGGTTCATCGTCGTGTTGTGATAATACGTCGTCATAGGCTGCAAAGACTGCATCTTCAAGTGCTTTTCGCGTCGATGCATTGATAGGGTGAGCGACATCTTTATATTCCCCATTAGGAAGCTTTCGAGATGGCATTGCCATAAACAAGGAATTTGCTCCTTCGATTATTTTGATGTCATGAATGGCAATTTGATCGTCAAAGGTCACCGATACAACAGCTTTCATCTTCGAAGGATCAGGTAACAGTTTTATGCGTACATCGGTAATATTCATTCATTTCACCTCGTATTCATGACTTCATTATACCCAAGGCGCTTTTAAAATACAAATTCAATTCATTCTTTATTTCTTTTAAAATATGCTATAAAATGAAACCAATTAGGGGGAATATATGAACAACTTCAATATAGATGAACACAATTACCATCACATTCATTTCATTGGAATTGGTGGTATTAGTATGAGCGCTATCGCTGAGATCTTATTATCCATGGGTTACAAAGTCTCGGGATCCGACCGAGCTTCATCGGACATCACACACCGGTTGGAACATCTCGGCGCAACCATTTACTATGCCCACAGTGCCGATAATCTTAACGACGCTGATTTGGTGATCTATACCGATGCCATAAGTTTGGACAATCCTGAGCTTCAAGGTGCCGTGGATCAGAAGCTAGACCTAGTGGATCGTGCCACCTTTCTGGGTCAACTCATGCAAAATTACACACAATCCATCGGTGTGAGTGGGACGCATGGTAAAACCTCAACCACATCCATGCTTAGCAACATCCTGATGAAGACTCAATTAGACCCAACCATTCTACTAGGCGGTCAATTAGACAATATCGGAGGCAATGTGCGCGTAGGTAATCGCAAGCTTTTAGTAACTGAAGCATGTGAATATCGAGCCAATATTTTAAAGTACTTTCCTACCACCTCCATTATTTTAAACATCGATGAAGACCACTTGGACTACTTTGACAATATGGACCATATTATCGATACCTTTCGCGGCTTGGTAGATAATTTGGCGCCCTCGTCATTGCTTGTTGCCAATATTGATGACGAGAATGTGGCAAACATTGTCAAAGATGCGCAATGTCGAGTTTGTACGATCTCGGTACATAAAAAAGCCGACTATACTGCACAAAATATCAATTTAACAGCCAAGGCCCCGTCTTACGAGCTTTATTACGGCGAGACCAAACTTGGGACTGTAGAACTTCAAGTGCTTGGTGAGCATAATGTCTACAATTCACTGGCTGCTGCAGCTGCCGCTTTGGAACTGGGTGTAGATGTCGACACAGTATTAAAAGGCCTTCATGAGTACGGCGGTGTGCATCGTCGTCTTGAGTATAAAGGCACATTCCATGGCGCTGATATTGTCGATGACTATGCCCATCACCCGACAGAAATCAAGGCATCGATCAGTGCCTTGCGTTCTCAAACAAAGGGTAAACTCATTTGTGTGTTTCAACCCCACACATTCACCCGGACTAAAATACTCTTAGATGCGTTCAGTAAATCCTTCACCGGCTGCGATGAAATCATCATCACAGATATCTACGCCGCACGAGAAAAAGACTACGGCGACATTCACTCCAAGACATTGAGAGATGCTATTGTAACCAATGCCGACCCTGCTATCTACATGAAAGATTTTGATGACATTGTTGAGTATGTAGCGCCAAAGCTCACAGAGGGCGATACGTTTGTCACGATGGGAGCCGGCGATGTGTATAAAATTGGGCGCATACTTCTACAGGAATCAACCATCGACTAAAACTGAACCTCACATTGAACGTGGGTTTGCATGAAAAAGACTCTTTTGCAAGAAAACAAAAGAGTCTTTTTTATACTCACTTCAAATTACAAGTCATCCACTAAAGCGCCGCTTTTTGCATAAGCTGTAGAGCGTGCTTCAAAGAAATCCGTTTTAATCATATTGGCATTGCTATAATTGGACACCCACGTCATGGTAGACGGTTCATCATCATAGCCTTCATAAATTTTTTCAAAGCCAAGATCCGTACAACGTAAATTGGCTAAGTATTTAATGTAGTCCTCTACCATCTGTTCCGTGAGCCCCTCAATATCATTGCCGATGACATACTTGCCCCAGGCCATTTCCTGCTCTGCGCCTTCATGAATCATCTCACGGAATTCAGACATCAGTTCCGGCGTGAAGAGCTCCGCTTCTTCCACACGAAGCTCGTTGATAATGTTTTTAAATAGATAGAGATGGGTGCTTTCATCTCGATTAATGTAGCGAATTTGCTGCGCTGATCCTGTCATGCGGCCATTGCGAGCCAAGTTATAGAAGAACATAAATCCACTATAAAAGTAAATACCCTCGAGAATATAATTGCCCATACAAACTCTTAAGAAGTTTTCTGCAGATTTTTCTTCCTGAAACCGGTTGTAAATGTTACCGATAAAGGTGTTGCGACGAAGCAGATGGGCATCGTCACGCCATTGATAGAGGATTTCATCACGCTTATTCGGCTCACAAATAGAATCCAACATATAGCTGTAACTTTGGGAATGAATAGCTTCTTGGAAAGTTTGAATACACAGGCAGAGATTCACCTCATTGGCAGTGATATATTCACCTACATTGGGTAAATTCGCCGTTTGAATACTGTCCAAGAAAATTAAAAAACTGAGAATTTTATCGTAGGCAGTACGTTCTGTCTCATCCAGTTTCGGGTATTGCTTCTTATCTTGTGCTAAGTTAATCTCTTCAGGGATCCAAAAATTATTCATGGATTGGCGATACCACTTGGACACCCACTCGTATTTCATGTTGTTAAAATCATTCAAATTGGTGGTATTGCCATTAATCATACGACGTTTTAACAGTTCAATATCGCCATCAGGATTAAATAGAGCCTTTTTGGTAATTGATGTCATCATACCCTCCTATTCATTATAGTGCACAGCTTTTACATTCTTCTACTTCCAACGCTTTTGAGCGAATATAGTACACGGTCTTGACGCCTTCATGGTAGGCTTCAAGATACAGGTTCAGAATTTGTCTGAAAGTGTAGTCATTAGTGATATACAGGTTCATGCTTTGAGCTTGATCGACATGCCGACTTCGCACACCACAGGCTTTTATCGACCAAGACTGATCTAAGCGGTGAGCTTCGGTGTAGTATCCGTAAGTACTCATGGTCAGATCCGGTGCCACCCGAGGAATAAGTCCGTTCTTCTTCTCATCATAATAAAAGCGATTTAAAATCGGATCAATACCTGCCGTGGTGCCTGCGACAATGGACGTGGATGACGTCGGCGCTATGGCAAGTAAATACCCATTTCTAAGACCGTGGGTTGCAATCTTTTCTTTCAGGGCCAACCACCTCTCACTCGTGTAATTGCGCTGTGTGAAATAACGACCGTTCTCCCACTCGGAACCTTGAAAGTAGGGATAAGCACCTTTATCTAAAGCCGTTTCATACGACGCTTTAATGGCATAGTAGTTGATGGAATCAAAGACCTTATCTACAAAGTCCAAATGTTCATCGCTTTCCCACAAAACATGATGTGCAGCGAGCATATGATGATACCCGGACACACCAAGACCGATAGGACGATAGCGACTGTTGTTAACTTCGGCATCAGCCACAGGAAAATAATTTAATTCGATAACATTGTCCAGAGCTCGAACGACTGAAGTCGTAACTTCTTCCAATTCCGCTTCATCCAAGACATTGAGCTTGCCCAAATTTAAACTGGCCAGATTACAAACCACAAAATCGCCCGGTTTTACTTTTGTGACAATGACAGTATCGCCATCTTCAGTGGTTATCGTCTCGGAGCGTTCTTCCGATGGCGACATATTCTGCGCAATTTCAGTGCACAAATTGGAGCAGTAGATGACGCCTTTATGCTTATTAGGATTGGCGCGATTTACTGTGTCCCGATTAAAAGCAAATGGCGTACCGGTTTCCACTGCGGATTTAATAATAAGGCGAACCAGTTCTTTAATTGGGATCCAGCGTTTGGAAATGCTTTCGTCTTTCAGGCATTCCAAATATTTTTCCGTCCACTCGGTACCGAAGGTATCCTCCAGTGCAAATCCCTTTTTAGTTAATACTTCGTGGGGATCAAGCAGACCCCACTGTCCTTCCATATTTGTCTCAACTTGTTCCCAAAAATAATCAGGATAGCAAACTGCCGGGAAGACATCATGAGCCTTCATACGGTCATCGCCATTATTAGTTCGCAGGTTTAAAAATTCGGGGATATCTTTATGCCATACATCTAAATATACAGCGCAGGCACCTTGTCGAACCCCCAGCTGATCCACTGCCACCGCCGTATCATTGGCAAGTTTAATCCAGCGAATCACACCGCCTGCCGCACCTTCAAAGCCGCGTATATCTGAACCTCGGGATCTGACCTTTCCAAAATAAAGCCCCATACCGCCGCCAAATTTGCTGACATTGGCAAAGTTAGTGATACTGCGATAAATACCTCTCAAATCATCAGGGACTGTATCGATAAAGCATGAACTCAATTGGTGAAACGGCTTTCTGGCGTTGGAAAGGGTTGGTGTTGCCATCGTAACTTGTAAAAGACTCAGCATATCGTAGAAACGGCGGACCCACGTCAATCTATTTGTTGTCTCAGGAATAGCCAAAAATAAAGCAATGCCAAGATACATTTCTTGTATGGATTCCAGCGGCGTATGATTGTGCGTGCGAATGACATAACGCCCTACTAATAAGTCATAGCCCGAGTAATTGAGTAGACCATTTCTAGTCTCGTCAATAAAGCTACCCGCTTCTAAAAGGTCTTCCTTAGAATATGCCCTTAGGACGTCCTCACCATAGAGTCCCATGGCCGTAAGTCGTTTGATTTTATCGTAAAAATTGAGCTCAGAGTACGTTTTTTTTGTAGCATCGTCATCTGGTACCGGGAGTTCCTCCCAAGCAGCTTTAAGTTTTTGAGTGTAGAGCAGGTGATAAAAACGCCCCGCAATAAACTCCCATCGTGTAGCTTCCTCATTGGTCAACTCAATCGCCGCTTTAATGAGAGCATTGAAATGGTCTTCTATGTTTGCTTGCGGCTTATAAAAACTTTGAAACTTTCTAAGAAGTTGATTGAGGTCATAAGCATCATCCGAAAAATCTTTTTCAATTTGAATTAGCGTTTCAGGTAATGTATCAATGTCTAAAAAGTATTGTTCGATAGATTCACGCGTGGCACGCTTGCGACGTCGATTTTCACGATAAAGAATATAAGCCTTAGCCACTTTAAAGTGGTTGGACTCCATTAAACTCAATTCGACTAAATCCTGGATGTGCTCTACCGTTGTTTCGACTATGCTGCCATACTGTGCTTCCACATTGTCGACCAAACAGTCCAACTCCTCTTTAGAGATAGTTACAGACTCTTCTACAAAAGCTTTTTCCATAGCTCGACATATTTTAGCGCGTTCATAAGGCACGGATCGGCCATCTCGTTTGCGTACACGTTGAATCAATTGATTTCCTCCCAAAACACCAGATATTGGTTGCATTGCTTATTTTTATCCTAAATATAGTATATTAATTGTATGGTTTTTATCCTTCAAAGTCAATTATGGAGCGCACATGCAAAAAAATTTTCATAAAAAAACAACAAGGTTGCCCTTGTTGTTAATAACGTTCATTGATATACTCCTCAATCAGAGAGTGCTGAATACCTTCATAAAAAACATTCTCAGTTCTTAAAATATTTAAAAGCCAAGGTGCTTTGGAATGAAAGATCGCCTCTTTTTTATCATTGAGTACAATTTCATAAAGTTGATGGTTTAATCGTGACGAATCACACTTTATGTAATAACACGAGACGTTTTCGAAATTTTGTAATCGCAAAAGTGTCAAAGCCGTCTCGTCTTTATAGTGATAGTATTTGTTGGATAAATTGAGATAATAATTGTAATACCGAGCGTGTTTTTTCGTATGTCTCACATCTTTTGCAAGCATACGATAAAATTTTGCCATACCGTTATAATACTGATAATTGTACATACCTTTTTCATAGGAATCAATTTTCAGATAGGGTGTGGCATTTTCATTTTGAAAATAATTAAAATTATGTTCCAAAAATTCACGCTTGGAGATATCTCCATTGGTGTATTGCATAATTAAAAAAGAACGATGTTCGAAAAACTTATCAAACTTATTCTTTTTCTTTACAGATATCACAGTATCCTCAAATCTATTATCTTACGAGCTGTAGTAAAATTGGAGCCACCATAAGTACAGCTAAAACAATGGCAATAATACGTACAGTATTCTTGTTCACTTAGTTCTCCTTTTCTACTGTGATGGCGTGGTCTTTCAAAACATCTGTCAATTCAGATTCTTTGATGTCAGTATTGATAAAAACTTCTTTATCTTTCAGATCCTCAATGCACTCTAACTTATTGGTGATGTATTCCAAATCTTGTGCAGTCAAGTTTAATATTTTATAAATGCCGTCAATATAAACTTTTTCCAAATCATAGTCCATGGCGAGAAGTCCGCAGATAAAACCATAGAACGCTTCTCTGTCATTAAGATGATAATCGGTGGCGTTGATAAGACGTACATTGTAATCCAGACTAAAAATGTGATCGTCATCCACTTCCACAAAAGCAATATTACCATTGCCGCTCTTTAGATCTTCATTGGCATTTTCAATAAGCCATCTTGTCTTTCCGGATCCTTTTTCGCCTAAAATAAATTTAACCATGATATCATGTCCTTTCATAATATTGTCCCTGATAAGCATTTGATTGCTCCATCTTTGCAACGATCGCATCCCGGATTTTCCACCACGATGTATTCCAGTTACAAAAGAGAGCATTTTCTTCAGGTGCCCTTCCGATCAACCTTTGCACTACAACATCCGCAGATAGATGTTGTAAAAATAATATCACACGCTTTTCATAATCGTCTAAAGAAATTATATCAATTTTACCGGACTGATACAATTCTCCCATAACGGTATTTTTGACAATGTAGAGTGCATGAAGTTTCACTTCCTCAACGCCGAGAACGCTGATAAGCTTTGAGGTTTCAACGGTATCCAAGGTGTCGTCATACGGCAGATTGAGAATGACATGAGCACATACTCTAAGACCTCTGCGATGTGCTCGAAGTACAGCATCTACAAAATCCGCCGTCCCATGGCCTCGGTTTACTTTGTGTAAAGTGTGATAATTTGCCGTTTGAAGTCCAATCTCTAAGGTGACAAAATAAGTCTTATTGACCTCAGCCAAATAATCTAACACTTCTTCGCTCAAGCAATCCGGGCGTGTTGAAATACTCACGCCTACAATATCCGAGATAAGGGCAGCTTCCACATTGGCTTTAAAGCTTTCAAAATCCACATAAGTATTGGTAAAATTTTGAAAATATGCTATAAACTTTTTAGCTTTAAAACGTTTGATGACCCTTGCTTTGTTGAGCTCAAGTTGATTGGCAATTGTGCCGTCGGTGTTTTCAAAACTTCCCCCTTCTTCCCCACAGAACGTGCACCCTCCTATTGCAAGGGTACCATCTCTGTTTGGACAAGTGAGATTGAGTTTTATAGGCAGTTTATATACTTTTTCACCGAAATAGTTGTATAAAAACTGTGAATAGGTATTGTATAAAGGAGGATTATTCTTCATCCTCGCCAAGTTGATTGAAGACTTCAGCCACACGGTCAAATTCTTCTTCACTTTCAATTTCTACGAGTTCAATTTCTTCATCTTCAAGTTCTTCATATTTAAAGAGAAGAATATCGCCATCTTCCACTTCATCTTCCGCAACAAGTGCAATATAGTTGCCGCCATCTACTTCAAAGGTGTCGATAACCACACAATCCAACTCGCCGCCGTCTTCCATTGGAATACTAATCACATCGTATTCGTAAGTTTCTTCATGCTCATGTTCATGATCGTGGTTGCATCCGCAATTGTGTTGATGTTCAGTCATGGTGACCTCCTAATTTATAAGTTTTTTAAAAGTTCTATTACAAAGTTATATACGCGTTCGGTGGAGCTAATGGAAAGATTTTCTCCGGGTGCATGAGCACCCCGAATGTTCGGTCCGATGGAAATCATATCAATATCCCCAATAGATTCTTTAAAAATACCGCATTCCAAACCTGCATGAATCGCTTCCAATTCAATGTCTTTACCGTAGAGTTCACGATAGGTGCTGACTACAGCATCGCGAATTGGAGAATGCTCAGTGTATTCCCACGCCGGATAGTCCGTGATAATTTCATAGCGCCCTCCGGTGAGTGCAGCAATAATGCGATTACGCATACTGATCTCCTCTTTGAGAGATTGCAGTGCGGAACGAATATTGGTCGTAATTACGACAATATCATCATGGGTTTCAATGACACCTACATTAACTGAAGCGCCTACGAGGCCTTCGATATCATGACTCATGGACTGTACACCGTTTGGTAGAAGCCGCAGCGCTTGAATAATGTGACATTTTACATCTTCGGTAAAGACAGTCTCCACTGACTGAGCTTTTTCCAAATTAAGCCGCACATCCGGATCAACGTTGCCAAGTTCTTTTACAAAATCACGGTTGAGTGCAATAATTTGTTTTTGAACGCCGATGACCTCCGCTTCCCTTAATGTGATAATGGCACGGGCATCCCGAGGAATAGCGTTCGGTTTTGCCCCACCTTCTATATAGGCAAGCTCAACCTTATCTTTTAATTCA
The DNA here is from genome assembly GCF_027921445.1 of Peptoniphilus equinus. Lineage (NCBI taxonomy): Bacteria > Bacillati > Bacillota > Tissierellia > Tissierellales > Peptoniphilaceae > Peptoniphilus > Peptoniphilus equinus. Next base: position 831,936 of record NZ_CP115667.1, read on the forward strand.
TAGAGTGCACGGCCAAGAAGGACGTTGGAATTGCCCAACCCTTTATTAATTTCCTGTCCGGAGTGACCGCCTTTTAGACCGGTTATGGAGAGTTCATAGAAAACTTCGCCTTCAGGACTTTGTGTGGTCTTCTGATACGTTAACGTATCACGCCGTCCGGCAGCACAAGCGATACAAGCTACGCCCTCCTGTTCAGAGTCTAAATTCAAAAGACGTTTGCCGGTTAGCATTGAGCCATCCAGATTCTTAGCGCCGGTCATACCACTTTCTTCATTGGATGTGACTAACAGTTCGAGAGGTGGATGAGCCAAATCATCAGCATCTAAAATAGCAAGGCCCATAGCAACAGCAATGCCGTTATCAGCGCCCAATGTTGTCTCCTTAGAAAATACAAGATCCCCTTCTACCTGTACAGGGATAGCGTCTTTTGAAAAATCAATGCTGCACGTTTTTTCCTTTTCACAGACCATATCCATATGACCTTGAATAATAAGAGGTTCTTTATCTTCATAACCGGCAGTCCCGGGTTTTTTTATGACAACATTGTTATGAGCATCCCGCAATACTTCCAGTTGATGATCCTTTGCAAAGGATTCGAGGTAGTCTGCTATTTGATCTTCTTCAAATGAACACCGCGGAATTTGAGTAATGGCTTCAAAATACTCAAAAACACGTGCGGGTTTCAATCCTTGTAATTTATTCACAACATTCCTCCTTAGACTCTATTATACCTAATAGGAACCTTGTTTTCACGTTTTTATTCCAGACATCGAAGTAATTCTGCCATAAGCGTTTCGTAGTCGGTAGTTGGACTTAAATGCGTCAAACAGTCTTCCAAAAGTTCAAAATTTCCAATGACCAGTTTATAGGCGCTGTAGCCTTTTTCAAACTGATGATAGCATTGATTTAACAGAGCTTGTTCCAGCTGTATCGATTCTTCTTTAGAAAGGTTATATCTTTCAGTCATTGTAAGAAATAACAACGTATACTTATACCGAATAAACGTCAAAAAGCTTTCAAGAATAGTGACGTAATTACCACCCTCAATGCGATGAATAATCTTTAATAACAAATTCCAATAAAAGTCTTTTTGAATAATGCTTTCAACACCTTTTCCCAAAGCATCCGTAAAGGGATCTTGGGTTTGGACATGTCTATCGAATTCAATGGTTTCTTCGATGTTCATATTCACTGTGGCGATGTTATTGATTTGATCAATGAGCTTGACAAAATTTTCGCCATAGGACAGTTCTCGTGCTTTTGATGCATTGGATTGCAAATACTCCACCACAATATCGGAAGTCTTTTTAAAGTTAAATTCAAAGCCCAGCTCTTCTCGAATCTTGGCACTGAAAATATCATGGATAATCTTTGAAAGCAGATAGTTCAGTTGCCTATTAGCGGAATCCACGGCACTGGCATCAAACCGCTGTACATGATCGAATAAAATTTGAAGCTGTTTATCCACCATGTAAAGCGAGTCTTTAATTGAAGCCATAATTTCTTTGATGAAATTTTCATTCATCATGTAGTTATAGTTTTTGTAGAGAATACGGTGATCAATTTCACCCCAGAAGCCGTTGACCATAGATTTAATTTGAAGCTCAAAGTTAAATTTATTCAAGCCGTATTCATAAATACCATCAATTTTATAAATTTCAAATCCGTTCTTTTGTATCTGTGGCTGTTTTTCAGCTAATTTCAAAAGAATCGGGGAACTTTCTGTGGTCTTATAGTAGCCGTCATAAGCTTTATATGTAAATAAGCTTTTAATCTCTTTAAAAAGAAGTTCTTCTTCTTTCAAAAAACGACACTCAATACGCAGTCCGATGAGATCGGAAATTTTCATCAGCATGGATTCAGCATCTTGAGTCTCTATAAAGTAATTATTCTTAACAATTTTCTCTCTTAAGCTGTTTTCTGATTTGATGCGGTAAGAAATGTTGGTCACATTGGACATATCCAAGGTATCTTTAAGAAAGTCCTCAATATTTTCTGCCAGCTCTTCCAAAGTAGGATAATAGTATGTGAGAAGTTCCACACTTTTATCAATGTAGTCAAATAGTTGAAGTTTCATACTGCCTCCTAGCTTTAAGTATACCCTAGACACATAAAAATCCCAAGATGTCTCTTGGGATTACTGTATTGATCATATTATTTGGGTTCGCCTAAATGGACTACCTCGATTTTGTGTCCTTTGGCCAAATCTTTGACTCTGTTCATATACGTCTCTTGCTCTTTTTGAGATTTGAGTTCAGCGCGAACGCGGTCTTTGTGGTAGTCAAAAGAGTCTTCGATAATATCATTTAAATAAATGATATGGTATCCAAAATCCGTTTTTACCGGCTCGGAAATGTCACCCTTTTTCATAGAAAAGACCTTCTCATCAAATTCCGGAACCATTTGACCTTGTTCAAAAACACCCAGATCGCCACCATTTTGACCGGATGGGCAAGTAGAGTGTGATTTAGCTAGCTGTGCGAAATTTTCCGGAGTGACTTCCTTCGCCAGTTCATCAGCTTTCTCTTTACTGTCTACCAGAATATGAGATGCATGGACTTTAGGCCCGGTCTTGTATTGCTCCGTATGTGCTTCGTAGTACTCTGCCACCTCGTCATCGGAGACTTCAACAGCTTCCAAAGCTTTTCCCAGTGCGTAGGTCATAAGCAGTGATTCTTCAGCCGTCTTCAGAACATCTTGAAATGCCTCGTCCTTGTCCAATCCCTTGTCACGAGCGTCCATAACAAGGAGTTTTTGTGAAATGAGCTCATCTAAAATTTCTTTGGACACGCCTTGGGATGCATAGTATTGTCGCATTTGCGGGTTGAGTTGGCTGAGAAAATTCTGATAGTGAAGAGTAGTAATCTCTTCCCCATCAATCGTTGCAAGTACTTGTTTTTCCATGTGTTCCTCCAGTCGTAAAAAAAGACAGCCGAAGCTGTCTCTTAGTTGTTATACTTATAATTCCACCACGTTTTCGGCTTGAGGGCCTTTTTCACTGTCAACGACGTCAAATTCAACTTCTTGACCTTCATTTAAAGTTTTGAAACCGTCTTTTTGAATTTGAGAGAAGTGGCAGAATACATCTTTTCCATCTTCACCTGTAATAAATCCAAATCCTTTTTCACTGTTAAACCATTTAACTGTACCTTTCATCATTACCTCCTAAAAATAACTCTAATATTTGCAAACGTACCGTAGAGCCTTGAAGATAATTCTAAAAGATTACGCATTTGAAATTATTAAAGTGTTTGATTTTGTTTTAGTATAACATTTAATGGAAGTGAAAGCAAATTAATATCTAAATTCTTTCTAAGGTTGCGCTATTATGTGCATATAGAGCCGTGTCTGTTTTACACCCTAACATGAGTGTGTTATAATTCAACGACAGAGATAAAAAGTAACCAAGCGCCAGATCCCTCAGGGATGACGAGGCATGAAGCTATCGAAATTATCGGCGGATGCTTCATAGGTATCACAGCCTAAGTGCTTAACAAAACTGAAGAGTAATCTTTAGGACAAAATAAGCAAAGTGAATCTCTAAATAACTTAGGAGGTTTTACTATGTGTGGAATAGTAGGATATTGTGGCTCAGGAGATGCCACTGAAATCATATTGAACGGTTTGGAGAAATTGGAATACCGAGGTTACGACTCAGCGGGTATCTCTATCATCTTAGATGACCGTTTAGCAACTAAAAAAAGAGCTGGCCGTCTTAAAAATTTAGAAAATGCCGTTGCGGAAAACCCTTTTACCGGCATGGTGGGTATTGGACACACTCGTTGGGCAACTCATGGTGTCCCCACAGAGATCAACGCCCATCCTCATACCAACCGTGAAGGCACCATTGCTGTAGTTCACAACGGTATTATTGAAAATTATAAAGAACTCAAAGAACGCCTGCAAATGGACGGTTATGCTTTTGTTTCTGAAACAGATACGGAAGTTGTAGCTCACCTCTTGGATTTCTACTATAAAGAATCCAACAACAATTTACTCACGGCCATCGTCCGTACCTCCAAAGATTTGGAAGGTTCATATGCTATTTGTGCAGTCGCTTTGAACAGCCCGGACGAGCTTGTGGCGCTTCGTCATCGTTCCCCACTTCTTCTCGGTATTACCGACGGCGGTGCTATTCTCGCTTCTGATGCGGCGTCGATTGTAGAACATACGCCAAAAGTTATCTATTTGGATGACGGTGAAATCGTCCATCTTCAAAAAAATAAAGCACCTGTTATCTATACAACAAACCTGGATGTGGTAGAAAAAGAAGTTAAGCTTTTGGACACTGATGTAGAAAAAGCATCTAAAGAAGGCTTCGACCACTTTATGCTTAAAGAAATTTTTGAACAGTCGGAATCCACCCAAAATGTCTTAAATCGTTTTATTAAGGGTGACAGTTTCGATTTGGGTGAAAGTACATTTAGTGCGCAAGAATTCAAAAACTTTGACTCCGTCTACCTCTCGTCTTGCGGCACAGCGTTTCACGCAGCTCAGGTGGCAAAGTATCTCATTGAAGACTTGATTCAAATTCCAGTTCGCGATGAAATCGCTTCAGAGTTGGCTTACAGCAACCCGTTTATCACTGAAAAAACACTGCTGATCGTAGTGAGTCAGTCAGGAGAAACAGCAGATACGCTGAACGCGATGCGCCTTGCAAAGTCAAAGGGGGCCACCATTTTTGCCGTGACAAACGTAGTGGGTTCCACGATAGCAAGAGAGGCGGACCGTGTGCTCTATTGCCAAGCCGGTCCTGAAATTTCCGTGGCTTCCACGAAAGCTTATACCTCCCAACTGATGAATCTATATTTCTTTATCTTGGACTGGGCTAAAAAGTTAGGTAAATTAGATAATTCTTTAGAAACACAACTTCTTTCAGATCTAAAACAAATCCCTAATCATATCGAGTCGTTACTTGATACGGTTACTGGCTACAGAGAGCTTGCCGAAAATTTCATCCATTGTGAATCTGTATACTTCATTGGACGTGCAGTGGATTATATTTCCGCTAAAGAAGGTTCGTTAAAGCTAAAAGAAATTTCTTATATTCATTCAGAAGCCTTGCCTGCCGGTGAGTTGAAACACGGCACCATTGCCTTAATAGAGCCTGGCACTCAAGTCATTGCCTTAGCGACGCAGCGTCCGCTTATTGAAAAGATCGCATCCAACATTGTCGAATTGTCATCCCGCGGTGCAGAAATTCTTTCTGTAGGTTTTGAACATAAAGGCCTAAAAGAATCTTCTGACCGTTTTATCGCCATCCCTGAAACGTCCGATTATGTAGCACCTATTCTCAGCATCATTCCACTGCAAACCTTGGCTTATTATGTTGCTGTTTTAAAAGGTAATGATGTCGACAAACCTCGTAATCTGGCTAAATCTGTAACCGTCGAATAAACCAATAAAATTAACGCCTCTTTACATCAGGTAAAGAGGCGTTTTTATGTCCCGCAGTAAGTGACATAGTCGAAGTTAGCCGGAACATGTTGAAATCGATTTTGATATGCTGCATGGGCAAACGGATCACTTAAAGCTTGATAAAGAGCTTCATATAGCGAAAAGTCCCCTTTTTCGGCCAGACTGATGGCCTGATCGACCCAATAATTACGAGCAATAAGCGCAGGATTGGTTGACTTCATGAGATGCAGCATAGTTTCGGAATCTTGCGAAGCCACACGGTTTTGCCATCTCTTAAGCCATATTTCAAAGGTATTGTTCTGATACTCGTGTTTATTTACTGTGTCAAATGTGAGATCCAAAAAGACATTATGGTAATCCAATGGCACAGCTTCCATGGTCTTTAAAAAACTCCAGATTAAATCGTCGTCTTCCGCCTCGTAGGTCAAAAGCCCAAGCCGCTTTGCAAGTGTCTGATAGTAAGTTTTTTCAAAATAGGCATCATAATCTTCCAGAACCGATGTTAAAAGCTCAGTAGCCTTTTTCCCTTCGCCGTGTATGAGCGGCACCAGCGCTTCTGCAAATCTAGCCAAGTTCCATTTTCCAATGTCTTTCTGATTCCCAAAGGCATAGCGTCCCTGTGTATCAATAGAGCTGTATACCGCCTTCAAATCAAACTTATCGATAAAAGCACAAGGACCATAGTCAATGCTTTCCCCTGAAATAGTCATATTATCCGTGTTCATCACACCGTGGATAAAACCATAAGCCATCCATAATGCAATGGTATGAGCCTGAGCTTTAACCACTTCACGATAAAAAGCTAAGTACGGTTGCTGCGTGCGCACAACTTTTGGATAATGGCGCTCCATGGCATAATCAGCCAAAGATTTTAAATCGTTTATACTCCCTTGATAGGCCGCAAATTGAAACGTACCTATACGTAAATGTGAGGATGCCACACGAGTGAGCACTGCCCCCTGTAGAGGTTTATCGCGATAGACAGTATCGCCTGTCAGTGCTACAGACAGTGAACGAGCTGTCGGAATTCCAAGTTGATACATGGCTTCAGAGAAAAGATATTCTTTAAGCATGGGTCCCAGTGTCGCCTTGCCGTCTCCGCCGCGGGAAAATGCAGTACGCCCCGAACCTTTATACTGAATATCAAATCGCTGTCTATCTTGAGATAAAACTTCCCCCAAAAGCAAAGCTCTGCCATCCCCCAACATAGTAAGATAACCGAATTGATGTCCCATATAGCTTTGGCTGATAAGGGCGCTCTCTTCGGGAAGATGACGCATACTATAGTAGTCTTCTTTCCACCTTTTTACATCATATTCCGAGAATTCTAAAGCTTTTGCTAGATTCTCGTTGAAGTAAAGTAACTTAGGTTTTGAGGTCGACAAAGGAACTTCTTTGGTATAAAACTTTTGGGGCAGTGTAAGATATGTGGTATTGAAGTGAGACAGTTGAGACATCATAGCTCCTTTAAGATTTTTGTAAAATACTCATGATCAAAGCCTCGAAAAGCGGACCTTCCACAACACTGCGAGTCTTAACGGTGTGATCATAATCTAAGAGCTCTTGGTAGATAGTTTGTAGTGCGTTTAACGTGTAGCGATCGCCGTAAGTTTTGATCTTTTTAAATTCGAAGGCCTTCACACCCAACTCATCCATGAGCTGCTTATCAGATATACGACCACTGCGGATTTTATACTGAAGTAAATGCTTATATTGACGAGCTACCATATAAAAAATTCGCCCTAACGGTTCACCCAAATCATGAAGATTAGCGAGCTCCTTGTAGACGGCTCGACTTTTTTTTAAGGCAAGTGCATCGAGAAAGTTAAAAATATTGGTATCCGCCGACGTCGAGTAGAGTTGATCAATATTCTCTCGACTCAGATAGCCATCACTTGCGCCAATGAGCTTATTCAATTCATTATCCAACTCATACAAACGTACATCTCGGTTTCGGGAACCGTATCCTGTTTTTTGAGCCAGATAACTGATGTCCGACGGTGTAAAAGTCACACTGTGAGCTGCGAGTTTATTTTCTAAAAATCGGCGTAACTCCTGAGGCTTAAGCGGTGCAAAATGCCACGCCCGTCCCTTATCTTTAAACATTTTATAGAGCTTTGTCGATTTGTTGAGCTCATTGTCATAATCTAAAAAGATGATCAACGTATCTTGATGCGGTGTATCAAAAAAAGTCAGATAATCGTCCTGAAACGTTTTTAAGGTCTCGACAAAATTTTTAATCAGCACCACTTTCTTTGATGCAAACACAGGCAGCCGTTCTACTGCGGAAAACAAACGATCCTGTGTCAAATCTGCTCCGTCCAGCAGAATAAGATTAAATTCCTCATATGTCCCATCGACAAAACTAGTCTTAACTTGCTCTATAACTCGATCCATTGACAATTGCTCTTCCCCATAAAAGAGGTAAGGGCCGAAAGGTTTATCCAGTAGTGCATTCCAATTCAACATATTCCCTCAACTTCCTATACATCCAAACTTCGGCACTGAGTACCAGTGAAGTCAGGACAGCTCCAAGGATGACCACGCCGCAAAAGACCGGTGACTCCTTATAACCTATAACATATGTCTGGCCTCGATTTAAAACAAAATCAATCTCCCCTGCCTCTTTAGTGACTTTAACTGTTGTGCCCGCTCGACGTAAAGCAGTGAGCACTTCGCCGTGAGGATGATTATAACTGTTGTCTACGCCGGCACTGATCGTTGCAAAGTCAGGGCGAGAGTTTGAAATAAGACGGCTATCCAGTGAGTTCTTTGAACCGTGGTGAGCGACTTTCAAATAATTTAAGGGCCCAGAAAAATTAACTCGGCCTGCATCGCCTGTAAACAAGCCGTTAAAATGAGGCCCTTTTAAATGTAGCACCATAGAATTTTCATTGGCGTCATTATAGCTCCGATAATTACCCAAGTTTTTAAATTCAAATGCGCCAACTTGGAGCCGATCTAAATAGCTAAGCTGAGTGTACCGATTCAAACTTTTGATATAGATATTATCTTCATAATAAGGAAGGTACGCTTTGTCAATGGTAATCTCTCCCAGTAAGTCCAAGACGCCGTCCACATGATCTTCATCAAAGTGAGAAATAAATAAGCCGTCTAGGTGCGTAATCCCCTTAGATTTCAACTTATTTAGTACATAGTACTTACCAGGACGCTGATTCTCAAAGCGACTTCCCCCAGCATCAATTAAATAATTTTTATATCCAATGGTGACCAGTGAACTATCTCCCTGTCCTACGTATATGGAGTGAATAGCAAGTTCCGGCGGCACAAGGAGAAATCCCTGCACTATGACAAGAGCTGCCAATCCTGAGAAAAGAACCGGTTTAATAGGCTGAAAAACTCTGTCTCGTCCAATGCGAAGGAGTAAAAAGAGTGCCACATAGTACAGGATCATATATAAGACTGTGGGCTTTCCAACCACAACAGGTTTAAAGATTAGCCACGCGCCCAATTGTCGCCCCAAACTCAGACACAATTCCAAAGCTGGTGCGACAAAAAAAGATAGCGGTGTAAAGACAAAGATGAAACCTAATAGCATAGCTAAAGAGAATATAGGTACGAGAAGCACATTACTGAGAACCGATATCCAAGTTATTGTGTAGAAATTCCATGCTGTAAGAGGCAGCAGTATGAGAAAGACGCTGACGCTGAGTAGCACGCTTTCTCTTACGATTCCCTCCACATGCCATAAACTTTTAAGTCGCGGATAGACAAAGTATAAGCCGACAACGGCGCCGAAACTGAGCCAAAGTGACACACTGTATATTCCGAACGGATTTAAAATTAAAATACAGCCTAAGCTTCCCAAGATATTTTTTAATTTTTCTTCTTTCCTTTGTCTTAAAAACGCAAGAAAAATACCGCATGACATGAGCCAAGCCCGAAGCGCCGATATCGGTAATCCAACAAGAAAAATATAAATTAGCATCAGAGCAAGCGCGATTAAGTAACGGTGTTTTTTATGTAAACGCAACACACTTAAAAGACCACTGATACACCCGGTGACCAATGTGACATGAAACCCGGACATGGCGAGCAAGTGGCCAATCCCCAGATCGCGATAAAGTTCCTGATCTTCCTCTATTAAAATACTGCTATCAGAAAGAATAACACCGGAAAGAAAGGTGCGGCTCGTCGTCCGGAGCGAAGAAAGCTTGTCGATAACAAACTCCCGAAATTGGCCTTTATATCCAAATAATGGGTTGATTCCCAGCTTTTGTACAGCTTTTGAATACACGCTACCTACAATGCCTTCGGACTGTAAATACCTGTGATAATTAAAATCGGAAGGGTTCATCTTCCCTAACGGCTTGTGATAATTGCCATCAAATGCAACAATATCTCCTAACTTCAAAGAGGTATCGCTATATAAAAGAATTTTTTGAAAGGGACTTACCTGTACCGTATAGCGCGTTGCATCTTTAAAATTCTGATCCACAACGATACCCTGCCCTGCCACAGTGGCCGGTAAAGGGTCTGTAAGAGGCATAACGTGGAGAGAGGCGAAGAGAAACCCGGCAAGAAAAAGTACCATCGTCTTTTTAAATGCCTGGTCAGAAACTATAATCCCTATCAATCCCAATGCAATAACGACGCCGTGAAAAGGATAAATCAATGCCAAAAGTGCACTTACTATCAAAATCGCCACAGTCATCACCTCTTCTTTATTTTACTCGATAATTATTCTAAAGAGTATGGTAAAATATGTCGTGAGGTAATTTATGGAACTTAGATATATGAATTATGCATACGAAAAAAACTATACCGTACAACCTGGTACGCATCTACTAAGAGACGATCAATCCTACTATGAAGCAACGTCAAGCAATGTCTTTTTAGGCACCGACCGAGTTTATGGCGATATCTTTACCGTGAATCGTCGTGAACCTAAATGGTTCGTAGAGGACGGTAAAGTATACTTTCAGTCCGATGAAGCTAAGCTGACATTTGAATTGGACTATGACCACCGATTAGATCTCATGCAGCAAATTTTAGGTAATGCCATGGTGCGCATGGTGCTGAGAAAAATTCTTGACAACATCGACATGGACTATCGCATTACCCCATCAGATAATACCGTAAGTTTCACCGGCAAAGATATTTCTTTTACGTTGGTATCTAAAATTGAAACGATAGTCAATCATCTGCTCCTTAGCAATCTCACCGTAAAAAATAATGACGGACGTTTCTATGTGCGCGGTTATGGCTCTGTCACTGCTGAAGGGCCTGCATTAGAACGTACCGGCGAATGTGCCATTTTACGCATTGCTGAGATTTCTCGCAATACGGATACCATTACACTGCATATTTTAACCGGACGACGAGCTTTTGATGACTATTTTAAAAAATCAAAACTGATTGAAAATCTCACTCAGTACTTACAAGTCTCGGAAGATCAAATTGGCCGTAAAGTCAAAGACTTAATTCTGGATAGAAACTATGAAGCGACTTTACAAAAAAATCCCCCACCCCTATCGTTCGAGAATGGCACACCCTCTCCAACGGATCTGAACCGCTCCCAAGACAGTGACGAACCTGACGCATCAACGGTTGAGCCTGATGCGATCAAAAACGATGACCCGTCCAATCTGTCGTCAGACGCGGCGTTAACTCATCACCCTTATGAGATGACTGAAAGCTTAAATCAGGCTCAGGCCAAGGAAGCCGCCATCGAACCACCGACAAGCGCTGATAAGGCTATAGAAGCTCTACGCAAAGTCAAAACGGAAATTGACGGCATTAATTACATTTACAAAGTCGTCCGTGAATTTAAGGTGGAAGAAGCGATTGCTGCGGCTCGACTGTTGATTAAGGAGTCAAAAACGGCAGTCATTTTAGGCTTTCCTTTAAAAGAGCAATCCGAGTTTTATGTGGCTCGTTCTTATGATATTAATGTCAATCTCAAGGATGTGGCAGATAAGATGGATGCTTCCATTTTTCAAAAAAAGACCGGCAATATGTATGAAATTGAAGGGACGCTTCCCACGATTCATTTAGCCAATGTCCTGGAAGCTTTCCTTCTCACCATACGCCACCATACCATGGCAGAATAAAAATATACAAAAAAGTATCGCACATCCATTTAGATGTGCGATACTTTTTTGTATATTTTTACATACGTTTATGTGTGCGAATATTGAGAATACCGGTTGCTACCACGCAGCAGCATAGTCCGATAAACAGCGATGCGCTTAACACTTCACCAAGGACCAGCATGCTTAACATCGAACCGAAAATAGGCACAAATATCTTGTAGAATCCAAATTCACTCGAGCTGTGAATTTTTAAAATATTGTACCATAACGTAAATGCTGTTGCAGAGACAAAACCGCCATAAAAAATGGAGATAATTCCGATAGTGCTATGCTGCCAATGCGTATCTTTAAGTAAAAGGCCCAGTACAATCAGTGGCAGCGAACCCACTAAAAATTGTACAATACTTATAATGGGCGAAGGAATGTGAACCCCATCCCGCTTGACAAGAATCAGAGAATAGGCATTCAAAATGGTACTCGAAAGGATGGCGCCTTCCCCCCGTAGCGTAAAGCCGCCTTGAAGTCCGCCGGCATTTGCAATAATAAGTCCCACGGTGCCAAGTGCAATGGCTGCAACTTTTTTAGTAGTAAAATGTTCCGCCGAAATCATAACCACAGACATGATCACAATAAGGAGGGCGTTAAAAGACTGAATAACTGCCGCTTTGACCCCTTGCGTATAAGCGAGTCCCAAATAGTAAAGCATATACTGGGCTGTGATTTGTATCAGGGCTATTTTTAAGAGAAATCCCCATTGTCCGTTGTCCACCGTCACGGTTTGATGGCGAATCCATTTAAAATAGATCAGTACCATAATCCCCGAGATGAAAAAACGCAACCCAGCCAGTAAAAATCTGGAACCGATATCATTCGGCGGGATATGGAAGAGGGCATATTGCGTTTTAATCATAGGAACTGCAGAAGCCCATAAGATCATACAAAAGAGCGCCGCTGCAATAGCGACGGGTTTATTTTTAAGGCTCATAGACAGCACCCTCTTCGTCTACGGAAAGTGCACACACCTTGTAGCCTTCGAAAACCAAAGGGTTCTTAAAACTTTGATCCGCGATAAACAGTAACGTGGAACCGGAACCGCTTAAAAAGACTCTGCCCTGATTTTGCAGCGTTTCTTTTATACTGAGTGCGCCGGGGATTTTTGCCATGCGACGTGCTTCGTGCAGGGTATCCTGAGGCAGACGCTTTAAAAGCTCCACATCACCTTCGACAAGACTCTCTATGGTTAGCACCGTTGCTGCCATATTCTGGACGGCATCTTCAATCACCAGTGTTCGGGACAATGCCTTTCGTGACGCTTCGGTAGACTGTATATAGTCCGGAATCAACGCATAAAATGTGAGTAGTGGACTCACTCGTTTACGGAGTAGATGACCTTGGTAGTACATGGTCAAGGCACCGAAGAGCGCTGCGCTGACATTATCCCCGTGACCTTCCAAGTCTGCTGCCATACTCAGAAGTTCAAACTTTGACAGGTTTAAACCGCTGAGTTCATTGGCAGCCATCAGGCCTGCCACAATGCATGTAGCTGAAGACCCTAAGCCACGGCTGACAGGTACGTCGCCTGTAATCCTGACATCGATGGCTGGCGGATTCATTCCTTGTTGTGCATAAAAGTAACCGAAGGCTTTCACCACTAAATTGTCTGTCTCATCTTGGACTTCACCTGGATTTTTTAAAGTAATTTCAAAAGAATTATAAATCGACAACGCCAGTCCCAGCAGGTCAAAACCTGCCCCTAAATTTGCCGATGTGCCGGGAACTCTAATCTTCATGGATACATGCCTCAATTACTTCTTGAATAGATGCTTTAGCAATCACACGCTCCTCGACGTCGCCGCCTTCATCTAAAAATCGTCGATCATTCATCATCGCCATCACTTTATCTAGCGCCTGCGCGTCGTTATCACAGTGCTTGCCCAAAGCCTTAAAAATCGTCGGCGCAAACTTCACCGGCGATGCTGTAGCATTGACGACCGTTTTATAGTTATGTGCCTCTCTGTACTTTGCCGCGGCAAAAACGGCCGTTGCTGTATGAGGATCGACCAGATACTGATCATTGGCATAGGTTGTTTTTATTTGCTCCAAAGTATCCGCTTCGTAGCAAGTCCAGCCATAAAGGTTGCCCATTTCGCCTGAGTATTCAAAGCACCCTGTATTGGTCAAATCCTGGTATAGGGATTTGATCTCATCAGCATTTTCAGTCATAAGATAGAGATATCGCTCTAAGTTACTGGAGATGAGAATATCCATCGACGGTGAAACGGTGGTGTAAAAAGGCCGATTCCCATCATAGACGCCGGTGCGGACAAAATCGGTCAACACGTTGTTTTTATTGCTGGCAAGTACCAGATCCTGAATAGGTAATCCCATTAATTTTGCAAAGTGTCCCGCCAGGAGATTGCCAAAGTTCCCTGTAGGAACCACAAAAGTAATCGGTTCATTAAAAGTCACTTCGCCCTGCTTCACCAAAGTATAATACGTATAAAAATAATAAGCAATTTGAGGCACCAGTCGTCCGATGTTAATGGAATTGGCCGAGGTGACAAAGTAGCCGTGTTGACCGACATAGTTATTAAAGTCCCGATCATTAAACAGATGCTTCAAAGCTTGCTGTGCATCGTCGAAATTCCCTTCAATGGCAAGGGGATGGACATTATTTCCTTTTATCAGCATTTGTGCTCGCTGTACTTCGCTAATACCCTCTTTCGGATAGAGGACAATGATCTCGGTGTTCGGTACATTTTTAAACCCATGAATAGCGGCAGATCCGGTATCTCCAGATGTCGCAGTGAGAACCAATGCTGTTTTAGACTCACCTTGTTCTTTTAATGCCATGGCAAGCAGCCGAGGCAAAAGACTCAATGCAAAATCCTTAAACGCTCGTGTCGGGCCATGAAATTGCTCCATGACATAAGTATCTTTCAGCTTCTTAACGGGAAGCACATCGCCGGGAAAGGCTGCATAAGCATCATTGATAGCAGCTCGAAGTTCTCCCTCGTCCAAATCGTCAAAGATCGTTGAAATAACTTTGTAAGCCATGTCCGCATAGTTTAAATGTTCCAGATCGTCGACCAAAAATGTCATAGGCCGAATGAACTCCGGCACATAGAGTCCCCCGTCACGTGCCAGACCTCGCAATAATGCTTCCGTTGTCGATGCAGCTTGATCACCGCCTCGTGTTGAAAAATATCTCATTGTCGCACCTGCCCTTCTCCTGAAATAATTTATATCTTATAATATACCAAAATTTTAAAAGTACAAAATTTTTATTGTGTACCTCGTCGTAATAAAATATGGACAGTAGCGGAATATTTGTTATACTTTCTATGTGTAGATTCACACAATCAGTTTAAATCCCCGGAAGGAGAATTTCATGTACGAAATTAAAGAAAAACAAACGCTAGCTCCAAATATATATTCCATGCAAATCTATGCGCCGCGCGTAGCCGCATCAGCTAAGCCCGGACAATTTGTTATCGTCATTACCGATAAATATGCCGAGCGTATTCCGTTGACTATCTCCGATTACGACGTCGCACAAGGTACCGTTCGCATCGTGGTACAGGCCTCAGGTCAATCCACAAAAAAACTTTGCGCATTGGAAGAAGGCGACAAAATTCAGGATTTTGTTGGCCCTCTCGGTCGGGAATCGGAATTTATGCACTTGAACGATGAAGAGCTTAAAGCGGAACGCTTTCTTTTTGTCGCTGGCGGTGTAGGCACAGCTCCGGTCTATCCTCAAGCAAAATACTTACATAATCGCGGTGCCCATGTAGATATTATCTCCGGAGCGAAAAATAAAGAGTTCACTATTTTGGAAGATGAACTTCGCGCCGTTTGCGATAATCTATATCTGGCAACCGACGACGGTTCACTCGGTTTTAAAGGTCTGGTCACTGATAAAATTGTAGATCTCATTGATAACGAACACAAAGACTACACGCAGTGTATCAGTATCGGACCTATGATCATGATGAAGTTTGTCGCCATGACCACAAAAAAATACAACCTGAAAACCATCGTCTCTCTGAATCCGATTATGGTTGACGGAACCGGCATGTGCGGGGCTTGTCGGGTGCGCGTCGGTGATGTAACGAAGTTCGCGTGCGTCGACGGACCGGAGTTTGACGGTCACTTAGTGGATTTTGATTCAGCCCTCTCCCGCCAGCGCCAATTTTCCGATGCCAATCTGGATAATTACATCACCGCTAAAAAAAATCAGCATCAAGATCACGAGTGCACCATTGATGTCGCCCTGCGCCGTCAACACGCCGAAGAAGCTGCACAAACGGACGCTACATCAGACAAGGCGCCTCAAGATCGCTTTACGCGCGTGCCTATTTCCAATCAAGATCCGGATGTGCGCAAAAATAATTTTGATGAAGTGTGCTTAGGCTACACAGAAGACGAAGCACGCCAAGAAGCCTCACGCTGTCTTAACTGCAAAAATCCGCAATGTGTCGGCGGATGTCCTGTATCTATTGATATCCCCGGCTTTATCAAAGAAATTGTCTCGGGTAATTTTGAACAATCGGCTAAAGTCCTCTCACGATACACTGCTCTACCTGCTGTATGCGGCCGGGTTTGCCCACAGGAAACACAGTGTGAAGCACGTTGTATTTTAAACAAACGCGGTGACAGTGTCGCCATTGGTAAATTGGAACGCTTTGCGGCGGATTACGCACGTGATCATGATATTCAAATTGTAGAGAAACCGAACGCTAATGGACATAAAGTGGCCATTGTAGGCTGCGGTCCAGCAGGGATTTCCTGCGCCGGAGAACTTGCCGGCATGGGTTATGAAGTGACTATTTTTGAAGCACTTCACCAAAATGGCGGCGTGCTTATCTATGGCATTCCTTCCTTCCGTCTTCCGGATGCGGTTGTACATCATGAAATTGATAATTTGAAAAAACTGGGCGTCAACTTTGTTAACGACACTGTCATTGGTCGTACCGTCACTGTTGACGCATTGTTGAAAGAAGGATTTGAAGCTGTCTTTATCGGTTCCGGTGCAGGGCTTCCTCGATTTATGAACATCCCCGGAGAAAATTTGAATGGTGTACTCTCCGCCAATGAATTCCTCACCCGCAATAACTTAATGCACAGCTTTGAAGACGGTTACGACACACCAGTCGTGCTTGGTAAAAAAGTGGCCGTTGTCGGCGGCGGCAACGTCGCAATGGATGCGGCACGTGTGGCACGCCGTCTTGGTGCTGAAGTGGACATTCTATACCGCCGCACGGAAGAAGAGCTGCCTGCCCGGGTGGAAGAAGTGGAACATGCCAAAGAAGAAGGTATCACCTTTAAAATGCTCACAGCACCTGTTGAAATTCAAGCTGACGAATATGGTTGGGTCAAAGGTGTCATCAACGTGACCAATGAGTTGGGTGAGCCGGATGAATCCGGTCGGCGCAGTCCGGTACCGATTGAAGGTTCTGAACACTTTGAGCCATATCAAACCATTATTATGGCTCTAGGTACCAATCCAAACCCGCTCATTGCATCCACAACCGACTCGCTGGCGACCACAAAACGCGGCGGCATTCAAACCGATGACCACGGAAAGACATCCCGTGATTTCATCTACGCCGGCGGCGACGCCGTCACCGGATCCGCCACCGTTATCCTTGCCATGGGTGCCGGCAAAGAAGCTGCCCGTGCCATTGATCTGAAACTTAGAAATAACCAGTAACACAAAAAAGGACCGACTTAATCGTTGGTCCTTTTTATTTCACCTTTTTCAAGTACATAGTTGCCGTCTTGTTGAAGAAGTTGGTCTAAGTGCTCCCTCCCATGAGCAAACAAAGTGAGAACTTCTGCCTCAAAAACTCTTGGGTAGCTTTCGATAAAAGCTTTAACACCTTCAATACTGTCATTCACCGGATGTTGTGCCATCGAGTGATGTCTCTGAATAAAATCAACTAACTGATCTAACCTCTGATACCCTTTAAGCAAGTATTCTCTGTGGTTGTCATCTGTATACATAAAGGTTGGAAAGCGCTCAACACGTCTGTCAAAAGTGGCCATCCTGTCTTCTAAGAAAAGCTCCCGGCTTCTCCCATTCAATACGGACGCCACGTCAGTTTCGTCGATACCGCACACTCTTATCAATTCTTTAAAAACTTCGGGATCAGTAGTCACTTTACCGTCCACCAGCGTTGCCTCCCGCAATCTTCTCAGAAAGTCGTGGGTTCGGTTTGGTGCAACTTCACGCACAGCTACCACATATTCATCCAGTCGATTTGTACTGCTTTGATTCGGTGTAAAAAGCTTGGGCGGCACATCACTGATAGGCATGCCGTGGACTATGACGCCTGTCGTCCACATGGCATGTAAAATACCGTTCGCCATGTCTGCCGAATCCTGATCCTTCATATTTTGTGGCAAGAGATCGCGATAATCTTCAATCATGCCGCCCATGACAAATTCAAATTTCACACGATCCCCGTACAGATACTGTAGCGCTCGCAATACTTTTTCTTCGCCCCAGGACCAAGTGTCCACCACATCGGTAAAAATAGTTAACTTCACTAGGTGCTCCTTTTTAAAATTTTATTCTATTCCCTTTTATACCCTTTCACTTTCCGCTATTTCAGTCTCTTTACCCATCTTTTCCGCATTCCAAGATATGGTACCCTTTAAGAAATTGATTTGAACGCCGACACAAGATGTAGTATACTCTATTCAGAAATTAGCAAAGGAGATTTTAGTATGTTGGAGGTTATTAAACGAAACGGATCAAGAGCGCCCTTTGACCGTTCAAAAATCAAAATAGCCATTGAAAAAGCCATGAATTCCATGAGCGGTGTCTATATCGAAGGTCAGGCGGAGGACATCGCCAAAGAAATCGAAGCTGTGGCCAACGACAAGTCCACTACCATGTCCATCAGCGACGTGGAAGAATTAGTCTACTATAAGCTGATAGCAGGCGGCAATCCTGCCACGGCACGTGCTTACGAAAACTACAAAGCTGTTCAAGCCTACAAACGCGAACAAAATACCACAGACGATGAAATCCTCGGTCTGCTCAATCAAACCAACGCCGATGTGATGGACGAAAACTCCAATAAAAATGCCGTTATCGCCTCAACCCAGCGTGATCTGATCGCCGGTGAAGTATCCAAGGATATTGCAAAACGGAAGCTTATCCCTGCCGATCTCGTCGATGCCCATGAATCGGGAGCCATACATATTCACGATATGGACTATATCATTCAGCCGATTTTTAACTGCTGTCTGGTCAATATGAAAGATATGTTGGACAATGGCACGGTGGTCAACGGAAAAATGATTGAAACGCCGAAGTCGTTCCAAGTGGCTTGCAACGTCATGACTCAAATCATTGCGCAAATTGCATCCAATCAATACGGTGGACAAAGCATTGATATTGCCTGTCTTGGAAAATACCTGAGACGTTCTTACGACAAGAATCTCTCCCTGGCCATTGAAACTCTTGGCGATGTCACCTTAGCAGAAAAAATGGCCCAAAAGATGACACAGAAAGATTTGGAAAGCGGTATTCAAACCATCCAGTATCAAATCAATACCTTAATGACCTCGAACGGACAGGCCCCTTTTGTCACGTTATTTATGCAATTGAATGAGACCGATCCTTATGTGGAAGAAATTGCTATGATCATTGAGGAAATTTTGAAACAGCGGATTCAAGGGATTAAAAACGATGCCGGCGTCTATGTCACGCCTGCCTTCCCGAAACTCATCTACGTTCTGGATGAGAATAATGTTCGTCCCGGATCCCGCTTTTACAATCTCACATCCCTTGCTATTCGCTGTACGGCAAAGCGTATGTATCCTGACTATATCTCAGCCAAAAAAATGTGCGAAAATTACGAAGGCAATGTCTTCAGTCCTATGGGATGCCGCGCGTTTCTCTCCACATACAAAGATGACAAAGGCAACTACAAGTTTGACGGCCGTTTCAATATCGGTGTCTGTACCATCAATTTACCGCAAATCGGCATATTAGCCGCCGGCGATGAAGCCAAGTTCTTTGAAATTTTAGAAAAGCGTCTGGAGCTTGTAAAACGTGTCGGACTCCTTCGCTACGAACATCTCAAAAACGTCATCAGCGACGCCTCACCAATCCACTGGCAACACGGCGCCATTGCCCGTTTAGGTAAGCACGAGCCTATCTTGCCGCTGCTTCAAAATGGTTATTCCACCGTCACCATTGGTTACATCGGTATTTATGAGGCAACCAAACTTGTCATCGGCGAATCCAATACGTCTAAAAAAGGTGAAGCTTTCGCGATGAAAATTATGGATATGCTCAACGAGAAAAAAGATGCATGGAAGAAAGAGACAGGGCTTGCCTTTGCCGTCTATGGTACCCCTGCCGAGTCCTTGACCAACCGCTTTGCCCGCATCGACAAAAAACGGTTCGGTATCATTGAAGATGTCACGGACAAGGGGTATTACACCAATTCCTTCCATGTGGACGTGAGAGAAAAGATCTCTGCCTTTGAAAAGTTTAACTTTGAAGCGAAGTTCCAGGACAAATCCGGCGGCGGCTGTATCTCCTATGTGGAAATTCCAAACATGAGCCACAATTTAGAAGCTCTTGAAACTCTGGTGCGCTATATCTATGACAATATTCAATATGCAGAGTTCAACACTAAGAGTGACTACTGTGCCAACTGCGGCTTCGACGGTGAAATAAAACTGAATGACAAAGGTCAGTGGGAATGCCCTCAATGTCACAACACCGACAAATCAACCTTGACCGTGGTGCGGCGCACCTGCGGCTACCTTGGTGAAAATTTCTGGAATGAAGGTCGTACCAAAGAAATTGGCGACCGCGTGCTGCACATCTGATGCGTTACGGTCAAATCCGTCAATTCGACGTCGCCAACGGCCCCGGAATCCGCACGACATTCTTTGTCACAGGATGTACTCACCGCTGTCCGGAGTGTTTTAACGGTGAATATCAAGATTTCAATTACGGTGAGGTATGGACCGATACAGAAACGGAGCTGGTCATTACCTATTTGAACTCCGACTTGGTCGATGGACTGACCATTCTCGGCGGCGAGCCGTTTCAAAATACGGAGGAACTTCTACCGATCGTTTCAGCTATCCGACAAGCCACGGATAAATCCATCTGGATTTACTCCGGTTACACTTTCGAAACACTGGTGCAAGAGCCCAAGCAGCGACAACTTCTCGCCCTTTGCGACGTTTTGGTCGACGGTCTTTTCATTCATACGCTAAAAAACTTACGCCTCAGGTTTCGCGGCTCCTCCAATCAACGGATATTGGACATACAAAAATCGTTGCAAAACGACAGTCCTGAAGTCCTGCCTGAATTTCAAAACGATTAAATCCCTGTCTTGGTGCAGGGATTTTTTATACCGCATTTTTACAAACTTTACCAAAATTTAATATTCGCATAGAGATACCCCCTATTCTTTGTTATAATTAAACTGACATTAAATCAGGAGGACACTATGGGATCAACCTTTACGCTGGCCAATATTCAGTGGCATAACATTGCCGGAGGCCTGGCTTTATTTTTGTTCGGCATTAAACTTATGGGTGACAGTTTAACTAACTTTGCCGGCACAAAAATCCGCACCTATATTGAACGTTATACATCTAACCCTATTATGGCTATTTTTGTCGGCGTACTGATGACAGGGATTATGCAATCGTCATCCGCTACAACCGTTATTGCCATTTCGCTGGTCCGTGCAGGCTTAATGAGTTTGGAACAAGCCATCGGTATTACCCTCGGCGCCAATATCGGTACCACCGTCACTTCCATCCTCATCGGTTTTGATTTGGATTACTATGCGTATTTCATCATACTTATCGGCGTATTTATGTATATGCTGGCATCTAAAAAACAGATGTCTTATGCCGGTGAAATCATCATCGGATTCGGACTGCTCTTCATCGGCCTAAATCTCATGGGTGACGCGCTAAAAGAACTGAAAAATCTGCCTGGCTTCGAACGCATTGTGGTCAGTATGAGCTCCACACCGGTCTTCGGTGCACTTGTCGGGGCCATCATTACCGGTGTCATACAATCCTCCAGTGCCATTGTAGGTATTGTTCAAACTCTCTATGCCACCGATGCCGTCCCTCTGACTGCGGCACTGGGTCTGGTATTTGGCGCCAACATCGGCACCACGGTTACGGCACTGCTCGCATCTATTGGAGCAAGTCTCTCCGCACGCCGAACATCTCTGTTCCACTTGCTGTTTAACATTTCCGTGTCCATTGTCTTTATTATTTTAATTTATCCCTATCAGTCGCTGCTCCTGCTCATCGCCGACAAATTTGAGCTCAACAAGCTGATGACCATCGCTGTGGGACACTTTATGTTTAACTTTATAGGGATGTTGATCTTCTTGCCTTTTATCAATCATATTAGCAAGATCCTCAACAAGATCTTGCCGGGCAAAGATGAACTTGCCATTAACTATGGCCGCGTGGAACTGGACGATGCCATGATTAAAACCTTCCCTGCCGGTGCTTTGAAGCAAGCGCGCCTTGCCATTGAATCCGCATCGGATTTAGCACTCCAAACCTTGACGACGTCGAAAGAGCTTTTAATCACCGGTGACAAAAAGTACTTTGAAAAGGTTAATCAAATTGAAGATTTGGTCAATCAACAGGATACTGAGATTGCCACGTATCTATTGCAAATTTCTAAAGAGGATCTCTCACCGGATTTAATTTTGGAATATTCAATAGATATTCAAGTTCAAAAGAACTTTGAACGTGTGTCGGACTTAGCGCAAAACCTAGCCGAATATTACAACAGTATTTATGACGTGGGCGAAAAAGTCCCTGAAGATGCCATGGAAGAGCTCCTCGACATTTACGAACTGATCACCCACATCTATGTCAATGCCGTGGAAGTTTTTAAAACCAAAGACGCCGCACTTTTTGAAACCATGAAAGAGGATGAAAATAATTTAAACCTCCTGGAGTACCAACTTCGCGAGTCCCATTTCACCCGTCTTACCACTCGCCACGTCAAGGCGACTGTCATGACTTCCCTCTTTGTAGATATTATTTCAACGCTGGAGCGTATCGGTGACCACGCCTTTAACATTGCACAAATCACCTTTAAACCGATCAAAACCCACTCGGAAAAGAAGGACACGAAACAAACCATCGATGCAGCGCCTTCGAAAAACTAAAGAGTTTCAAAAAAATACTCCATACAAAAGTGTGGAGTATTTTTTATGGGAATTTATACAAACATCTTTACGGTGTCATTAACCTCTGTGTATACAGGCTCGTACCAAGCCATCTTCTGCTATAGCCTTTGAAATCAATGGCTCAGCTGTGGGTTTAGCTCTAACGCCGCCACACAGAGAGGTAATCCGTGGGCAAGCTCTTCATCCCTGGCTGGGTCCATGGCCTTGTACCCCTTTCCCCAATGATCGTAAAACTTCCTATACAAAAAAATCCGCCAAGGCAAGCCTTAGCGGATTTCAAATTTTACAGTTCAGCAATAGCTTCAATTTCAAGTAAGCCGTTCTTAGGAAGTTTGGCAACTTCAACACATGAACGAGCTGGTTTGTGCTCGCCGAAGAATTCTGCATAAACTTCGTTGACAGCAGCAAAATCATCAATATTATCTAAAAAGATATTCACTTTAACAATTTTTTCAACGCTTGAGCCTGCTTCTTCAACAATAGCTTTCACATTGTTCAAAGATTGAAGGGTTGCTTTTTTAATATCATCACTGACAAGTTCACCTGTTTCAGGAACCAATGGCAATTGACCGGAAGTGTATACCAGATTACCCGTTACGACACCTTGGCAATATGGGCCTACTGCTGCAGGTGCTTTTTCTGTAGCTAAAATTTTCATATTAATCCTCCTTAGTTTCATGAACTGAATCATCTGTCCATAGACGTTCAATGTTATAGTATTCACGTTCATCTTTATGGAATACATGAACTATTATATCATCAAAATCCAAGAGAATCCAACGCAGAGAGTTCTTCCCTTCTAAATTTGTAGCATGATATCCGGCTGCTTCCATCTTGTCTTCAATGTCATCAGCTAATGCACCGACTTGTGTGGAAGAGTTCCCACTGACGATGACAAAGTAGTCTGCAATAGACGACATCCTTTTGATATCCAAAACTTTAATGTCCACGCCCTTTTTATTCTCGCAGGCGTCTTGAATGATTTTTAATTTATCTTCGACCATTTATTCTCCTTTAATGTGTAGTTCCCGTAAGAGTGCATCCGTGTCATCATCGTTCAAAAAGAAATAAGAAATTTTATTTCGGTATCCCGGCACTCCGGGAAGTGTCGAGGTACTGATATTGTCCAGGCTGAAACTTCCTACATTTTTCCCTATCTTAACCACACTGGAGAACGGCAAATCGGTGTTGGTGTACTGTTCGTATGCCTGAAGCAACAGCGGCGCCTTTAAGAGTGTCTTCGGCTCTTTCAGTCTATCCAGAAATGCACCTGCAAATTGTTGTTGTGCCTCCACACGACCTAAATCCTGATTGGCATAACCTTTCCTGAAACGAAGAAATTGAATGGCTTCATCCCCATTCAGGTTTTGAGGCCCTTTTTTCAGATTGATGTGAAGCGGCGGATCGGAGTATTCATCGTTATATTCCATATCTATAGGTACATCCACATTCACGCCGCCAACAATGTCCGTCACTTTCTTGACAAACTCATAGTCCATGACCACATAGTAGCGGATGTCCGTACCCAATGCGTTGTTCACGGTCTGTAAGGTGAGCTCCGGCCCTCCAAAGTGATAGGCATGGTTGATTTTTTGCTTGCCGTGGCCTTCTATGGCGGCGTAGGTATCTCGCGGTACAGAGACCATACTGGTCTGTCCCGTGTGGGTATCCATGCTCACAACCATAATGGTATCGGAGCGGATCCCGTTTAAAGTCTCTGTGGAATTTCTGTCTTTACTGTCGACACCGATAAGTAAAAAAGTTTCCCGACCAGATGAATCATTTAAAATTTCATTGAAGAAATCGGAAGGATTCTCAATGTGATTTTTCAAAATAAAGAAACCGATCGACCCGATAAACAGTATGATCAGTATAAAAAGTGTGGCGAAAAACGCCTTAAAAAACCGTCCCATTAACTGCGCCACTCCTCCCAAGGTCCCTTGGTAACCAATAAATCATTGCGAGCTGTCACAGTGAGCTCAGCAATATAATAGTGCTTACGTGCTAAATCTGAAATGGTATAATTCATATTCTCATAGACCGCGCGATCCAAATCCTCATAGGCCAACTGTCGTGCCCGCTCTATACCGCGATAATTGCGCTTCGGTTCAATGGCATCGGCAATGTATACAATCTTCTCCAAAGTGCTCATATTGGCTCTACCCGTAGTATGATATCGCATAGCGTCCAAGACCTCGGGATCTATCACCCCGTAACAGCTTTGTGCCATCTTCGCACCGAGAAACCCATGAATAATCATGGGAGACTGTTTCATATCCTCTGTGAGGTCCAAGTGATGTTCAGCTGCCAATTGTAAAAGCAGACGCACATCTTTGACCTTGGCGCAGTCGTGAAAGTAGCCGGCAGTGTAAGCCGCATCGCCGTCGACGTTGTAGTACAGCGCCAACTTTCGGGCCTCCTCAGCCACTCTTAGACTGTGTTTAAATCGCTTGTCTCCAATTCTGTTGATAATTTCCTGTTCAATGATCTCATTCATCGATACAATCCCTTTTCTTCAATATATGCAATCACTTCTTTGGGAATGAGATACTTCACAGATTTCCCTTCAGCAATCCGCCCACGAAGATCGGTAGACGACACTTCATACATCGGCGTAGGTACAATGTGAATCACTGCGCCGTATTTGTCCTGTAAGTACTTCAGCTCCAACTCCAAAATCTGCTCCGAAACATAATCCGGACGAATGGCACAGATAAACTCTACCTTTTTTAAAAGTTTCTCCTTTTTCTTCCAGGTCTTCAACTGAAACAAGGTGTCCGACCCGATAATGAAGTAAAGTTTCCCATCCAATTGCTTTTCCAAAGCTTCAATAGTGTCAATGGTATAAGACGTGTACTCCCTGGTCGTTTCAATATCTGATGTACTAAAATAGGGATTTTCGTCTGTGGCAAGCTTCACCATCTCATAGCGAAGCTTGGCATCGAGGGTTTCTTTATGAGGGGGATTACCCGTTGGAATAAAGATAATTTCATCCAAGTGCATTTCTTCACGGATGTACTCTGAAATCATCAAATGGCCCAAATGCACCGGATTAAACGTCCCGCCCATAAGTCCGTAGCGTTTTGTCATAGCTTTTGCAAATCAATGGTAGGGTGTTCTTTAGATGGCCGATACAGTGTGAGTTTACTGCCAATACTCTGAACAAATTCCGCACCGGTGGCATCTAAAATCTCATCCACAATTTCCTTCACCTCAACAGGTGCATTGTTCAGTACAGTAATTTTCACCAACTCGTGATCCTCCAGACTCACATCAATTTGATCAATAAGTCCCGGTGTCAGGCCCCCTTTTCCCACTTGAATTAAGGGAGAAAGGCCGTTGGCAAGACCTTTTAAATAGCTTCGTTGTCTTCCTGTAATCATAGTTACCTCATTCAAAAAATTCAAATTCGTACTCGCCGATAAAGACGCTGTCACCTTCTCCTACGCCCAAGTCCTTAAGCTTATCAATGACGCCATTTTTACGAAGGTTCTCCTGAAAATAGCGAAGGGACTCGTGATCACCGAAATTGGTGGAGCGTAACAATTTGTCAATGTACGGACCGTCAATATGGTAGTCACCGTGTTCTTCATAGACTTCAATGCCATCCTTGCGCTCTTTGTTGTCCACATAGACCACATCATACGTCTCATAGTCCTCCGTCTCGATGGCCTGCAGTTCGTTATAGGCTTTATTCATCAAGTCACGCACATTGGCATTCATTGCCGCTGAACCTTCAAAGACAGTGAGCTCCGGATAGGCTAAGCGAAAAGCTTCAGCATTCGCTTTCGACTCAGGCAAATCCATTTTATTTAAAAAGATCAGTTGCGATTTCGTCGCCAGTTTTTCATTATAGCCTTTGAGTTCCTGATTGATCAGTTCAAAATCTTCGATGGGATCACGACCTTCACTTCCTGAAGCATCGATGACATGAATGAGAAGCTTGGTTCGCTCCACATGCTTTAAAAACTCATCGCCAAGTCCGATGCCCTGACTGGCTCCTTCAATAAGGCCGGGAATATCTGCGAGGACAAAGCTTCGCTCGTCACCCAGCTGTACCACACCTAAATTCGGCTCCAAAGTCGTAAAATGATAGTTCGCAATCTTAGGCTCGGCGGCGGATACTACAGAGAGGAGTGTGGATTTCCCTACATTGGGAAAGCCTACCAGTCCCACATCCGCAAGGAGTTTTAACTCGAGAATAATGTCCCGAGCTTCGCCTCGCGTGCCTGCTTCGGCAAAAGAAGGTGCCTGACGTGTAGACGAACGGAATTTGGCATTGCCTTTGCCGCCCTTTCCACCTTTACACACAGTAAACTGTGCATTAGGCTCCTTTAAATCGGCAATGACACCGCCGGTCTCCTTGTCTTTAATCAACGTTCCCACCGGTACACGAAGGACTACATCTTGCCCTTTTCGACCGTACTTTAATTTATTCATGCCGCCTTGGCCATTTTCTGCTTTGTAAATGCGACTGTATCGAAAATCCATCAAGGTGTGCAGACCGGGATCGGTGCGTACAATAACATCCCCGCCCTTGCCGCCATCACCACCTGCAGGACCGCCTGCCGGCTCATACTTTTCCCGTCGCCATGCTACGGCACCGTCGCCACCATGACCGGCCTGACATTTAATTTCTGCTTTATCTATAAACATATTTCTCTCACTTTATGATTATAACATTGATTCTTCAATGAAAATTTAATGCTTTTTCTAAGATAGTTACGAAAATGCTAAGAAAAAAAGTCGTAGAGATCTACGACTTTATCATTAAGCTACGACGCTAACTATCTTTTTGTTACCTCTGCCCTTGGTTTCGAATTTCACGATACCGTCGGCAACGGCAAATAAAGTGTCATCAGAACCACGCATTACGTTAGTTCCCGGATGAATCTTAGTACCTCTTTGTCTCACAATGATATTTCCACTAAGTACCGGTTGTCCATCACTCTTTTTAACGCCAAGGCGTTTTGAATTGGAGTCACGACCGTTCTTTGAAGAACCAACACCCTTCTTAGAGGAGAATAATTGTAAATCGAATTGAATCATCAACTTACCTCCTGATCTTCTAAGCTAATATATTCGCTATAATTTTCTTTTAACAACTTTAAACCGTCTTCCAAAAAGTGAAAAGCCGGTTGAAGTCTCTCAATGTCGTGGTCATTTTTAATCCGTATACTGAGAAATCCGTGGTGCTGTTCATCGGCAATCTCCGACTCCGGCACACCTTGATTCAACGCATGAAAATACATCGTCTGCGTGAGTATAGAGACAGCGGCACAGACAATATCTTCTCCATTAGGAGCAGAATCGGCATGACCACAGGTCTTAAACCCGTAAAACTGTCCGGACTTTTTAAAAAATGTCACTACAATCATTAGTTAATAGCGCTGATTTCTACTAAAGTGAAAGGCTGTCTGTGGCCTCTTTTAGTACGTTCGTTTTTCTTGGATTTATACTTGAAGACGACGATCTTTTTGTCTTTAGCTTGTGCAAGCACTTTAGCTTCAACTTTTGCCCCTTCAACGTATGGACGTCCGATTTTAGTTTCATCACCGCCAACGATGAGAACTTTGTCAAAATTGATAACATCGCCTTCTGCGGCTTCAATCTTTTCAACCTTAACCTTATCCCCAACTTTGACTTGGTATTGTTTACCACCGGTTTCAATAACTGCGTACATTGTAGCACCTCCTCATTACAAGACTCGCCTAATAGGTAAAATTTTAAAACCTAGTTCGAGCGGTTACTCAAAGTATTTTAACACAGCGAATAGTCTATTGCAACTACAAAATCCACCAATACTCTAAAAACAGGATTTATTTAGTAAGATTCTCCACAATTTTTACGATGAGATCTCTCCCCTTGCCCAGAGAAGACACAGGGATAAATTCATAGCGTCCGTGGAAATTATACCCGCCGGCAAAAATATTCGGTGTTAAAAGCCCCTCAAAGGAGAGCTTAGATCCGTCGGTACCGCCGCGGATAGGTTCAACCGCCGGTTCAATCCCGAGATCCTTCATCGCCTGAATCGCCAGCTCCACAATTTCCATATGAGGCTCCAGTTTTTCCCGCATATTGTAGTAGCCGTCTTTTAACGTCAGTGTGAGAATATCACCATATTTTTTATTGATAAAAGCCGCCGCATCTTCCATGAGCGCTTTTTTCGCTTCAAATTTTTCACGATCGTGATCCCGAATAATATATTCCATCGTCGCGCCGTCCACCGCTCCGGAAATTGTATCCAGCATATAGAAGCCCTCATAGCCTTCAGTGTGCTCAGGGCGTTCGTGAGCCGGAAGCATCTCGTTAAACTCTATGGCCACATACAGCGCATTGACCATAATATCTTTGGCAGACCCCGGATGGACATTCTTCCCTTGAATGTCAATGTGTGCCGAGGCGGCGTTGAAGTTTTCGTATTCCAGTCCGCCGACTGCACCGCCGTCAACAGTAAAAGCGAAGTCTGCGCCGAAATCTTTAATGTTAAATAAATCTGCGCCTCGTCCAATTTCTTCATCCGGTGTGAAGCCGACTTTGACTGTGCCATGTGACACTTCAGGATGACGGATCAAATAGTCCATCGCATCCACGATCATGGCAATTCCCGCTTTGTCATCGGCACCAAGAAGCGTCGTACCGTCCGTCGTAATTAACGTCTCACCTACCAGGTCCTTCAGGAAAGGAAAGTCCTTTTCCATCATGGTGAACTTGTCGTTCAAAGGGATGTCACCCCCTTGGTACTCTACAAATTGCGGTTTGACATCTTTGCCGCTCAAATCCGGCGCAGTATCCATATGAGCGATGAAACCCACTGTCGGTAGCGTCTTGTCCGTATTGGCACGAAGGGTGGCATAGACATATCCATTCTCATCCAGAACCACCTCATCCATGCCGATGGCTTTGAGCTCTTCAACCAAGTGTTTTGCCAGTACCAATTGTCCCGGTGTTGAAGGACATGTGGTACTGCTTTCATCTGAAGTCGTTTCGTATGAAATATAATCTAAAAATCGTTGAACAATGGGTTCCATAGTATCTCCTTTATACCTGTCTCAAGATTTAAATATACGTTGCAATAACTAACATAATGATGGCAAACACGGCGAGAACGCCGAGGAACGGCGCCACCCATTTAATCCATTTGTCATAAGGTACACCGGCGAGCTCAAGGGATGGCAAAATGAGGCCTGTCGGTGTGAGAAATGCCATCCAGCCCTGTCCGTAGTTATAGGCCGTTACGACGACGTCACGACTGATATTGACCGTATCTGCAAGGGGCGCAAAAATTGGCATGGAAAGCGTCGCAAGACCTGAGGACGATGGAATAAAAAGTCCCAGTATGGAGAAAATCCCCATGTGAACCACGGAGAAGATACCGCCGTTCATGCCGTCGACAAAGTTTGCCGTATAATACAGTATAGTATCAGAAATCATGCCGTTGTCCATAACAATATTGACGGCACGTGCCACGCCGCAAACAATGGCAACGGACACCAAATCTGCCGCGCCGGCTAGAAAAGTATTCACAGCCTGCTTTTCACCCAGTCCGGAGATGACCATATTCAACATGGCGGTCACCATAAAAATAGCGGACATTTCAGTAAACCACCAGCCCTGTGTGAAATCGCCCCACACCATAATAGGGAACCCGAGCATAAAAATGAGCAGTGTCAGCTTGCGAGATGTGGTGAATTCATAGTCACCGTCCGCCTCCGATTCGTTTTGAAGCTCACGAAGATGGGCCATTTCAAGGGACACGACAGAGCGGGATGGATCGTTCTTGACTCGGTTCGCATAGCGATAGATAAAGAATAGATTGAGGACGCATGCGCCGATCAGTCCGATCACCCGCATGCCCAGACCCAATTTGAAATTGATGCCGGCAGCGGTCGATCCGATAATAATGGAGAACGGATTCACCGTAGAGAACATCGTCCCCACACTGCTCGCCATAAAAATAACCGCCACTAACGTCATGGCATCATACCCTGCCGCAAAAAAGACCGGCATGAGAATCGGATACAGAGCTATGGTCTCTTCTGCAAGACCGAAAGTCGTACCGCCGAGAGCAATCAAGAGATAGATGACCACAAGCAGAAGAAATTCCTTGCCCTTGGTCTTTTTCGACAACGCCGCCATCCCGGCATTGATGGACCCGGAAGCGTTCAGGATGCCGATGTTCCCGCCGATCATTAAAATAAAAATCATAATATCGGCAGTGTCCACGACCCCGTCAATCGGTGCTTTTAGAAAGGCGCCGATTCCCTGAGGATTGCTCTCGATAGACTGATATGTATTCGGAACGGCGATAGGCTTGGTGATGTCTCCGCCGGTGAATTTATCCATGGTGATGGAAATATTCAAATCATCTAAAGTCTTTTGTTCACCGGGTAGCTCGGTAACATTGCCGCTTTGATCGACAACTTCAAAAAAGCCGCTGTCACTGTTATAGCTCATGCGTTGGTACTGACCGGCCGGTATGACATAAGTTAAGACACAGGCAAAGGCCAGCACAAGAAATAATACGGTTAACGCTGTAGGAAAAGTGCGTTTTTTCTTTTGTTGTTTTGTTTCCATAAAATCACCTCTCTGTTATTTTAGTACAACAACAGAGAGGTTTCAACAAATAAAGATATTCCTTAATATATGTTTATTCATTTAGTGTGGCACGTTGCCAAAGTGTCTCGCCACGCTCTCACTCACCCGACTCAATAGATAACTTTGTCTAAAATGCCGTGGAGATGAGAGAGAACCAGACCATAGTTGGTGACAGGTATCCCTTTTTTCGCCGCCTGCTCCATCCGATAGAGCACTCGGGCACGGTTGAACATGCAACTGCCGCACATAATGACCACGTCATAGTCCAACGGTTCAGGAAAATCCAGCCCTCGAGAAAAATCAATGGTCATGTCGCCATACCGTGCTCTAAGGAGCTTTGGAATCTTCACACGACCGATGTCCTCTTCCAGCGGGGCATGGGTACATGCCTCGGCAATTAACACCTTAGAGTCGGCATCTAAGGTGTCGAGCACCCTCGCACCTGCCACGAGCGTTTCAATATCCCCCTTTGCTCGAGCCATCAAAATAGAAAAAGACGTGATGGGAATCTCACCGATCCGAGGGTAGACTTCATGAAAAGCCTGAGAGTCCGTCACGACTAAATCCGGCGGCGTCCGCAAACCCTCTAACGTCTTTTGAAGCTGCTCCGGCTTGGTGGAAATCACCGTACAGTTTAAATCCAACAGCGCCCGCGTCGTTTGCACCTGAGGAAGAATCAAACGCCCCGTAGGAGCGGCAATGTCCTGAGGCATGACCAGCACCACAGTCTCCTCTCCACGAAGCAGACCATCAAAGAGCGGCCGTTCTTTGACCAGGTGTTTCGCCGCCGTTTGGAGGGCAGCAAGCACATGCCCTTTGTCAAAAGGCACATACGCCGCTTTCTGCGCGCCATTTTTGACTTTGATAAGAGGCTTCTTACTCGCTGTCAAAAACTTCAGCAACGCCTCATTGACCTCAAAGCGCTCGACATAAATTAAAATGTCGCACTCTTCCAAGACCTTTTCCGTGCGGTTCATACGCAGTGCGCCCAGTTCCGAAACGTCACTGTACCCCGCCGTGTCAATGAACGTGACGGGTCCGACGCCTTTCACCTCCATAGCCTTATAGACCGGGTCCGTGGTCGTTCCCGGCTGAGCCGAGACCAAGGACGTCCCCTGCCCCGTGAGAAGATTTAACAGCGTAGACTTCCCCGCATTGGTGTCGCCGAAGATACCGATGTGAATACGCAGGCCTTTCGATGGCATATTAGAATCTGAAATCACGTTCACCCTCTTCAATCTTTTGGAGATACGCCGCCGTCTTAGCTCGCACCTTGTCGTTGGTAATCATGTCCAAAGACTTCGCAATCACGTCGTCTCCCAAGACTTTTGTCCTCTGTGTGCCGTAGTCCTCCATGTATTCTTTCAGTGTAATCAACGCATTGGGATGACAGCAGTTGACAATTTGACCGCTCTTAAGCAGGGACATAAACCGGTCGCCGGTTCGTCCCTCACGGTAGCAGGCCGTGCAGAAAGACGGGATATGACCCAGCTCTAAGAGCCAGTTAATCACCTCATTGAGGGAGCGGGTGTCCGACACGTCAAACTGAGCGGATTTTTCTTCAATGTCTTTAATGTAGCCGCCCACAGCAGTCCGTGACCCTCCGGAAATCTGGCTCACACCAAGCTCCAGTGCTTTCTCGCGCATAGTCATGGATTCCCGTGTGGAGATAATCATACCGGTGTACGGCACAGCGATGCGAATCAGTGCAATGATTTTTTCAAACGTTGTATCGTCCAGCGCATTGGAAAAATCCGACGTATCAATGTCATCGGCAGGGCAGATTCGGGGCACGGAAATCGTGTGAGGCCCCACCCCAAACTTGGCTTCCAAGTGTTCAGCGTGCATCAAAAGCCCCACCAACTCATAGTGATAGTTTTCCAAACCGAAGAGCACGCCCAGTCCCACATCGTCAATGCCCCCTTCCATGGCGCGGTCCATGGCTTCCGTGTGATAGGCATAGTCGGCTTTCGGTCCGGTGGGGTGCTGCTGTTCATAGTTGTCTTTGTTGTAGGTCTCCTGGAAGAGAATGTACGTCCCGATCCCCACTTCTTTCAGCTTGCGATACGATGCCACATCCGTGGCGGCAATATTCACATTCACCCGCCGAATAGCACCGTTTTTGTGCTTGGTGGCATAAATCGTGCGAATGGACTCCAGTACATACTCCAGCGGATTGTGTACCGGATCTTCCCCAAGCTCCAAAGCCAATCGTTTGTGACCCATGTCCTGCAGGGCAATCACCTCGTCCCGTATCTCCTCCTGAGTCAGTTTAAGCCGGGGAATCATCTTATTCTTGGCATGGTACGGACAGTACACACAGCCGTTGACACAGTAATTGGACAGATACAGGGGCGCAAAAAGGACAATGCGGTTGCCGTAAAATTTCAACTTAATCTCTCTGGCGATGGCCTTCATGGCATCGATGACCGCCGGATCCTTCGCGCCTAAAAGAATGGCCGCTTCCCTGTGGTTCAATCCCTTCAGCGACTTCGCCTTCTCCAAAAGCTCGTAGTGCAGCTTCGTATTGTCCCTATTCTTCTTGGCATAGTTCAGTGACGCTATAATTTCATCGTGATCAATAAATTCATTGGCACGACTGCTCAATTTGTTATACATGAAAATCTCCTCGGTCCATGACAACCTCTCGGCCCAATCCTTTCATGATAGCCTTTAAGTCATCTAAGTTTTCAGCAGCTTCTATTTTAAAACACGCCTTGTCATCGTAGAGCGCGTAGTCCTTTCGATGGCGTGGGGGTGTTAAATTCGGCATATAGACATTGCACGCATAGGTGATGGCATCGTCCCGCCCGGTTTTCGAGAGGGTGTTCAGCGATGTCGTGGCGGGAATATTAGCCTTGGGAAACATCAACCGCAGCACACACAGCAAAAACAACGTGAGTTCCACAGAGCCTGCCGGCTCATTCTCAAACGGCGTATGCTTTGCCGGAATAAACGGCCCGATCCCCACCATCTCCGGCTGAAGCTCATGGAGATACACCAGATCCTCCGCAAGTGTAGCATAAGTCTGTCCCGGCGTGCCCACCATAATCCCCGATCCCGTCTGGTACCCCAAAGCCTTTAAATCCGATAGCGCCCGCAGACGATTCTCAAGGGACATCGTCTCGGGATGGAGTTGATAGTAGTGGTCGCGGTTTTTCGTCTCATGACGAAGCAAAAAGCGATCCGCCCCGTGGCTTTTATAGGCCTCAAGCGTCGCCGTATCTTTTTCCCCGATGGAAAGCGTGATGGCGGCCTCAGGATTGATGTGATGAATGCTGTCAAGCACATCCATAAGAAACGCATCGGACAGTCCCGGATCCTCGCCCCCTTGAAGCACAAAGGTCTTAAACCCCATATCCGTCCCCAGTCTCACACTCTTTAAAATCTCATCTTTCGTCAGTCGATACCGGCTCACGTAATCATTGTCCCGTCGAATGCCGCAGTAAAAACAGTTGTTGCGGCAGTAGTTGGAAATCTCGATGAGCCCCCGCACATAAAGCGTACGGTGAAACGACTTTGTCGTCACCGCTTTCGCCGACTGTTGAATCTCTTTTTTCACCACGTCCCGGTGGGTCAAAAGTTGTTCAAACTTCTCGCCACTGAGTCGACGGGTCTTAATCAGCTCGTCGGCTAATTGTTTTATATCAGATTTATACATAATTACCTCACGGGAACTAGTATATCACAATAATCTAATTTTGATGACCGGAATTGTCACGGGACCGTGATATAACATCCCTGCCGCACCATAGCTCCGGAGGGAATTCTGACCTCTCTCGGTGCAAAAGAGCGTGCTATCCCCTTGCAAACAAAAAAAGAGACAAATACAAAGTACTTGTCTCTTGTCCCACGTCGGGATAGTTTAACCTATAGCTTAGTTTGCATCCACGGACAGTACGTCGGTCCAGTTTTCCAATTGGCGACCGAAGGCGTCGATGCCGCCTCGGCGTTCTAGTCGGTGGGTGTTCGCCGCTTCGACGATCTCATAGTAGTACCAGTCGGTGACGTTGAGGTCGGTGAAGGCTTTGAGCTCGCTGTGGTCTTCCACGGCAACGCCGTCGGCCACACGGTCAAACATGCGGTTTAAGATCGTGACGGCTTCACCACGAGTGAGTGTCGCGTCAGGACGGAAGGTCCCGTCGTCGTAGCCGATGATGCGCTTGTTCCCTGCGATTTTTTCAATGGCCGCTTCGTACTTGTGACCGTCGATGTCGGAGAAGGTCGCTTGTTCGGTGCTGTCTTTGTCTAAGACGGCGAGCATGGCGGCAAATTCCCCGCGGGTGATGGCGTCGTTCGGACGGAGCTTCCCGTCTTTATCATCAAGCATGCTCAGGGCTTTGGCAGTGAGGACGTAGTCGCTGTACCATGCGTTAGCGTCCACGTCGTGGTAGACGGCATCGTCGTGGGTGAGGCTCTTGCCTGCCAGGCGAAGGACCATGGCGGCGGCTTCACCGCGGGTGACTTCGCCTTCTGCCATTACGGTGCCGTCAGGATAGCCGGTGAGGTAGGCGGTGTGAACTTCAGTGTCCTTGTCTTTTGCCGGTTCAGGAAGGGGTGCCACAAGCCATGACCCCGATGAGGTTGGTTCCTCAGGAACGTCCGGTTCAGTCGGTATCGGATTGGTCAGATAGAGATGGATTTGAGATGCGGTGGCGGCGTCCTCCTCGCTGATGATAAAGCGTTGGTCGTTACTTTCTTCAGTTTTATAGATGGTTCCGTCGGCGTCGTAATAGTCAATGGTAAACGGACCTTTGAGTGCCACGTCAGTACTGCCGGCAGTCATCTTGCTGAGCCACACTTCTTCTAAACTCTTAGTATTGTCCAATCCGCCCAGATCTCTCACCTCAGTAAGCTTGGCGTTGCGGAAATCTATTTTTTGTACTTTTTCAGCGCCATAGAACATGTCGTTCATAGTTTCAATACTGGATAAGTCCCACTTGCTGACGTCAGGGTTCGCTGACGGCGTATTGTAAAACGCATAATGCATAAATTGAACATTAGCAGTGTCCCACTTACTTACATCGGGATTGGCTAATGGCGCGTTCATAAATATCCCTGCAATAGACCCAACATTAGATATATTCCAGTTGCTCACATCAGGATTGGCTACTAATGCATAAGAAAACATCTCACTCATATCTAAAATATTTGAGGTATTCCAACGGCTAACATCAGGATCAGCCGATTGTGCATTAAAAAACATACCGTGTATATCTATAACTTTAGAGACATCCCACTGACTCACATCAGGATTCGCTGATGACGTATCTGCAAACATATAGCTCATATTCGTGACATTGGAGGTATCCCACTGACTCACATCGAGATTGACCGATCTCGTATGTGCAAACATATATTTCATATCCGTGACATTAGAGGTGTCCCACTGACTCACATCGAGATTGAGGGATTGCGCAGATTCAAACATTGAACTCATAGTTGTGACATTGGAGGTATCCCACTGACTCACATCGAGATTGGGCGATCTTGCTCCGCCAAACATCATTCTCATATCTGTCACGTTGGAGGTGTCCCAGTTGCTCACATCGAGACTGATAAATGCCGTCGTCTTAAACATCCCATACATATTCTTGACATTGGAGGTATCAATGTCGGCAGCTATATCAATCTGTCCATCAAATTCACTAAATAAATAAGAAGAATCATCCGGAAACTGTACCCCGGATTCGATGGATACGAATGGTTGTGAGTCGAAAAAATCCTTGTGATTCCTCTTGAAGTCATCCCATAACTTATTATCCATTTTACCGTTGCCGTACACTCGAACGGTCTTCGCCTCCGCATTATAGTCCATATGTACACTGCCATCACTTGAAATCTCATAGGTTTCAATCTCAGCCGCCCACACGTGGGTAGTGACGGTGACGAGCAGGCACAGCCACAGCGCCAGTGCCGTGACAATTTTCTTTTTCATAGTCCCTCCTTCAATAAAAAAAGCGGCAAAAATAGACCTCTTATGTAAGGTCTACTTTGCCGCTTCTATGTGGGCGCACAAAAAGATTACCGTCTGTCCGTCTGTCCGTCTGTCCGTCTGTCCGTCTGTCCGTCTGTCCGTCTGTCCGTCTGTCCGTCTGTCCGTCTGTCCGTCTGTCCGTCTGTCCGTCTGAAGATTGTACCGATAGCAGTCATCTCTGTCCACCCTTTCTGTAGTTTACTCCCAAATTATAATGCTTTTTTACCGCGTTGCCTAGTACTTTTTCACGATACCTCAGTTTTTTTTATAGTTTTTTCAAGCTAGGTGAGTTTTGGCTTATTCCTCGCTCAGCGAACTGACCTCGGCGTCTTTATTCGAGGATATCCCGCCTCTCAAACACCCACACACTGACACGAAGAAAGCACATCTTAGACTGCGCGAGGATACCGATGGGAAAAGCCATGGTGGTCTCCGTTCTCGACCGGAGCATGAATAAAGACGGTGAAAGTACCGATACCGTGTCCTCTCAAAACAAAAAGCGACTAAGAAATTCTTAATCGCTTTATCACATTGTTTGATATGACAACATGGCATGTCCGCGAACTCCCTGTGGTTACGGTTCTTTGACACTACCGACGATTTTCTCATAGCGTCTTAACGCGTCGACGTACGCCGCCTTGATGGCTTTCTCCGACGAGCCGAAATACCGTGCGCTGATGTCGTCCAGGATCTGTTGTTCGTCGGCAATCATATTGCGTCCCAGAAAGAGTCCGGAAATAAAATTTTTGGTAAGCTTAAGAGATGCCGTGCCTTCCACGGCGACAATGGTGTGATCATCCGGCGCCACTTCAAAGGCGATGAAAAACGAGCCGTAGTTCTTTGTGATGGCGTTGTGCGTGGTTGTCTTGGCTTCCCCGGTTATATAGATGGTATCCGGTTTGCCGCTATGGCTGTGGCTATGATAGACCATCTGTGATATCCTCCCGATGATGTCTTTGCCTTCACTCCGGGACGTAACGTCTCGTGTGAGAACGACAAGGATATAGTCCCCCTCATCGGTGAAGACAATGCCGCCGTCGTGTTCAATGCCATCTAAGTCCCCGGTTTTATGAGCTGATGTCACATGGGCCGGCAGATAGCGCAAAAGCCGATCCTGCTGCACGCTCTCACACATCACGCTGCGAATCCACGTCAGGTCATCTCGTGACAGCACATCCTGATAGATCATGTGAAGCAGCGTCGCCATGTCTCGTGCAGAAATCCAATTGTCCCGACGATTGTCATCAATAGACTCCATCATGTTG
Organism: Peptoniphilus equinus; assembly: GCF_027921445.1. Lineage (NCBI taxonomy): Bacteria > Bacillati > Bacillota > Tissierellia > Tissierellales > Peptoniphilaceae > Peptoniphilus > Peptoniphilus equinus. Next base: position 870,463 of record NZ_CP115667.1, read on the forward strand.
CGATTCAGCTGCGTGTCATGGAGACGAAGTTTCGCGGCTGTCTCATTGATATACTCTTTGCCTAAAATGTGGATGAAATAGTTGGCAGCTTCATTGTCGGAGACCATGAGCATGAGGGTCATTAAGTCTCGGAAGGTGTAGGCCTGTCCATGGTTTAAAAATTGGAGCACACCATCGCCCGCCGTCCGCAAAGCGTCAGAGACATCGACAGTATCTTCCCATGCAAAATCTCCTCGCTCCACACGCTCAAAAAACGCAAGCATGATCAAGAGTTTGATGGTTGAGGCTGACGGCATAGGCAGGCCGCCGTTTATGCTAAATTCATCACCCTGCTTTAAGTCCCTGTATGCCACAGCCACCGTGCCGTGACACGTTGCGATATACGTTTGCAGTTTTCTCTTTAAGGTTTCCACGGACACAAGTCACCACTCCTCCATGATTTTAAGCGAGCATTTGGAGCACAGCGCCCATAGCAAGTCCAAAGAAGTTGCCCACTGCCGCTCCGAGCACGCCCATTAGTACACCAATACCCGAAAAGGCGGGATCGTACGCCGAGGCAATGATCGGCGCGGAGGCTGAACCGCCGATGTTGGCAAGGGATGATGTGGAGACCATGCAAAGATCCCAATGGAAGAACTTGGAGAGCAAAAACATAAGCACGGTGTGAATGAGCAAAATGCCCAGTCCGAAAAGGATCCACATCGGCGCGGCAACCAGTGCTGTAATGGACGCTGTGGATGCCAAGAGGGATACTACGGCATAGAGGTACACACTGGAGAGCTCTTCTACGGCAGGGAGTTTGCCAAGGGGGCTTAGCGCCGCCACAAGACCGATGACGGTAACCAGTACGGTCACAATCGTGCCGCTGCCGAACATATCGAGGCCCATCTCAGTGAGCGAAGTGTTGATCGCTTCTCCCGCCATCTGGGTCAGGGCAGACACCATAAGTGAGAGGCCGATTAAGAAAATCCAATCCGCCGCTGAAGCTTTCTGCTTGTCTTTATTGACTTCTTTTGCGGCAGCTTCTGCAATGGCGTTGAGTTTCGAGGTGTCTGCATTGGTCGCTTTGTTCCACTTGGATTCATACTTTACGGCGAGGAGTAACAGCGCAATCCACAGTGAATAACACACAGTGTCCAGTGCCAGGGCACTGCCGAATGCACCGGAGTCCACAGGAAGCGCCGCCTGCATCGCCGCCATGTTGGCCGAGCCTCCCACCCATGAGGCGTACAGTGCCGCCACAGCGCCCCAGGTATTCGTCCCGAGGACGCCTTTAAACAGCGGATAGAGCACGACAGTGCCGACAAAGAGGGTCAGAGATCCGCCGAGAAAAATCGCCACCATGCGTCCGCCGAGCTTCGCCATCTTTCTAAAATCACAGCGTAGGAGCATGACGAAAATCATGGCATAGAGCAAGTTGTTTTTCAGGGCGTTATAAGCTGTTGAGACGCCCTCCGAATCGTACAGCCCCACGGTGCAAAAAATCATGTTGAGGACATAGATGAAGACCAGAGGCGGTACAATGTTAAAGACTTTCCACTTCGTATACTTTTCCAGAGCAAGAAGCGACCCTGCAATCATCATTAAAAAGGCGATGTAAGTAAATCCATTTGTAATTACCATAAGATCCTCCTCAGTCAATATACACGATGTTCTTGATGCCTGAGATACCCAGTCCCGGCGCGTCGCTCACCGTAATCTTCTTTTCATCAAAGACGGCACCGCCTACAACGGGATCTTCTTTACACAGCACCGGCCCGTCCAAATCCACGGCGCTGATCACTTGTCTTGCACACCCCAGGTGGACGGCGGCGTTCACACTGACTTTCGCTTCAAGCATACAGCCTATCATACACTCCACGCCCATAAGTTCCGCCGCTGTAGTTATTTTAAGGGCATTGTAAATCCCACCGCACTTCATCAACTTGATGTTGATCATATCCGCCGCCTGATGCTGTAAAATGGTCATGGCATCCTGAGGAGAAAAGACGGACTCGTCGGCGAGCACAGGAATTGGCGAACGCTCGGTGACATACTTGAGACCTGAAATGTCATGGGCCGCCACCGGCTGTTCCACCAACTCGATGTCCAGACTCAAGGCTTCCATTTGATTTAAAAGTTTCACCGCTTCTTTCGGACGCCACGCTTGATTGGCGTCAATGCGAATCTTTATGTCTTTCCCTGCCGCTTGACGCACCGCTTTAAGCCGCTCCACGTCCAAAGCCGGATTGACGCCCACCTTGGTCTTAAGCACCGTATAGCCTCGCTGAACGGCGTTTAATGTATCTCGAGCCATTTCCTGCGGATCATTGACGCTAATGGTGATGTCGGTTTCGAGCGTCTTTCTCGAGCCGCCTAAAAGCTTGTAAACCGGCACATTATAAAGCTTGCCGTAGAGGTCATAGATCGCCATATCCGCCGCCGCCTTGGCATTGTGATTGCCCACAATGCACTTGTTTAAATCCTGAAGCAGATTTTCCAAATCATCTACGTCCCGACCTAAAAGGGTTTTGTTAATGTGGTCTTTAAAGGCTCCGATAATGGAGCCGTGAGTTTCTCCGGTGATGACTCCCGTCGGCGGCGCCTCGCCGTATCCGATCGCTCCGGTGTCGGTATGAAGCTCGACAATAATATCTTCGACACTGTCCACCGTTCTTAAGGCTGTCTTAAACGGAACTCTTAGGGGCACGGAAATGCGCCCGAGTTTAATGGCTGTAATCTTCATGTGAACCTCCTTTAACTATAAAAAAGCCCGGAAAAATCCTCTTACGAAAATTTTACCGGGTCTCATTAGCTCGTTGACTACGACAATAGCCGTCACTGATGAAGCAGTAATACGCTTTTCTGATTGTTATTATAGCTGTGAGTGCGGCGTATTGTCAACTGTTCCTTTACTGTAATGCCGCAAGAAAAATGGTGTCCTGAAGCTATCCGTCTTCTTCTGATGTTTGAGAAACGATGTGACTCTCTATACCCGAGCTGTGTAAGACGCTCTGTTGCACCGGTCTTTGACACAAGAGTCAACTAAGTGCTCAGATATAAAAAAGGCAAACCCGAACGGTCTCAGGTTTGCCAATCTTTGCACGTCATTTATTTAACTAATAACGACTCCGGATCAATAGTTTTATCTTGAATTTCCTTTTGTAAATCTTTAATAAAGTCTTCAATGGCTACGTCTTTGAGTTCGTCGCCGTTGCGCCGACGTACCGAGAGCTTGCCGCTTTCCAATTCCTGTTCCCCGACGACTAGCATATAGTTAATCTTTTGCATTTGAGCTTGGCGAATCTTATATCCGACTTTTTCAGAGCGTTCATCCAGTTCGACACGAAGACCTGCCGCTTCTAGCTGGTCTTTAATGTGCTTGGCACCCTCTGTAAACTTTTCAGATACAGGAATGACCTCAACTTGTACCGGCGCCAACCAAAGCGGGAACTTCCCTGCAAAGTGCTCGATGAGAATGCCGAGGAATCGTTCGATAGAACCGAAGAGCGCTCGGTGGAGCATGACGGGACGTGCTTTTTCGCCGTTTTCATTGACATAAGTCAAATCAAAGTTGACAGGCATTTGGAAGTCAAGTTGGATGGTGCCGCATTGCCATGTACGGCCGATGGCATCTTCCAGATGGTAGTCGATCTTTGGACCGTAGAATGCACCGTCTCCCTCATTGATGGTGTATGGCAGACCCTTCTTTTCAAGGGCTTGCTTCAATGCGTCTTCCGCCGCATTCCAAGACTCCAGGTCGCCCATGTAGTCTTTCGGACGAGTGGAAAGTTCCATGGTGTATTTAAATCCGAACGTGGTATAGAGGAAGTCTGCCAAGTCAATGAGACGGAATACTTCTTCTTCGACTTGAGACGGCAGGCAGTACACGTGGGCATCGTCTTGAGTGAAGGTACGGACACGGAACAAACCGTGAAGTGCACCGGATAACTCATGGCGGTGAACTTGACCGTACTCGCTGAGGCGAATCGGCAAGTCACGATAAGAGTGAGGCTCAGATGCATAGACAATGGTAGAGCCCGGGCAGTTCATCGGCTTCACCGCATAGTCATCGCCGTCAATCTTGGTGAAATACATATTTTCTTTATAGTGATCCCAGTGACCGCTCTTGTGCCAAAGATCTTCATTGAGGATAATCGGCGTTTGAATTTCACCGTAGCCGTTCTTCAGCAGCACATTGCGCCACCAGTTCAGCAATTCGTTGCGAACCAGCATACCGTGCGGATGAAAGAATGGGAATCCCGGACCTTCTTCGTGCATGGTAAAAAGTTTCAGCTCTTTGCCAAGCTTTCTGTGATCGCGTTTTTCCGCTTCTTCAATGCGTGTGACGTAGTCATCCAGTTGGGATTTCTTTTCAAAGGAGATGCCGTAAATACGTTGCAGCATCTTATTATTTTCGTCCCCTCTCCAGTATGCACCTGCAATGGAAAGCAGTTTGATAGCTTTGATGTTTTTAACGGTATCCAGATGCGGTCCCTTACAGAGGTCGACAAATTCTCCAATACGGTAGAGACTTACGGTGTCATCGTCCAAGCCTTCAAGGAGTTCCAATTTGTAGTCCTGATTGTCGTTTTTGAAAAGTTCAACAGCTTCGCTGCGAGGCAGTGACAGCTTCTCAACGTCATAACCTTCTTTGACAATCTTCTTCATTTCACTTTCAATGGTTTCTAAATCTTCCGGACTGAAGCGGTGTTCAGTGTCTAAATCGTAATAGAAGCCGTTGTCGATAGCCGGGCCGATGGCAAATTTTGTGTCGGGAAACAACCGTTTAATCGCATAAGCCATCACGTGCGATGTGGTATGCCAAAAGATGTGTTTGCCTTCTTTGTCTTCAAATTTGACGACTTTAAAATCGCCGTCTGTATCAACGGTGTCCGACTTACCGAGAATGTTGCCGTTAAAGACAGCTCCCACGGCTGCACGTTCCAGGCCTGCTGAAATGTCTAAAATAATGTCTTTAACAGATTTTGGCGCATCGTATTCTCTTACTGCGCCGTCAGGTAGTGTAATTTTCATAATTCCTCCCAAAAACGAGTGATTCCAATAAAAAAGGCCAATCATCCCAAAGGACGATCGACCGTGGTTCCACCTTCATTGCTCCTCAAAAGTTTTATCGCAACTTCTACGCTTCGCATTACCGAAGAACTCCGGGTTAGTTTTCATAAGTTAACTTCTAGCCTTGCACCAACCGGCTTATCTCTGAAAAAGCATCCCTTATTACTCGTCCCTTCAACGTTATACTAAATTAGAGTATACTCCAAAATTGAAAAATGTCAAATTAAATTTGAATCAGTGTGCCGACATCCACGAGAGGACCTTGAAGCTGCGTCCAACTTTCACCCTGCCGATCTAAAAATTTTACGATACGGGCATAAGACGGATGTCTTTCCAGAGATCCGGCAAAGACTAACGTGTCGTTAATAAGCCCTGATGCACCGCCGAGAAACCCGTAGTTAAATCCTTTCAGCGCCACATGTTCCGATTCCACGAGAAGGATGGGCGCGATGTCTTTCAGTGTCCTGTAGATACCCACATCTGAAGTGATGAGGCTGCGCCTTCCCACGACCAGATTGCACTTCGTGTAGCCTTGTGCCACGTGAATGAAATGGTAGCCTTGACGCTCGTAAAATGCACGGACAGGTTCTGGGGTCACCTTCATATTGTGTATAACCCATTTCCCAAAGACGGCGATATTTAACTGCACATGGCCCGGATAAGGGCTCGCTATGCCCTCAATGGGCATGACGTTGTAATGCAGTCCCAAGTTTTTGAAAAAGTCGGTACACTCCGCCGCCACAGCTAAAGTGCTGTCGTCGAGCTTGTGCACCAGAAGATCAGCATGGCCGTTAATCCCTGCATAGACTTGTGAGAGCCGAGGCGTCAACACGACAGTGTCCATGTCCTTCAACGATGCTTTGAGATGTCGTGCGGCCTCATCCAGAAGAATCATCGCTGCATCTCATACATGAGAATGGAACCCGCCACGTTCACATTGAGGGAATCAATACCCTCGGTGGGTATGCGGACCGTGGCATCAGCATAGGCTTTGATGTCGTCGCTCACGCCCCCGGCTTCATTCCCCAACACCACAACGGTGTCCTTCTTAAAAGGAAAGTCTACCGAACTTTCGGCATCGACCACATCAGTGACCACGATGTCAAACCGACCTTTCAAGGCCGCCAGTTCTCTCTTGCTCTTTAGAATAATCAGCGGTGTCCGAAAGATTGATGCCATCGTAGAGCGCACCGTCTTGGGATTATAGATATCCACACATGCCGGTGTCATGATCACGCCCATATTAAATCCGTCGGCAGATCGGATAAGGCCTCCCGCATTACCCGGGTCCTGAATGTCATCCAAAAGAATAAACCGTCCGGATGAAGGAAGCTCCGATGTATGGACAAAGGGAAAGTAAGCGATGACGCCTTGCGGCGACTGCGTATCGGACAGCTCATTAAGAAGGGCTTCAGACACCACCAGAATGGTTCCGTCGATGACAGCTCTCACCTGATCGAGCATGGCCTCTGTCGTCACCGTATACAGGGGCGTGCTGTAGCTTAAGGCTTCTTTTAATACCACAATACCTTCAATCATAAAGCACCGGGCTTCGTAGCGATACTTTTTCTTTTTGAAATTTTTCAGATATTTGAAAAGCTTGTTGCTTTTACTGTCGATATACTTTATTTCCATTTAAACTCTTTCAGCTTTTCCAGCATGAGCGCATTGCTCTTGTAAGCGAGCACCGTCTCAAGAAAGCGCTCGGTTAAACTGTCACTATTGTCCTGCTGCATAGCCTGACGCAGTGACCATGAGAACTTGAGCTCTGACGGATCAAACAGCAGCTCTTCCTTGCGTGTCCCGGATTTAAAAATGTCCATGGCAGGAAATACCCGACGCTCTGAAAGGGTGCGGCTGAGATGAACTTCCATATTCCCCGTGCCTTTAAACTCTTCATAAATCACATCGTCCATCCGTGAACCGGTTTCAATAAGAGCTGTGGCAAGAATGGTAATGGAGCCGCCTTCCTCGAGATTTCTCGCCGCGCCGAAAAGTCGTTTCGGCTTGTACATACAGGTCGGATCCAATCCGCCGGAGAGGGTCTTGCCGCTCGGCGGCGTGAGCATATTATAGGCTCGGGTAAGCCGCGTCAGGGAATCTAAGAGAAGCACCACGTCTTTCTTACTCTCCGCGAGACGCTTCGCCCTCTCAATGGCGCTTTCTGCGATTTTGATGTGATTCTTCGGCTCCTCATCAAAGGTGGAATAGACCACTTCGCCGTTGATGTAACGTTTCATATCCGTCACTTCTTCCGGTCTTTCATCCACCAAAACCACCATCAAATGCACATCGGGATAATTGGCGGTAATCGCCGACGCAATTTGTTTGAGCATCGTTGTTTTGCCGCTCTTTGGCGATGACACAATAAGTCCGCGCTGGCCTTTACCGATAGGCGCGATGAGATCCATCATCCGCACGGCCACAGCGTCACCGTGTTCCAAATACAGGCGCTTGTTGGGAAATATCGGCGTCAGGCGGTCGAAGTGCGGTCTGCGAGCACTTTCAGAAGGTTTCATCCCATTGACGGACTTGATATAAATCAGTGCATTGCCACCCTCAGCGTTCGGCTTCACCACGCCGACCACGTCATCGCCGGTACGAAGCCGGAAGCGGCGTATCTGACTGGGTGCGACATAAATATCGCCGTCGGAAGCCTGGTAGTTCTCTCGCCGCAAAAAGCCAAAACCGTCTTGATAAATCTCAAGAATACCGGACGTGGTATTGAGCGTATCCAAATCCTGTACCAATTCTGTTGCATTGTCGGACAACGACGATGTATCAATGTCCTCTCGCGACACCGCCTCTTTTTTTATGCGCTCAAGCGTCTTGTCAAATGTTTCTTTTGTCCAACGGTTGTACGTCACAATGGCGTCAATGAGTTCTTTTGTGCTCTGCGTCTTAAGTGTCACGCCAAGCTCTGACGCCATAGACTTCAACATCGCCACGTCCACTGCTTTTAATTGACTTTCCATGTAATCGGAGATGGAAAAGGTGCCTTGTTTGTGCAGTATCGCTTCAATCAGTGCTGCTTTTTTATACTTGTAGGGACTTGAGATATTCAAAGAAAGGGCGATCTCTTTCAGTTCTTTGAGTGACTTCGCCGTTAAATCGTAAGAAGAAAATGATGTGATGGTGGGCATAATACCGTGAGTAATATAGTTATAATAGTCGCCGCGGCTAAGGGACTCATGCGGTTCAAGTCCCATAGACACGGCGATATTTTTGAGGTCCTGAAGGGATTTATTCTTTAACACCTCGATATTCTTATACGTTGATTGCATTATTTTGCGTATTCCGGTTTCTTATCCAGGCGATGTTCGGATTGAATCCGACGGACCGTACCGCTTGGCAAACGCATCACTAGCGTTTCTGTTGTGGCACGATCGCCGGCACCGAATTTCACGCCGTCAAGAATTTCTCCTTTAGAGACGCCGGTCATGGAAAAGACTACTTCATCACCTTTGACTAAGTCGTCAATACCATAAATTTTATCCAAATCGGAGTCCAGCTCAGCACAGCGGCGACGTTGTTCGTCGTCAGTCGGCATAAGTCGGCCTTGGAAATCGCCGCCCAGACACTTCAAAGCCGCTGCTGCAATAACCCCTTCCGGAGCGCCGCCGCTACCCAGTATGAGATCCACGCCGCTCTCGTCAAAGCAGGTTTCAATGGCAGTGACAATATCCCCGTCTGAAACCGACTTAATCCGTGCGCCGAGACTGCGAACTTCAGCAATGATGTCCGCATGGCGCGGGCGATCCAAAATAGCTACCGTGATATCGGAAATATTTTTGTTCAAGGCCTTGGCAACGCGTTTAATATTGTCCGTTGGAGAGTCGTCCAAGTTGATTTGTCCCTTAGCTCCGGGACCGCAGGCAATCTTATTCATATACACATCCGGTGCATTGAGCAAACAGCCGCGAGGTGCCATGGTGAGTACCGCAATGGCATTGTTCATACCTTTTGACACGGCGGTCGTTCCATCCACAGGATCTACTGCAATATCCACTTTATCGGCATTGGGCTTGCCTTCCCCAATTTTTTCGCCGATATAGAGCATCGGTGCTTCATCCATTTCGCCTTCGCCGATAACCACTTCAGCGTCCACTTCAATTTGATCCAACATACGACGCATCGCATCGACGGCTGCGCCGTCGGCGGCATTTTTGTCCCCTTTGCCCAAAAATTTTGCCGCATTTAAAGCAGCTGCTTCCGTCACTCGTGCTAAGTTGATTGCCAGATTTCTGTTCATTAAAATTCTCCTTTTGTGCTTACACTTTTGAAATCTTCTAAAAATGTTGCGATACCGGAATTCGTTAACGGATGGTTGAGCATCCCCTTAAATACTTTATACGGTACAGTGGCAATATGTGCTCCTGCAAGCATACATTCCCGAACGTGAGCAGTATGTCGAATTGAAGCTGCAATAATTTCAGTTTGAATATCGTATCGGTCAAAGATATACGATAAATCACGAATTAAGTTCATACCATCTTCCCCGATATCATCCAGACGTCCGACAAAAGGACTGACATAGGTGGCGCCGGCTTTTGCGGCAAGGATAGCCTGATTGACCGAAAAGATCAATGTCACGTTGGTTTTGATGCCCTCTTTGGAGAGCACTTTCACAGCCTTAAGTCCTTCGTCGGTCATGGGAATTTTAATGACAATGTTCTCTCCGAGTTTAATCAGCTCATGGGCCTGATCCACCATCGTGTCCGCATCTTCTGCCGTGACTTCTGCGGAAATGGCACCGTCGACAATTTTTGCAATCTCTTCGACCACGTCTTCAAAAACTCGTCCGGATTTTGCAATCAAAGACGGATTGGTCGTAACACCGTCGAGGATCCCCCAGTCGTTAATCTCTTTGATTTCATCTACATTTGCCGTGTCAATAAAAAATTTCATATTATCTCCTTTCCAAGAGCACTACCGCTTGTGCGGCAATGCCTTCTCTGCGACCTTCAAAACCAAGTTGTTCTGTCGTCGTCGCCTTGACCGATACGTTGCCCATGTCGGTATGTAATAAAGACGCCAAACATTCTCGAATGGTTTGAATGTGGTCCTTAAGCTTCGGTGCTTCACAGATCACAATGCTGTCGACATTGCCGATGCAGTACCCTTCATTTTCCATCACGTGAACGACGCGTGCTAAAAGCTTTTTAGAATCAATATCTTTATAAGCGGGATCCGTGTCCGGAAACAGTTTACCGATATCACCTAAGGCAAGGGCACCGAGCACGGCATCCATAATGGCGTGAATCAGCACATCCGCATCGGAGTGCCCCAACAGACCCAACGGGTAATCAAACTTGATGCCGCCAAGATAAAGGTCCCGATTTTCTGCAAATCTGTGTACATCATACCCAATCCCTATTTTCATATGTCACTCCTAAGTAATGCCTCAGCCAGAATTAAGTCCTCCGGTGTAGTGATTTTAATATTGGAAAAGTCATCGATCACCATGCTTACTTTGACTCCTGTCTTCTCTACGAGAGAGCAGTCGTCCGTACCGTAGTAGTGCTCTCTATACGCCTGAGCATAGGCCTTTAAAAGCACCTCTTTATAAAAAACCTGAGGCGTTTGCACTGCAAAAAGCTCCTTGCGGTTCGGTGTATAGTCGACAGTCTGTCCGTTATGGGACACCTTAATAGTATCTTTCACCGGTGTGGCAAGGGTAGCAGCTCCGGTCATACTTACCCCATTGATGACCTCTTCAATTTTGTTCACTTTCACAAGAGGTCTTGCCCCATCGTGGGTGAGGACGACTGTAGCTTCCTCCGGTAATGCCGTCAGAGCATTGTGGATAGAGTCCTGACGTTCTTTACCCCCGTAGACAATTTGATAGGGTTTTGAGAGCGGCTGCTTTCTCAAAATAAGTTCCAGATAGTGTCGATCAGATTTTTGAATGAGAATAATGATCTCATCAATAGAAGGTGACGCCTCTATCTTTTGAAGCGTACGGGCGAGGATCTCCTGACCTTCCAAAGTCAAAAACTGTTTGTTGATGCCTGCTTTCATTCGCTTGCCCATACCTGCTGCCGCGACAATGGCAACCACATATTTCGACTCCATCAGTTCAACTCTCCCAAAGCAAATTCCATAATGTCGGCGGCAATAGGCGCTGCGACTTCCCCGCCAAATTTTTCAGAATCCTGTAAAATGACTGCGACAGATACTTTTGGATCCTTAACCGGTGCAAAGCCGACAAACCATGCATTGTAACTGCCGTCAGCCTGACGCGTTTGCGCAGTACCGGTTTTGCCTGCAACAGCTGTGCGGCGAATTTGTGCACCTCGCCCGGAACCCTGACGGACGACATTTTCCATCATCTCCGCAAGCTTTTGTGCATTTTCAGGTGTAATGGCTTCAGACAGTACGGTGGGTTCATGAGTTTGTATCGTAGCCCCTTCAGGGGAGGTAATACGCTCGACAAGATATGGCGCCATAATTTTCCCTTGGTTTGCAATAGCATTAGTGATAAGGGTCATTTGCAGAGGCGTCGTCAAAATGTCCGCCTGTCCGATAGCTGCACTGCCCAGAGCGTGCTGATCCCAACCTTCAGACTTAAATGTAGACGTCGCCAAATTCAAATCGAAGTCAATATCCTTGTTCATCATAAAACGTTCCGCCACTTCCGTGAATTTATCCTTGCCTATAGCTACCGCTTTATTGGCAAAGTAAGTATTGACCGAATAGGTGAACGCTTCATTGAGATCAATGTCGCCATATTTTTCGCCACCGGCGTTCTTAATGGCACGACCCAGAATAACTTCTTCCCCGGTATCCTCATAACTTTGATCTACATCGGATTCCAATATCGCAGCTGCCGTAACAATTTTAAAGACCGAACCCGGCGCATAGCCGCCTTGAATGGCATTGTTGAAAAAGGCGCCGTTATTTTGTTCCACAATAGCATTGTAATCCTGGTCGATATTTTGCGCATTAAAGTCCGGAGAACTTGCCATGGCAAGGATGGCTCCTGTGGTTGGATTCATCACCACAATAGCCCCCTTCTTATCTGTTTCAATAAGCGTTTCACGCACGAACTCCTGAATGTTGGAATTCGTCGTTAACGTCATATTGTCCCCCACTTCCGTATCAATGTCGGAATCAAAAAAGGCTTGCAAATCTTTCAGTGTCTTACCGGAATTCAATCCCAGCAAAGCATCATTATAAGTTGCTTCCAAACCCGATCGTCCCTTGGTTTTCGAGGCATAACCGATGACGTGAGAATAGGCTCGAGGATAGGTGTAGTGACGGGTATAGTTATACTTTTCTCCTACGGTCTCTGCTAGGACATTGCCTTTACTGTCTAAAATGGCACCCCGCTTGATGCCTGCCACTTTGATACTGTCACGTCGATTCGCCGGATGGTCTACAATCGTCTTCGCTTCGAATACGGTGAAATAGCTAAGATAGAGTATGAGGCCTAAAAACATAGCTATAAGACCCAACAGTAAAACTATAAGTCGTTTATTTTCTTTTGAATTCATCATATCCCTCATATTTATAGGACAAATCTTCACTCGTAACCTGAAGCACCCCTAAGGCAATAAAACTGGAGAGCATGGATGAGCCTCCATAGGATACAAAAGGTAGCGTCAGTCCCGTCATAGGAATGAGCTTAATTACCCCGCCGATATTTAAAAAGCACTGTACTGCAAAAAGAATGGCCATGCCGATAGCAAGTATGCGATAAAAAAGCACCGGCTGTGCCATCGCAATCTTCATGGCGCGATAAGCTAAAAGCAAGTAGAGCATAATAATGCCAATACCTGCAAAAATTCCCATTTCTTCACAAATCACCGGAAAGATAAAGTCACTGATCCCTACCGGTACAAGCTTCGGATTGCCAAGGCCGATCCCCGTGCCGAAGAAGCCGCCTTCCGCAATGGCAAACAGTGACTGAACAATTTGTGCTGAGCTGTTGTAAATCTTATCCGGATCCCAAGGATTCAACCAAATATCCAGCCGGACCCTAATGTGGTTGAACAGAAAATATCCTGCCAACGCCCCCAAAAGCATAAGCCCAATGTTGAGAAGAATAATTTTCCGATCCTCCTCGTAGATAAATTGAATCCCTGAAAAGATACAAAAGAAAATCGCAGCAGTACCCAGATCTTTTTGAATGAACAAAAACCCGATAAGCAAATACGCCGCCCCTAAAGGCAAAAGAGCCTTATAGGCGATGGGACGTGAAATCATATATTGATACTTGGCATAATACGATGCCATGAGAAACACGACGGCCAGCTTAGTAAACTCGGTAGGTTGGAAGAGAATATCATTTGTGATTTGAATCCAATTTCGCGCACCGCCACGCTCCACCCCAAAGAGAAGGGTCACAAGGCATAAAAGAAGCGCCACCACAAAGTAAAAAGGCGCCCAATTTTCAATCTTTCTTATGCCGCGCATGGCAAAATAGGTGATATAAAAGACCAATATCCCCACAAGCGCCCACACCAATTGACGCAGTCCGGTGTCCGGATTCAATCGATAAATAGTGACAATACCAATAGTTAAGAGCATGGAAACAATGAGGAAAATATAATTATCCCCGGAAGAAATTTTCCCAAGTATAAAGTTGGAAATATAAATCACTGAAATCAAACCGAAAAATAAAATGACAATATACCGGTCAATATGTTGGTTGTTTAATAAAAAGAGTAAAAACAGCGCCAAGATCTCAAAAAGCAACAGAAGATTGCGCGGCTTTCTACTTTTAAACACACGAGTAAGCATCCTTACCCCCTATTCTCCACAAAGAGCAGTTGAATAAATCCCACGCCGATCTTATCCCCGTCTTGAAGTTCCATAATGTCATAGACTTCTTCTCCGTTAAGAAAAGTCCCATTTTGGGAATTGAGATCTTCAATAAAATAACTGCCCTCATCTTCACGAATGGCCAGATGTTCCTTAGAGACAAACTTATCTTTGATGGTGATATCACAGCGATTGGAACGACCGATAATTGTCTGCGTTCCCAGCACATAGTACTCTTCCATTTTAAAATCCAAAGAATCCAAACGATTCACCACTTTTAGATAAGCGCGGTCAGTATATGTTCGTTTCACATCCATACTTTTAATGTCCAGATAAATCAAACGAATAATACTGAGCAAAAAAAGGTACATGATGATGATAAAGATATATCTTAAAATTTGGGAAATAATCTCAAACATAGCACACCTCATTATTTTTGTCGTGTCTATAATACCACAATTAACAGGCTCTTTCTATTGACTTTATTATATTTTAGTATGGTTTAATAATTATTAACACCACGTAATCATCAAAGGTCTTAGTATATTTTATTTTTTAATCTTTCTATAATTTTGATCTAAATGCCAAAAGGCGAAAAATTGAAATGATTACCACTAACCTATAAAAATAAGCAGTCTTAATGACTACTTATCATGTCCTCTACAACTAATAATTTTTTATTACATTACCTTCAATGTCGATAACTAAGTCGATAGTCCAGATTAATTCGTCTACTCCAAAATCCACTTACTTCAAATCCTAAAGGTTCCGGCTTTCTCATTCCGAACTTTCCATTTCTATCAATAGCCTTACGCAACGCATTGATTCTCTTTAATGTTTTTATCTTCCTATTGCCATTTGAGATACTCAATCCAGGCTCCATCCCCGACAGTTGATTCATCGTCTGCCTCAATCAACTCATGACGCGCTTCGACTTCTTTCATTCGTTTCACAGGCTCTTTGTAATAGTAGGATGTGTCATAATAAATTCATTATCTTGTAACTTATAGTCATCCAAACTAATCAACACAGCTCAACACAAGGTTTCTTTCATTTTGACGAATGATTCTAATAGGCACGCAATCGTCAATAGTCTGATCCAAATAATTTTTAAACTGCTTTCTTCCCTCAGTATAATTTGCAGAAAGCTGTTCATAATTGTCAGTTTAAAATTCCAAATAGTTTTAAAAAATATTCAATGGCATCCCTTGATTCGTCCCGTGCTTTCCAATGTTATTGTCACGCTCGTAATCAGCGTGCCAATCTTTGTTCACTCTATGCTTGTCAGTATAATCCAAAAAAACGGTGAATTAAACTCCAATCCTTCATGGTACAATGATTATGGTGATTCAATGATCATAGAAAAAATTGTATTTAACAAAAAACAACAATCGTATACCGTTTACTTTGACAGCCTCAGCCCTGTGGAACTCACAGAAGATACCCTTGTGCGCTACAACCTTTACAAATCCATGGAACTGGATGCTGAGAGTCTGCCTGAGATACTTCGGGACAATGAAAAATACCTTGCGCTTAAAGCACTGCGCCGCTTCCTTTTAAATCGCAAGACGATCAAGGAAGCTCGAGATCACTTACAACACAAAGGCTTCTCTCTCGAAGTCGCAGAGGACGCTCTGAGCTACCTGATTGACAACGGCTATCTCAATGATGCCGCCTATGCGCGAGATTTCGTATATGATAAAGTCCACATCAATCACTACGGACCCAATAAAATCCGCATGGCCCTTCGTCAAAAAGGAATTCCCCAGAGTATTGCAGATCAAGCCTTGGCGTCTCTTGACAGCGATGCTTCGAATGAGAACTTAAGAAAATTTGCAGCACGAAAATACAATGCTTTAAAACCTTCAGACCCCAATCGCTACGGTAAAACTGTGAACTATCTTCTCTACAAAGGCTTTTCGTATGAGGCTATAAAAAAAGTATTAGGTGAGTTTTGTGAATGAATTTTACGTCTACCTTCTTCAATGTCGGGACGGCAGTCTTTATTGCGGCTATACGGTGGATCTCGAAGCGCGTGTGAAAAAGCACAACTCAGGCTTGGGCGCCAAGTACACACGATGCCGCACACCGGTACAGCTGGTCTATTATGAGAAGCTTTCATCCAAGTCCGAGGCCTTGCAAAGGGAAGCGGCCATAAAAAAACTAACTCGAGCACAAAAACTCCAGTTAGTTGCAAGCTACTCTTTACTTTTGAATAATACCGACGATAAGGGCCACGAGAAGTGAGACCACGCCGCTGGCACAGCCGATCATAAAGATGGCAATGGAATTGACATGAGCGGGATTAAAAAGATCTCCGATAACGGAAAATAACACAAAGACACCGATAAAGATCAGCACGATACCCGGAATATACTTGACAAACTTTAACTGCTTCGAAATAGTTGCCAATATCAGCGTGACGATGATGGCAATCAAAATTGCAAAGAGGCTCAAGGCCATGTATTCCGTGTTATTCCCTACAATATCAACGATTCTATTCATAGTTCTCCTCTAGTATAATTTGCGTTCTACAATGTTTGAAGTATTGCCCACAAAGCGTTGGATGCCTACAATGGTCGCATCTTCGGGAAGTTCCATCTCAGCTACAAGATTCGATCCTACTTCCGTATTATATACATTATAAATCTTTAGCTTATCATTTTCCATAGTGACTAAAAATCTGTTGTTCGACGTGAAGATGGCGTCTCGTGCGAGAGGCAGTCTTTCACGAATATCAGACATCGACACTTTCATATCAGTCTCATCAATAATTTGATTTGCGCTGATATTGACATCAATCATCTTCGACGATACCGTATCTCCGGACTCATTTCGTTCTAAAATCAGACCAATAACTTTAAACTTACCGTCATCGCGAGTGACTCCGAAATTTAAATCGTTGATGTATCCGTTGCCGTTGTTCGCTTCTTTTGCCGAGTCTCTAAATATTTTAAAGGCGTCGCCACTACCTTTCGTGACGCTGGACAGTCCCAAACGGTTCTCTTTGCCGATATCGTCGGTAAACTTAAAGACCAACTTTTCTTCTCCGGCCTGCTTTTCGTAGTAGCTGATATACATTTCGGACACAAAGAGCATTTCAATCTGTTCAATGGCCTGATTGTTGCCCATTTCAAAATCTTCGCCGTCCTGATTGGCATAAGGTATGCCGTTCTGTACATCCATTTTGATGATGCTGTCATTCTTCGGTATGAGTAATCCGTTGTAAACGCCTTGAGATTCCAAGGTATCCCCGACAAATTTTAAATACACCGAGTTGTACTGAGTGTTGTTATTGGATTTATAACCGATGAGCAAACCGTTGATTTTAGAATTTTCATTCAGCTTTTCATTTAAATTGATAAGCTCGGATTGATCTACGCTTTTAATGTGCTCATAATCTTCATCCGAGACATGATCGGCAATGCGCGTCAACTGAAGAAAGACGCCGTTGTAGTACATATAAGCCTGATCCGAGCGTGTCTTGAGGACTTGATAGATAAGATCTTTTTGATTGTAAATATTCACAACAACCAGACGATCACTGTCCATACCTAAAAGTTTTTTGGATACCTTATAATTTTTTTCAAGGTATCCGTCGGCATTGACAACCTTAGAACGCAGAGACGGATCGTCATAATAAAAGTTATCAAAGATCACACCTTTAGCCGCAAAGATCACATCGCGTCCCACATAACGCTTGTATTCAAAAGGATGGACAGCATCGTCTAGAAAGACAACTTTCGTTACGGTCCACTTGCCTGAAATCGGCGTGCGGTTCACCTCCGGCGGCTCGACGGTAATACCGTCGTCTTGAATCATAGAACAGCCGCATAACAGAATGAGACTCACTACGATAAACAGTCTAGTTAGTTTCCTCATTCTGAGCCTCCTTTAAAAGTGATAACGTCACTCTAACCGTAGTCCCGATGTTCTTCTCCGAGTAGATCTCCAAGTGCCCTTCGTGAAGTTTAGTGATTTCATCGACAATGGAAAGTCCGATCCCGCTGTGACTTTTTGAGTGTTTACCCTTATAAAATTTTTCTTTGACATGGAGTAAATCGTCTTTATCGATCCCCAAGCCATTGTCCGTGACCAACACTTCAATGTGATCCGACTCTATCGCAGAACTGAATTTTACAAAGCCGTCCTCAGAGGTGAATTTAATAGCATTGTCCAAGAGATTGATAAAGAGTTGACGCAATCTATTTTCATCCGCTACCATCATAGCCTTGCCGTCACTTAGACCTGAAATGAATTCCACTTTATTCAACTCGGCACGAGGCCGCATTTGTTTGGCAATATCCTTGAGAATATCCGTCAGATTGATCGTGTCTTTCTCCAAACGAATCCGCCCGGAGATAAAGCGCGAGAAATCCAAGAGCTCTTCGACCATCTTCGAGAGACGATCTGTCTCGTTTTCAATGATCTTCAACCCGTCAGCAACAAGTTCCTGTTCTTCAGGCTTGGCACTTTTTAACACCACCGCCCATCCTTTGATGGACGTGAGCGGCGTGCGAAGCTCGTGAGAAATGGAAGAAATAAAGTCATTTTTTATCTCTTCTCTCTTTAAAACTTCTTCCGCCATAGCATTCATCGTCGAACCCAACTGACCAAACTCATCATCAGTATCCAATGTGGCTCGGACTTTGTATTGACCATTGGCCATTTTTTTTGCAACAGAGATGAGCTCTTCTACAGGACTGACAATGCTTTTTGCCAGAATAAGGGCCATAATCGTAGTAATAGCAACCACAACAATGCCAAGGCCTAAGATGATCAGTGACGTTTGCACCATAGCTTCATTGGTATTTTGCATTGAGGCGATATAGCGCAAGTATCCTAACGTGCCATTCACATTGTTGCTGAGACGTCCTGTGACTGCCATAACTTTATCACTGCTGGAACTGGTGATGCCAACAAAGGCCGTAATGTTATTGTTGCGTGCCGCCACAACATCCGGCGTTTCAATAGGTTCTGTAGGCAATGCCCCTTCCGAGTCATAAATGACATACCCATCCGGATTCAACAGCTGGATTTCGGCATCATTCGCTGCCCAGATCAACTGCGAATCTTCCAAAACGAGATCATTGATGTCGTTTTCCGAGTAGAAATTTTCAAAAGATTGCACCGTGACCAGCAACCTTGAGGTCAGTTCATTCTCCAAGCTGGAATAATAAAAATCCTGAAATCCGAGAACCAATAAGACCCCGATAATGAGCACTGTGGAGAGTATAATAATTAAAAAACTTCGTACCAGTTTGACGCCGACAGAATTTTTCAAATCATACCTCTGACCAACGGTAACCTACACCCCACACCGTTTCAATATACTCCGGCTTTGCCGCATTGCGTTCAATTTTAGAGCGCAACCGACGAATGTTCACATCGACAATTTTCGAATCGCCAAGGAAGTCTTCCCCCCAGACCTTGGTGAGAATATCATCGCGCCGCAACGCCTTCTTAGGATTTTCCATAAAGTATTTGATGATTTGATACTCCGTCGGAGTGAGGATAATTTCTTCCCCGTCTTTATAAAAGCGACGTGAATACGTGTCCAATTTAAATGGAGGGTGAATAATACTTTCGCTTTTCACCTCTTCAATTTCCAAGCGACGCTCCAAAGACTTAATGCGAAGGGTCAGCTCCGTAGGATTAAAGGGCTTGGTCATATAATCGTCCGTGCCGTATTGCAGACCCATAATTTTATCATAATCCTCAGCTTTGGCTGTGAGCATAATAATCCCAAGATCCGGGAATTCACTGCGCAGAACTTGGCACACCTCAAAGCCGTCAATGCCCGGAAGCATGACATCCAAGACTACAATTTCAGGTCTTTCACTGCGGGCAATTTCAATACCGGCTTCACCGGTGCCTGCTTCAAGAACCATATAGTTCTCCCGCTCTAAATTAATTTTTACAAATTTGCGAATAGATTCTTCGTCTTCAACTAATAATATTTTCGTCATATGTCACCTAAAAATACCTTTATCTTTTAATTCCACGACAATCTTTGCAGGATGAACTGCTTTGATATCCACACGTTTAGCCACTTCAACCGCCGGCTCGAGCTCGTATTTTCCCTCTTTTAAATTCTGCAAATCCAGCTCAATAGTGAAGTCATTTCTGATAACTTCAAGAGGTTCCAGACTGTAGGGTTTCTCTACAGTCACGCTGAGATTAGGACTGAGTACTTTTACCTCCATATTCTTCGGTACATTCTTCAGTTCAATGTTCTCCGGTTTGAAAGTAAAACTTTCCGATGTGTTTGCAATCACATTAGTGGAAGCCAGAATTTCCAAATCTTGATTGACCGGCTGCACCCCTTCAGGGAGCTGCAGCGTCACTTTTTTGACTTGATCCACAACTTCGGAGCTATTGACCGGCTCCGTGACAATCTCCTGGAGCTGATCAATGATCTTTGCATCGCCGCGTACCATGACTGAGCTAGGTTCCAAATTGACCGTTTGCATCAGCGACGCTTCATCGCGAACAACCAGCTTAATAGGAACGTTCTTGGTCTTTTGAATCGGCACTTCCACATCCACCACTTCCGGTTCAAAGGTCACGGAATTAATCACATTCCCCGCACTATCAAAGGCTGCAACCTTCCCTGACTTCACCGCACTTTCATCCAATCCGTCAATGTTGAGCACAGCACGAATTGCATCAATGGATTTCACAACTGTAGAGGGTCCGCTGACCGTAACTTCCTGGGTCTCTTTAATCGCACCAAGAATAAAGCCCTCTTTCGGATCACCGGTGGTTTTTAGCTCTACAGGCACTTGTGAGCTCACCATTTCATCAACTCGCACCATCACACGCGCAGGATTTTTTTCTACCACCCGCACAGCAGTGTTGTCTACAATCACCTTCACCGGAAGACTGCTCTCTCCGGGGAGCACGCCATTTAAATCCACCGTTGCCGTAATATTATCCGCATTCATCCGTGCTAAATCGGAACTCTTAGCGTATATCGTGACGTCAGTTTTTAGCTGTGCGTTGGAAAGTAAGACATAGTTACGATCTTTGATCGATGCTAAATTTTCATAGTGCACCGGGATATTGCGAAGCACTTCATTGCGCTCCGGATCCACCTCACTGCGAACAAAAGCCCACAAAAACACAGCGAAGAGTACAGATATGAGTTTGAGCATGGTGTTTCGTTTCATTTTTCCCCACCTAATTTGAACTTAAATTGATTTGTCAGACGCGGTGCATAGAGCTTGGATAGAATGGTCGTAAGGGTATCCAGATCTACATAGCGTGAAATCTTTCCCTGTTCAGCTACAGAAATAGCACCGGTTTCTTCACTGACCATGACACTTAAGCAGTCAGATTTTTCCGTAATGCCAATACCTGCTCGGTGCCGTGTCCCCAACTCTTTCGAAATACTGTTGGAGTCTGAAAGCGGTAAAAAACATGATGCCGCCACGATCCGATTATTACGGATAATCACTGCCCCGTCGTGTAGGGGTGTGTTGGGAATAAAAATATTGATTAACAGGCCGCTGGATACTTCTCCGTCAACACGGGTTCCGGTTTCCACAAATTCATTGAGGCCTGTTTGGCGTTCAAACACCACCAGTGCTCCAATCTTTTGTCTGGAGAGGGATCCCATAGCATCTACCACTTCTTTGACCGTCGGTACGACGTCCTGAGTATCAACTCCGCCGCGAAACGGACTGGAGGAACGCCCGAGGAACTCCAAGCCTCGACGCAATTCCGGTTGAAAAATAATCAGTACGCCGACAATCCCCCAAGTCATAATCTTTTCCAAAAGCCAGTACAAGGTATAAAACTCGCCCCATTCACTGAGCTTTGTGAGTATCAACACAACAAGTATTCCTTTGGCCAGCTGCTCGGCCCGAGTCCCTCGCCAAATTTTCAAACAGTTGTAGGTGATAACTGAAATAATAAAGATATCGACGATATCTCGTATTCGGATGTAGTTCAATATTTCCTGTATATTCATAGCGACTCCTGATGTTTACCAAAAAGAATGAGCGTAATTACTATCCCTACTGAAATAATCACATCGCCGATGCTAATAATCGTTGAAAATGGAAACGGCAGATAGAAAATATCGGCAAGCACCTCAAAACGAATGGTCTGGGCAGTCCCGTGAGTCAGAGATCGCCCCTCTGCAATAATGGCCCTTTTAACAGGCTCTAAACGAGATAGTGCTTCCGAAGACACCATCATCTTTCCATTGGTAAGTACCACAAGTGTGTTCAACCCCAATCCAAGGGCAATGCTGCCATAGCCGACATTTTTTGATTGGCGCCATGCCTGAATGACGGAGACCGTAAGCAGCACTAAGGTGAGACTATGCCATAGGGTGTAGTGACGAATAATCCATTCCGTCAGCGGATGGATATACACCTGAGTCATAACCGTTAGCACCACCTGGAGTACAACGCCGACTATTAAAAGCGTCATGCCCCCGTAGTTAAAGCGCGAAAAATCAGCATGATATTTAATTTTTGCAACGATAAGGCCTGTGATTAATGCAATAATAATCATGTTACTCCTATCATACCACAAGGTTAAAAAAAAAGATTTATCAATACTGTGAAGCAACTTGTAAATGTAGTTCCCTTTCATTATATTTCAATTTTTTAGCCATGACCATATTGAACTTGAGGGGCAGTTTGAATTTGCTTCACTTGTCATTGTCCAGCGTTTAAAACCCCTGATAATTTATCCCTATCTTAATCAGCCCTGTGTATCTAAGAGTCGGCGATAAAAGGGCAAATAAAAAGGTCTAAGACGTAGATATTGACTACCACATCTTAAACCTTTTATTGTCACGAAGGGATCAGTCGTTGGACTGAATAATGAACCCGGCCCCTGAATGCACAGTGATAACCCCTTCTTCCATGCAGATCTCATTACTTACTCCACGCATTTCACAAGACTTTATGCTCAAGTGATCCGTTTCATACTTCATGCCGTCGGTTGAATAAGTGAGACTTTGAGTTAGGGCTACAACGCTAATGTATTGATAAGCTGACTTTGAAAACGTGTACCGCCCCGGCTCGACATAGCGGATGGTATTGTGATCGTCCACCAGAGTCACCTTTCCCGGCCCATACTGACTCATACTAAATAGATTCCCTAAAGTGTGATCCATGCGGGTGCCGGTTGCAGCCAAGAGCACAATGTTATCGCAGTTTTCAAAAGCAAGCGCCAGTGCTGCTTCGGTGTCGGTAAAATTCTTCTCAGGTTTATAGGTTCTGCTTGGAATACGGTGCGCTGCAACAAAAGCTTTTCCCATGTCGTCAATGGAATCAAAATCGCCGACAATAAGATCTGGCACTAAATCTGTGCCATAAAAATTTTTAATCCCACCGTCACAGCATATCACGTAGGCATCTTCACAGTAACGACGAAGAAGATCCTTTTTGACAGCACGTCCCCCTGAAACGACAAGTCCTTTCATGGTCTCAGCTCACGAAATTGTTTCAGTGCATCCAAAGGATCGGTAGCTCCGAAGATAGCTGAGCCTGCTACAATAATATCGGCGCCGGCATCGTAAACAGCCTGAGCATTATTCAACTTAATCCCGCCATCTACTTCCAAGAGACAGGAAGGATTCTTCTCATCAATGAGCTTTCGAACAGCCTTAATTTTATCCAAAGCCGTCGTGATAAAGGACTGACCGCCGAAACCGGGATTCACACTCATAATTAAAATCAAATCCAAATCTTGAATCGTATAGTTCAACACATCCAGAGATTCTGCCGGATTGATGGCAATACCTGCCTTAATGCCCTTTGCTTTAATCGCTTGGAGGGTACGGCTCAGGTGGGCGGTTGTCTGTGGGTGAACCGTCAGGATATCTGCGCCGGCATCGAAAAAGACATTGATATACTGCTCCGGATGTTCAATCATGAGATGCACATCAAAGGGAATAGTGCTAAGCTTTCGCAAATCCTTTACAATATCCGGCCCAAAGCTGATGTTAGGCACATAATTGCCATCCATAATATCCACATGGACATAATCGGCAGGTCCTTCATTTAAGACATCAAAATTCTGCTTCATGTTGGAAAAATCACATGAAAGAATGGATGGTGCTATCATTTTCGCTCCTCATCTGATAATTCATTGTAGATTTGTAAATATGTGTCGTAGCGTTCTTCCGAAATCATCCCTGCCATAACCGCCTCTTTCACAGCACAATCCGGCTCGTGAATATGCTTACAGTCCATAAATCGACAGCCTTCCTTGTATTTTCTAAACTCTCGGTAATAGTTGTGCAGATCGGCGGGGCCAATATCCAGCTTCATACTGGAAAAACCTGGTGTGTCAAAGATAAAGGTTGCGTCACTTCCGGAGAAAATCTCCACATGACGAGTAGTGTGCACCCCTCGCCGTGTCTTTTCCGACACCCCGCCTACTTTAATCTCCTTACCTAAGAGATTGGAGATAATAGTCGACTTGCCCGCTGCAGAGACCCCCGAGAGAGCTGTCGTTTTGCCGCGTACATATTCTCTGAGCAGATCAATGGTAAAAGTGTACTTGTAAGATATGAGGAAGGTTTTAAAGCCTGCCCCCCGATAGATTTTAAGCAGGTGTTCAGCGCTGTCCTTATCTAAGTCATATTTGTTAATCGCAATAAGAATATCCACCTCATCTTCATAAGATGCAATAACCTTATCTACCAAGTTTAAATTATACTGAGGGTCCTTAGTTGGGATCACCACCAGCACCTGATCTACGTTGGCAACCTGAGGACGTTTTAATACATTGTGTCGAGGAAGCACTTCAGTGATGTAGCCCAGATCATTTTCCATACGAAAGACCACATTGTCACCTACAATAGGTTTAATAGCTTCATTTCTAAAGTTGCCTCGGGCCCTGGCAGTATATTCTATGTCCTCGGAGAGTACCGTATAGAAACCGCCTGTCAGCTTTATGATTTTTCCTTCCATAGCCTCTCCCTATTTAATCACTTCATCCCTAACAGTGGTACCATCAAGAATGACTTCAATCCTGTCGCCGGATTTAGCATAGTCGAGATTTTGCACAAAGTCATCCGTTAAGTTTTGATAGTCAGCCAAAGTATACTCTTTACCGTCTTTTGTGTAACGTTTGATGACAAGAGAATGTGATTCATCATCATCCGGGATATCCACGCGTACCTGGCTCATGCTCGGTCTGTCGTCCTGTGTTTCCGATTCATCGGTACTGCTTTCCGTTTGCGGTCCTTTGCTCACAAAAAGTTCAATGGTGGTACCGGCTTTTTGCACGCCTTTCGGATTGTAATCGGTCACATCCCCCACGTCGACTTTTGAAGAGTTCACTTCAGTAATTTTCACTTCAAAGCCCAGTCGTTCCAAAGTCTTTTTTGCATCATCGCCGTTGATACCCACAGTATTAACGACTTCTTCAGGTTCGGCTTCCTCTTCACCCTTAGAAATGATCAACACAACTTTACTTCCCTTTTCCACGTCTCGACCGGCTTCCGGCTCCTGACGAATAATGAAATCTTCTTCCACTTCTGTAGACGCTTCATTTTGAATATCGCCAATGACGAGTCCGGCACTCTTCAGTAAACTTTCAGCCTGTTCTAAATTCTTGCCAGCCAAGTTCGGCATTTCGACGGTGTTGATGATACGGTTAATGGTGACTTTCACCGTGTCACCTTGCTTTAACTGCTCGCCTGCCTTTGGTATTTGATCCAATATTTCCCTATCATCATAGTCCGAATTCTCTTCGGTAGCGCTCACTTCAAGGACCAAACCAAGTTTTTCCAATTCAGCTTTCGCATCTTCATCAGTTTTACCAATGATTTCAGGTACTTTCACAACTTGATCTGTCGCCGATATATCGTCGCCACTTGATTTTAAAGCATTCGGTACGACTACAATGATAAGAAAGATAAGCAAAACAGCGCACAAAATACCCAAGATACTCGGTAAAGCAGATTTTCCACGCTTAGTACTCTTTGCATTTCGAGCACTGCGTTCAACATGCTTCGCCTCCATATGACGATTGCCTCGACGCACAACTCGTTTGTCAGTAGCGTCAAAGGCGGAAGTCCCAGCAGCAACGCCTGCATAGCGAAAGTCCGGTGAACTTTCTGTTTTAAACGAAGGATCCGTCCGTCCCAGTTGAATGGATTTAATATCTTTTAAAAGTTCACTGACATCATTGTAGCGATCATCAGGATCCTTTTGCGTCATTTTTGCCACAATAGCATCTGAGGCCGCGGAAATCCCGTGGACAATGCTTGAGGGAACCGGCATATTGCCTTGGACTTGCATAAGCGCTACCGATACAGGATTATCCGCATCAAAAGGCACGCGCCCGGTAAGCATTTCAAAGAGTACAATACCGAGGGAATAGATGTCAGAACGATGGTCAATCTTAGCCCCTCTCGCCTGTTCAGGTGAAAAATAGTGAACGGAACCCATGATGGAATTTGTCGCCGTCATCGTGGCATTATCTGCCACACGAGCAATCCCGAAATCTGTCACCTTAACAATGTAGTCCTTGGTGACCATAATGTTTTGGCTTTTAATATCTCTGTGAATAATTCCCTTGTTGTGAGCCATGCGCAGTGCTTCAGTCATTTGAGCCAGGAAATTAAGGGCTCTTTTTTCAGGAATATGTCCTTCATCGGCAATCAGTTCTTTTAACGTTTTGCCGTCGATATATTCCATGACAATATAATGCACTTTATCGTCATCGACATCTTCTGTCCCCACATCATAAATACTTACAATGTTCGGGTGCGAGATACTTGCCGCAGCCAGAGACTCTCGGCGAAATTTCCGTATGAAGTTGTTGTCGTCATTGTACTCTGCTTTTAGAACCTTCACGGCGACGATACGGTCCAACTTATGGTCATGAGCCTTATAGACATCCCCCATACCGCCGGTGCCAATTTTTTCTAAAATTTCGTATCGATTTCCAAGTAATTTACTGATCATAGCCCACCTACTTCAAATCTATAATAATAAAGGTTATATTGTCCAATCCGCCACTGTCCAGTGCCAATTGCAACAGTTCGTTCGCCGCACTGTCCGAGTCTTTCTCCAAGAGAATGGAAAGAATCTCATCACCGACCATATTGCTCAGCCCGTCACTACAAAGAAGCAGTTTGTCAATAGACTGCTCTTTCCAATCGAGATGTTGCACCGCAACATTCAGCGATGCGGTGGTCCCCAATGCGCGAGTGATGATGTTTTTCTTCGGATGATTTTGGGCTTCTTCTTTGGTAATTTCTCCAATCGTCACCAAGTAATTGACATAAGAGTCATCCACAGTCAGCTGTTTAAATTCAGCACCTTTACTGTAAATACGGCTGTCGCCCACATTGGTAAAATACAGCACGTCATCTTTAACATATACAAGACTCAGGGTCGTTCCCATGCCTCGTTTGGACAAATCCGCTACAGACAGGTCGTAGACTTTTTTATTGGCTGCCTCCACTGCATTCTGGATATCACCACTTAGCTCTACAGGCTGACTAAAATCAGAACTGAGAGCTTCCTCTATGACGGTGACAGCTGTTTGTGATGCAATTTCACCGGCCAGATGACCACCCATACCGTCTGCCACAATATATAAGGGCGAATGTTCTGTAGCATAGTAATAATCTTCGTTGATTTCACGAACATTGCCTATATGATGTTTGACAACAAACTTCATAATATGCCTCCTTCAAAGTTACGGCGAAGTTGGCCGCACGATGCACTGATGTCACTGCCCAGTTCTCTACGAATGGTGACTTCAGCGCCCAATCGTTCCAATTCTTTTTTAAAGGATTGAATCGCCTCAGCCGTCGAGCGGCCCTTATCATACTCTTCAATGGCGTTGAGTGGAATGAGATTGATGTGTGCACGGAGGCCTTTGAGCAAGCTGTATAATGCAACAGCATGGTCTCGAGTGTCATTTTCGCCGGCAATAAGAGTATATTCAAAAGTGATTCGACTGGACGTCGCTTCACTATACCTCTTAGCCGCAGCGATAAGCTCTTCCAAGTTGTACTTACGGTTAATAGGCATAATGTCCGACCTCAAGTCGTTGTAAGGTGAGTGAAGGGAAATGGCCAAAGTAATTGGGAGTCCTTCCCGAGCCAACTTATCAATACCGTCCACCACGCCGCAAGTCGACAGCGTCATATTCCGATAACTGGTGTGATGCCCTTGCGGATGATGGAGCAGTTTTAAAAACTTAAGGACATTGTCATAATTGTCCATCGGTTCGCCACTGCCCATGAGAATCACATTACTCACCTTAATGTGATAGGCAGCTTCCACTGTATAGACTTGACGGAGCATTTCTGCCGACGTCAAATTGCGTACTAAACCTTTCTTAGTTGATGCACAAAAGACACAACCCATGCGGCATCCCACTTGGGTTGAAATACACTGTGAGTAGCCATGCTTATAATGCATCAACACCCCTTCGATCAAGTTGCCGTCGTTCAGCTCGAAAAGAAACTTCTTAGTATCGTCCAGTTTGGATACATAGGTGCGAAAGATCTTCGCATCATCCACCCTCGGAATCTGATTGATAAAATTTTTCGGCAGATTTGAATGTTCCAAATCCACACGGCCACTCTTATTGAAAAAGGTAAAGAGCTGCTTGCCTCGAAACTTTTTTTCACCATGTGCCTCGGCATAGGCCTCCAATTCCTCCGGTGTTAAATTGTTTATGCTCATCGAACACGCACCAACTTTGTCATACTAAATCCATCGGTCCCATCCCGATGCGGATAGAGTTTGTAGGTCATCGCTCCTTCAATCGGCATTACTACAAACTGTGGGTTGTCATTAAGAAATGCTTCGACGACCGCTTCATTTTCTTCAGTCGTCATCGTGCAAGTAGTGTAGAGAATTTCTCCATTTATTCTAACATATTTGGCAGCATTAGATAGTAAGCGGCTTTGAATCTTTGATAAACCTTTAATATCTTCCGGTGTCCGATTGAATTTTATTTCCGGCTTTCTTCGAATCAGTCCAAGCCCTGAACACGGCGCATCCAATAACACAAGGTCAAAGCGATTTTTGAAATGCTCATTATAAATTTCTCCATTGCCTAAGAAGACCCTGTCGGAATTCAAACCCATGCGCTTCAAGTTGGATTTAAGGCGCTCCACTTTATTTTTCGAGACATCGCCGCTGTAAATTTGAGCGTCAGGATAACAAAGCTGGGTGGCAATCGTCTTGCCTCCCGGTGCTGCACACATATCGAGAACTTTCTTCGGCGGATCCGCCTTTTCCGCCACCAGCATTGAAGCTTCGTCCTGTACATAAAAATAACCTTTATTAAACAAGTCCGTTTCAAACAATCCGGCTGCTTCCGGCACACGAAGTCCAAACGCGGAACGTTGTGTCGGCTCGGTTTTAAAACCGGAGGTCGCTAACAACTTTGCCAACGCCTCCCTAGAAATTTTATTGGTGTTCACTCGAATGCATACTTCCGGTTTCTGATTGTTGGCTCGAAGGAGCGCTTCGACAAATTCGACATCGTGATCGTTTAAAAAATATTCAACCCACGTCACAGGATGTGAAGTTTGAATGGACAGCCGATCCACTAAAGACAAATCGTCCGTATAAAATTCTGAAGCTACAATGGCATCTTTATCTCTAACTATGGCTCGCAGCACAGCATTCGTAAATCCAACACTGCCTTTGTTGCCATAGCGTTTGGCAAGCTTGACACCTTCGTCGACCACCGCATGATCTGGCACGCCGTCTAAGAAAAACAGTTGATAGACACTCAGCATGAGGATATTGAGAATCATCGGGTGAATTTTTTTTAGTCGTAGTGAAGAATGCTTGCGAATCACATTGGTGAGAAGAAGCTTATTTTGCACCACGCCGGTTGCAATGGCAACTGTGAGGTGATAGTCAGAACTGCTCATATCACGTTTCGCTATAGCTAACTGTTCATTTAAAAAAGCGCCTTTATTTAAGACGTCGTCAATAATTAAAAGCGCTTTATGTCTGGTGTCTTTCATATTATCTATCCCTTGAAATAGCAAGTAGTCTGAGAAGTTGTGCGATAGCCATCACAGTCGAGGCCACATAGGTCATAGCTGCAGCTGATAACACTTGACGTGAACCGGCCAAGGCATCCCTATCCATCACATAGGCCAGCTCTTCCTGTGCACGTTTGGACGCATTGAGTTCCACAGGTAAGGTGACAATGGTAAAAAGCACAGCTATAGCGAAGAGGGCAATACCCAATTGTACCAGCACCCGCGAGAATACCAATCCCATAATCACGAGAAAAATCCCAAAATTAGACCCGAGATTCGCTGCAGGGATGAGTAAGCTTCGTAGCCCAAGAGGTTTGTAACCTTCGCTGTGCTGAATCGCATGACCCACTTCGTGGGCGGCAATGCCTAAAGACGCTACACTGCTTCCCTGATAGACTTGCGGCGACAAATTTAGACGCCGCGTCGAAGGGTCATAGTGATCGGTGAGTGTTCCTTGAACACTTCCAATCGTCACATCGTAAAGACCGTGGCGATTTAGAATGTCGCGCGCCACTTCTGCGCCGCTCTTTCCAGTTCGAGAATCTATTTTGCTGTACTTGGCATACGTACTTTTGACTTTAAATTGGGCCCAAAATAATAGCAGTAATGCCGGCACGACATAGATAAAGTACGTTGAGTAATAACCGTTATACATGGTTCCCTCCTATAAGCGTTTCATCCAGTTGATGACCCCGGAGAAATGCAGCGCTGTCCATTTCTTTTTTACCGGGCATTTGAAGCCTGTCAATGACAACTGTGCCCTTTCCGGTTTGCAGTTTAAGCTCTGAAGTCAAAGTCCCTACTGGCTTATGAATGTCCTCATCGACGTGAGCAGCAAAAAGCTTCACCCGCTTGTCCCCTAAGCTTAGGTAGGCGCCCCCGCGATGGGACAAGCCACGAATTAAATTCACAATGGATTGGGCACCGGCAGATACATCAATACTTCCCGTTTGAGGTGTAATCTTGTCAGCATAGGTGAAATCTTCTCCTTGCGGTGTGAAATGTGCTCGACCGGCTTCTAAAGCTTCTAAAAATTCTAAAATAGCAACAGCCCCCAACTCCGAAAGTGCTTTAGTAAGCGAACGCCCGTCATGCGATGTGATGTCTAAAGTCTTGACAAGCGCCACATCCCCAGTATCCAATCCCGCGTCCATTTTCATAATACTCACACCTGTACATGTATCGCCTTGTATCAGAGCGCGTTCAATAGGTGCCGCGCCCCGCAGTTTAGGAAGCAGCGACCCATGAATGTTGAAACATCCCAAAGGTGTCAGCTCCAAAAGTGTCGGCTTTAAAATTTGACCGTAAGCCACCACTACCATGGCATCAGCTCCAACCTGTCGAAAGACATCCAGACTTTCATCGCTGTTCACATCTTCCGGTTGATAGACATCGATGCCTAACTCCAAAGCCTTGACCTTCACCTCAGAAGGTTTTAAGGCCTTGCCACGACCTCGTCGCCGATCGACCTGGGTGACGACAAGAGCCACATCATGTTTAGATGCCAGCGCTTCAAGAGGTTGTACCGCAAACTCCGGCGTTCCCATAAAAATTAATTTCATTGGTCTTGTCCTGAATCATCAATATAGACGACATCTTGCGCCTTATCGGTATAGAGAATGCCGTCCAAATGATCCATTTCATGTTGAATAATTCGAGCGACAAAATCCTCAGCTTCCAAGACGTCGTTTTCCATGGTGTCATTCATAAACTTCACTTTGACCTTTTGGAAGCGATGCACTTGACCTTGACGCCGAGGCACGCTCAGACAGCCTTCAACGCCCAACTCATCACCTTCCGATGCAATAAGCTCCGGATTGATAAGGTGAAATTTGTGACCTTCCCTGTCATCAATAACAAGCAGTCGCTTCAATTTACCCACTTGCACCGCCGCGAGGCCTACCCCGTCAGCAGCATACATGGTCTCATACATATCCTCGATAAGCTCTTTGATACGCTCGTCCACTTGCGTTACCGGACGAGAAGTCCGACGTAACATAGGATCATCATCCGTGCGAATTTTTAATATTGCCATACTACTCCTTTGTTATTGCTTAAAATCTATCTGTAAATAGGTATTGTTTTTTACATAATCTTTACTTTCTTCTAATACCCTATTTAAAACCTCTAGTAACTTGCTTCGGTCTCGAGGCGCCACTTTAAGGGTAAATTTTGCCCGATACACGTTATTGATTTTAGGTAAAGTAATGATCCTGGAATGCTGAACCTGAAAATCTTTAATCTCTTCACCGATCTTCTCAAGGCTTACCTCAGCAAGAGACTGAACACGATCCATGGTGTCGCCTTTGAACTCAAGATTGATAATTTCAACAAACGGAGGATAATGAAAGGCTTTTCTTTGTTGAATCTCCTCCTCATAAAAGCCTATGTAATCGTGATTCTTCGCATAGGTGATGGCATAATTCTCGGGAGTGTAGGTCTGGATAATGACATTGCCCCGCATAATGCCGCGCCCGGCTCGCCCTGCTACTTGCGTGAGCAGATCAAAAGTTACTTCCTCCGCCTTATAGTCGGCAATGTTAAGTGACAGATCCGCCGCGATGACGCCTACCAAAAGCACGTTTTTAAAATCCAAACCCTTGGCAAGCATTTGTGTGCCGATGAGGATATCCCCCTCACCATGTTTCATCATGTCATAGACTCTGTCGTAAGCGTCCTTTTCGTAAGTCGAGTCTCTATCCATCCGTATAATTTTTTTATCTGGATAGAGTTTGCGACAAACTTCTTCCACTTGCTGTGTCCCTACGCCAAATTGTTTGATATAAGAACTACCACAGACCGGACAGACTTTCGGGATGGGTTTGGTTGCGCCGCAGTAGTGACACCGAAGTCGCCCCATAGACTTATGTACGGTCATGGAGATGTCACAATTATCACAGTTGATGACATGACCGCACTGCCGACAGGAAATAAAGTTGGAAAAGCCTCGTCGATTTAAAAATAAGATTGCCTGGGCACCTTTTGCCATCGTAGCATCCAAGGCCTGCTGCAGCTGAGCACTAAAAATAGATGTATTCCCTTGAATCAACTCGCTGCGCATATCTACAATGTACGTTTCCGGTTCCTGAGCTCCTGCAACGGCCCGACGTTTCAATTCAAAGACATCGATAGTACCTTGTCGAACGCCATAATAAGTCGACACATCCGGAGTCGCCGACCCCAATACCACTTTGCCGTTATTTTGTCTCATACGGTAAGCCGCCACATCAAAGGTATCGTATCGCAATGCGTTATGAAAGCGGTAGGAGTTATCATGTTCTTCATCAATGATAATCATCTTTAAATTTTCAAAAGGTGCAAACACACAGGATCGAACGCCAATGGCGATAGCTACCTCACCATTTTTTATCTTTCGCCAGGCGTCAAATCGCTCACCTCGTGAAAGCTTTGAGTGCAGAATGGCCACATTACCTTCAAAACGCCCTTTAAAGCGCTCAATCATCTGAGGGGTAAGGCCAATTTCAGGCACCAGTACAACGACTTGTCCCCCTTCTTTTATCACCGTCTGCGCAAGCTTAAGATAAACTTCCGTTTTGCCG
Source organism: Peptoniphilus equinus (assembly GCF_027921445.1). NCBI lineage: Bacteria > Bacillati > Bacillota > Tissierellia > Tissierellales > Peptoniphilaceae > Peptoniphilus > Peptoniphilus equinus. The sequence goes on from NZ_CP115667.1 coordinate 903,847, forward strand.
CTTCCTGTCTTGCCGTGAAGCAGGCTGATAGGCTTAGTGGATTGTAAAATACCGTAGTAAGCCTGAAGTTGTTCAACATTCAGCCTATGCCCCGAAGTCGGTATGAAAGTCGAAACTGTCCTGTCGACTTCCTCCTCAGACTTAACCACAATCCCTTTTTTAACTAAAGTATTCAGCGGTGATGAGGAGAGACCAAGTCGGGATAAAATATCCTTTTGCGTTCCTTTGCTGTGAGCAGTGAGAAACTTCACCACGTCCATCTGCTTATCCGTAAGTTTTTTGGACTGCTGAAGCATCTTCAAATAATCCGGTGCCAGATGGTAGAGTGTTTCGGTCTTGACTTTACCGATCGTCTCTATGCTGACTTGTTCCTTGATCAATCCCCGTTTTGCATAGTCTTCAATAATTTCAGGTGCCAGATTCTTCAGTTCTCTTGTGTCCGATTCGATCAGTTGTCGTCCCGCACCAGTGAGCACCCACGACTTTTTTACCTGTTTGATATCCCCCGGCGGCAACAATGGTGCAAAACTTTGATTGAAGCTTGTCAGATAGTAGTCGTGCATAAAAAATCCAAGTTCCAGCAAATCTTCCGTGACGATAGGTTCCCGATCTAAAACCTGCCGAATAGCTTTTAGCGGTTTGCCTTCGGTTTTGTGTGCAGTGCTCACCACCAAAGCAATTTGTGTGGCATTTCCTCGTCCAAAAGGTACCACAACCCGTACTCCCAAAGGCAATTGCAACTCTGATTCGTAAGTATATAAGCTGTCAAAACTCGACGCCGCATTTTTTATAAAGACATTGTAGTAATACATACGTCCTCCATAAAAAAAAGCAAGAACTTATCTTGCTTTTAAAATCTCCAGAGTCTGATCTAAGATGTGCTCGGCAAGTTCTTCTTTACTCATAGTTCCCGGTTCATCCACCGCGCCGTCAGCATGAAGAATGGTGACAGTATTCACATCTTTCTGAAATCCGGCATTGGCCGCTGTGATATTGTTAATCACAATCATATCCAAGTGTTTTTTCTCAAGCTTACCTCGACCGAATGCTATCTCATTTTGCGACTCGGCGGCAAAGCCCACCAGCACTTGATCGGTTTTCTTAGCGCCAAAGTGCTTGGCAATGTCAGGATTTTTTACCAATTGCAGCGACGACATATCCGAATCCTTCTTCACTTTCTGAGCGCTGTATGAAGCAGGCTTAAAGTCCGCCGGTGCAGCCGCTTTGATCAGCACATCCGTCTCATCAAAATACGCACCAACGGCATCAAACATATCTTGAGTCGTCACCACAGGCACAAAATTGACATATGCCGGCGCGCTTAACGCCGTAGGACCGGAGATAAGATTGACTTTTGCACCTCGTTTTGCCGCCGCAGTAGCGAGATGATAGCCCATCTTGCCGCTGGAATGATTGGTGAGATAGCGGACAGGATCAACAGCTTCCTGAGTAGGACCCGCTGTCACGGTGACTATATATTCAGCCAAATCTTTCTCTCTCAAATGAAAATCAATAAGATCCACAATCTCTGCCGGCTCCAACATTTTGCCGCTGCCTACATCATTGCATGCAAGAAGATCTCGTTGCGTATCGGTAACAATGACGCCACGTTCTTTCAAAGTCGCCATATTCTGCCGATTCGCCGGACTCTCAAGCATAAACGTATTCATCGCGGGCACAACCATTACCTTGGAGCGAGATGCCTGCAGTACTGTACTCAGCAAGTTGTCCGCAATGCCATATGCAAACTTTGCAATAGTATTTTCAGTTGCGGGAGCGATGACGATCATGTCGGCCCACTTAGCCAGCGCGATATGTTCTACGTCCATATGATCCATAGCTTTGAACATGTCGCAGTGTACGGCATTGGCAGACATGGTTTGGAAGGTCAGCGGCGTGACAAACTGCGTTGCCCCTTCCGTCATCACGACCTTCACCTCAGCTCCCTGTTTTTTTAGTAATGAGACAATGCTTGGACTCTTATAAGCCGCAATCCCGCCGGTAACACCGAGGAGAATTTTTTTCCCTTTAAGCTTCACTGATGATGTCCTCAGTGTCCCAAGGCATTTGTGAAGCTGCAATCATGCGTTCATCACGTTCTTGACGCAAAGCTTCAATTCGCTTCTGACGCTCGGCAGCTATTTTTTCTTCATAGTCTTTGTTGCTCATCGGTTCCCCGAAGGTAATGGCACCTTGAGTGGCCTCGTCAATGGCTATAGAAACCGGCTTTTCTTCTTTGGTGTCAATAAGCGGTGTATTCCCGTCCACAATTTTACGTGCTCGCTTGGAAACCAAAATAACCAAACCATAGCGGGAATTGGTAATTTCTTTTAACTCTTTAAATGAGGGAATGTTCATTCTATTTCTCCCTTCTCCATCATTACTTCTGCTTTAATATCTTTGTGTCGTTTAACTCGAAGCTTTTCAGCCTCGATAATGGTCTCAATGTTATGAACGGCATTTTCTACTTTGTTGTTAACTACAAAATAGTCATATTCGCCTACAAAATCCAACTCTTTAAACGCATTTTTAAACCTGGTGTTAATCTCTTCTTCCGTTTCCGTATCCCGGAGGATAAGCCTGTTTTTCAACTCGGCCATAGTCGGAGGCAACAGGAAAATAAAGACTGCTTCTTTATACCGCTCTTTGACTTGGAGCGCACCTTGGACATCGATTTCCAAAAGTACAATCTCGCCCTTTTCAATTTCATCAAAGACAAATTTCTTCGGCGTACCATAGTAATTGGTATGGACGAAAGCATATTCCAACAATTCATCTTGCTCCACCATGGTTTCAAATTCATCTATAGATGTGAAAAAGTAGTTTTCGCCATTAACTTCGCCTGGCCGCGGCATCCGCGTTGTCACTGAAGTTGAAAAAGAAATATTGTCATTTCGCTTCATCAGAGCTTCACTTACCGTACCTTTACCGCTTCCGGAAGGTCCGGACAGCACCAGTAAAAATCCTTTGGACAAAAGAACACCCCTTTCTATTATTCTATATTTTGAGTTTGCTCGCGGAGCTTTTCAACGATGCTCTTCATCTCCACAACCAAATTTAAACTGTCTGCATCAGAGGTCTTAGATCCGATGGTATTGATCTCTCGATTGAACTCTTGAATTAAAAAGTCCAGCTTCCGCCCTGCAGGTTCTTTAGTTTGTATTATACTATCAAATTGATTTAAATGGGAATAAAGTCGTTGAATTTCTTCATCAATAGCAAGTTTGTCGCTCATGATGGCAAGCTCTGTCGCCAAACGCCCTTCATCCAAAGCCACATCTTTAAGCTCACGCTCTACTCTGTCTTTAAGTGACCTGCGATTGTCTTCAATCACCTGTGGCGCACGTGTCGCCACCTGTTCAATAATTCCTTCCAATGCACTGCGATCGTTTATCATAGATGCTTTGAGATTTTCACCTTCGTTGCGACGCATTTCCAAGAGATTGGTGAGCGCCTCCTCTAAAGCTTGGAAGAGACCTGCTTTATAAATATTTTCATCATCCTCACCTTCCACCAATTCCAACACCCCATCCATTTCTAAAATATCGATAAAGCGAGGGCGTGGCATCGAATGAAACTTTGACTCGTGATAAAAATCTTCAAGAGCGTTCAGATAGGCTTGAGCTAAAGATTTATTAAGCTGTACTGTCGCAGCACACGAAGGATCTTTCTTCAAGTTGATATAGACATCCAGCTTTCCTCGTGCCACTGCACTTTTAATAGCCCTGCGAATACCTTCCTCGAAGGGGAATAGTATATGTGGCAGACGAATATTCACATCAGTAAAGCGATTGTTGACACTTCGAATTTCCACTTTGATACTGTACGTCTCGCCGACAAACTCTCCTCTTCCATAACCTGTCATGCTGTTCATGGCTCACCTCCAGAGTGAAAAGACCTTGTGCGGGACAAGGTCTGTGGATATTTATTTTACAACAATATTATAGATGCGGTTCGGCACATAAATGGCCTTGACCACATGTTTATCCCCTAAGAAGGCTTCAAATTGATCGTTGCTTTGTACTGCCGCTTTAACTGTGTCTTCGTCAGCACCTTTGGCCACAGTCACAGTGAATTTCACTTTGCCGTTAAATTGAACCGGCAACTCAATCGTGTCATCCTGAACTTTTGCCTCATCGTATTGCGGCCATGCGTGTTCATGTAAATAACCGCCTAAGTTATTTTGTTCCCAAAGCTCTTCGGTGATGTGCGGTGCTACAGGATTTAAGAGCATAAGAAACGTTCTGAAGTCTTCCTTGGAAAGCACACCATTGTCGTTAAAGGTGTTGACCAGGCTCATCAGCGTCGCAATCGCCGTATTGGCTTTAAGATTTTCGTAGTCATAAGAGACCTTTTTTATAGCTTTATGAACAGCTTTTTCATTCTCAAGCGTATAGGTATCGCCATCTTTTAAAATACTCTGAAGATTCCACACACGTTCCAGGAAACGGCGAGCGCCTTTCACGCCACTGTCAGACCATGGCGCACCTTTCTCAAAATCACCAATAAACATCTCATACACACGAAGTGTATCTGCACCGTACTGTGCGATAATCTCATCCGGATTGACCACATTGCCTCGTGACTTAGACATCTTTTCTCCATTCTCTCCGAGAATCATGCCGTGAGAGGTCCGCTTTGCATAAGGTTCTTTAGTTGGCACTACTCCAATATCGTAGAGGAACTTGTGCCAAAAACGTGAGTAAAGCAAGTGCAGCGTGGTGTGTTCCATACCGCCGTTGTACCAATCTACAGGCAGCCAGTATGCCATGGCTTCCGGATCTGCAAGAGCCTCATCGTTATGAGGATCAATATAGCGAATAAAATACCATGACGATCCTGCCCACTGCGGCATGGTATCCGTTTCTCGTTTAGCCGGCTTTCCGCATTTTGGACAGGTGGTATTCACCCAATCGGTCATCGATGCAAGAGGACTTTCGCCATCATCGGTAGGTTCGTAGTTTTCCACATCCGGCAACAGCACCGGCAATTCTTCTTCAGGAACGGGCACCCAACCACAATCTTCGCAATACACCAGAGGCATCGGTTCACCCCAGTACCGTTGGCGTGAAAAAACCCAATCTCTGAGCTTAAAGTTCGTCGTTCGCTTCCCGATGTCGTGCGCTTCTACATAGTCGAGCATGGTCTCAATGGCATCTTTGGCTGTCATACCGTTTAAGAAGTCGGAATTAATCATCTTGCCTTCTTCTTTGCCGGTGTACGCACCATCCTCAACGTTGCCTCCATCAATGACAGGAATAATCTCCATGCCAAACTTCGTCGCAAATTCATAATCCCGTTCATCGTGAGCAGGAACAGCCATAATAGCACCTGTGCCATAGCTCATCAACACATAATCTGAAATCCAGACCGGAATGGATCTACCGCTAAGTGGATTGACGGCACGAAGACCTTTTAATTCCACGCCGGTTTTGTCTTTATTCATCTCCGCGCGCTCGAAGTCCGATTTTTTTTGTACCTGCTCAATATAGGCATCAATCTCGTCGATATTTTTAAGACGATCCCGATATTTTTGCACCATAGGGTGTTCCGGCGCAATGACCATGTACGTGGCGCCGAAAACTGTATCAGGACGGGTAGTGAAAACTTCCAGCTTGTCATCAGTACCTTCTAACGCAAATCGCATTTTGGCACCGTGACTTCTTCCAATCCAATTGACCTGCTGAGCCTTTACCCTGTCAATAAAATCTAAATCGTCTAAATCATCGATTAGCTTGTCGGCATACTCTGTGATTTTAAGCATCCACTGGCTCTTCACTTTGTGGACAACTTGTGTGCCACAGCGCTCGCAGGCACCCCCTACCACTTCTTCATTAGAAAGACCGACCTTACAAGATGGACACCAGTTAATCGGCATCTCTGTCTTATATGCTAAGCCGTGTTTAAAAAGTTGTAAGAAAATCCATTGTGTCCATTTATAATAACTTGGATCCGTGGTATTTATTTCCCTCGTCCAGTCAAAAGAAAATCCGATGGATTTCAACTGCTCCTTAAAGTGTGCTACATTTTGCTTGGTAACTTGTTCAGGATGAATCTTATTTTTAATCGCATAGTTTTCAGTTGGCAGACCAAAAGCGTCCCATCCCATTGGAAATAAGACGTTATAACCTTCATAGCGGCGCTTGCGCGCCACAATATCCAGTGCCGTGTAAGGACGGGGATGACCCACGTGAAGACCCTGCCCTGACGGATAAGGAAATTCAATCAGCGCATAGAACGGCTCTTTATCGTAGTCGTTTTTTGTGACATAGGTGCCGTGTTCGTCCCAAAAGGCCTGCCATTTTTTTTCGATCTGATTTGGATGATATGTTTGCATAGTGCCTCCTAAAATTCACATGAACCGACAGTACGAGGGAATGGAAGGACGTCGCGAATATTGGAGACCCCGGTGATATACATAATTACCCGTTCAAAACCGAGACCATAGCCGGAGTGAGGAACGGATCCGTAACGTCTCAAATCCAAATACCATTGATAATTTTCAAGATCCATCTTCAAATCTTTCATCTTCGCTTCCAAAACATCCAATCGGTGTTCACGTTGAGACCCGCCGATAATTTCACCGACCCCCGGCACTAAAAGATCCATCGCCGCAACTGTTGGTCGGTCAGGGGCATCTTTATCATCATTCCCTTTCATGTAAAAAGCCTTAATTGCCTTAGGGTAGTCGGTAACAAACACCGGTTTTTTAAAAACTTGTTCAGTGATATAGCGCTCATGCTCAGTTTGAAGATCAATGCCCCATTCCACTGGATAGGCAAATTCCACTTTGGCTTCTTTTAAAATGTCGATAGCTTCGGTGTACGTAATACGTGCAAATTCATTATTTACCACATTGTGAAGACGTTCGAGGAGGCCTTTATCCACAAATTTTGAAAAAAATTCCATCTCTTCCGGTGCATTGTCCAGTACATAATTAATGATATATTTAATGTGCTCTTCTGCAATATCCATACAAACTTTGATATCAGCAAAAGCCATTTCCGGCTCAATCATCCAAAACTCTGCCGCATGTCTGGCTGTATTGGAATTTTCAGCACGAAATGTCGGGCCGAAGGTATAGACATTGGTAAAAGCTTCTGCCATAATTTCAGCTTCCAACTGTCCGGACACGGTGAGGTGAACCGGTTTATCAAAGAAGTCTTCCCTATAGTCCACACAGCCGTCAGTCTTTGGCGGATCAGTTAAATCCAAGGTGGTCACTTGGAACATTTCACCAGCCCCTTCGGCATCAGATGAGGTCAGAATTGGGGTATGGGCATAGACGAACCCTTTCTCATTAAAAAATTTATGAATGGCAAAGGCTGCAAGTGACCGTACTCGAAATACTGCATTAAACAAGTTGGTCCGTGGTCGGAAATGAGCCTGAGTCCGTAAATACTCTACAGTGTGGCGCTTCTTTTGAAGCGGGTAATCACTTTGAGAAAGACAAATTGGAGTAATTTTTGTAGCATGGATTTCAATGTCCTGATTTTTGCCCGGACTTTCCACAACTTTACCTTCGATGGTCAGCGATGAGCTGATGGTGTACTTTTCAATATCTTTAAAGTTTTCCAAATCATCTCCATAGACAATTTGAAGGCTTGAAAAAGACGTGCCGTCAGTAAGTTCAATGAACCCGATATTCTTTGAGCTGCGACTTGTCTTAATCCAACCTTCAATGACGATATCTTGATCGATGAACTTTTTATATTCTTTTAATACCTCTCGTATGGTAAGTTTCATAATGCCTCCTCCTAAACAATAGATAAATTATAGCTAAATAGCCACTTTTTGTCAATTTTGAGACGATCGGTTCAAGCTTTCCAGATACGTTTTAATCTGTTTTTCATAGCCGTGATTTGTAGGTTTATAATATCCGCCTTGAATAGTATCTGGCAAATAACGCTGCACAACGTAACTGCCCGGATAGTTGTGGGGATACAGATACTTTGCGTCGTGATCCACATTCGGGTTGTGTCTGTCGCGAAGGTACATCGGCACCGCCGCTGAAGTATGTTTGACTTCATCAACAGCTTTATTGAGCCCTTCATAGGAACGGTTCGATTTTGGTGCACAGGCAAGATAAATAACCGCTTGAGCTAAGTTCAGCCGGCACTCCGGAAGGCCGATAACCGTCGTGGCATAGTGCGCCGCCGCAGCCACGCTTAAAGCCATAGGGTCGGCATTACCCACATCCTCCGACGCCAAAACCATCATTCGTCGTGCAATAAAGCGAGGATCTTCTCCACTCTCCAGCATTCGCGCCAAATAATACAGTGCGCCGTCTGGATCGGAGCCTCTCATTGCCTTGATAAAAGCCGAGATAACATCATAATGCTCATTGCCGTCTTTATCATAGATAAGTTGCTTCTCTTGAATGGAATCTTCCATAACCTGAGCGTCAATAGTAATCACACCATTTACTTCCGGTGTGGAGTACACAGCTATCTCCAAACCGTTAATCGCACGCCGCATATCCCCACCGCTGGCTCGAGCCAGAAAGTCCAAAGCCTTATCATCGATGTCTACCGGTTCATTTAAAGTATCGATAATATGACGCAGCCCCTTTTTAATATCCTCAGTCTCCAACGCTTTAAGACTTAAGACCTGACAGCGGGACAAGAGTGCCTTATTCACTTCAAAATAAGGATTTTCCGTAGTAGCTCCAATGAGCGTGACAATACCTTTCTCTACAAAAGGCAGCAAGGCATCCTGTTGCGTCTTGTTAAATCGATGGATTTCATCGATGAAGAGAATATTGGAAGTATTGTCAAACTTCAGCGCATCTTCAGCACTTTTTAGCACTTCACGCATTTCTTTAAGATTGGACGTAACCGCGGAGATCTGAAAAAAATTCTTAGACGTGACCTTTGCAATAACCTTAGCAATCGTGGTCTTACCTACCCCGGGCGGCCCGTAGAGAATTAAGGACGGCACCCTGTCCGCCAAGATCGCACGCCTTAAGTATCTCCCTTCACCAAGTAAATGCTCTTGCCCCAGAACCTCATCCAGAGTGCGAGGACGCATGGCTTCTGCTAAAGGCTGCGTCCGTTTTAAATTGTTCTGCAAATTTAAACTGAATAAATCCATTACTGTTTGTTCTTTATAATCTCTTCCAGCTCGGCAATAAAGCTTTCAACATCTTTAAACTGACGATATACAGAAGCAAATCGCACGTAGGATACATCATCCAATTTTTTCAGCTCATCCATAACCATATCACCAATCTCCGTTGAAGAAATTTCCTTTTGCATAGAGTTGTTTACTTTGGCTTCCACATGCGCTACAGCCTGTTCTACTTCTTCCATAGTCACAGGTCGCTTTTCCACGCTTTTAATAATTCCCTTAAGGATTTTACCATCGTCAAATACTTCCCTCGTGCCGTCTTTTTTTATAACCATAATCGGCATCTGTTCAATTTTTTCATAAGTGGTAAAACGCTCTTTACAGTTATTACACTCTCGTCGTCGTCGAATCGCATTGTTCTCATCCGTCGGACGTGAATCGAGAACCTTGGACTCAGTAAATCCGCAATATGGACATTTCATAATTCAATCTCATTTCTATAGCATAGTAAAAAAGACAAGGTCATCCTTGTCTTTGGTCTTTTCAAAATTACTTTCTGATATTTCTCAGGAACGGTGGGATGTTAAGTTCGCTAGGATCTTTAGGAGCTTCTTCTTTATCCTTTTCCACAACGTCTCTACCTCGATAACTGACAGGGCGGGACACGGAAGTATTTTTACCTTTTCCTTCGTCGGCAGATTGAAATTCAGTCGCAATCACAGTAATCTTAACTGAATCTTTTAAAGATTCATCAATACCGGCTCCGAAGATAATATTGGCATCTTCATCAACACAGTCACGAATAAGATCTGCCGCTTCATTGACCTCGAAAATACCCAAGTCATTACCCGCAGTGATGTTCAAGAGTACAGATTTTGCTCCGGTTATAGAGGTTTCCAGAAGAGGAGAATTGATGGCATTGCGTGCAGCTTCTTGCGCACGGTCATCCCCTGATGCTATACCAATACCCATATGAGCCACACCTTTATCTGCCATAATGGTCTTGACGTCGGCAAAGTCGAGGTTGATGAGGTTCGGTACGCTAATCAGGTCGGAGATACCTTGAATACCTTGTTTTAAAATGTCATCTGCCATTTCAAACGCTTGGGAGAAACTGGTCTTTTTATCAGAGATAGAGAGTAGTCTGTCGTTTGGAATAATAACGAGGGTATCCACGACGCCTTTGAGTGCATTGATACCACGTTCAGCGGATTTAGCGCGTTTGTGTCCTTCAAAGGTGAACGGTTTAGTCACCACGCCTACAGTAAGCAGGCCAAGTTCTTTGGCAATATCGGCAATAATCGGTGCTGCACCGGTTCCTGTTCCGCCGCCCATGCCTGCAGTAATAAATACCATATCCGCACCGTCAAGGGCTTCACGCAACTCGTCCCGAGATTCTTCTGCAGCAGACTCTCCAATCTCAGGGTTGGCACCTGCTCCAAGACCTTTAGTTAATTTTTCACCAATTTGAATCTTAGTTTCCGCAAGGGAATTCTTTAAAGCTTGTCTATCTGTATTGGCAACAATATATTCAACACCTTGTACGCCGGCACTGATCATACGATTGACAGCATTGTTCCCGCCGCCGCCTACACCCACAACTTTAATTTTTGCAAATTCGTCATGGTCCATATCGAAATCCAACATAAACATCCTCCTCTGTGCATTTTTCTAATATTAAGTCTATTTTATGAAATAAAAGTCTAATAGTCAATGTTTTAAGGAAAAATAGCCACCGAACGGTGATTCCCTCTAATTTTCTACGGATAGTTCAGATTCTGGGGTTGCGTTCTGTCCCGGAAACTCATCCACAACGACTACCGGATTGTCTTTATCCAAGTCAATCCGACGCACCTTTTTCCCAGTAATCTCTATATCCTTTAGGATCTGATCCAATATCTTAAATTTGTATTCCAAATTATCGCCGCTGCCAAAGATCACAGTGACACCGTTTTGCAAAGTCAATGTGAAATTTCCTTGAGCCAAATCGATCTGCGCCACACTGTCATAGAGCGGTCGTTCATTTAACATTTTTAAGAAATTCAGTGCTGTATCTTGATATAAAAAGTTGCCCAACTTCAGCTCTTTTTTATCAAACGTATCATGAATGATAGGCACCTTGAGTGCATCGGATTGAGTGTCAATAATGCGCAACTCATCGTCCAAAACGAAATACTCCATAAAATTTTCCACCTGATACTTTGCTTCACGAAGTGCCACTTCAATATTCACCTGTCGGCTGAAATTCATAGAAATTTTAACATTGTCTAGCTGAGGCAATTTTTTTATGTCTTCAATACGAGTAGACTTGGCTCGTCCAAAGTAATTCTGTCCGATTTCAAACCCTGACGCTTTAATAATATCAGTTTGTTTCACAGACCCGTTACCTGTCACACGAATTGCAGTCACATTAAAAAGCCCACGGCTTGCAAGGATAAAAAGAATGACTACAATAACTGCAAGAAGCATAAAAAAGCGGCGAATAAATTTTTTGGTCTGTCTGCGCCGCTGAATGGTTTTATTACGTCGTAATGAATTCATATCAGTTTTTCAATAGCATCAACACAGTTTTTTACGCCATCGAGATTACCCAATCCATGAGTTGCCGTCTCCATAACATGACGCTTTTCATCATGCTGCAACAAATCTTCAATCACAGCTTTGAGCGTCGTGCCGTTTAATAGGTCTTCCGTAATGACTTCAGCTGCACCGGCATCTTTATAGCTCATCGCATTAAAATGTTGATGATTGCCTGCGGTATAAGCTTTTGGAATGAGAATGCTCGCCCGCCCCACTTGTGAAATTTCTGCAAGAGTCATCGCCGAGGAACTGGAAATAACCAGATCACTGGCTACCATATACTTTGGAATTTCGTTGGAATAATCCAAAATTGTGGCCATAGGATTGTCAGCTGCATTTTTTATGAATTCTTGATAGTGCGCTTTACCGGTAATATGCATCAGTTTAAAGTCCAACTCTGTTTTCAAGAGTTCCAGCATCGCATTGTTAGTTGATTCCTGTCCGCCACTTCCACCGAAAGATAAGACGAAACGATCGGTTGGCAACAAACCCAGTTCCTTTCGCACAACCTCTCGATCAAGATGAATAAAATCATCTCTCACCGGATTGCCGGTATACAGAATATGATCAGAGTCTAAATAGGCCTCGGCTTCTTTAAAATTAATAGCCACAATGTCCGCTTTTTTCGCCAAAAATCGGTTTGTTTTCCCCGGATACGCATTTTGTTCCTGGATGACGGTTTTAATGCCCTTTTGCTGAGCCTTTAACACCACCGGCGCACAAACGTAGCCTCCCGTGCCGATGACAACATCTGGTTTAAATACTTTAATGATGCCGCCACATTCGTTTAACCCTCGAAAGAGATTGTATAGCGTGATGGCCGTCTGTTTATTCAGAGCTTTTCGGGGCAACCCGTCAATGTGAATGCCTCTAAATTCAAAACCCGCTTCCTGAACTAATTCCTCTTCAAGGCCCCCAATACGTCCAATATAGAGAATTGCTCCTTTAGGGTCTCTTTTTTTTATTTCATTTGCAATGGCAAGTGCCGGATAAATGTGGCCTCCAGTACCGCCCCCTGAAAGTATGATTCTCATTTTACACATCCTTTGAAACTCGAAGTATGAAGCCGGCTGAAGTCATGGCAATAATGAGCGCCGTGCCTCCGTAGGAAATAAATGGCAGTGTGATCCCTGTAACAGGAAAAACACCAATGCCCACGCCAATATTCATCAACGCCTGAATGCCGATAAAACTAGTCAGGCCTACCGTTACATATTTGTCAAAATAGTTCTTCGATCGCGTAGCAATAGCAAATCCTCGAGCAAAAAAACCTAAAAACAGCAGCAGAATAAAAATGCCGCCAATCATACCAAACTCTTCGCAAATAACTGAAAAGATAAAGTCGTTATGAGCTTCCGCCAAATTTTGGTATTTTTGTCTGGAACGAAAGTAGCCTACGCCGCCGATACCGCCCATAGCAATGGCATATAGAGATTGATTGATTTGATAGTTTTCGTTTAACGCACCTTGCGACTTATTAAAAAAACTGAAAATCCGTGTCAGTCTGTAGCTGTACTTATAGAGCATCGGAATAAGAACTAAAACACCTAAGCCACACAAAGTCACAAACTGATACATATACAGTCCTGCCACAAAATACATAGTCATTAAGCTCGCCCCAATGACAACAGCCGTAGAAAGGTCCTTGAGCATGACAGGCAAAACAGAAACACCTAATATGAGTACCACTTTGAAAAACACGTCTTTTTTGTAAAGCTCAAGACGGTGTTCAGAAAGGAATTTCGCCAAAAAAAGTACAGATGAAATCTTAATAAAGTCCGACGGCTGAAAGGAAAATGAAGTCCCCGGGACTTGAAACCAGCGATCCTGCCCGTGAGAACCCTTACCAAAACCCAAAACTACTAACAGCATAAGGCCGATGGTAATATAAAAAAGGTGCGGTGCAAACTTGCGCGTGAAGTCTCGAGGCAAGGTATAAGCCACAAACATTCCGGCAAAACCCACTACCATATAGGCCATATAACGTTTAGCAAAGTACATGCCGTCAGAAAACTCTTTTAAGCCTTCAGGATAGGACGCTGAAGTCACCGCCGCCATCCCCGAGCCAATGAGTAAGAGGACGATGATAAAAAAAATCAGATCGCCCCTTTTTTTCCCTTTAATCTTCAAGATTGTTCACCACACGTTTAAAATGCCGTCCCCTAACTTCATAGCTCTCATACATATCCCATGACGCACAGGCCGGAGAGAGAAGTATACTGTCTCCCGCCTCACTATTATGATATGCTGCTAAAACGGCGTCTTCCAAATTGGCATACATGTTATTGCCTATTCCCAGCCCATCAGCCACCTTTTTAATGTCTGGTGCCGTTTCTCCAATGAGATAGAGGCCTGCCAGTTTACCCTTTGCAATTTCCAGCAGTTCGGTATAGTCCGCATATTTTTGGTAACCGCCGGCAATAAGGTGAAGGCGTTTTTCGAAAGCACTCACCGCCTTGATACTGGAATCCGGGTTGGTACCTTTCGAGTCGTTATAAAAGGCCACCCCGCCCTTGGTCGTGACATATTCCAAACGGTGCTCTACACCTTCAAATGCTTTAAGTGCCATTTCAATGTCTTTATTATCGACATTAAGCACCTTGACTGCACAAATGGCCGCCAAAATATTTTCAAGATTGTGATTGCCAATGAGCTGAACGTCCTTGACTGACATAATCGCTTCGACAGCTTCTCCCGTGCGATAACAGAAGGTGTTATCTCGAATAAACGCGCCGTTTTTCCCAAAGTCATCAAGCGAAAAATAAACAACTTTCGCCGATGTGTCAAGTGACTGAAGCTCTGAATCATGATAATTCAACACACAAAAATCTTTCTCTGTCAACTGAGAAAGAACATTGAGTTTTGCATCTCTGTAATTATTGAACGTGCCATGCCAATCCAAATGATCCGGAGAAATGTTCGTGATAACTGCGACATTAGGGTGAAAACTGTTTGAAAAAGCTAATTGAAAGGAGCTGCACTCCACTACCACCATCTCATTATCGCTGTCAATAGCATCCATAACACCGACACCAATATTGCCGATAGCTTGGGCCTTGTGAGACTGCTCCAAGATCGAAGCGATGAGACTTGTCGTCGTGGTCTTGCCATTGGTTCCCGTCACAGCAAGAATGGTATGCTGAAAATAGCGTCCAAAGATATCCAAATCGCTGTAGACCGAAAGACCCAACCTTTCGCCTTCAAGTATCAATGGGTGATCCGGCCGAATCCCCGGACTTTTAATAATGGCGTCCACCGGTGTCGCCTCAAACGTTTCAAAAGGCGCAACCCCCTCTGCCAAATCTTTGTCGTCAAAACCAAAACACCGGATGCCTTTCTCCGCTAATTTTTTTGCCATGGAACGGCCGGTAATGCCCATTCCAATAATGAGTACGTGTTGCATAGACTACCTCACATAAATAACAGTATATAAGAGATGACACAGAGTACCAGCTGTGCCAGGACAAACGCACTGACTACCTTGGTCTCTTTCCATCCCGATTCTTCAAAATGATGATGCAGGGGTGACATTTTAAACACCCGTCGTCCCGTGGTTTTAAAAGAGACCACCTGAATAATAACACTCAAAGTCTCCATGAAATACACGCCACACGCCAAAGGCAAAATCAGAGGCAACTTCAAGAGAATGGCCACAGACACGACCGCACCGCCTAAGGCGAGGGAACCTGTATCCCCCATAAATACCTTGGCGGGATACTTGTTGTAGAAGAGAAACCCTAGTAGCGATCCTGCCAACACGATGCAGAAAGTCGCAATAGAGTAAGCTCCAAGCTTTACCGACACAATGTAAAAGAAAACCATGACGATAATGGTCACACTGGAAGAAAGACCATCCAATCCATCAGTTAAGTTGACGGAATTTACCGTCCCCACTACGACAAAAATAATAAAAGGAACATAAAACCATCCCAGATCCACTGTGCGATCTAAGCCGGGAATCAAAATTGAAGTCGGTTCCCCCTTGATAAATTCATAACCGATGATGACTATGGCCACAAGGATTTGCAGCGAAAGTTTTTGCTCTGCCGTCAAACCCAAATTCCGATTTTTTATGACTTTGATATAGTCGTCAATAAATCCGACAGCGCCAAAGGCAAATGTCGTAAACAGAATCATCAATACGTCTGTTGCCGGCATCTTTATAGCAAGCAGACTGACCAAAAGCGTGCTGAATAAAAAGATGATTCCCCCTATAGTCGGTGTACCGCCTTTTTTTAAATGACTCTTAGGACCCTCTTCACGAATGGCCTGTCCTGCTTTTAAACGCCGCAAAAACGGTACGAGAAAATGTCCCGAGACTAGCGCAATAATTATAGCCAAGGGAGTCCAAAAGGGAAATAAGACGGCCGCTAAACAGGCCAACACCAAAAGTGGCAAATCATCTTTAAATGTGTTCATCCAATCATCCTTAATTTACTAAAGCGGAGTTTGAAATTATTGTCATTCCTCATTTGAAGCGTTTCGAGGTTCTTCCCCAATATCGTGATGATGTGCGTGATTTGAGGTCGTATTTGACATAGTTTCACTCGCTGTATTCATAGTTTTTTCTGAGGGCCTATGCGTTTCATTGCCTGAATCCTTCGTATCCGTCGATGAAATTTGTTCGCTCATTTCAAATGTAATGACCGTACCTTCTTTAAGTTTTGTTCCGGGTTGAACGGATTGGTCCACCACGTATCCCTCACCCTTCATATTATAGCTTACATCGAGATCTTTTAAAACCTGTTGAGCTTCCTTCTTGGACATTCCGGTCAAGTCTGGCATAATCGGCGCTTCTTTTGTGGATACAAAAAGGTCGACAATGCTGCCTTGACTTACCACAGTTTCCGGATTCGGCGTTTGTTTTACTACCACACTGGCATCACTTAAATCCTCAACATTCGTATTGAACTTAAGTCCCAAATCTACCAGCTCTCTGCCGGCATCGCTAACCAGTCTGTTCATCAAGTTTGGAACGCTCACAGCTTCGCCATCAGTCGCTTCCTTCACTTCGCGTTTTACACCGAGGTGTTCCAAGGTCTTTTCAAAAACCTCCCCTGCTGCCGGTGCAGCCACCGTCGCTGCGTAGAAATTGCCGACAGGCTTTTGTACTACCACAAGCACAGAAATCTCAGGATTGTCCACAGGCGCTACGCCTAAGAAGGATGAGATATAGGCGTCTTCATATCCGCCGGCCTCCGACGGTATATAAGCCGTACCGGTTTTGCCGCCGATCTTGTAACCTTCTACACGCGCTTTTTTACCGGTACCTTCCTCCACAACTTTATAGAGAATGTCCAGCATCTGTTGCGAAGTTTGTTCCGAAATAATTTTACGCTTGATTTGAGGCTCAAACTTTTTTATCACGTTGCCGCTGCGATCTTCAAGACTGTCAGCAATCTTAGGGGTGAGCAGATCGCCGCCATTTACTATTGCAGTAAAACTGTTGATGAGCTGAATCGGCGTTACAGCAACCCCATGACCATAACTCATCGTGGCAAGGTTCACACCGGAGATGTCAGATGCTTTCTTCGGTACAGTCCCAACGGCTTCTGCCGGTAAGTCAATCCCTGTACGTTCCCCAAATCCGAAAGACTTAATGTAGTTTAAAAAAGAATCCTTACCAAGCTCATTCGCCATGTTGATTAACGTGACGTTGCAGGATTCAATCATGGCCTGCTCCATCGTTTTCTTCCCCCGGTTAGTGGATGAACATTTAATGACTGCATCTTTAAAAGCATCATAATAGCCGGGACAGTAGTATTCTTTCATAGGATATGTGGTGGCTTGCTCCAACGCGGCAGCCGCCGTAAAGACCTTAAAGGTCGAACCGGGTTCGAACTGCGAGCTTACATTATAATTAGACCAATTCTTATACCACGTATCCGTTTTCTCTCCATCAGACAAGCCGTCCCATATCCGCTCCTGTTCTTCACCTACGGGATTCTTCGGATTGTTGGCATCATAACTCTGGGAAGATACCATGGCGAGGATGTCGCCGGTCTTCACATTTTGTACGATGATGTTGACTTCTTCTGCATTCTGATCAATGCGTGTGGCATCTGCAATAGATTCACAAATTTTTTGAATGGTGCCATCAATGGTTAAAATTAAGTTCTGCCCTTCTTTCGGGGCATAATTTTCCTCCTCGGTCAGAGGAATTTGTGAATGTGTGTTGGTACGAATAGATATGGTCTTCCCCGAAATTCCGCTTAAGGCGTCATCATAACGGGACTCTAAGCCATATTGTCCAACCCCATCGTCCGTGACAAACCCCAGCGTTTCACTGAGCATAGAATTCTGAGGATAGTAGCGTCGCTGCACATCCTCAACGGAAAGGTGGGATAACTTTAAATTTTGTAAGGTTTTTGCTACATCCCGATCTACGTTCCGTGCCAGCAGGACTACACGTTCACCTTTAAATTTTGCTTTTAAGTCTTCCCAATTCACGTTCAGGACTTTAGCGATGGCCTTCGAATCTTCTTCGATGCTCTTATTGCGCTCTTTACGCTCATTCTCGGTGTACGTGTTTCCTCGCTTAAAGTTCATATTGTAGTAAACGTTGGACTTTGTGACATTCACCACAAACTCTTTGTGATTGCGATCTAAAATCAGCCCCCGATCCGCCTGTACTTCTTCCGTACTGGTTAACTGATTTAAAGCGGCTCGAGTCAGTGACTCACCTCTGACAATATTAATCCAAAAGAGACGAATAATTAATACACATAAGAAAAGAGCCATCGCAATAAAGATGTAGATGATTTTCGCATTGGACGATGCCAAGCGATTCTTTATCTGATGTGCTCTCCGATTAGATTTTTTCATTTATGACTCCTACTCCGCATCAAAAGACTTTAGTACGGATAGAATGGGACTTAGAAATACATTGTATTTAACTTTTTCTGTAGCTTTCTGTTCAGAAATATCAATGTATACAATTTGATTCTCATTCGGATACACCATGCCCAGTTTATACATCGCAGCTTCTTGAATATCCTTAGAATTTTTTATGCCCATAATATCAGCTTCAAGCGTGACTTTGTTTTTCTTCAATTCCGTGATTTCACTTTCCAATGCCATGAGCTCTTTGTCAAGACCGGATAGTTGGCCATAGGAAATTGCAACCCCTAAAATCATTATAATAACAATAGCCAAGGTAAGATACAATGGTTTTTTCTGATTTCGATTTTTTTTGACTTTAACTTTTACTTTGAACATGGTAACTCCTAAAGTTTTTCACAAACTCTAAGTTTTGCGCTATGAGCTCGATTATTATGATCCAATTCATCTTGGGATGCCGTCACCGGCTTTCTGGTGATGATGTCAATCTCCCGTCGCTTCGAACAGGTACATATCGGAGCTTGAGGACTACAGATACAGTCTAAGTAGAGATATTTAAAAGTTTCTTTGACAATGCGATCTTCCAACGAATGAAAAGAAATCACAGCCATTCGACCTGTCGGACTTAAAGCCCCCACCATTTTATCCAACGTACTTCTAAGCACGCCCAATTCGTCATTCGTTTCAATGCGTAGTGCTTGAAATGTTTTTTTGGCAGGATGTCCATTTTGACGGAATTTAGCAGGTATGGCTTTTTTTATAATATCAACCAGTTCGAACGTGGTATCGACAGATTTATTGCTTCGTGCCCGCACAATACCCTCAGCAATTCGGGAGGCAAAGCGCTCTTCTGAATATTCTCGGATAATTCTGGTCAACTCTTCCTTCGAGTACTCATTGACGATTTCCCATGCGGAAAAATCGCGGGTAGTATCCATACGCATATCCAGTCGGGCATCCACATTGTACGAGAATCCGCGACTCCCTTCATCAAACTGATGAGATGAGACGCCCAGATCCAAAAGAATCCCATCCACTTTATCAATATTCAATTCATCTAAGACGGTTTGAAAATCTCTATAGTTACTATGAAAGAGTTTGAAATTGTCTCCGACGCGACTTAACGTCTGTTTTGCTTTGTCGATGGCTTTTAAATCCTGATCGATGCCGATGTAAAGTCCTTGGGGTCCAATGCGGCGTAAGATTTCACTGCCGTGACCGGCGCCGCCAACAGTCCCGTCTAAATAGATACCGCCGGGTTTTATATTTAACAATTCGATGGTTTCTTTAAAAAGCACCGGTATGTGTTCAAAGGTCATTTAAATCCCCAAATCTTCCATTTTCTCCGCTATGTCTTCATAGCTCATAGACTGTTCGGCATTGTAAGCTTCCCAAGTTTTCAAATCCCAAATTTCTACCCTGGTGCTGACGCCTATAATGACCACATCTTTATCAATATGGGCATGGTCGCGTAAATTTTGAGGAAGAACGACACGGCCTTGACGATCCAATGATTCAGATACAGCACCGGCATAGAAGGTTCGAAGAAAACTTCGTACATCCCGATTGGTCAGCGGCAGCGATTTTAGCTTGGTTTCAATCTTCTCCCATTCTGTCGCTGGATAAATAAAAAGACAGTTGTCCAAGCCTTTGGTGATTATAAAATTTTCATTGAGTTCTTCTCGAAATTTTGCAGGTATGATAACCCGCTGTTTGGCATCGAGGCTGTGTCGATATTCACCAATTAACATAATCTCACCAAATTAAACCACTTTGCACCACATTCTTCCACTTGACTCTATTTTAACGCATTTTCTCTGTAATTTCTATGCTTTCTCACGCCATATAAAAAAAAGGCCTTAAGTCCTTTTTTCAGACTTAGAGCCTTTTTCAGCCATCTCAATTCAATTTAAATGCTTCAGCTATAAAATAAAATTTTGATCCTTTCCCCAGTTCAGAATCCACACCATATTCAAACCCATGGAGTTCCAAAATACTTTTAACGATGTGCAGTCCCAGACCTGTCCCTACCCGCGGACGGGTTTGATTATCCCGAATGCGGTAAAAGCGATCCCAAACTGCATCCCGATTTTTAGCATCAATCCCTTCACCGTTGTCAATGCAGGCATATTCAATGTGATTTTCACCATGTGATGCTATGACAATGCGGATTTTTTTATCGGCGCCGGTATACTTCACGGCATTGGTGATAAAATTATAAATCACCTGTTCCATTCTCCGTTTATCCGCTAAAATGACAGGATGTGCCATGGCCTCGATGGTAATGCCGTGATCATCATTCATCCGATGAAGTACATCTTCTGTGAGCACTTTCAAATCCACAGGAGCCAAGTGTACATTCTCGAGAGAGCCTTCCAACTTTGAAATATCCAAAAGATCGTTAACAAACTTGGTGAGCTTGTCCGATTCATTGATAATAATATCAATATGTTCGAGACGTTTATCACGATTATCCCCTGAGATATCACGAATCATCTCAGCATAAGATCGAATCACCGTAAGAGGCGTCTTTAAGTCATGAGATACATTGGCGATGATATCTTTACGCATTTCAATAGTTTTGGTTAGCTCATTGGTGGCATAGTTTAAAGTTTGAGAAAGGTCGTCAATTTCAGAATAGGCCCCTTCATCAAAACTGACGTTGTAATTGCCTCCGGCAAGCTGTCGAGCCGTCCTTGACATTTTCACCAAGGGCGACGACAAACGCTTGGAGATAAAGTAGGCCACTACCACCGACAAAGTAAAGGAAAGGCCTGTGACAATCATCAAGATATTTTTTAAAATATCTACCGCAGCATCGACAGGTTCCAAGTTTGTTTTGATGAGCAGATACATGGGTTCGCCATCTTTGATGCCAAGATAACCGCCATAGACGATCGTCGTATTTTCAATATACTTAAACTTCGTTAGCGTAATTTTGTAGGCATCCTTTTTATAGCCTACATTCTCAAAAAATTTGTTAAAACTCTCCCGGTCCAAAACTCTTGGATTCACGATGACTTCTACCCAGTTCAGCGGCAGTACCAAATAGCCGTTTTTATCGATAACTTCAATGTTCATCCCTCTATTTTGAGAGGTGTTCAACACTTTGCTTTCAAAGTCTTTACTCGTAAAGTTATCACGAAGAAGGGTTCCGATTTTAGTGACTTCTCGAATTTTCATGGTCTCGTAAAATTGGTTTAAAAACACAACCTGAAACAGCCAAAGACACAGAATAATAGCTGCGGCAAAGAGCATGAAATACTTCCAGAAGTTAAACATCATACTATTTTTAACTAAGTTCGTCTTTTGGTGTGGTGTCAAATTTATAACCCGTTCCTCTCACCGTGACAATGAATTTTCGGTAATCTTTGATACTGTTTCGCAGCATTTTCACGTGGGTGTCTACCGTACGATCATCGCCATAGAAATCATAACCCCAAACTTTGGAAAGCAACTTATCCCTAGATAAGGCGATGTTTTCATTCGTGGCAAGATAGACGAGAAGGTCGTACTCTTTCGGCGTCATATCGACTTTCTCCCCATCCACATAGACATCTCTGCCATCCAGATCAATCTTCAATCCTTCAAATTCCACAACATCATTTTCCAACGTCTTTTGATGACGCTTCACAATGACGTTGAGTCGCGCCATAAGCTCTCTCGGTGAAAACGGCTTAACCACATAGTCATCAATGCCAATCTCAAAACCGAAGAGCTTATCATACTCTTCTCCCCGCGCCGAGAGCATAAGCACCGGCGTATCAGCAATCTTTTTAATCTCTTTGTACGTAGAAAATCCGTCCAACTTCGGCATCATCACGTCCATGACAATGACATCAAATTCCTGTTCTTTAAATCGTTCAATAGCTTCCAATCCGTCACCGGCCTCCACGACTTTATGCCCTTCAAATTCGGCGTAGGTCTTGATAACTTCCCGGATCTTTTCTTCGTCATCTACAACTAAAATTTTGAACATCGCTACTCCTATAGATTGCCTTTCAAGCCACAAATCTGTGCACGATCCCTCAGACCTTGAAGAGTGATTTCAATCACATCATTCTTTTCCATCCCCAGACGCCGACAGCCGTCCAGTATCACATCCCGGTTGCATCCTGCAGCAAATTTTTTATCTTTAAATTTCTTGTTGACCGACTTCAATTCCAAATCCAACACTGACTTGGACGGACGAAGCAAACAACAGGCATTGATAATACCTGTGAGCTCATCGACAGTATAGACCACCTTTTCCATGTTGGAGATAGGTTCCACATCACTCGCCATACCATACCCATGAGCCATAACGCCGCGAATAATCTCTTCATCCACACCGGCGTCTTTTAATATCTGTGGTGCTTTTTGCAAGTGTTCATCCGGATACTTGTCGTAATCAATATCATGGAGCAAACCGACAAGCCCATACTTGGTTTCGTCTTCACCGAAATAGCGTCCAAAAGCCATCATTGCCGCTTCCACTTGAAGTCCATGTTGAATCAAGGCTTCAGACTTCGTATACTCCGTCAACAAAGTATACGCTTCATCACGTGTTATCATCTTTTCACCTCTGTTAGTTTTGAGTGTCACTCACTCCAAATTGTTTACTCCATAATAGTATAAATAGAATTTCTTGTCCATGTATGAATGTGTTTGCATCTTCTGTGGCAGGCTACTTTGTGGTAAGATACCCCTGAGGTGAACTAATGAAGATAACAAAAGCTGTCATTCCCGCTGCCGGATTGGGCACGCGATTCTTGCCCTTTACCAAAGCCGTCCCGAAAGAAATGCTTCCTATCATCGACACACCTACAATTGATCTGATTATTCAGGAAGCCGTGGACGCCGGCATTGAAGATATACTCATTATCCTGGGGCGCGGTAAGGGCGCCATTGAAGACTATTTTGACACCAACTTTGAGTTGGAAAGCAAATTGAAAACGTCCCATAAAGATGACGAGCTCGCTTTAGTCCAAAGCTTAAATCACCGTGCCAACATTCATTTTGTCCGTCAGCACGAAGCCTTGGGTCTGGGTCATGCGGTATCATGCGCCGCCACGTTTGTCGGCAATGAACCATTTTTACTGCTGCTTGGCGATGAACTCATCGATTTCAAAGACAACGCATCACAAAGTTTAATAACCATGTACGAAGAAAAAGAACGCACCGTCTTAGGACTGCTTGAAGTCCCTTACGATCAAACTTCAAAGTATGGCATTGTAGCTATAGACGGTGAACATATCACAGCTATGGTGGAAAAGCCGAATCTGGACGATGCCCCTTCCAACCTTGCCATCATCGGTCGTTACGTCATAAGTCCCAACATTTTCCCCATTTTAGAGCAGATCCAGCCGGGCAAAGGCGGTGAAATTCAGCTGACCGATGCTCTGGTGGAACTATCCAAGACGGAAGCAATCTATGGTAAAGTCATCACCGGTGAGCGATTTGACACCGGCTCAAAGATCGGATACCTAAAAGCGGTGGTGTCCTACGGTTTGCAACGCCCCGAACTTCGCGAGGCATTCACATCCTACTTAAGACAGTTGAATCTCAATGAAGACTCGGCAACAAAATAACATAAGCTCAACAACCCCCTCAGTGAACACCAGCCGTGCATTGAGGGGGTTGTTTCATCCCGCAGCACTAATAGCCACTCTCATCTCAATCCCCTTGCTCTGATACCACGCCTCTGTCTATAAAAAACTCTAAGCTATGAGGTCCTTCACAATGTCCAACTGACGTAATAGCTCGGCACGTCTAAGCAGACTTCGAAGTCACGCCGGTCTTACTTCAGTACACATGCCATAATCAAGTATCCCGACTTTTTTCTCGGTAGCGTCCCGACTGAATCGGTATCACTTCATGACCATTTATTGACCGACCATAATAGCGACGGCACTGAGTCGTACTAAGGAAAAACGGATGTCGAAAGTTCAAATGTAGGCAAAAAAAAGAGACAGGGTAATCACCACCCTGTCTCTTCGATTAAATTTTGCCGTTATACTCGATTATTGTTCCATCAAAAAGGCTTTAAATTTTTCCAGTGCACGCCCTCGATGAGAGATGGCATTTTTTTCCGATTCCGTAAGTTCCGCAAAAGTTTTGTCCATACCCTTGGGAATAAATAAGCTGTCATAACCGAAACCATGCTCACCATGTGCTTCTGTGGCGATGTCTCCCTCGCAGATCCCCTCAAAAAGATGCTCCTTGCCGTGTTTATCAATATACGAGATGACCGTCTTAAAGTAAGCGCTTCGATCTGTCGCATCACCTAAACGCTCCAGGAGTTTCTTGCGATTCATCGCATCGTCGTGGTCATACGCCTCGGCATAGCGTGCAGAATGCACCCCGGGTTCACCCCCAAGACTGTTCACAAAAAGCCCGGTATCATCGGCAAAGACCGCTTCGTCTGTTTTATCCCTAAGCGCTTTGGTCTTTAGTGTAGCGTTACCTTCCAATGTATCCGCCGTTTCTTCGACGTCAAGAGGTGCATCCAATACGTCAGATTTGGTTTTAATGTCAATATTTAAATCACCAAGCAAATCCTTTATTTCTTTAACCTTGTGGCTGTTGTCGGTAGACAGGACCAGTGTCGTTAACTCCTTTTTGCTATGCTTCGCCGTCGCTCGTCGCTGTAAAGCGAAAATTTCTTCAAAGGAAGGTTTGGCAAGTTTAATGAGATCGTTGAGTTGCTCAACGGTGAAGGGATTACCTTCTGATGTCCCTTGAATTTCAATGATTTCGAAACGGTCATTAAAGACCAGATTCAAGTCCACATCCGCACGAGAATCCTCACGATAGCTCAGATCCACCAGCTTTGTACCGCCAACCATGCCGACAGAAAGCGCTGCAATTTGATTTTTAATAGGATCTTCTTTGATAAGGCCGTTTTTCATATATTTGTCGATGGCGAGTTTTAAGGCAATATAGGCGCCATTAATGCTTGTGGTACGAGTGCCGCCGTCGGCGGAGATAACGTCACAGTCAATCCAAATCGTACGTTCTCCAATTTTCGTAAGGTCGATGGCCTGTCGCAAACTGCGGCCGATAAGCCGCTGTATCTCCTGACTGCGGCCGTCAATTTTACCCCTTGCTGCGTCTCGCACCTTTCTTGTTGCAGTGGATGCCGGCAGCATGGCATACTCACTGGCAAGCCATCCGGTCTTTTTCCCTTTGAGGAAGAAAGGCACTTTGTTTTCAATCATAGCAGTGCACAACACTTTGGTCTTTCCACACTGTATGAGCACAGATCCGTCGGGATGTTCCAAGGTGTCCACTAACACTGAGGTGGGACGCATTTCATCATTCTGTCTATCGTTTCTCATCATATCCTCCACGTAAAAAGAGGTCCGGGACCTCTTTTTAAACTCACTTTACATACTTTGCCACGTAATTTTCGATGCCGTTTGCAATGGCTGTGGCCAAATCATTTAAATAGGCTTCATCTTCAAAGCGGCGAGCCTCATCGGCATTGGACACGAAACCCAACTCAGTCAATGCCGCTACCGTCTTTGTCTTGTTGAGCACGACATAGCTGGAGCCGTTTTTCACACCTCTGTTATTAGCGCCGGTCACACGAATGAGTTCCTTTTGAATGGCATCGGCCAAATATTTTTGAACATGAGCTTTAATACCGACGGTCTTTTCATCCGCATAAAAAGTTTCAATCCCCGACGCATCCGAATTTGTAGAATAGTTAAAGTGAATGGATACAAAGATCTCAGCATCGTTCTCGTTGGCGACCTCCGCACGTTCAAGCAAGGTCAGATACTCATCGGAGTCCCGAGTCATCAGCACTTCATATCCCAGACTTTGAAGTTTGGGTTTTAAAAGCTTTGCCACTTTTAAATTCAGTTCTTTTTCTTTTACACTGTCGTTATTTGTACCGGGATCCTTGCCGCCATGACCCGGATCCACCACTACGGTGACAGCACCTTGTTTCTCAATGGTTTCAGAAATGGTGCGCCGCGTTTGCTCAGGCACTTCCAACTCTTTATCCGAAGCCCGTTCCCGTTGTTTCAGCTCATTGAGCGACCGGTATCCGTCAGAGTCTTTCGGTTCAATAACTTCTTTGTCTACCGTGGTTGCAGCCCCATTATTGGACTTTTCAGCCGCCACTGCGTCATGAGCAATAGCTGCCGTTTTAAATTGGTCGACACTGGCGGTTTGAGACGCTTGATCCCAGCTCACCGTGTAACCTAAAGCTTCCGATAAAAATCGAAGAGGAACCATGGTCTTCGTAGCATAATCAGGTTTCACATACTGTGCAAACTGCGGAATGGAATCTTCCGAGATCGTATTTTTTTGCCCGTTGACATAGACTACCGTTGAACCGATCTGCAGTTTGACTTCGTCAGATCCGCTTATAATGGTCGCAGACTTCGTGGCATTGTCCCAGTTCACTGTAGATCCCAGCTTCTCTGAAATTTCGCGAATAGGTACAAAAGTTCGCCCACCCAGTACATACGCGTCGTAAGCCGTGTTCAAGCTGCTGTCATTCACCTTGACGGTGACACTGTTGACCTTCGTAGACGTATCATTAATCGTAACCGTAAAGGTCTTTGCATAACTCACCGTAGATAAAAGCATGCTCAATCCGAAGGCAAGTAATACCGCTTTAATTTTCATGTTTTTCCTCCAAATTTGGACTCTGTAGCGCCCGGTAAAGTTCGTCAGTGGTCGTCTCGGTGAGATGGAGACTCCCTTCATCACTGATGAGCGTCACACCACTGCCCTCTTCCACCGTGCCAATAGCGGTAATTGCCACCTCAGAGCGCAGGCGTTTAAAGTCGTCTTTACTGAAAATCATCACCATACTCCCACTTGAAATCAGGCGGTATGGATCAATCTCATAGGCCTCGGCGATACGCCGCTGAAGGCTGCCTATGGGAATGCACGCTTTCTCAATGCGAAGCGCTTTGTCAATACTGTGGGCGGTTTCAATGAGAGCACCGTAGACCCCGCCTTCTGTAATGTCGTGCATAAACTTGACGCCACACGCCATCGCCGACGCAGCTTCCTTCACAACAGAAAGTTTTGAAGCGAGCCCTTCTGCCGCTTGCATCTCCTCGGCAGTGAGAGTGATCGGCTTTAAATCCTTAAGTATCATCGTGCCTTCAATAGCAATTTCTTTTGATACACACACCACATCCCCCGGCTCAATGGCCTTGGGATCCATAAGGTGATCGCGTCTGAGCTTGCCAATAACCATGGATGTCACAACGATGCGATTGACAGCATCGGTAACTTCCGTATGGCCTCCGATAATTTCGAGATGTAAACGCGCTGCCTGTTCATCTGCCTGGATCATAATACTTTCCAATGCCTCCAAGGTGGCAGTCGGCGGTGCTAAAACGCTCAACAATACACCGACAGGTTCTGCCCCTTCACTGGCCACGTCATTGGCTGAGACATTGATGGCGAGGCTTCCAAGCTCCGATTCAGATCCTGTAATGGGATCAATGGAAAGCACCGCCAAGTGTTCACCCAAATCCAGCACACCGGTATCAATGCCGACACCGGAGCTTAAGAGCACCTCATCTCTGCGATGATGGATATGTGTAAAGATATAAGATTGAAGTTCACTGTCTGTAAGCTTACCTAGTTTCATTATCTAACCTTATTTCCAATTCAAAACGGAGTTGATTATTCCGCAGCTCGGTGCTCACCAGGGTAATTTTCGAATCCTGATCCAAAATAGTTTGTAGCACCTCAGAAGAGATGGCCCATCCCCTCAAATGCATCGACCTGCTTTGATAGCGATACTCCTCTATAAGTATACCATCTGAAGCTTTTCCTTCAAAGTATTTTACATAACCTTCAAACAATTCTTGAGGCGACACTTTCTGAGGGGTTTCACTCGCATAAGTAGGAATCGGTTCCGATTCCATCGCGCGGCGTTGAGCAGACAAAAAGAAAAAGATACCTAGATTGATAACTAAAAAAGTCAAGATCCACAGCGGTAGAAGCGATCTTTTCTTTGTTGCCACCGGCTTCAAATTAAGACGGCATTGAAGATCCGAACTTTGAAGCGGCCGCCCAGGCAACGACATCACCTCGGTCATATCACCCATGAGGATGTACGTCGTCTCATGGAGAAGCGGTCTTAAAAAAGACCATTTTCCCTCCTGAAATATCTGGAGCCGTCCTTTAACGTCCTTCAGAATATCCTCATCTGCGGCCACAAACTGCCCGTTTAAAATCCGTGACGCATCCGACACAGTCAAGTTCTGAGTTTTTAAATATTGCACACATTCCGGTGTGGTGTGTGCGCGAAGACGGCCGTCGCTGTGATCCACATGACCGGCTGAAACATTGATATACGGTTCCAAGACCGCATGAGCCAAGCTGTAAAACCCTATGAGTTCAATCCCCGCCTGAGAAAAAACTTTAGTAAACTCCTCAAAGATATCTCGACGAAGAAGCAAAGCCCGAATCTCACGGTCTGCATCAAAGCTGTACACATAGTCCTCAAGATCTACAGGGACAAGGCGTTTAAGCTCGTAGTAAACATATGACGCTACATCTTTATCTTCCACCTCATCTCGCTCGATAGTATAGTCGATAAATTGAGGACTATCGAGAAAGAGACGTCCCTGTTTCACCTCGTCACCCCATGTCTTTTTCAAAAGATACGTCAGTTCCATAGGCTCGACGATAACGCCTTGTTCGATCAGTCCGAGAGGTAAAGTCAACGACTCGTGACCTACTCGATGAATGGCTCCGTCATATACAATAAAATTATCCATGTAAAAGTACCTCAACAATCCCAAGGGCAATAAACGGGAGAAAAGCCATAGCGTCCTTCCTCTCACGCTTTTTTACAAGCAATAACGCCACCGCATAAAGCGCTGCAGAAATATAGGTGACCTGGACGAATCTCAGCACGTCCCGCCAGGAATGCACAAGTACCATGCCCCCGCTCGCCAACCACACATCGCCGCTGCCCATCCAGCCCTTCGCAGCAAAAAGATACACCACCCCACCTACTACAACCATAAAAGGTACCTTGTGTAGGGCAAAATTCGGAAGCACTGTGATAACAAAGGCGTAAAGCAGTACAGACGGTACGTTCATATCCCGAAAATCCAAAAAGCTAATCGCCAAAAGCAATACGATCCGAAACGCATTTAAACCCGAGGCAAAACTCAAACCGAAGCGTTGATAGCACAGCACAAAAAGCAAGCCGCCCAAGCATTCAAAACCAAAGTACATCGGTTCGATCTTAGAATGACAGTGGCGGCATCGTCCTTTCAGTAACACGAAACTGACAATGGGTATGAGCTCCCAAGGACTTAACTCGGCTTGACAATGACTGCAACGGGAACGACCTGTAAGAAAATGACGCAAGGCACCGTCAGCCAAGGCCTCACCAAAACAGATCACTCCGGAAGTCAGCACTGCCCCGAGAAGAAAAATTAAAAGTTTCACTGTACAGCTTGAAGTTGATCTCCGCTCACTTCAACTTCCCCCGGTGATACGGTGACTTCGCCATTGGTCCCGACAGATACGGTAAAATTGTCCCCAAGACCTTTAGCCGGCTGTGGTACGTCCCCTTCAATGTACTCACCTAAGGCTGTGGCATCAATGGCACCGGTGTGATCAGGATGCTCTATCTGATACATCACACCGGCATTGCGCAGTTCTTTCACGTTGATATTGTGCGCGGCAGCTTGTGCATTGAGGTGAGATTTAGTAAAACGCGGAATGGCAATGGTGACTAAGACCAACAAAATGGCAATGACAATAACAAGCTCAATAAGCGTAAATCCCTTTTTCTTTTTCATACTTTACCTCCAAGAGACGTAATTCACGATGTCAAACATTGGCATGGCGACAGCAAAAATGACAAATCCAACGAAAATAGCAAGCAAAATAATGACAACAGGCTCAAAGACTGATAGGAAAATCCTGGTCTGCATTTCAATGGCACGCTTAGTGTTGTCGTGAAGGGCATTTAAAATCGTTTCAAAATTAGCTGATGACTCCGCTACTTCAAACAGCATAATGGTCATGGCATCAAAATACATTGAGCACCGCAAGGATTCGGACAGCGGTGTGCCGCCATAGAGTGCCTTACGAGCCTGACGAAGATCAGTTTTCAACTGTTCCTGGGGCACAGCTTCCTCTACAATATAGAGCGCATCCTGCAGCTGTACTTTAGAACGCACTAAAAATGCCAGCATAGTTAACACATCGGAACGCTTGATATCGCGATAGAGTTTAACGTGCATAAGCCACCGCTCCACGGTGCGCCGCCCTGCCTTTGAACGGACATAGAACATTCCAACGGCAATGACAACGATAAATACGCCAAGAAGTATCCACTTGTACGCACTCACGAAACGCGAAATATGTAAAAGCACTCGTGTCATCCATGGCAGACTCACTCCAGCTTGAGTGAAGAGCTCTTCAAAACCGGGCATCACACCTAAGACTACAAAATTGATGACAAACACCGTAACAAAGATCAGAAGGACCGGATAGACCAGGACGGAAGCCATTTGTTTTGTTAGCGATTCCCGATCATGGTAGTACGTCGAAAGCTGCGCCATGACAAAGGATAGATTCTCCGAAGCTTCGCCGACTTCAAGGAGTGTCGCCACAATGGGTTCAAAGGCACGAGTTGCCGCAAACCCTGCGGACAAACTGCACCCTGCAATCAGATCTGCATCAATCTTTCTAAAAAGCTCCGCCTTCTTTCCCCTTAGCGTCCGACTCACCATACTGAGAGCTTCTACAGCAGGAATCCCGGCAGCAAGTAAAATGTGGAGCTGATAAAAAATATAGGCAAGCTCCCCCGGTCTGAAGCGACTTATGACATGACTCAGATCCCAACCGCCTTGCTCATCAATAGCCACAATGCGGTATCCTTGAGCTAAGAGCATCTTTTCACAGTCTTCGAGCGACGACGCTTCCAGCGTCCCTTCCACTCGCTTACCTTCTAAAAAGCCGGAATAGTTAAAAATCATACCAACCTCATTTTCACTGTAATTCATCTTTTGATAGTGTAATTATATCGCTGTTTTTAGCGATTTAAAAGTTTTTCTTACTGATGACTCAATACAAAAAAGCCCAATCTTTCGATTGAGCTTCTCCATCTTGTGATCACAAAGTCAGAATATTTTTATACACTTCTTCAACGGATGTGACACCTCGTGTCACTAACGTCTCCAGACTTTGTTTGAGTGTCACCGTTTGACCGGCTGCAGCCTTGCGAAACTCTGCCAAGCTCATAGGCTGAACCATTTTTTCTCTCAATGCATCATTGAGAACCAAAAGTTCAAAGACGGCTTGCCGCCCTCGATAGCCATCATGGCACAAGTCACAACCTGTCGGTTCAAAATGGGTCATCGTCTTGTCAAAAAGCTCCACATAACTTTGCGTCGCCACCTTACAGCTACAGAGTTTGCGAACAAGACGCTGAGAAATCACCCCCACCAAGCCTGCCGCCAAAAGATACGGCTCGATCCCCATGTCCCTTAAACGATAGATCGCAGAGGGTGAATCGGATACGTGAAGCGTCGAAAAGACTAAATGCCCGGTGATAGCTGCACGAAGAGCCGTTTGTGCCGTTTCGGCATCTCGGATTTCACCCACCATAATTTTGTCAGGATCCAAGCGCAAAATACTTTTTAATCCCGTATTAAAACTCCGTCCAAGCTCCGGTGCAATTTCAATCTGATTAATGCCTTCAATTTTATACTCCACCGGATCTTCAATCGTCATAATATTGGTGGTTCGATTGTAAAGCGCTTTAAGTAAAGTATACAGTGTGGAGCTCTTACCGGAACCGGTCGGTCCGCAGACGAGAATCAGACCGCTTGGTTGATGCAGAAGTCGCTTCACTATTTGTTGTTCCTCCGCCCCGAGTCCAATGCCATCCAAGGTAAAGTCCACATGAGAGCGATCCAAGATCCGAAGCACAATCTTTTCGCCGAAAGCCGTCGGCGTAATCGCCACACGGATGTCGACTGCCTGGTCGTGATATGTGAAGCTAAAGCGTCCGTCTAAGGCGTGGTTGCGAATAGTATAGTCTAGATGGGCAAGAATTTTAATTCGCGTCGCCATGAATTTAAAGTACTCTTTTTCGATGACCGCAACATCCCGCAATATGCCGTCCACCCGAATACGCACAACGACCTCATCGCTCAAAGCATCAAAATGGATGTCCGAGGCGTCCATATCAACGGCATAACTGACAATCTGATCTAAAGCTTCGGCACTCTCCGCTTCGCTGGAAAAACTGAGGCGCTCCTTTCTTGTGATCGGACCGTTAAACTTCAACTGCAACGGTTTATTGTCCATGTGATATGCCACAGCACGCTTCATCTGTAAAGTGTGTTCATCCACCTCTTCAAAAGTGATATGACTGCCAAAAAGCATCTTCAAAGTACTCTTGACATTCGCATCGCCTGCCTCTACATAAAATGACGTCTCGCTAATCGGCACAGCCTTGTAGTGCTCCGATTGTTCCCGTGTCAATTTCATATTAACCCTCAGTGTTTTCTCGGTAATCACAATTCGGATTGCTGCATTTTATCCCATGCTCCTTGCGTGAGTTGGCCTCAGTGAGAATTTCACCGCACTTTGGACAGGTGCGATCAATAGGTTTGTTCCAAGTCACAAAATCACATTCCGGATAGTGGCTGCATCCATAGAATTTACGTCCTTTTTTACTCCGCTTGACGACAATTTGTCCATCACCGCACTTTGGACACGCGACGCCTATCTTTTCAATAAGTGGTTTGGTATTGCGGCACTCCGGAAATCCGGGACAAGC
The DNA here is from genome assembly GCF_027921445.1 of Peptoniphilus equinus. NCBI lineage: Bacteria > Bacillati > Bacillota > Tissierellia > Tissierellales > Peptoniphilaceae > Peptoniphilus > Peptoniphilus equinus. The sequence goes on from NZ_CP115667.1 coordinate 937,112, forward strand.
GAGAAACTTGCCGTAACGACCGAATTTAATCACCATGTTGCGACCGCATTTGTCACAGATCACATCAGTCACTTCCGGTTTGATGGCCACTTTTTCTATCGACGTTTCCGCCACATCCAGATCTTTACGTAAAACCTTGTAAAACTCTGCCACCGATGCTTTCCATGGCTCGTCCCCTTCGGCGATTTTATCCAATTCTTTTTCCATATTGACGGTAAAGTTTTCGTTGATAATGTCGTCAAAGTATTGAGTGAGTAAGTCGTTGACAGTAATGCCCAACTCTGTCGGTACCAACTTTTTCTCGTCGATAACCACATAATAACGCGACAAGAGTGTGGTGATAATAGGCGAATACGTAGATGGACGCCCGATCCCGTGTTCTTCCAAATACTTGATGAGGCTCGCCTCATTATACCGCGGCGGCGCTTGAGTAAAGTGTTGTTCCGGCAACAGCTTCGCTGCCTTCACCACTTCACCTTCGTCCAAATCCGGAAGAATATTATCCTTTTCTGAACTGTAGTCCCATACTTTTAAAAAGCCGTCAAATTTAATTTGAGAACCGCTGGAACGAAAAGCATTGTCGTTACTTAAGATATCAATATTCATGGTAGCGTACTTGGCCGCTGCCATTTGAGATGCAACAGTCCGCTTCCATATCAGTTGGTAAAGACGAAATTGATCCCGTGACAGCGCGTCTTTAATTTGAATCGGCTCACGCATAATACTTGTAGGGCGAATACATTCGTGGGCATCCTGTACATTTTGTCCCACCTTATGCGTCCGATGAATATTTTTATACTTGCTACCGAAACGTTGATCAATAAAGGATGCAATCTCTTTAAGGGCCACATCGGAGATCCGCACCGAGTCTGTACGCATATAACTGATCAGACCCACAGAGCCCTGCCCCGGCAAGTTTATCCCTTCGTAGAGATTTTGTGCCAGCATCATGGTCTTTCTCGTGGAAAAGCCCAACTTCCTTGACGCTTCTTGCTGCAACGTAGAGGTAGTAAAAGGCAAATAGGCATTTTTAGATCGTGTGCCTTCTTTAATTTTTTGAATGACAAAGTGATCGCTATCAATGGAGGCTATGACCTCGTCAGCCGCTGTCTTGGACGTCATATCAACTTTGTGAATCTTGCCGTCCTTCCATTTACCTACAAATTTCGAGACGAATTTCTTGCGGCTTTTCTTTAACTCTGCATCAATACTCCAATACTCTTCCGGTATGAAGGCGTCAATTTCCTTTTCTCTGTCACAAATGAGCTTGAGCACCACAGATTGAACCCGCCCTGCAGAAAGACCGCTCTTTACTTTCTTCCATAGTAAAGGAGAAATTTTATATCCTGCCAAACGATCCAAGACTCGGCGTGCCTGCTGTGCATCCACCAAATTTCTATCAATGCTTCGCGGTGTCTTCACATTGGCCTTTACCGTATCCGGCGTGATTTCATTAAAGGTGACGCGAATCGGTGCACTGGGGTCCAGACCTAAAATGTGACTCAAGTGCCATGATATGGCCTCCCCTTCACGATCAGGGTCCGTGGCGAGTAAAATTCGGTCACTGGCCTTGGCCTCTTTTTTCAACTCTTTAATCAGTGGCCCTTTGCCCCGGATATTAATGTACTCTGGCTCAAAATCATCGTCAATGTCAATCCCCAGCCGTGATTTGGGAAGGTCACGAATATGACCAACCGACGCTACAACCTTGTAGTTTCGACCCAAAATCTTTTTAATTGTCTTAGCTTTAGTTGGTGACTCGACAACAACTAAATTCTTCGTCATAACTACACTCCCTTAAATTTTAATAAAGTTATCATAACATATACTGTCAACTTCAAAAACTCTTCCTAAATTATTTCATAAAAAAGAGACCCTGAGGTCTCTTTATCTTGCTTTATTCTGTGTACCCATACTTGTATTCCAAGAATTTGCGCCCCACTTCCGGGAACAGCGTATACGTTAAAATATCCTCCTGAGACTGGGCAATATCTCCCACTTCTTCAATAGACTTTGGAAGACCCGGTTGCAAATGATTGGCCGGACGGTCTGTGATAACTTCCGCATCGCCGATAATAGATTGCCGAAAAGCTTCGTCCACAGGCACCGGTGTCTTGCCGTAAAGGCCTTTCAAATAATCTTTGACCTCGTTCGGTACCATCTTATACCTTGCCCCTGAGATAATATTGAAGGTAGCTTGGGTGCCGACCATTTGACTCATCGGGGTCACTAGCGGCGGGAATCCCAAGTCAGCCCTTACACGAGGCACTTCGGCCAACACCTCTTCATACTTATCCAACTTTTTCAAATTGGAGAGCTGTGAATAAAGGTTGGAGAGCATCCCTCCGGGCACTTGATAGAGCAGACCTTTCGGATCGATAGAGAGCATTTTTGCAGGCAACGTGCCATCATCCATGTACTTTTTCTTTACATCCTGGAAATATTTGGACAGCTCTTCCAAGACTGCCATATTTAATCGAGTTTGGTTGCCGCTTTCTTTGACAAGAACTGCCAGCGTTTCTGTTGACGGTTGCGCTGTGCCGCCGGAAAACGGTGAAATAGCCGTATCAATAATATCTGCACCGGCTTCCAAAGACTTCATATAGGTCATGGAGCCCATGCCTGTCGTCTCGTGAGTATGCATTTCAATAGGCAAATTGGTATGCTTCTTCAAAGCCTGTACTAATTCATACGCTTTATACGGCGTCAAAATGCCCGCCATGTCCTTTACACAAATAGAATCCGCCCCCATTTCCGTCATCTGTTCCACTAACTTGGCATAGTAGTCAACAGTATGGATTTCAGAGGTCGTATACGAAATGGCCACTTGCGCTTCTGCGCCATAGCGTTTTGTAGATGTAATGGAGGTCTCCAAGTTTCTCACATCGTTTAAGGCATCAAAGATACGAATGATGTCAATACCGTTTGATACCGACAACTCAATAAACTTATCGACCACATCATCAGGATAGTTTTTATAGCCTAAAATATTTTGCCCACGAAGCAGCATTTGGGTTTTGGTATTTTTTAAATGGGACTTAATAAAGCGAAGGCGAGCCCATGGATCTTCGTTTAAGAAGCGAATACATGAGTCAAAGGTTGCGCCACCCCAACATTCCAGTGCTCGATAGCCTGCCTGATCCAACAATTGGATAGCACCTGCAAAATCTTCAGTCCGCATCCGTGTTGCCATGAGACTTTGATGGGCATCTCGCAGGACCGTTTCGGTAAATTCAATCATTTTTGTCATTTCCTTCACTCCATTACTGTATTTTTAATAACCTCATTATATGATAGACGTAGCCTAAATTCCAGTGAGAAGCCTCGGTTTATCCTAAGACTGTTGCATTTAAAATGTTTCCCTATCGACGTTGCCGCTCACAAAGAACGAAAAGGCTTTTCATGTCCTGATTCAAATGCAAATTCATCGGATCATGGATAATCCATGGCACGTTATGACTGTAGCTATCTACCACATATCATATCGCGACTTCACTACTTTCGTGCACGCTAAAGATCTTGCCCCTACACTCAAATAATTCAACCTGTATCTGCGAATCTCCATATCCGATTGGTATCAGCACAAAGAAGCTTGAGAAAAAGGTCAAGATTTTTATCACTTTATTTACCACTTTAAAGTTTTTTATCATCAATTCTTCTAAGTATTGATAAAATTTCTCCGGTTTGATATTATTCTAACTATTATAAAAAAAGGAGTTGATGAAATGAAACAAAAAAACATCATGCTTGTCTCTGCCATGGCATTATTCTCCATGCTCTTCGGTGCAGGCAATCTTATTTTTCCGCCGACCTTGGGCTTGACTACCGGCGCCGATTTTTTTAAAGCATTTATAGGTTTTGTCATTACCGGTGCAGGTCTGGTGCTCCTCGGTCTGATCTCCACCATCAAAGCCGGCGGCACCATCGAATCTGTTGCAAGAAAACTCGGAGCACCTTTTGCCTCCCTTTTCGGTGCACTGATTTTGATTTCCATAGGACCCGGTATTGCCATCCCGCGAACAGCTGCAACAACCTTTGAGGTGCTTCAGGGTTCACTCTTACCGAATCTCAGTCCGGTTGTTTTGTCTGTAATATTCTTCGGTATCACGGTATTTCTGATTTTTAGACCCAGCGGTGTCATTGATGTTATCGGTAAATTTCTAACTCCCGCACTTTTAATCCTTCTCGCCCTACTTATTATCAAAGGTTTTCTTACGCCGCTCGGACCTATTGCACCCACAGAATTTTCCGGCGATTTCAGCTACGGATTTCTGGAAGGGTATCAAACCATGGACATGATTGCCGCTTTGGCCTTTACCATTTTAGTTTTAAAAGGTTACCACAACCAAGGAATCACTGACCGTGATGAGGCCGCATCATTAACTGCCAAAAGCGGTATTTTTGCGGCAGTAGCTCTAGGCTTAGTCTACTTGGGACTCACTTACATTGGAGCCACTACTTCCGGCCTCGGATTGCAAGACTTAAGCCGCGTACAGCTTCTCATCTATACTGCCCAAACACTTTTAGGATCTGCCGGTGCCATTGCCATTTCTCTGGTCATGGCTCTTGCATGTCTCACCACCTCTATCGGTCTTACCTCTACCGTGGCGGACTTCTTTGAACGCCTCACCGGCGGTAAAGTTAAATACTCGGTGTGGGTCATTCTCAGTTCGCTTATCAGCGGATACTTTTCCATTATGGGCGTGGATCAAATTGTCGCTATTGCAGCACCGGTACTTTCCATGCTCTATCCTGTAGCCATGACACTCATCTTCCTCAATCTCTTTCCGGAGACCTTCCATTATGCCAGCACCCATATCGGAGCTGTGGTCGGTGCACTGGTCCTTGCCGTCAATGAAATCACCAAGCTTCTCACCGGTGAAGGCGTTACACTGATTGAGAACTTTATCGCCGCACTGCCTGAGATGCTTCAAACTTTCTATTGGATCATACCCGCCGCGTGCTTAGGGTTAATCTTTACTTTGATTTTTAAAGATAAACTTCATCCTAAAGAGCCGATCAACCATCTGTATACTAAAATATAAAAAAAAGTGACCTTCGGGTCACTTTTCTAATGCAATGCGCGGTCCAATGCCTTCCAATTCAATAGGTCCTCGGGTTTTAAATCCTATAGCACCTAAAAGTCCTCGCATTGTAACGTTGTCGCTGTGCGTATCGATACGCACACTTTTTTGTTGTGCCTTTGCCATATCGAGAATATGCTCCAGAAGCTTTTTCCCGTACCCCTTGCCTTTACTATCGGCCACGACTTTATGCACCGCCATATAATCTGCGTTGCCTTGCCAAAAGTCATATCGCTCATAATCGGCATCATAGTCCGAAAGCATCGCCGCAGCAAGAATTGCCGTGCCCTCAACTAACACAATCATGTGAAGCGTATCATGTTCATCCACCTGTGGTGTGAGGGGAGGCTGCCACTGGTCGATGCCATGAGCTTTTAAATACAGCGAGCCTTCCTGATAGAGCGTATTTAAACTCGCCACATCTTCCGGCTTTGCTTGTCTAAATTCCATAATAACTCCTATTACAAAGCACCTTCGGGCGCTTATTTTTTTCACAGTTTATAATAGGGCTTCCACAGCATCTCGAACCTTGTCCATAGGAATGGTCGGCTCAAATCGCTCAACGACGTTGCCTTCTCGGTCCACGAGAAATTTCGTGAAGTTCCACTTGATATCTGCGTTATTTTTATAATTCGGGTCCTGCATTTTGAGAAGACCTGCCATAGCCAAAGACTTAGGTCCAATGCCGAAACCCTTAAATCCCTTTTGCTGTTTCAAAAAGGTGTACAATGGTAACTCCTGTGCTCCATTCACATCAGACTTTGCCAGCTGAGGAAACTCGGTGTGGTAAGTGAGCTCACAAAACTGTTGTATCTCTTTATTAGTCCCTGGAGCCTGACCTTTAAACTGATTGGAAGGAATGTCAATAATCTCAAACCCCCGATCATGAAAGTCGCGATACATGGCCTGAAGCTCTTTGTACTGCGGTGTGAAGCCGCATTCCGTAGCAGTATTTACCACCAGAACCACATTGCCCTTGTAGCTTGATGTGGAGATATAAAATCCGTCGCCATCTTTTAATATAAAATCATAAAAAGTCATAATTACCTCTCATAACGCGGCGCAAACTGACGCTTGTGCGCTGCCCGTTCATGCATGGCCTCAATTTTTGCAGCAATGGTTTCATCCACCCTTTCCCCTCGAATGTGAGCGTTTAAAGTATCGTAGTCAAAACCCATTTCCACTTCATCGGTTTGATTAGCCCACAGGCCGGCTGATGGTGCTTTATTAATAATAGCCTCAGGAATACCCAACTCCCATGCCAACTCATAGACTTCATCCTTTAAATACGATGCAATAGGCATTAAATCGGATCCGGAATCGCCGTATTTGGTGTAATAACCCACATAGAATTCCGATGCGTTGGAGCATCCTAGGACCAGGTATCCTTTGGCCTGAGCATAATAATAAAGTGTAGTCATGCGAAGACGCGGTTTAATATTGGAGCGTGCCATATCGTGATTCAAAGCCCCAGCAGCACCGACCAGTGCGTTAAACGATGCCGTCAGATCCACTTTTTCAACATTCAGATTTAAAGCTTCAGCAACGATACGAGCATCCTGCTCATCCCGTTCCATACTTTCACACGGCATGATCAGTCCAAGGGTATCATCGGGAAATGCTCTTTTAGCAAGAGCTGCACATACAGCAGAATCAATACCTCCACTGATACCTAAAACAAAACCCTTGGCATGGGCTTGCTGCGCCACACTCTGCATCCAATCTACAATATGATCAATTTCCTGTTTTGCGTTCATAAATTATTTTCCCATCCTTTACTGGCAGAACATCACATCCCAGCACCTCAAGGGTTCCTTTTGCCGAAGTGAGTTCCAAAATATCTTCAGTCAGTTTACCACTGCCTTCTTTTGCATGCAAGATAAGGCTCACGATGTCACTGTAATCTTCCCGTAAAACTTGATACCCATTTTGATTGAGGTAATACATGATGGTGCCTTGCATACTGTAATCAAACGTCAGCTTGACGCAGTCCATAGGCGTCATAGTCACTATGACACTATTAGACAGCGCATCGGTTGTCGCTTTAGTATAAGCACGCACAAGACCCCCTGCCCCGAGCAGAGTGCCACCAAAATAGCGTGTCACCACACAAAGTATATTGGTCAAATCCTCTTTTTTCAACACTTCAAGAATGGGGATGCCCGCCGTGCCTGAAGGCTCTCCGTCGTCGCTGTAGCGCTGAATGAGTTTCGCCTCACCGATAATATAGGCACTGCAGTGATGACGTGCCTGCGGATGTGCTCGTTTCACCGTGGCAAGGGCTTCATGAGCTGCCTCTTCATCCTCTATAAAAAAGAGATTTGCGATAAATCGTGATTTTTTTTCTTCATAGAGGCCTTCTGACGATTGATAAATACTACGGTACATAGACAAACCTTTGATAACGGGCAAGCTCCGATTCCTTTAGCACCACATCTACGTAGATCCCGTCGTCTTTATAATCCAGCGTCTCATGATGGTGCGTGCTTAACAGTTCAGAGAGCAAAGGTTGATCAGCATAGCCGAATTTTAAATGCACATCAATAAAGCGTTCCGGCAAATGTGTCTCAATGGCTTCCAATACTACATCCATCGACGCATCTTTTTTAGCTGAAATGTAGATGCGGTTGTCCCCGTGAGTCGGGTCAATGTAAAGCTCTTCGTCCACTCTGTCCATTTTGTTAAATACCGTTAAAATCCGACTGCGATCCACGTGCAAGTCTTCTAAAATGGACATGGTGGTCTGATACTGAATTTCCAAATCGGTACTGGATGCATCAATCACATGAAGAATCAAATCCGAATACTTAATTTCTTCAAGAGTTGACTTAAAAGCCTCAACGAGCTTCGTCGGCAGTTTGGAAACAAACCCCACCGTATCGGAAATAATAAAGTCCATCCCATTCTTCAGTTTTGCCTTTCGTGAGCTGGGATCCAATGTAGCAAAAAGCATATTCTTCACAAAGACTTCTTTGGAATCTGAACTTTTGAGACGATTCAACAATGTGGACTTGCCTGCATTGGTATACCCCACAAGAGATACTACCGGAATGGCGTTACCGGTACGATGTTGGCGTTGTGTGGCACGGGATCGCTCCGCCTTCTTCAGTTTTTCCTTAATAGCATGAATCTCTCTTAAAATTCGTCGCCGATCCGTTTCTATAATCTGCTCCCCGGGACCGCGAGTGCCGATGCCGCCACCGGTTCTAGACCATCCGTCGATGCCTAAAAGCCGCGGCAATTGGTATTCAAGTTGTGCCAATTCCACTTGCAGCTTCGCCTCATACGTCGATGCACGAATGGCAAAAATATCCAAGATAAGGTTGGTACGATCCAAAATCTTTACCTTGAGTTCATCTTCTATATTACGCAGCTGAATCCCGGAGAGTTCGTCGTTAAAAATCACGACATTGGCCTCTAAAGGTTCAAGCAACGCTTTTATTTCTTTAATTTTACCTGCGCCAATTAAAAATTTCGGTGAGTATTTCTCAAGGCGTTGGGTCACTGTGCCGACCACATCTCCCCCCGCCGCTTTCACCAACTCTTCCAGCTCGTGAATGGATGTCTCCAAGGAGTTGGGGTAAGCACCTAAATCCGTACCCACAAGAATAGCGCGTTCTCTGTTATTATTTTGTATAATCTCCATACTGGAATTATAACTGATTTAGGCAACTTTATAAATATGGGTGAAGCCGCTTCTTTTGTGGTATAGATATTAAGAGGTGGATTATGATTAAAAAATTATTAGTCTTGGGCACAAAACTCGCCCTTCAAAACAAGTTAAAAGGAAAGCCAAGCCGTATCCCTGCCAAAAATATTATAAACATTGCGAGAATTTCCGCTCGCATGAAAGCTCGCACTACCATCGGTTCCATGCAGCGTAAGCGCCGTCTAAAAAAATTGTTACATCATTAATCACATTAAAAAGGTCTTTAGGTTGAAATCAACGCTAAAGACCTTTTTAAATTGCAAATAAATTTTAAAAAGCGATGCGAAAGACCAACGCAATGACGCAAATGAGAATGGCAAACGGTACATAGACAAAACGACCGATATTGTGCCAGAAGGTGCCGTAGTGCCTTGCCGCACCCATGTTAATTTCATCGAGCAGATCTTCTTTCTTCATTACCCAAAACCAAGTAATTGCTCCAATTGTCGCACCAATTGGTATGATGTAAATACTCACGAAATCCATCCACGGCCCCCATTGGGAGATAGGCTCCATAAAAATACCGATGCCGAAGAGCAATAATCCCAAGACCACCAACGTCGGAATTCGTTTCAGATTCGTAAAGCGGTGCATCAATGATTCAGCCACCACTTCAAGCATATTTTGAAGCGACGAAATGCCGCCAAAAATCACCGCCACATATAAAATCACAGCGAAAAGACGACCTGCCGGAATTTCCTGTAAAATTTTCGGCAGCACGACAAAAAGCAGTTGCGGCCCGGCACTTTGTTCCATACCATAGGCAAAAGTAGCCGGTACCATGACAAAAGCAGCCACCGCGGCTGCAATGGTATCAAACAGTGCTGTTTGTTTGCTCGCACTGACAATATCCTCTTTTCTGTTTAGATACGCACCACAGACAATCATACCACTCCCTGTAACAGACAGAGAAAAGAAGGCTTGTCCCATCGCCGTGACGATGGTATTGACGTTTATGGCCTCGCTAAAATCCGGTTGCAGCATAAATTTGTAACCTTCGAAAGCACCCGGAATCAACGCCACACGCACTGCCAGGATCAGAAACAAAATGAAAAAAGCAGGCATCATAATCCGATTGGACTTTTCAATAGAACTGGCCCCTTTAACGCAGGTAAAGATGGTCACTACCACAATAAAAAGATGGAAAGGTACTACAGAAAAGGCCGTGGATGAAAATCCGCCGAACCACGCTTCGGAATTCAAGTTCATCAGCGTCCCATCCAAAGATTGAAACAGTGCCTTCGTAATATACGAGATAATGACAGCATAGCCAATGGCAATGCAAAACGATCCAATCAGCGGCAAAAATCCGATGAATCGACCTATCGTAGTAAAACCACGTTCAGACCATACCGCCTCATAAGCTCCAAGGGTTCCCGTGCCGGCACGACGCCCTACAGCAAATTCCGCACTGAGGGCTACATAGCCGAAAACTACCACAAAAAAGAGATAGATAAGTAAAAACGCAGCCCCACCGCCTTGTTGAAGCTTATATGGAAAGCCCCACACGTTGGCCATACCGACGGCTGAACCCACTGCGGATAGAATAAATCCCAGCTTGGAACTAAATTTTGATTCGTTTTTCATATCATAACCTCGCTTTGACATACTTTATCGGAATTCCTCGACTCCGCCATTTACTTTCGTATTCAGTGATAATGGCATCAGGATAGTCTTCCGTCTTCATATCGAAAGTGTAATCCTCCAAACTAAATCCTTCATCTTTAAAATACTCTAAAGACGCTTCAAAAAAATCCAAATCATCAGTTTTTAACTCGATGTAAGATCCCGGTTGCAATATCTGTTTATATTTTTCTAAAAACCTCGGATGGGTCAGGCGCCGTTTATGATGCCGTTTTTTGGGCCACGGGTTGCAGAAATTGATATAAATACCTGCCACCTCGTCTTTACCGAAATACTCGTCAATAGCATTGGCATTGCCCGCAATGCCTCGTACATTAAAATGTCCCGCTTCTTTAAGCTTTCTTGCCGCATAGATAAAAGCATTCGTATCCATTTCAATGCCTACATAGTTGGTATCAGGATGTCGTTCACTCATCGTCTGCAAGAATTTGCCCTTACCACTGCCAATCTCCACATAGATCGGATGATTGTTCTCAAAGAGAGCGTGCCAAGATCCAGCGTACTGTTTCGGTTCAAAAGTAATATAGGCGTTCTCTTCCATTTCAGGAATAGCCCAAGGTTTGTATCTAAGTCTCATAAATCCAACTTTCTTTGTTTGATAATATATTTCGCTTTAAAGCGACAAATTGCCGTGTGATTATTTTACCTGCCTTGTGACACTTTGTCAACAACTCATTATAAATTATTTCTATGAAAGTTAAAACTAAAAAACTTCTTTAATTTACGGCATTACTATGAGCATAATTGAAAAATTTTAAATAAATCACATCGACATCTTGATCCGGGTGGAATGTATCATATATGGTATCTACGTCACTTTTCTATCAAACACTATCTTGGTAAGTGAAAAGCTTGCTTGCAGGATAGTCTCTTCAACGATATCGCTAACACTTAGTGATAGTTATGACCAAATCGTTATACTTGCTTTAAAAAACTGTAACGCATATGTCCTTGTAGGTCTGATATGGTTTTTATTTTGTTTTCTCTTAGATAATTTATTCCACTTGCATATCTTTTTAGATCATAGATTGCTTTGTTTCTTTTGCCATAAAATGATAATTCAGCTCTATTATTTTCTTGCATTTCTTGATAGAAGCTTAAATATTCATAAAGGTTAAAGAGTCCTGATTCATTTTCGATTTGCTTTTTACTTTGGTCTTTATATTCCTTGTATGATTCTTTTAGCTTATCTTTGAAGCCTGCTAACCATGATGTTATTTTCTTTATTTCATTGCCTATGTTTTTTAATAGTTCATTCTGTTTTTTTATTTCACGATTTATATCTCCTTTTTCTGTCCTTATTCCTTTTCTTCCATTGCACTAGCACTTGCTCCTAGATGTATTGTTGGTATTTGTTTTATGCCTTGTCTTTTAAAACTCCTATGGTCTACTCTTTTTTCTGCTCCTGCTCTTTCTAAATATTTGTTACAAAGATTAGAAAAATTTTCTCTCCATTTTTCTACATTGCCTTTATCGTTCCAGGTTGTTAGTTCTACTTTTCTTGTCTTAGGTTTTCCATTTTTGTTTAAAATCTTTTCACCTTTTTCATCTAGGATATATTCTTTTTTGCTTTTTTGCCCCCATGTTCCATCTTCATTTATTGGTCTTACTATGGTCATTATATGAGCATGAATGTTTTGATTTCCCTCTCTACTTTCATCATGGATTGCTAGGTCTACTATCATTCCCTCTTTTACAAAATTGTTTTGAACATATTCTTCTATCAGCTTTTTATTTTCTTCTATGCTTAACTCTTTTGGTAGGGATATGATAAAGTTTCTTGCAAGTTGGGCATTAGAGTTTTTCTCAAATAGTTCTACTGAGTTCCACAAGGTTTTTCGGTCTTTATATTCTTCTGGTGCGTGATCTGGCAAAAATATTTCTTTGCTAATTACTCCTTGTTTTTTGGTGTAGTCATGGGTTACTCCGTCCCATTCATTTTTTATTTTTTCTCCACTTATATATGCTGCACTTTTGCCTTTTCCTCTTGATATTATGTTTACTGAAAAATGAAAACTGTCTGACATTTTTTATCACTTCCTTTCTTTGTTGTTTTAGGTGGAGGCTTAATAGATTTTTATATCCTCTTTGTGAATGAGCGTTTTGAAATGATAGAATTAAAAAAAGCCGACTACTGAATTAATTTTTGTTGTTTCACCCTTACGGGTACAGGCAGTTAGTCGGCTTAATTGTTTTATTCATTTCAAATTTTAAAAGTCAAGGGCGAGCCTTAGCGAGTTTATTTACCCTTGACTTTTAATACCCTCGCCTAATTATCTCTACAACTCAAATAAATTTTCGTTGGAGATAATTGACTGGGGCAGACCCAAAGCGAATGGTTGTTGCTCCCTGCAAGGGTTTGGCTCCGCAGGACGCAAGCACCCTTTAGGGTGTATAATTGCGCCCTTAGAAAATCTAAGGGAGATTTGATTATTTTATTTTTCCTAATTTTCTCTTATTATTTTTAGTGTTTCTTTGAATTCTTTTGTCTTTGTTCCTTCTTCTAGTAGGATTTTTATTTCTTCATCTGTTAGTTCTTCTGCAATTTCTATAAGGCTTTCTAAGATTGCTCCTCTTGTTATTAGTCTATGAGTTCTTTATTTTCTTCTTTTTACTATGTCTTGTTTTAATATCTTATTTTCTTGATTTTTTAGTTGCCTTAATCTTTCTTCTGTATCATCTATTTTATCTTTTATTTCTTTTGACTCTTGTCTTAGTTGTTCTAGTTTTTCCATAAAATACTCCTTTCTTGCAATAAAAAAAGACGATGAAGATATACTCTCCCCGTCCTATTATTTGTATCTTAAATTAAATGTTTTGTTAAAAATATTATATTATCACCTCCTAAAGTCTGATATAGAAAAAGTGCCTAAAATCATAGGCACTTTAAGAAATTTGACTCAATCTTTTTATTCTAACTATTAAATAGTTTATAAAATATATATTTTTATAGGTCACTTTTTTTGAATTTTTTAATTCCTAAAAAAGAAAATAAAAATACTAGTCCCCAGTTAATTATCATATATTTAACAAAAATAATTGTATTCCAATTATCTAAAATTTTATTTAGATAATAAAATGGAGATACCAATTGAACTTTAGGAAACTCTTTCAAGTACATTAAAATTATAAAAACTATTATAAATATTCCTATAGAAACAAAAGGTTTAAAATTCATACTCAAACTTTGAACCATACTTATTACAAAAATGTATGAAGACCATAATGAAATAATTATTAAAGTATCACTTATCCAGTCTTTACTTACAATGCTACCACTTGCAATTTTTAAATTTGATATAAAAATGTAATAGCAAAATATAGAAAATAAAACAAATAAACATGTAATCACTGTCCAATAAATAATTTGAGCGTATAATTTTGCTCTATAAACTTTACTTCTATTGTTTATTCTTGTGAGCATTACACTAATACTATTATTTTCTATTTCTCCTCTTAATATATTTGAACTATTTATTGCTAATATAATATAAACAATAAAAGCCATATATATAAAAGTAAACATGTCCTTTGCAAAAGAAAGTCCATTAACCAGTTCACTACTATTGTAAGTAATAATATTTGAGTTTCTGTACACACCTATTGAATAAAGTAATGGCATTAAAAACATAAAAAATAAAATTAAATTTTCTTTTCTTTTAACCTGCTTACCAATTTCAAATTTAATGATTTTCAACATTATTATTCACCTCTAACATCTTTTCTAAGGGATTTATAACCTTTTCAATTTTTGTTATTTCTGTTATTTTTGTAATATTCTTTATTTTGTCATTAAGATTTCTTTCTGTAACCTCAACTGTAGTTGAATCAATTTTTTTAACAATAGAGTCATCAATTCCACTACTATCTCTAACCTTTATTATTATTGAACTCTTTATATCTAGATTCCCATCATAAATTTTTTTCCCATTTCTTATTACAACCAACCTATTACACAAGGCTTTAACTTCATCTAAATTATGATCCGAAAACACAACTGCCATTTGCTTTTTTTCTACCATATCTTTTACATATTCTTTAACCATATTTCTCCCATTGACGTCAAGACCTACAAATGGTTCATCTAATAACATAATTGATCCTGAATTCAGTATTGCCTGTGCAAATCCTAATCTTTGTTTCATTCCAAAGGAAAATTCTTTTATTTTTTTGTTCTCAACATTTTCAAGACCAACTATTTTTAAAACACTTTTAATTTTCTCATTTACAATCTTTTTATCACTTATTCCGTTTAAATATAAAATAGCTTTTAAATTTTCATAAGTATTAAGATAATCATAAAAACCAGGGTTAACAGAAATTCCAAATTTTTTTCTACATTTAGAATCAATTCCTAATTTTTCCCCCTCATAAAAAATCTCTCCTGAATCTGCTAAAATTTTTCCAGACACTGTGTCTAATAAAGTTGTTTTCCCAGCACCATTAATTCCTATTAGACCTACAATTTCGCCTTTATTCAAATTCATTGAAAAATTAAATAGTCCTTTTCCATTTCCATAATCTTTTGTAATGGATTCTAATTTCAATAGTTCCATAACAATCCTCCTCATCACTTATTTATAAATATGATAACAAATAAATATTACACTCACGCTATTCTAATCTTTCTCTAATATTAATAAACCTTTCAGCAGTCTTAAATATTTTAAAATTAAAAGTCAATAAAAAAAGATCTAGAAGAATATCCTAGATCCATATATCTTAATTTAATTTATTTAATTCTATTATAAAACTTTTATTGTAGAGTTCTGTATTGTTTTGATTCAAAAATATTTTTCCATTATGTTTCTCTACAATTTTTTTCGCAATAGATAAACCAAGTCCTCTATTTTTATTAGAAGTGTTTCTTGAGGTATCATTAGTAACAAATGGTTCAAAAATATTTTTTGCCAACTTTTCATTTATTTTATTTCCACTATCTCCAATAATTAGCTTAACTTTTTCAAAGCAATTTTCTATGGAAAAATACACTGTAATATATTTTTCGTTATGATCAATTATATTTTTCATCAAATTTTTAAATACTCTAGAAAATATGTTTTTATCAATTTTTACATATAATTTTTCATACGGAATGTTAATTATTACATTCATCTCATTTTGCTCAAATATAGGTAAAAAGTCTATTATTGCATTCCTTGTAAATTCACAGAAATCAATTTTCTCAAGATTTAAACTATAAGAATAATCTTCATACTCTATAATTTCTGATAATTCGTTTAACAAAGTGTCTATATTCGATGCATTTTTGTCAATAGATTCCAAATATTTTTTAGAACTTTCTATTGGAATTCTTCCATTAATTAATGCTTCTGAGAAACCTTTAATAACAGTAATCGGTGTCTTGAGATCATGCCTTATATCAATAAATAACTGAATCCTTCTTTTTTCATTTTCAAGTCTCTCTTTTTGAAATTCTCTTAATGATTTCACCGTTGAATTAAATTCATTTTGAATAAAATCAAATTCAGAAATATTATTATATTCTTGTTTTCTTAAACTAAATGAATAGTCTTCTTTCTTTAACTTTTTAAAACCCATTTCTAATTCACTTAAAGGATTATATAATTTCCTATGTAATACTTTTGAGAATATGAGCACAATTATAAAAGTTCCTAAAATAAATAAAATAACTTTTAGTGTAAAAAATAGAAAAATTAATCCCGAATCTTGCATACTAGGAGTAACAAACACCCTATTACTAATATATTTTGTTGGTATAACAACAACTCCATATTTGTTTATTCCATTTTTCTTTATATTTTTCATAGATGCAAAATAAGTTCTGTCTTTGTATTTATATTTACCTTTATTCAAATTAACAATATCATCAAAAGAATAAACTTTTGGAGCATTATCATCTGATATATAACTCAAAGATAAATCATTATTTAATATGAGTATCCAACCATCAAGCTTTTTAATTTTATTCTCATTCTCACTTAGGTCCTCATCAAAAATATAATCTGCAGAATACTGATGAGCAATATTTGAAAATATTTTATTCCCAACCACTTCCATAATACTTGAAGTTAAAATGTTATATACATATACAATAAGAACAATGGATATTATGCTTATGAACAAAAACTTTTTGAATGTAATTTGTTTGTTTTTAATCATTAAATTTATACCCCAGTCCCCTTATTGTTATAATGTGTTTCTTTTTACAATCTCGATCTCCAATTTTATCTCTCAGTCTACTAATATAAACAGAAACTATATTATTATCATAATATTCATTATCATTCCAAATTCTTTCTAATAAAATGTCAGTAGTAAATACCTTATTCTTGTTTTGCATTAAAAATTCTAATAATTTATATTCTTGACCTGTAAGATCTATAATTTTTCCTGAACGAAATACTTCACAAGTTTCCATATTCAATTCTAAATTCCCTGATTTTATAGTCTTATTATTTTTTTTTGAATCAACTCTTCTCAACAATGCATTAACTCGTGCAAACAATTCCATAGGATTAAATGGCTTAACAAGATAGTCATCTGCACCCTTATCTAATCCGAGTATTATTTCAAAGTCAAGATTTTTAGAAGATAATATTATAATTGGTATATCACTTGTTTCTCTAATTTTCTTTAATACTTGGTAACCATTTAATATTGGCAGCATCAGATCTAAAATTATCAAATCAAATTTTTCTTCATCAAAAAATTTTAAACCTTGTATACCATCTTTTGCGTCAAAGATTTCCATAGATTCAGGCTTATATAATTTAATTAAATCAATAATATCTTCATTGTCTTCTATAATTAGCAATTTAATAATTTTTGCCATAATTACTCCCATTTTACAAAATTTGTTGTTTCACAAAACGAATTCAATGAGTATGATAAATTAAAAAAATTTAATAAATGTATATCATACCATTAAAATCCAATCCAATATTTTACTATTTATGCTTTATAATCATTGTATCATGATTTAATCATTGATAATTATATAAAATCGCCTAGGAAATAATGAAATCATATAATCTTATTTCATAGACCATAAATATTTTTCTACATGGATCTTTTCTATATTCTCTATTGAGTTTGTAATTTATCTAATGAAAAAGTAATAGATTAATCCTTGTTATCTAGTACTTAATATTTTCTTGACTATGATTTGCCAGACACTGTCTGTTAAATTACATCTCATAAATCCAATTATAAAAATTAAACTGGGATTCATAACAAACCCCAGTTTCATAATTAGCGTGTTCTTTTAATATAATTTTGATCCTGCTGGAATATTATCATCCAACATTATTAAGTTAAGTTTTTCTTCTCCATCGTACTCACAAATTGCAGATATAATCATACCTTCTGAGTCGATTCCCATCATCTTACGAGGAGGAAGATTACAAATTGCAAGTAATGTCTTTCCAATTAAGCTCTCTGCGCTGTAATATTCCTTAATACCAGATAAAATAACTCTTTCTTTTTCAGAACCATCATCTAATGTAAATTTCAATAGTTTTTTTGACTTAGGAACTTCTTCGCAGTTCTTAACTTTTACAACTCTAAAATCAGATTTTGAGAATGTATCAAAATCAACCATATCTTCAAATAGTGGTTCTACTTTTACTTTTGAAAAGTCGATTTTTTCTGTCGTAAGTTTGTCGTAAGTTTCGTAAGTTTCTTTTGACGAATCCCTATTTTCTGCCTTTTCTAAGCCTATTGGCTTCATTGTCGGGAAATTCATTCCCGCTTATTGTAAGTTTATAGCTTATATTACATGTCCATTTTTCATTATCTACCATGAAACCCCGTAATATATACACACATAACCCTTTATAACCGTTTGTAAATATGTGGTAATGGTGGTAAGTTTTATTTAAACTTTTTGGAAAACTCATTTAATTTTTGCATTTCTTTTTGCGCAAAATTACCATTGACCTCCGCATAAATATTCATTGTCGTTGTAAAATCTTTATGCCCTAAAATATCTTGCATGACTTTTAAGTTGAGGTTCTGTTCACACATTCTAGTAGTAAAAGTGTGTCTGAGAGAATGACAACTAATTCTTGGAATGATTAAAGGTTCTTCCCCTTTTTTCATATTATCTAATATCCAAAAATTACAATCTCTGACAATTCTTGCTAGCGTTTTGTTTAACGCTCTAGCTTCATGAGGCACACCAAATCTGTTGAGAAAAATAAAATCTGTATATCCATCAATAACCTCTTTGCATTCGCTATCTTCAGCTACTTGCATATCTTTTTCCAGCTTTATAGCTTCAATAACTTTGTCTAACATAGGTATTTTCCTTATGCCGGCTTCTGTTTTAGGTGTATGAATGGAACGAGATAATTTTTTATCCCCTACATTTTTATAATATACCAACGTATGATTGACATCAATGATTTTATTTTCCATATCTATGTCTTGATATCTAAGTCCAGTTAGTTCACCGGCTCGCATGCCCGTCCATAGAAACGTGATAATAATCGGATACCATCGATAATATTTCTTTTCATTTTTTAAATAGTTCTCTAATACTTCTTGAGCTTCTAACGAAAGTGCTTTTTTGGTCTGTGCCACATTGCCTTTAGATTGCTTTAGCTCCTTTAGGGCGTTGTCAGACGGATTTTTAATTAAATAATCATCATCTACTGCAATCTCTAATATTTGATGCAAAATATTTTGTACCACCTCAATAGTAGAAATGTGTAAGCCATAATTTTCATTTAATTTTATATAAAACTCTCTAATATCTGATTTCTTGAGATCGTTAATTTTTATCTTTCCAAAATCATCTACTATAAATCGTTTATACATATACACATAGTTAGCAAAAGTATTAGGTTGCAATCCTCGTTTTACAGTTTTCCAACGCTCATAAAAGAAATTAATATCTAATTTATCATTATTCTTTTTGCCTGAATAGTAGTCTGATAATATCTCAGTTTCTTTTATTCTTAATTCATCTAATGTTTTCGCATAGATGTATTTGCGTTTACCTGTTTTTTCTCGCCAACGATATTCATACGTACCATTTTTCCGTTGATATTCACCTTCTTTGAGAACTCGATTTTTGTTGTCTTTCCGTCGTTCAACCATGATTCTTAACCATTATATTGAATACTGACGTTCGATATATTGATCGAAGAGCTTTCGTTTGATTAGACGTTTAGTTCCAACAAAGAGAACAAACTCACAATTCTCAATATCCGTAAGTTCTCGAATTTTATTTTGTCCAATCCCGGAATACGTTGCGGCCTCTTGCATAGTTAAATTGGATTTTTCCCACAAAGGAATTTCTTTCTTCATTTATATCACCTCATGTGTACTGAAAACTTATTTGTCTGATTGAAATTCATAACCTACGATTTCTTCAACAGCTTTCAGCGGAACAACTCCCAATCTTGGATTTGAATAGAAGGAGTAGCCTTTTTCAACTAGTCTTTTTTTTGTTTCTCGGATGATTTTTACAGCAGTGTAATATTTAAAACCTTTCGCAAGAAGAAAGTCTTTGGTAATTAATTCTGGAATATCTACCAAAAGTTTTTCATACTCCTTTCTTTAGTTTTTTCAATCTCTCTAAATCCCTAAGGAATCATAGATATATAGTCTTTGTTTAGCTATATTCTCCGCTCATGCTTATGACCGGTCACACCTATCGCCTGCGACGCTTTTAACGCTCGGACTGTAGCTATGCGAAAGTATCATTATAACGTTTTGAGAGATTTTTTATGTAATTATCAAGGTCCTTAAATTTAAACAATATAAAATCATTTAATTTAATTACAAATTAATTATATCATCACATTAATTAACTTTAAAGTATTTTTTAATTTAAAACTAACTTTTTCTTCATTAATACTTTATATACTACTCATAAAGGAGAACCTTTATGGAAAACACCAAAAGAGAACATATACTATTGCGTATAGGTCAAAATATTAGATCATATAGGAAACAGAAGCATTTAACTTTATATGAGTTAAGTGAAAAATTAAATATATCTCATGTTACAATTCAAAAATATGAAACCGGTAAAATAGAACCTAATATTACCATGCTATTGGAAATTGCCAATGCATTAGATGTACAACTTTCAGATTTGCTGAATATTGATGTCAACATCAAAGTGACGATCCCGGAAAATAAAATTAAAAATGAATTGGATGATATTAACGAAAAATTGTCCTTTTTATTAGCTAATTTTCATATCAATATTCCTAATACTTCAGATACCGGAACGACCATAAAAAAACTCAATCAATTACTTGAGCTAATCGGTTGTCAGATTGTCATTATTAATAATCAGACGTTCTTAAAAACGTCTGAAAAAGATTTGGCTATTTCAGGTGAAGACATACGGTCTATGTATAATTCCATAACGGAATATTTAAATTTTTCCGTGACGTCGTTTAAAAATAAGTATAACTAACTATGGAGAAGCTATGAGTTTATTATTGAATGTGGATTATTCGGAAAATAGGGCTTCCGTTCTTGGAAGTCCTAGTAGTTGGGTCACAACATTATAAGGACTGTGAAAAACACAATCCTTTTTGGATAAATAATCTTCCTTCGCGTGTATGAAATAAAATGGTATGTGGCCGGTCTCGCTCAGTATTAAAAAAATTAATTAAAGCCTTTCTATACTATTCCATGGAATAGTACGGTGTGATATAATTTTTTAAAAGGAGGGAATCCGTATGATATTTTTTTTAGCGACCTTTATGTTTATTCTTCTATCACCATTTATTTTTATAGGCTTACTAACCGTGACGTTAACGTTTGAATTTTTAGGCTGGGCGATCATTAAAGCAGATTATTTATTGGCCGGATATATTGGGATGTTCCTTGGACTGGTCTTAAGTTATGTGGCCAATGCCCAACACGATATCTTGCAACTTGTACTATTGTCCGGAGTTGTTACTTGTTTATTCTATGCTAAAATCATTATTCCGTTTGCAAGACGACATTATACTCTTGCTTGTGTTTCAAATTTGATAGTTACCATTTTTGGAACAATGTTTGTTGGCAAGGTATTTATTTCCGAATTTCCTCATGACACTTTTTTAAATTATCCTGTGTTTCGTTTTTTTGATGAATTAAAATTTCTAAATGTAGGAATTACTTTTCTATTATTGTTCTACATAATGTACTTTGTCTTTAACTATAGAATGGTGACGATCTATGACTATCCGATTCCTGATTTAGCATTATTAGGAAAAGATATGATTGAATCTAAACTATTGAGAAAAAAACTGACTCACCACGATGAGAAGTTTGATTACACTAATCAGTCTTATTCTGATTATAATGACACTCATACAAACCAATCTGACAGCGGTTTTTATGACGAAGGTAAAACAACGTCTCAAACACATTCAGATTTTTCCTCCCCTACCTACTCAAACGAATACATAAAAGCTTGCTATACTTTAGGTTGTGAACCTGAAGATGAATTTGAAATGATTAGAAAGCGCTACAAGTATCTGTTGAAAAATCTCCACCCGGATAAAAATAATGATCAAGCATCCACGGAGTATGTTCAAAAATTAAATAACGCTATGGATTACATTCAAAAGCATTATCCGAATACTTAAAAAAGAACCTCCTTGTGCGAGGTTCTTTTTTAACTTCCAAAGAGCCAAAAGGTTTGTTATAACGAAATTCAACTTGGCATTATATGTTAAAACATATTTTTCTTTTTATTTCCTATCAGTTTCAATGATTTTATTTTTTACATGTCTATGCCTTTAATCGCTTTATCATAAATGAAATCGATGAGCGTATTATCTCGGTCGTACGTATAATAGTCGCTGAGTAATGTGTTAAATTCTATAATGTGCTCAATGGGAATACTAATAATACCGTTGCCTTGTTTGATCATTTCCTTATTAGCAATGAGCATAGCAGTACGCTTATTGCCATCCCAAAATATTTGCGCCTTCATAAGATACAGCATAAGACGGATACACCGATTGGTATTTGGTTCCAGTTGTGTTATTTCTTCCAACTGCGTTTTGATGGTCATCTCGTCCGGTAATGGCGGAATATAATTGGTGCCTGAAATACCTACTTGACCGGTTCGAAGTTTTCCCCATGTCAAAGCTTCATCTTTTGAAACTTCAGAATGTATTCGACAAATGTAGTCGAGTGTCAGCGCGTCATTAATGGTTGAAAGCACTTCTTGCCAACCATGTTTTAAATTTAAAATAGTATTGACGTCTGCAATATCGACATTTTGTATTTTGAGTTTTTCGTAAATAGCATACGTCTCAGGAAATGTAATATTAATACCTTCTAAGTTGGCACTTTTCCAAATGGCATCTATAATATTTCTCTTGGCAAGAAAAATATTTTCTTTCTGCGTCATAGTGTACTTATCTTTCATTTGACCACCTTCCATGGAAATAATATATCATGACTACTGATATTTTCTATCTAAATTGTAACATGAATTTTGAAAATGAAAACCGCATCCATCTTCACACTTCTCAGGCCTGATTCCTCCTTCAGAGAAAATCAGCAAGCAAGTGGTATGGATAGCCAAACCGTTGCTTGGTGTGATAAATCCCACACCCTTTTTCTCTCTCATCTAAAAAAACGCGACGAGATTTTGTCGGGGAATTCCCCTTGCCCCTTTTCTACTTTTAAAAAAATCTGAAAAAATGAAAACAAAATTCTCAAGTTCATTTTGTTTTTTTATCAACAGTAGACAAGAACGTGAGCGTTCTTTTTTATTCTTCGAAAATAAAAACCGCATCCGCCTTCACCCGATCGCCACCATGGGGCGCTTCATTTTTGTCGAAAAGCGGTTATAATTTTCTAGATGATGAACATTCCTTCCGTTGCAATGCTACTCAGTAACGTTCAGCTTCGCCAAATACTGCATGATCTTTCAGCGTCGACACAACATAAATGTGAATGAAGGAATGCATAAAAAAAGAAGGTAGCGGATTTTCTTCGCTACCTTTATCTTGACTTATCTTGAGAATAATCTTTGTCCATAAAGAGACTGGCGTTCTTTTGAATTTTCTTAAGAAGCGTGACATCATATTTAATCTGACGATTTTGATCATAGAGATCAGTAATGCGCAGATTAAGTTTTTGTTTTTTTAAACGCAGTTCTTGAAATTTTTCTACATCAGCAGATTTTTTTGAAAGCGCTATTTGCGTATTTAAAATTTTAATTTCAGCTTTTGACGCTTCAATAGTTTTCAAATTCTTCTGAATTTTTTCTTCAAAGTTTTCAATGCAAGGTTCAATTTCTGCAAAGGAATGAAGGTTGTATTTTGTAATTTGCTGTAAGTTATTCATGATGGTTGTAATATTATTGGTGGTTGCCCAACTTTTAAAAGCCTTGGAGTCTTTTAAATCGCCGTCAATAATCTTGCCAATTTCTTTATAGTTAAGTCCGACATCTTCTATACGACGCTTAATGTTCTCGAAAGTGTAATGTGTTCCAACAGTATTCGGTTCACAAATAATGTAACCCGACATACCTTTGACATGAAATTTCAAGACACCGTCATCTACCTTATAACCGTAACCCTTATTAGCCATACGCTTTAAAAAATCTTCCATAGATTCTGAATAGCGAATCATTTTGTCGATGGTAAATTTCAAATTGCTCAACTCTTTGAAGTTTACGTATGGTGTATCCTCTACTTGCTTTTCTGCAAATTTCATTTTTAAAACGTCCAGCCGGCACGATCGATCAAGTTTTTCATCGCTACACTGAATAAATGTCTCGCCGTCTTGGTATAAAAATGTATTTGTCTCATGATTAATTTTATAACCTAGGTCTGACATGAGTTTTTCAAACTCACTAAAACTCGTAGCGTACTCTACCACACTTTTTATATCAGCCTCGACTTTTTCTTTTGCTTCGTCAAATTTTTTATCAAAAAATTTAATGGGAATTTCCTGCGTTACAGATTCGATTTTTTGTACTCGCTCTTCAATTCGTTCTTGAATTCTTTCGCGCGTATAGTCTGCGCCAAGCGTTTTTTCCCGGCATCGAATAAATTTCTCTTGTCCGGGAAATTTAAATGCTAAATACTTTCCTTTATCACGAACCTCTACTTTTAACGCTTCCATGAAACTTAAAAACTTTTGGTAGTTGTCCGCCTGTTGTATACAATAATCAATCGCGGCGATGAGCGTTGCTTTCCAAGATTGTCCCATTTTGAAATTCATATTTTCAAAATAAGAGCGAGAATTTTTCGCAGTGTAGGCCAAGTTACTTTCTTTTTTTTGTTGTTGTACTTCGGGAATGTTTGTCAAGCCGTGAGCTTGGCATATTTTATCTGATAGCGCTTGTATAATAGGAACATCTTTCGTCACGTCATAGCACTTCCCTGTCACAAACGACACATTGTTAAAAATGATATGGTTGTGAATTATCCCGGAATCAATATGTGTCGTTAGTACGTACTGATACTTATTTTCAAGGTACTCATTACAAAATTCTCGGCCGACACGATGCGCTTCTTCCACAGATATATGATCTGTCGGATTGAATGACTGAATGATATGCCGTGCATAATTAGCTCCTTTGACCTGTTTTGTTTTCCAAAAGATTCGTTCATCAATAAATTGACGACCTGCTCTTTTCTCATTGCATCCATAGGTCGATATGAGTCCAAACTCACCGACCTTATCCTTTCGACAAATATAGTCTATGGATTGTTGCACGGTGAATTTAATGGGATGAATTTCAGTGTATGCCATAATTACACCTCTTTTATAGAATTATCTTCGAATTGACTGCGGATCGCATCAAGTGCATCTGATAATTCCACAATATTTTGTCGCATCGCCAAAACAGACTGAACGTCATCGTCATAAATACCTTCTGATTGATTAGCTCGACGCGCAATTTGATTTAAATTATTTCCCATTTGAGACAGGTGAATTTGAAGATTTCGAAAAACGCTCATATCGTAATGGATGTTGACGATTTTAGCGTGACTTAAAAGATATAATACAAGATTGGTGCGATTCACGAATGGACTTTTTGCAAAGACGCCTTCAAACAATTTCCGTTCGTTCTCAGTCATCCGCAAAAACAATACTTTATTTCGCTCTCGGTGGCTATTAGAAGACATAATTAACTCCTTTCTATCACTTTTGTTTTTCTTCAAATAAAAAAAGAGCATATCAGGCCATAGAACCGCCTGTATGCTCTTTTAAATCTCCAGCTATACAAATGTATTCACTTTCTCTTAGAGACCCCTTAGAAAGGACTTTAAAAGCCATTTTAAAGTTCACGATCATGTTTTAAATGTCTCTCATGATCAATTTCTTTTTTATAATCCATAAGACGATGTGCTTCCAGCTGATAAATCAACGCCATAAAATCATGTAAGCTGTCTAAGCTCTTACCTTTGCTATAACGATCAAGACTGGAATAATATCGCGACTGCATGTCCACAGGAATAGAGATGGGAAGAAAGTTATTTTTCAATAACTCATAATTCATTAAAAGACGTGCAGTCCGTCCATTGCCATCCGCAAAAGGATGAATGCGCACAAACTCGGCATGGATAAAGGCCGCACATTCAATAGCATTCGTGTGCGTTTCACGATATTGAACCTCCTCGATGAAGCCTTTCATCTGCTCTCGCACCCGTGTCCAGTCCGGCGGACTAAACGAGGCGCCCGTAATACGTACATTAGCTGTCCTATAGAGACCCCCTTGAAAAATATTTTGAACGACACGTTCATGAATATCTTTAACTTTGTCTTCTGTCATGGCTTCACCGGTTTGAATCAGGTGCTTAATATACTGAAAAGCTCGGGCATGATTGGTGACCTCATAAATGTCGCGAAGTGTTTTACCACCCACGGTAAGCCCGTCTACCAATACGGTCTTGACTTCGTAGATACTTAACGTATTGCCTTCCATTTTGGTAGATTCGTGAGTAAAGCGCAAGTCAAAGTCTGATTCAAAACTCGCTGTTGTGATATGAGACAGATACTGTTTATTGTTTTGAACAGTATCTCTTAATTTGAATAATTCATCTAAATTCATCTCAAGACTCCTTGGCATTGGGATTTTTCTCTTTAAACAGCATTCCCAAAATCTCCATGTCTTCTTTGGTAGCATACTTTCTCGCAAAGAGACGTGCGGTGGAGCGATAACTCATAAGACGATTATATTCTTTATTGTCCCGCTTCCACTGTTTCGTATACTTACGCTGTTCTTCGGTATATTGACTCATAGTAAGCCCCTTTCTGAATAATATTATATCATGCCTGAGCAGATATTTTCTCCAAACGCTTCTGTGCGTGTTGTTTTTTCTCTTCGTAAGACATGGCTTGCATATTAAACTTATTGAAATAAGTATAAATGTACTCCAGTTCACTTTGTGCATGCTCAATGGCATCTTGTAGCTGTGGTGTGCACTGGGTGGCAAATTCCAACAATGCTTTGAGATCGCATTTTGAAAACATAACCTCAATGATTTTTTGTGTCAAAGGGCTGACCTTTTCCAATACACTCCTTTGAAAATTTGAAAAATCAAACGCCGATGATAATTTATAGTGTGTGAATACAGCCTTGACGTTACGTAACAAAGTGTTGAGACTTTCAATGTTGTATCGTCGCTCATCACTTATGAAGGCTAGGCCGTCACGCTCCAGAGGGTCAGCTAAGCCGTAAATGAGCTCATTTTTATCCGGAAAAAGTTCATAAAGATGTCCTTTTTTTTCGCCACCACGGTACACCTCTAAAAACTCACACATCGTTTTGTTTGCGTCGTAAAAGGTGACCAGTCGATTATCGTAAAGATAGTCGAATTTAGCCACAATATCAATTCTCCCTCTATTTACGCCCACTAGAAACTGTGCATCATCGTGATCGAAATAAATAAGGACTCGTGTCCGTCCATTGCAGGTATCAACTTTAACGGTCTTGACAAATTTATCTTTTTGGATTTTTGTAACAAAATTCTCCAAATCAATCTCACGACCTATTTGCTCCCTAAGATCACCGACGATCCTTTCAATATGCTTATCTTTGAGTTTTTGCATATCCTCTACGAAATTTAGAATTTCTGGCGAAAACAGTTCATAGGATGACGTAACAAAAATATTATACAACTCGTCCAATTGCTCAATACTCTGTAAATCGCAATACACAGCAAAACAAGCTTTAATACAAACTTCTGTGTTTTCTTGCAAATTCAGAATAGCTTCTTTCAAGTTCATGAAATCTCTTTAGACCTCCAAGTCGTCGTGATGCCCTCTGGATATACCCGGAGCGTCATCATTTAGGATGGCATCCAACAGTACATTCTTTTTAAGCTTGCCTTCAGCTTGAAGCGTCTGAATATAATCATTCACATTGATGTCTTGCAGTTTAAATTCGATGAGTTCATTGATGGATTGATAATTTTCTGTAGCGATAATTTCGCCATTTAATTTTGTCACTACAGCCGGATCATCCAAATTCACCTCAATGCTTAACTTATTGCTTGCATTGGAACGATTATAAACTTCAATAGCGGACAAATCCTCAAAATTAACAGTCCCATTGATATTTTTCTCAATGATCAGGGTTTTGGCTCGATCTATTAATTCTTCTCTGGGGATCATATCCTCGCCGAGTTTAAGGCGAATGTTAATTTCGTTTAGCTTTTTCAGTTTATTTTGATATTCCTCTTCTTTAAAAAATGGCGCATCGATTTTATCTTTCGCAAAGACCAATTCGTTGTTAAGCTGGTCAATACGCTGAATTGCCCCTGTCATACGTGCATCAAGATTGTTTAAAAAATGATCGATCTTCGAAACATTTGCTCGAGGTGAGGTGCCAAGTTCCACAATATATGTCTCCTTTCCCTTTAAAACAGCTTGAAATGCTTTCTCAGTGGGGTTGTACGTCAGGCGTATTCCTATGCCGCGATAAGAGCCTATCGGCTCTTTAGACTCCCCACGTTTACTATAACTGTCCATAAGTGCCTGCCCTGCTTCAGTAACCTTGCTATACTTTACACCATCAATAACCATCTCAAAATCTTCATTAGTATTTTCCTGAACTGTGTTCATGTCAGCATTGATGTTATCAATCGTCTGTAATTGCCTGTCAATAATAACCGGATGATCTCGCACGATGCGATCCATGCTGAAACGATTTTGAATATGCATGGAACGCTCAATTTGAAGACGTGACACCTCATTTTCAAGCTCCATTTTATCCTTTATCAACGGGTTATCAATGGCAAGCGCTTTAATTTCGGCATAATTTAATACGGTATTATCGACGTCTTCCATGTTACGTATCTGGTTATCTGACTTCATGACTTGAGAAATAAATCGCTGTTTGTTCTCAAGCATCTGGTAAAGGTAGGCATCAAAGGTGCCTTTCGTAATATAGGTATACTCATACACATCGGGATTTTGATTGCCTTGTCGCTGAATACGACCTATACGTTGATCTCTGTCACTTGGACGCCACGGACAATCTAAGTTATGAATAGCAATCAATTTCTCTTGGACGTTGGTTCCTGTGCCCATCATGCGTGTGGAGCCAAGTAATACTCTAACCTCACCTTGACGCACCTTTTCAAACAAAGCTTCCTTTTTGGATTCCGTGTTAGCATCATGTATAAAAGCAATGTCTTTTTCCTTTATGCCTCCTGCCATCAATTTTGTCTTAATGTCATCGTAAAGGTTAAAAGTACTTGCGTCTTTGCCTCCCGGTGTGGATAAATCGCAAAAAATAAGTTGTGTTAATTTTTCAGACTGTGTCTTATTATAAATTTCCAAAGTTTTATTCACGCAAGCATTGACCTTTGAATTCGGATCATCAGGCAAATCAAAGTCCATGAGCCGTTGGTCTAAAGCACATTTCTTTCCATCATTCGTAATTAAAAGAAAATTATCAACGCGCCGATCAATGCCATTACGTACAGCATAAGCACGATCTGCGAAATTGTGAACAATCTCCTTCTGTATCTCACTGGGCTCTGTTTTAATAACCTCGTTATGCAGTGTAGGTACAGGTAAATCAAGGTCTTCACGATTTTTAACATCGGCAAACTCTTTAAACATGCCTATCAACTCAGGCAAATTACCAAATTTAGAAAATTTTGTCTTCATCTGATAGCCTTCGCCTTCCGGCCTAAGCTCCATGGATTTTGTAATTTCGCCAAATACGGAAACCCATGTATCGAAATTCACAAGACCCTTTGACTTTAAGGTATCTTCTTGCAGATATTTTTGCATAATGTAAAGCTCTGCCATGGAATTGGACACCGGTGTACCTGTAAGAAATATCGTGCCACGATTATTGGTGACTTCATTCATCCATTTCGTCTTCATATACAGGTCAAAGGCTTTCTGCGACGCTGAAGTAGAGATGCCTGATACACCGGTTAACGATGTAGCAATTTGGAGATTTTTAAATTCATGAGCTTCGTCTATGACTAACTTATCAACACCGAGTTCGTCAAAATTAACGATTCCCAAATCTTTATGTTGCTTTTGTTCATACAAAATTTTGCTCAGTCGACTCTTAAGTTTTTTCTCTTGTTGCATAATTTGACGATAACCAAAACCCTTTCGCTCAAAGTAACTTAAAGATTCCTTTTTATCCTCAAGTTTATTGATCTCGTCTTGCACAAATTTCATTTCGTAATCTTTTGAAAGCGGAATGCGCGAAAATTGACTGTGTCCAATAATGACAGCATCGTAATTCCCGTTAGCAACTTTGCCAAAGAAGTCCTTGCGTCGTTCGGCTGTGAAATCCTTTGATGTTGCCACGAGAATTTTGGCATTAGGGTACAGGGTCATGAAGTCAGAACCCCATTGCTCTGTCAAATGATTAGGAACAACGACCATGGCCTTATTACAAAGCCCAAGACGTTTTGATTCCATTACAGACGCTATGGCGGCGTAAGTTTTGCCTGCGCCGACAACATGAGCAATAAGACTGTTTCCTCCGTAAATAGCTCTAGCCACCACATCTTTCTGATGAGGTTTGAGCGATAGCGCTAAATTCATCCCGGGAAAATCCAACTGACTGCCATCATAATGCCGCTCGACCACGCCGTTAAAACGTTCGTTGTAAATTTTTTCCAACTCTTGTCGACGTTGCATATCTTCAAAAATCCAGTCTTTGAATTCTTGTTTGAGTCGTTCCTGTTTTTCCTGAACGATAATAGTTTCTTTTTTGTTGACCACATTCGAGGTACTACCATCCGGATTGGTTATGCTGTCATTAATAGTAATTTGTTCATTTTGATTTAATGTTTTTTCCAAAATGTGGAGCGCATTCATGCGTTTCGTGCCATATTCAGTATTGGCAATCATATAAAAACTTGCCGGGCCCTTTTCGTCAATGTACCATTGTCCGGTCACATCTGAATAACTGACATCACGCACGAAATGTAATCGCTCACGGATGAAATCTTCTATGACTTGGTGTGGAATCCAATTAGCTCCTAGTTTCACATTGATATCTGCCGCGTGAATCCACGGCGGATATACCGCCTTTAATGCTTTTATATTTTTGGCAATGCGTTGGTCTGCCAGCTTATCGGCACCATAAAGCTTTAATCTTAGGTTTTGACATTTTTCTCGCACATCCCCAGTTAAAAATTCATCCCTTGTCTCAAAGCTTTGCGTTAAATCATTATAGAAGATTTCAACGCCTTCGAGACTATTGATTAATTCCTCTCTAGAAATACCGCTAAGTTTCTCCATAAAATCAAAATCTATTTTGCCTTTATAATTGACAGAAATAGCCAATGCATCTTGAGCATTCTCTGCGATTTCGGGCGCTTTCAAAGGCTTTATGACACGCTCTTTAAATACATCAGCCTTACTTTGAAATTTGCCTTTATCATCAACATTTTCCATAGAGCGTAAGAAATAAATAGAATTGTCGCTCTCAAATGCCTGCAAATTGCGTTTATCATGGATGTGACCATAGATCTCTACAAACTCGTCGTAAGCAGTATTTAATTGTGCCATAAGCCCGTGTACTATATTATCGCTTTCGTCGTCAATTTCAGCCTTGTAGAGCCTTCTAGCAATATCTCTTATAGCGATAAGCCGCTTAATCCTATCCTCGTCGCCGGTAACATCTTGAATATCACCATTACCTTTAAATTTGACACCATCACGAGTTAAAAAATAGCTGAAGTTAGGCAACTCGTTGACATCGACCACCTCAGGCTCAGAGTTTAGCACCTCTGATACACGTTCTAAAGAGCGCGGTACATAAATATTTTCAGGGAGGTGCCTGATGGCTTTTTGTAATTGGTCGCTGAGATTACCTGTAGCTTTGCAAGTGAGTGTGTCACCATATCGCCCTGACACGTATTGCATGTTGCCTAACACGTGTTCCGGGTGATGGTGGAAATATTGGTTCATTGTGATCCCGTCACGGGTTTCCAACTCTAACCAATCCTCACTTACACGGACTTCACCTTCTTGATATTTTTGAAAAAATAAAATATCCGAAGTTACTTGAGCGCCTATAAACGCATTATCAGGAAGGCGAAAAGCGCCAATAAGCTTAGCTTTGTCGGCGATATCCTTTCTAACCCGACTGTCCTTTTTATCCATGGTGCCGGCTGTAGTGATAACAGCTACAATCCCTCCGCTACGAACCTTATCAAGGGATTTATGAATAAAATAATCGTGAATAAGATAGTTCTGTTTTGCATACACCGGGTCAAAAACGGTATAATTCCCGAATGGTACGTTGGTGATGGCAATATCAACAGCGTTATCTTCCAATGTCGTGTCTTCAAATCCGCTATGCTTAATTTTCGCATTGTCATAAAGATAGGCGGAAATCTTGGCAGATATGCCATCAAGTTCATAGGCAACAATTTCGCTGTTGTCTAGCATAGCATCCGGCATATTCGCTTCAAATGCCCCTACCCCTATTGACGGATCCAAAATCTTACCGCTTTTAAAGCCCAAGATTTCAAGCGCGTTGCACATGTTTTTTGCAATGTAATCCGGCGTATAATACCCGGTCAACATGGAACTTTGTGCGTCTTTATATTCCTCAATTGTCACCATCTCTTGTAATTTTTCTCTGTAGGCTTTAGTGGATTCCCTGCCATCAAAAAATTGTGTGAGTCCGCCCCATCCGGTAAATCCTTGAAGTATTGTTTTTTCCTCAGGAGTAGCCACTCGATTGTCCTTATCCAACGTTTGAACTAGGGCAATAGCTGAAAGATTATTTTCAATACGTTCTTTTATTGTAATGCTTCGGGTTACGTCCGTTTGCTCCTTATCCCTCTCATCGAGCTGACCAATAGTCTGTACATTGCTATCCTTCAGATCTGCATCATAACGGTCTATTACGCCATCATGATCCAAGTCTTTATCCAACAGCAACATCTCAGGAGCTACCTCATCAGCATTAAAAAAAGAAGTCATGGCTACTTGTTCCGTGACTTCTTTTTTGTGGCTACCCATTGTAAATTGTTGTTCCAGTTGTTGTTGGTAGGCTCTTAATTGTTGTAGACGTAATCGTGAAGCACCATTTCTTCCATGGTGTTGAGCATTTGCATCTTCTGCTGGAGACATTCCCAATACCCCAGATTCTCCGACGTGATCCCCCTCGCTCTGCATTCGTCGTCCAGTCTGTCGATCACTGTCTTGCATTGCTCGTGCACGCTCTGAAGATAGCGATTCAGATCGCCTGCTTCCAAAAGTTCCTGAAGCAGTTGGCGAGCTTTCGGATCTTCGACGTTCAGTAGATAGTGTCGTTTCATCATGGCGTAGCGCCCCAGAGGACTCTCGGTCGGTTTTTGCTCCATCAGCTGATAGGTTTCTTCCCCCTCGTACTTCACGTAATACTGTTCCTTCTCGTACTTCACGTCTTCCATGGTTCTCATACTCAATTCCTCCTAGTTCGTGTCGTAATACGGTTAGCGTGCCCCGGGTTATCATATTGACATCTCGTAAAATAGCTTGAATTTCACTCGGCGACAAGTTTTTTAACTGATCAAACTCTCCGGACTCATAGCTCTCAAAATCATGCATGCCTAATCGATAGGCGACTTGATATAGCACAGATGCTTGCACAATATCCCTATAGGGATTATTGGACTGATACATGTCATTCATGATATTGCTAATTCGCGCCTTAAATCCCGCGTTTTGGAATAGACGCTCTAAATCCGTATCATCAGAATGCCATATACCTATGGGATGTTCTGCTTTCGATAACACACCGGTCTGCGAAATGTCAAAAACCTTTTGAATACTTCCTTTTTTCGGATTCAATATAGCAATACCGTGGTTGTTGCGCCGGACATAACGTCCATTCTTGCCCCAAAAATCATACGCCGCTACAGCTTTTGCAGTGCCCATTCCTTGAAGAATGGCAATCTGGTTGTACAGTCCATAGTTATAGTGATAACTTGCATTCCTTAAAAACTCAGCATAGACATCGCGATCTTTAAAGGCTTTAAATTGTGACTTGATGGTTTTTAATAACGCTTCATAATTTTTACTCGGCATTTTACACCTCCATTATAACCTTTCCATGGAAATGAAACAAGAGATTATTTTAAATTATAAAAAAAAGAGCAGTGTACTTCACACTGCTCTTCTCTAAATTTTAAAATGGTATCTCGTCGTCCGTTTCATGTAGCTTGACCACTTCCCATGTACCTTCTCGTTGACGGCGTTCGTTATAAGCCAGTTGCTCTTCCTCATCCAGAAGCATAACGCCGTCTTCACTTAACACGCCATCTCTAACCAGTGGGTCAACCCACTCATCGTCGTATGCGCTATTAGTTGTCTCAGCATTTGGTTCAGATGATGTAGTCGTACTCTTGGTACTATCCATATCATCTTGTGATTTATCATTGTGATCGTTATGCTTTTGCAGGATGATGAATTCACTATCCTCTTCGATGATATTTGCTCCCTTAATTCTGTTATCCACGAAATGAACCTCCTTGACTCGAATAGTAAAATCCTGTACAATTTCAGCTCCTTGATTTTTATCATACAGTTCTAACGCACCTATGACAATAAGTTTGTCGTCTTTTTTGACATACTGAGCAATAAGCTCTGCTGTTTTGTTATACGCAACACATGGTATATAACTATAATTCTTATTGTCTTTTACTGCTAAAACAAAATACAATGTTTTAAATGCTCTACCATCATAGCTTCGTTTGGTGCGAATAGTAACGTCTGTGGCCATAATTCCGTAAAATATACATTTATTCATGCCCTATCTCCTTTTTTTCTTTGATTTTTTCCATTCTTTTTAACAATAAAAGCTACCACTACCACAAAAAATCCTATAAATATGCCAATTCCTAAACTTACCATATCCAATCCGGCCATAGTATCCTCCTTATTTAAATTTAAACTCTATTGTATTGTCATCCTTAATGACTAACTTCGCAGAAAAAATCGTGCCTTTTTTCGATAAAAACCCCGGAATCTTTTCAGTCATGCCTTTAGATAACAGGTCTTTTATTACAGTTTTATTGATCTTCTTGTTGCAAATCTCTTTGAATACACGAAAGTCGCAGTCGTTATTAGTACAAAAATACACTTTCTTTCCTTCAATGACAGAACTGCCACATTTAGGACATGATCCTAAGCTCTCCCTATCTTCTCGCGGAATAACGTACTCCGCCTTTACGTCGGTATGACAACAAATCCTTTTAACTTCATCTTTTATTGAATCCATGAAGGCTTTGGGATCGCTATCACCATTTGCAATGCGTGTGAGCTCATTTTCCCATTCTGCTGTAGTTGAAGCATTTTTTAAACTATCCGACACAATCTCAATAAGACGAAAGGCCTTTTCAGTTGCAAGGAGATTTTTCTTATCTCGCGTGACATAGTTGGTCGCAATCAGTTTTTCGATAATGCCGGCACGTGTGGCCGGTGTCCCTAGACCCTTTTTTTCTACGTCTAATTCCTTGTCCAAATCTTCCTTTCCTGCCTTCTCCATAGCCAAGAGTAAGGTTTCCTCAGTATAATGAGGTGGTGGCGAGGTATACTTTTCTTGTATCTTAGAATCTTGGATACGAAAAATATCCCCTTCGTAAATTTCAGGTAATACACTTTCTTTTTTGGTTTCATACGCTTTAAAATGTTTGGCAAAACCCTCCTGAATAATAGTTTTGCCGGAGGCCTTGAAAATAACACCATCTATATCTGTGGCGACCTTAGTAATACTTTCAATAACATTCGCGTCACTTGAAGCCAGCAGTTGACACTGAATAAGATTAAATACTTTGCGCTCCCCGATATCCATACTATCTAAATTATCTAAAGAGGATAGTGTCGGTATCAGGGCATGATGATCCGAAACTTTTTTAGAATTAAAAATTCGTTTAAAATTAGTTTCGTCGTATTGAAAATTTAATTTATTAAAGTATGACACCACGGTAGTCTCCATATCTTCGGTGAGATACCTGGAGTCTGTTCGTGGGTAGGTAATAAATTTCTTTTCGTAGAGACTTTGAGCATAATCTAGGGTCTGCTTCGCGCTATAACCAAAGTATTTATTGCAAGCTCTTTGCAGTGCCGTAAGATCGAAAAGTTTAACTGGTCGCGTGGTTTTTTCTTTTGTTTCCACATGATCTATGCTGATGCTGTCAGGTAAGTTGTTGATAATTTGCTTTGCCAACTCAGCATTATCAATACGTTCAGTAGATAGTGTATAGAGCTCGTTATTTATTTCAACGGTATAATACTTCTCTTTTTGGAACTGTTCAATTGCTTGATCTCGCGCTGTAATCATCGCAAGGGTCGGTGTCTGCACGCGACCTACAGTTAACTTGTCATTATATAAAACGGAATACAGTCTAGTGGCATTCATGCCTACAAGCCAATCTGCCCACAGCCGAGCTAGTGCCGAATGATATACATCGGTGTAGTCGCTTTCAGGTTTCAATGTCTCAAAACCATGAGCAATAGCACGATCTTCCATCGATGATATCCATAGCCTTTCTACAGGCTTATGGCATTTAGACTGGTTATACACAAGCATAAAAATAAGTTCTCCTTCGCGCCCGGCATCTGTAGCGCACACGATAGAAGTCACTCTGTTGTTATGCATAAGATTTTTAACAACGGCATATTGCTTAGCGCTGTTTTTAATCACAGCATATTTAAAGCTTTCAGGGAATATAGGCAATGTGTCGACACGCCAACTTTTATATTCTTCGCCATAGGCTTCAGGCGGTGCAAGGGTCACTAAGTGACCGAAACACCACGTTACCATATAGCCGTTGCCTTCTAAATAGCCTTGTTCACGGTTTGTGGCACCTATCACCCTAGCTATATCTTGGGCTACAGAAGGTTTTTCAGCTACAACAAGTTTCATTTAGCTCTTCTCCTTTATTTCATTCCTCATCATCATAGTCATAGTCGTCGCTATGAGTAGCGGAAAATTTTTTCTTCAAAATCAAGATCACTACCACACCAATCACGCCAATAGTTACCGGCACGGCAATGGACAAAAAATCCAAACGGCTTGATTCTTGCTTCTTTTCTTCAAACCTCTTCTCTTCAAGCCTTCGCTTTTCAGCTTCCAGCTCTTGTTTGATCTTTGCCTGTTGTCGCTCCAAAGCCTCTTGTTCAGCGGTAATATTTCTTGTAAGCGAAGATAATTCTTGTTCATTCGTTTCATCTAAAAGAATGACATTGCCTTGGGATTTGCGGTGGTCGATGAGAATATGAAGGTTATTACCTGCATCGGTTGGAAAACTGTACAATTCCAAATTGTCCCCGGATCGATAGTCGTTACCATCCGCTTTTTTGTTCTCAACAATCGTGCCACGAGATTGGTAAAGTTGATCCTTTTTTTTAGGATCTAGAGTGAAAGACTGATTAGGCTGAGACATGTCAGGTGCCGTGGCAGGTTTACCGTCACTCACCATACTATCAGGCAGTGAATTGACTAAGACTTCAGTTTCTTCCATGCCCTGTATAGCCTCACTATTCGTTACATGATCTGCTTCGATGGCATTAATAGTATCTGTGGTATCATCATTGGTTGCAAAAGTACGCCCCGGAAGAAAACCCAGTAACAAAGTTACTGCCATAATCATTTGCAATGCTCTATTATTCATAGTCATTTCCCTCCTCGTCGCTATCCATCAAAAACTCTGAATCCGCTTCAAGCCTCGTCAAATCGATTTCAGTGTCATCAAAGTCATCATATACTTCATGATTCTCCTCATCCTCAATAATCTCATCATCGCCGTCTTCAATGTCATCAGCTTCGTCGTAACCATCATCATCTTCTTCATACGCTTCCTGATTCTGTTTTTGGTCTTTAAACTTTTTAAACCCTATAACCCCTGCAACCACAATAAAAATAAAGATATACGTGCCTATATTGCTACTCCCTTTTTTATCTTGGAGATCTTTATTTTTTAAAGCTTCAAGCTGTTTTTTCTGCGCATCCAACTGCTTTTTTTGTGCTTCTAGAGAAGCTTTTTCCTTTTCGGCATCAGTATTGTCTTTGGATAGGGATTGAATACGTTCATCAGACATTTCTGAATAAAGATTGGTTGTCGTTTCGCCGTTTGCAGAACGATTGATGACCAGATAATACAACCGCCCATTATTCGCTGTAAAAGTAATATATTGCTTTTCTTCTTTAGCAATATTGCTGGACTCATTCGGACTCGGTGTAGTTGGTAGCGTTATTGGCGATTGTGCCTCTGAAATCGGCTGAGATGGTTCCGTCACAGTTTCCTTTTTTACAGTCGGTGTTTGAGTCGTCACTTTTTTTGTCGGCGCTTTTTTAGAGGTTACTTTCTCTGGGGTCGTTTTAGGTTCTGGAGTATCTTTAGCATTTTTTTCGGGTTTGAGTAATTCCACAACACGTTGATTGCGTTCAGTATTATCATCCACCTTAATTTTATTGATAATGTTATCTTGTGCGTGCACAAATCTCGGTGTCAAAATAATTAACGCCAACACTAAATTAATCAGGCATTTCTTCGTGTGCTTCAAGGTCCGCCTCCATTCGCTGTAGTTCTTGCTCATCTTTACGACTTTTTACAATATTGAAAAATTCATCAGTGGTAATATTTTCTTTAGTACAAAATTCTACCACCTCATTCCCAATATCTGTAAGCACTTTGTTCCACGCCTCTTCAGCTTCTTGTACAATTTTGTCTCGTCGTTTGATGAGCTTATAATATTTGCCAAGTCGTTTATCTACTACTTTCTCTTCCATAATCCCTCCTAGTTAGTTGATACGCCCAAAGCCGACAAATTTTCCTTGCCAGTAGCTTGAATCTATGGACGTAATATTTACAGGATTTCCTGCATGAATCATCTTGCCATTGCCCATGTATATGCCTACATGTGTCACAGATCCCCATGGATGTGAAGCATCTTTAAATGTATGTTTGAAAAACACTAAATCGCCGGGTTTTGCTTCTTGTGCTGAAATTTTCTGCGACATATCGTAAAGTCCGTGAGAACCAGTATTTATCTTACGTCCGCCCCATCCGCTGTTGTTATAAACCCAACAGACAAAACCGGAACAGTCAATACCGCCTTTGGTGATGTTCTTTGCGCCATAGACATATGGCGTGCCTAACCACTTTTGCGCCTCGTTCAATATAGCTTGTCCTTTGACAGATATATTAGGCTCCGGTTGATAATTGTCCGGCAACATCGCTACCCTGACCATACGCCGTCCCCACTGATTCGCTTCTTCCGTGGAATCCATCAATAGATCCAACCGTCGTCCTTTGATAGCTCCGCCGGTATCTTCCGCACGTCCTACACCATAACCTTCCACCCAAATTTTAGAACCCAACGGAATCACATTAGGATCTACGGCAATGACACCACGTTGCAACGGTGTTCCCATGGCTGTTATGGTATATCCGCCATTTTCGCTAGGGTTTGAAGTATAGGCTGTGGCCTCAAATAAATCATTAATAGGCGTTGCCTCTTGCGGCATCTCTCCACCTTGACCCCAAGCCGTTGCGAAATCATACGAACCCAACTCGGGATTGGTAAAACTATTACTGCCGAGCCGTGACTCAGAATACAAATGAAAATACGGATTGATTAACTCGCCATTTTCATCACGGATTTCAATTTTTAATACATCACTACTTAAGCCAAGTTCCTCTCCGACTTTAACATGTCCGGCTTTTGATGTGTTGACACCTATATAGGTGATAGTCCAATTCGTTTCATCGGTGATGGTCGCCGAGTTGCCGGAAGATGTTATCTCCCCGTCACTTACAGCATATACTTTGCTTCCACCTTGCAAATCGAGGGTATTTTGTGTCTCGACTTGCCGCGTTTCAGGATTGTAGACATAACCGAACATTTTTTTAATCTTTGGTTTCCAATCGTCATTACCGAATGGCGATTCATAAAACATGAAGTTGCCTTTGCTTTCCATGTAGATATCAAATCGTTCAATCGCTTCAGCTTGCGTTTCTTCAAT
Source organism: Peptoniphilus equinus (assembly GCF_027921445.1). Lineage (NCBI taxonomy): Bacteria > Bacillati > Bacillota > Tissierellia > Tissierellales > Peptoniphilaceae > Peptoniphilus > Peptoniphilus equinus. The sequence continues at coordinate 976,968 of NZ_CP115667.1, forward strand.
CACATCCGGTTCAGATGATCCTTCCGGATTGCTTGGCGTCACACTTTCACCACTTACAGGTGCTTTCTCCGTACCTTTTAAATAGGGTAGCGGATCGGTGGTTTTCCCATTAATTCGCACTTCAAAATGCAAGTGAGGTCCTGTGGATTGCCCTGTTGAGCCTACACCGCCTATATAATCACCCGGCGCCACAATTTGCCCTACCTTAACGTTTAATGATGATAAATGTGCATAACGTGTTTGAACGCCATTCCCATGGTCAATATATATTGCATTGCCATAGGTACCTGTCCATTTAGCGTTTACAATTGTGCCTCCCATAACTGCATAAACCGGCGTACCTGAAGGCTCTGCTAGATCAATTCCTTCATGGAATTTTCTTGTTCCTAAAATGGGATGCACGCGGTAACCATAATTCGATGATACGCGGTAGTTGGATTTACCTAAAGGATTCACAAATCCGCCAAATGCTTCAATTTGTTCCGGACTTAATGCTGTACCTCCACTGATTCCACTGCCACCAAGACGATTTTTTAGCACGGTTTCAAGGTCATTCACAAAGAGTGTTGCTTCAAGAATTCGCACCTGATAAGGTTGGTTAACTATTTGGCCACGCACTCGAACACGACGATATCGTGTTTCAGTTTTTTTGGTAACTTGATATTGATAGTGCCATTTAAATATCTCTCGAAGTTCTCCTTCAACGTCTTCAGTTTTGAAATCACCATATTTCACGGTAAGATACGCGATGAGCAAATGCGGATCGTGACCAATTTGCCCTTTAGTGACGCGATATTCATCGTATCCGGGATAGACACTCTCTATATTTTCTTGTTCATACGCCAGATCAGCTTCAAGTTTGCTATAAAACTTATCTGCTTTGGTCACATCCTGAAACGATGCCACATACGACGTTGAAGCAATATACCCTGCAAGCGACGTAAAAGTTGCCGTACACGAGACAAATAAAAACACCATTAAGCAAATCAATATCACCATAATGACTACAATTTTCCCTACTGAAGACTCTTGTAACGGGATTGGCGTTACAAAGCGCTTAAATCGCTCAAAAAGCGTACTTTTAATATCATTTCCTACACCTTTTTTGTGCCGCGCTAAAGCTTTATTCTTCTGTTTTTGGTAAAATTTGTTCAGTGATTTAGCTTTTCTCGTAGATTGTTTCGCTTGTTGAATGCGGTGAATAGGCTTAATAGCCGTATCAACACCAATATTTCTATCTGCATTCAAATTGTCAATGGTATTAACAACTCGCTCTCTAAGCCGCGTCGGATTTCGTTGTAAAATCCGCTTACGCTCTAGGCGAAAAGATTTATTGCGCTCATAATTGTGTTTAATCTTGCCGATAAAACTTTGTTTGTCTGTTTTATAGGTTCCTTTTGGTGCACCACCTGAAAATTTAATTTTCGATGCATTGTCTTGTGCTTTAGCTTCTTTTTGAGCCTCTTTAAGAGCTCGTAACTCTTTATGAATTTTCCTCTTCTGCCGTATTTTACGAATGGCTTTTGTTGTATTTTTGCCGGTCTTGGCCGTTGTCTCAACACCTACATTCTCATCGCCATTGAGACGCTCTAGTGTTTCAAATTTTCGTTGCACCCCATACAATAACTGATCTGTAGGCAATCGGATACCACGTTTGTTTTTACTACTCTTGTTCTGCTCCTGAAGTTTGTCTGAAAACTCATGATCTTTGTTGAACTGTTGAGCCTGTTTATTTTTTAAGTTTGACTCTTTTTTTACTACCAGAGATGAATTGTCTGACTCTGTCTTGAATTTCTGTTGGTTTTTATCTAGTTCAAAGGCTTCTTGAATACTAGAATCATAAGGGTGAAAATCGGACGTATCAATAACGCCATCACTATCAGAATCACGATTATAGTAGCGTTGTCGCCGTTCATAATCATCATGTAGCTCATCACTATGTCGATGGTCACGGATCATGCGCCTTTGAATTTTCTTACTTCGTTTTGCCTTAACCGCTGATTGATCTCTTAAAAATAAAAATGAGCTGTCTTTACCTTGTTTTAAGATCCCCTTCGATTTTTTAAATCGTTTAGTTCGATCTTTAAGGTTAACAACTCGATTTTCTATCTTTGCTGTGCCTGCCAAGGATGTTACTTCTTGAGTAATATCCCACGTTTTAAAATTATTGTTGCGCCATACATTGTTGGTTTCTGTCGAAAGAATCTTATCATAGAAACCGAGAGACTGCTGATCAAGCTGTTGGCGTTTTTTTTCTGCTTCTTCTTTTTGTCGGTCATACGACGACTGAAGGTTCTCAAGTTCAGCTTGCTCTTTTTCTGCCTTCACCTCGGCATCGTGATACTTTTTTGCCTGTTTATGCCTGTATTTTTCTTTTTGTGAATTTCGTTTCTGTGATTGTTCACCCCTTCGTGCGTCAGTATAACTAGTATCCTTAGCTTGCTTTATAGTCGCTTTAGTCTGTTTATAACGATCCGATCTATCTTTAAGATTAACGACGCGTGCTTCTGATGTGAAACTGTTCGCATCCTGAGGGAGCGTATCATTAGAATGCTGTTTTAAAGATGAAATGTTTGTGTCCTCATCGCGTGTCAGTCCATAGTAAGTGGGTCGCATCGGCGTAGAGGTATAGACTTGAGATCCATAATCAGATGTTTCTTGTCTGCGAAGTTCGTCTTCTTTGCGTCTCGCTTCCTCCTGTTGGCGTTCATAAGCGGTTTTATTCTCTTCCGCTTTTTTATTTTCCTCTTTCCTTAAATCTTCAGCGTACTTTCTTTGACGTTCACCATGTTCACCACGTTGTAACTCATGAGCTTCTTGAATACTAGAATCATAAGGGTGAAAATCGGACGTATCAATAACGCCATCACTATCAGAATCTCTGTTATAATACTGCCGGCGAACCTCATACTCTTTTTTAGACCATTCATTCTTATCTAGGTAAGCTTGGGAGTTTGCTTCCTGTTGTTTTTTTGAAAAATTATCCTCTCTCCCATTATGATGTGTATACTGATAATCATGCTTATTTTTCTCCATAGTCGCCTTATCGACCTTGGCGTGGTTGGTGTTCTTGTTGTGGTAGGACTGTTTCAATATTTCACCCCCTTACAACAATTTATAATGATGTATTTTGCTTTATGGCATCTCTTCGTCTGATCTCTTCAGGCTTAGTTGTCATTAGATTGTAAAGCTTCGTGTCTTTTGGAAATTTATCAATAAATGGAACAATAACATTCCCAAAATACAAAAGACCTTCGCCTTCCCCAGAGTTTGTCACATAAGAAAGTTGGTCTTTGGAAATATTTAACCGCTTAGCTAGAATATCTCTGTCGTCTGAAGCCTGATTTAACATGTACACAAAATCTGAATTTTCCATAATGTTAGTAATTTCTTTCGACAATAAAAGATCTTTAACATTTTGCGTAAGTCCTGTAGGAATTCCACCCCATTTCCTAAAACGCTTCCAAATTTCAACGAAATATTCGGCCGTTTGTTTTTCTTTGAGCAGAAGGTGACACTCATCGATATAAAATCTTGTCTTTTTCGACTGGTTTCTGTTCATGGATACACGATTCCATACCTGATCCTGAATAATTAGCATGCCTAATTTTTTTAATTGATTGCCTAATTCTTTGATGTCATAACAAACAATTCTGTTATTAATATCAACGTTGGTCGGGTTATTAAATACTTTTAGGGAACCTGTAACATAAATTTCTAATGCTGTCGCAATACGATGCGCTTCCTGTTCGTCTTGATTCAGTAATTCGTTGTACAAATCTTGCAAAATAGGAATATTTTCCGGGATAGGATTTTGAATATACCGTTGGTAAATAGCCCGGGTACAGCGGTCGATGATGGTAAGTTCCACTGGCTGTAGGCCTTGAGTTCCACCCACGACAAGCTCTAAGAGCGATATGACGAATTGAGCTTTGAGCATAATAGGATCATCACCATCAGCATAGTTTAGATTGATATCTAAAGGATTGATGTGATCTTTAGACGTTGGAGATACTTTGACTACCTGACCATTTAACGTTTTGACTAGAGGATAATACTCAGCTTCCGGATCGCAAATAATAATGTCGTCATTTGTAATTAAAAATGCATTCGTCATTTCACGTTTTGCGCTAAAAGATTTCCCGGAGCCGGGGGTCCCTAGAATTAATCCATTAGGATTCTTTAATTTGTTTCTATCTATCATAATCATATTATTACTGATAGCATTCAAACCATAATATAATCCTCCCGGATCAAACAGTTCTTGTGTTGTAAATGGAACATTGATCGCAACGCATGATGTAGTCAACCCTCTGTCTAGATCCACCTGATTTAATGCCAACGGCAAAGATGATACAAAGCCTTGTTCCTGTTGATAATCCATACGACGCATAGAACAGTTATATTTTTGGATAATCCCTGAAATTTGGAATGCAATATTCTCAAGTTTTTGCCGCTTGGATGCAAAGTTAGTTATTTGAAATGAAACAATAAAAAATCGTTCATTCCGTCCCTGTAATTCATTCAGTAACGTCTTTGCTTCTTCTCCAAAATTTGCAAGGTCAGAAGGAATGATATCCATATCATAACCGCTTCGTACAGCCTTTTTTTGTTCTTCAATTTTCATTTTGTCCAAGTCTGTAAGTTTTCGCTTAACATTCTTAATAGCTTCCCTTTGATCCATGGACTTAATATGAAACGATACAATAATATCGTCTTCAATATCTAAAATTTCCGCGAGCATACTGTCTGAAAGTTCCGGAGATACTAAAAGCAAAAAAGAAACAGCGCCGTAGGTGCTACCCATCTTAAAATACTTAGAATTTTTAAAATTGAAAGAGGTCGGAGCAATGAAATCTTTAGTGGTCATACCACCTTTTTTGACCATATCCCAGTCAAAAACAGTTTTCTCTTTTGTATCCATATGTGTAATGGAATGAATGAGGTTTAAACGTTCTGACCCACTTAACGAACGAGCACGTACGCCAAGTATCTTAAAATTGTTTAAAATATCACTTTCTATGCGTTCCAGTCGTGGGATAGCCACCTTGAGCGAATCCGCTTCAATTCCAAAGGTAATATACTTATTCTTAATCAGACCATTATTCCCTTTGGCCAACTGATTTTTAAGCATCCCGGAATATTCCTGCCGAATATCTTCAAAATCATCATGACGTGACTCAATGTTGATGCTGTCAATCATTGTATCGGCATATCCTGTCTGATTTAAAAATGTAAACTGAAAATTTATAGACGGATCAAAATAATTTAAAAATTCGCAGTAGGATTCAAAAATGCGTCGTTGATCTTCTTGTTGCGCTAGACGATAGTTAATATCTTCAAATTTAACTGTCTTAGTGAAGTATCGGTCTGTCACCTGACAAATACCATCCTTAAACATATTTTGATACGGTATGGTATCTTGCGCCGTATGAATATCATTGTTTTCTTTTTTTAGAAAATTTAGAAAACCTAATCTTTTCTTGTTAGGACGATATGTCGCAGAATTTTTAGTAAATTCCTTCTTCATCTTCTTAGATCTATTAATGACCTGACTCAACTTTTTTTGTTGCTTCTTTTGAATTTGATTCACGTTATTTTTTCACCTTCTTTCGTTTATTGGACGCTATAGGATACTGAATGTTGTCTATAACGTGATAAAGATTGACGGACTTATATCGCCGAATATGCGGTCGCAAATATTTTTGGCGAATAATGATATACATATACTTTTCGAACGGCATGCCGTCCTTTTTAAACACTCCCATGATAAAAAATGGTGCTATAAGTATAAACATAAAGGTCGTCAATAGATTAATAGGTATGATCGGTTTAAAAGTCGTATAAAACGCAAAACCTAAAATACCTCCAACACCAAAACATATAATTTGTCGCTTCGTTAAATTAAAAGCCACTTTAGACTCAAACTTGGATAAATCTCGAGGTACTTGTACATATGCCATAAAATCCTCCTAAGCTCCGACGATTGAGCGCGCAACACTCTTTGTTCTGAGCATAACCATAACGAGTAAAAGACCATAACCTATAATTTTAGCCATAACTAAAAATATATTTTCACCGCCCATATCAATGTTTTGAACTAATATGGAATAAAATGCTATAGCCATAATCAAAAAAAGGCCTTGTAAGCCTAATGCAATAACCTGTTTAATGTAGCTGTCTCCGACGTTGGAATAACGATGATTCGTCATTGTTGCAAGCGGTAAGGATGCTACTGCAATGGTAAAATATATTTCCACCATACGCCCTACCGCGATAACCCATACCAGAATTCCGATACCTTGGAAAATAAAAGATGCCATTGAGATAAACCCTGACAAAATAGCCAAAGAAAACCAACTTTTATCTTTTAAACTTTCTTTTAACGTATCTGCATAGGCGACAGTATCAATTGTAGCGTCGCTAATGTTCGTGACACCTGCTATCATATTTTGACATATTTTGAATATGGCCATAACAATATCAAAACTGTTCGTTACAAACCAAATTGAAACGTAGGTTACAATGATCCATTTAAAAAATACGAACGTATCGATATCATGCAGATTATTTCGCTCCATGACCAGATTCATCAATGAATAAATAGCGATAAAGGTGATGACAATAACCGCAATGGGCACGACGATATCAGTATTAATATTCTTCGCCATGTTAAAAATTTCATTGTTGTATCCGTCCGGTGTCTGACTGACTATATCACCAACTTGGCCGATCTCGTGATTAATCGTATCTGCCATGTGTGAGACGCTTTCCGTAATGTTGTTAATAGCCCAATTAGACATGGGTTGCATAATTTTATCCAGTAAATTAATAAAACCACCCCACCTTAAAAATCAAAAAGGAGAGGAGTATAGCCCTCTCCTTCTTAATTTGTTGTTATTGAAAAACATTGCTCAGTAGCGGAATGAGATTTTGTGCGATAAGTACAACCCCTCCGCCGGCCATTAATTGCTTGATCCCTTGAGATTTAGCGCCCGGATTATCGTTACCATAACCTTCTAACAGGTTGATAACACCCCACGCACCCAATCCTGCTCCAAGAGCTGTGACAAGGATTTTTAACTGATCAACTGCACTGGTAAAAAATTCCATAAGTTCTCCTCCTTAATTTTTATTAAAAAAGGAGTAGCTTGAGCTACTCCTTCTCTAGGCATTTTTTTATCTAGCAATATAAATTGTTGCTGTATTATCACTGCTATTCCATTCAATATCATCGTCACGTCTGTCAGATACATCGCCATTGCTGATATTGAAGATACGGGATATATTGGTGAGGGATACAAAGATCCGGTCATTGTTCATAACAATTGGTGCATCCATTTGAATATACCGTCCATTAACTGTGATAGTGTTTGGATGGTCAATTTGAATTGTCGCAGTGAGATTATTTTTGGTAAAAGTTGCCGTTCTTGTGCTATCATTCCATGTTACATCAGCCCCCAAGGTGTAGGCCACGTAGCGAAGCGGTAACATGGTTCTGTTGTTTTGAATGAACGGTCTAACGTCCATTTGATAAATTAACGTGTCTTTGTTTGTTGCTTCGGCGTATTTCGGAGAATCAATCATAAAGACGTATTTCAATGATGTGTAATCTTTATCATGACTGATAGTTTCCTTAGTCAGTAAATCCCCTTTAAGCAAATTCCGAACACGTTCAATAAAATCACTCAAAGACTTATCACCGGATGCTAACATTTTATTAATGTCACTCGTTTTATCCAACGCAGTGTTAGGATAATTTTTGTCCAGACGCTTCATAAGATCTTTAAGCTTGTCTGTTGCTTTGTCGACTTCTTTCTGAGTACTATCTTTAGCATCATAAACTTGTTTAGCGTCTTTAATCGCATCGTTCATATTTCGACTATCTCTGTCACTTAATTTGTCCAGATCAATTTTTTCAGCATCTCGGATAGCATCTTTTAATTTATCTTTATCGACCTCAGCCTTAGCATTGTCTTTTGCTTCCTCCAAAGCGTCTTCTAGGTCTCGAATAGCATCACGGTAATCGCCACGATCGGCATTAGGATCTGTCAGTGTGTCATTACCATTGTCGATAGCGTCTTCTATGGTACGCTTATCATCTTTGGTGATGTCTTTATTTCGTTTGACTTCACGCTCGGCCTCGTCGATTAGATCTGCAAGTTTGTCTTTTAGACCTTGATTAGGATCTTCTTGCGGTGTATCCGTTTCAGCTTCTTCTCGGGCCTTAGTAGCTTCATCGAGTTGTTTTTGCAGTTCTTCGATTTTTGCGAGGATTTCGTCAATCTTAGCGTCATCTTCAGATTGTGCTTGTTCTTTAAGCAATTCAATTTCTCTTTCAAGCTCTGCAATTCGCTCTGCCTTAGCTTGATTGTCATCTTCAGCAGATTTCAATTGTTCTTCTAGATCAGCAATTTCATTTTCCAACGCTTCTTTTTCGTAGAGCGCATCTTGAAGTTGATCTTCAAGCTTGAAAATTTGATTTTCTAAATTATCAATTTCATCTTGTTTCATCGCATTTTCTACTTCAAGCTCTTCAATTCTCGCTTGGAGTTCAGCAATAATTTCTTCATTATCGCCACCGCTTGCTTCAAGCTCTTTGATTCTCTCATTTAGATCATCAATTTCATCTTCTAATGATTGCTTTTCAATTTCCAAAGCATCACGGATTTCTTTATACTGATTAATTTCGTCCTCTAGCTCTGCAATTTGGTCTTCTAGGGACTTAATTTTATCTTGAAGACTTTTAATCATGTCTTGAAGTTCTTGTTTTTCAAAATCGGTACTAGTCTTTAAATCCTCCAACTCTTTTTCTTTTTCTTCAATTTGTTTTTCCAACGCTTCTTTTTCTGCATTTGCAGTGTTATAAGCATCTTCTAAGTCTTTTTGAAGGTCATTAATTTGTTTTTTAAGTTCAGCGATTTGTTCTTCAAGATCGTCGGTATTTTCTAAAACAATCACCGGGACATTGACGACTCTCGAAGATCCATCACTGAAAATAACTTTCACTTTTGCAAGATATTGACCTGCTTTCGAGGTATCTATTGTCCCGACCTCTTCGAAAGCTTTAGCGTTCTCCGCCACGATATTATCTGTGACGTTATAATTTTCACCTTTAGCTACTACTTCTTCTTTGATTGTGTCGATGATGTTTTCAATTGGTACAATTTCCTCCATTGCTGTCCAGTCTGTCACGTTAACGGTCACATTGATATCTTTAGTGGAAGTATCGGAAAAAGTGATGGTTACCACGCCTGTCTTTTCGCCTGGCGTCTCAGTATCTACAGTAGTCTTAACCTCAGCCTGTGCATCTTCCGGCACATTAGTGATGGCCTTAATAATATCTACACCGTCGCCCTTTCGGACACTGATTGGTGTCAATTGTGGCGTAAAGGTGTCGGCTTCAAGATTAATAACGGATACAGGTACCGTAACAATAATACTTGAACCGTTTTCATAAGTGATTTTAACTGTGCCCGTGGTCTCTTGCGATTTAGACGTGTCAATTGATGGTGATGTTACGTCGTTGACTTGAGCAGTTTCCGGCAAATTCTTAATATTATCGGTAAGATCAATAGTTCCGCCAACCTTAATTTCTTCTTTCACAATATCTTTTTCGTCAATAGGTTGGATCGGTACAATTTCCTCCATTGCTGTCCAGTCTGTCACGGTAATGGTCACATTGATATCTTTCGTGGATGTGTCGGCAAATGTGATGGTTACCACGCCTGTCTTTTCACCCGGCGTCTCGGTATCTACAGCAGTCTTAACCTCAGCCTGTGCATCTTCCGGCACATTAGTGATGGCCTTAACAATATCTACACTGTCGCCCTTTCGGACACTGATTGGTGTCAACTGTGGCGTAAAGGTGTCGGCTTGATTTTGTATAACTTCGCTTCCAGCATATTCATACCAAAAACCATCTTGTTCTCCTGATTGTGGATAGGCGGATGCATTTGAAGACGTGACATCTTCCACAAAATCACCTTTTGATTTTTCGACAACGTTATAAGGCGCCGCTTCTTTTTTTGAAACTATTTTTATATAATATCGAACGGTATCATTAGGAGAAATTGATCCTGTAGGACCTGGATCTATAAAAGGACCGCGATAAGGCACATCTTTTAGTTTGGTAGGTCCCATGTCAACAACGGTTATATTGGAAATATAATCCATGACTATTTCATCTTCCGGTGTCGATGCTCTATCATCAAAACCATCAGCGAGTACCATATTATCTAAATTCGCAGATCTGAGGCCTGACCAATAATCTTGGGGAATAACAAACCCTCCATAAGTATCTGCGCTTGAAAGAATAGTTTTATTGTTTAAGGCTTCCTCTAATTTTGGTTCGTATAAATCTGCCTTATTTACATGGAATTTTCCTGTATTCTCATCAAAAGTATATTTTTTAGTCGATGCGATGTATGCCTCAGGAGTATTGGTATAAACCATTTCGTTTTCAACATATTTCTTCCCAAATTCTACCGGGAAAGTTACTTCTCGATATTTTTGTACAGTTTTTTGATTAACCTTAAACTTGCGCCACTTATGCATGGTACTTGCCGCATAAACTTTATTGTCTATTTTTGAAAAATTGGCAATACTATTCCATGGCGTTCCGACTGATATAACTTGCGCTAAGGCTAAGGTAACAGCTGTCTTGCGAATAAAATTTTTCCTGTTCTCCATAATTTTCTCCTCTACATTTGTTTTTTACTGCCAAACATCCCCTACTGCATAGGGATGTTGTTCGCTTCACATACGTCTTCGATGGCATGTCGTGTATTAATCTGCCGTTGAAGACGCTGATGTTTACTGTGTATCATCATACTGTTCAGATATGATTTGATATCAAAAATATTTTTTTCATCTGCATCAGATAACATCGAATAACGCGGATGTTGCGTTATATCGTACTTATCGCTAAAAAATGGACGTACACCTCGTATTTGTAAAATACATTTGTTACCATCCATAACAGCTACTTCATCTTGACTCATTAACGACCGACCGGTTTTCTGATAGGACAATCCGCTTGACCGTTGGACGCCACGATTTTCACTCGTATTCAACAAATCAATAGTTTCTTTGCCCAGTGTTGCTTCCAGTTCTTTGGCTGTTTCCGTTTCTTTTCCCCCTAAAAATAATGTGATATCGCAATTACCTATGATCGTGCCGGCTTTATCCTTGTATATGTCTTTAAGTTGTGAATTCGCTTGTAAAATAATATTTGCAGAAATCCGTCTGGAACGAATAGTTGCAATGAGTTTTTCAAACTTAGGAATTTGGCCAATATTGGCAAATTCATCTAATAGACACCGTACATGCACAGGTAATTTACCGTTATACACATCATCTGCTCGCTCACACAGCAAATTAAATAACTGGGTATAAAGCATGGCGACAACAAAATTAAATGTGTCATCCGTATCGGAAACGATAATAAATAGAGCCGTCTTTCTATCGCCAATTTTATCCAGCTCTAAATCGTCATAAGACATAATGTCTCGCAATTCTTTGATGCAAAAAGGGGCAAGGCGCGCAGAACAACTAATAAGAATAGATTTTGCCGTCTTTCCCGCAGCTTTTTTATATCCCTCATATTGGCTGACAGCGAAACAATCCGGCTTTTCTTCCGCAAGTTCTGCAAACATCATATCCACAACGTTGAGATGATTTTCATCATCTTCTCTAGCATCTGCGTTTTCAAGCATATCCAATAAGGTATTAAAATTTCGGTCCTCTTCTTTGAGTTCAAAAACAATGTAGGCAATAAAGGCGTTATACAAAAGCTTTTCAGCTTTTGTCCAAAAATCATCACCTGAATGATTGCCCTCACCTTTGGTGTTTAACATCAATGTATCCACCAATTTTAAAATATCTTTTTCAGAATGCACATAAGCTAAGGGATTATAGTGCATGGATTTTTCAAAATTGATGGTATTAAAAACTTTGATTTTATACCGTTCTCGGACTTTTTTCTTCACAACACCTTTTTCTGTTTTAACGTCTTTTACAACGATTTTGCCTTTTTCAAGCATTTTGCCACACTCGACAAGCACGGTCCCTTTCGGATCTGTGACCACATAGCTGGAATGCATTTGCATTAGATTTGGTTTTACATACCCTCGAGTTTTACCTGACCCGGAACCGCCAACGATCAAGACGTTTTTATTCCGTCCATACTTTATTTTTTCCTGAGGCAGTCGCTCTTCCATGGTAATTTTTTCCGTTTTTGTGAGAAGAATATTGTCCTCATCATCGTTTTTGTTGACGTACGGTGCAATATCCTTTAGAGTAGACCACTTAGCGGATCCATATTCTTCACCTTTGCGAAATTTCTTGGAATTTGCTATTTTTTGATACACCAAGAATCCTACTGCCAACGTCGCAAGGAAGGCCTGCCACATTGTGCTGTAAATAGGAAATAAGACAATATCAAAAGTTAATACCATGGTGAAATTGGCCAGTGCTTGTGCAAATCCTAAAACACTGACTAGAAAGAAAAAACGATTCAAGACCAAGTAGATAAGAATATAGGGGAAAAATTGGATAAAGAGATTTTTCTTATCTACAGTGCGCAGTGTATAAAAAAAAGAGCTTTTTAAGCTCCTTAAATCTCGCACAATGCCATCAATGATTTTCGTCATCGCTCGGCCTCAAAATTTTTCTCTCGTTTATGCACTTTGTCTTTATCTTTCGACTGAGCCTCATAGGTTTTATTTAAATTATCTTCAGCTCGCTCTTTCTTTTTCCTGTACGGCTCGTAAGATGCACTTTTCTGGACATCTTTATCCGCAATATACTCTCGCACGGCCTTTAACATGGTTTCTTTGTCTCTGGCAAGAAAAACCACTTTATTTGTATCCTGATCAATATTTTCAATATGATACTGGATACCATACTTGTCCATGTGTTTTTTTAATAAAGCCTCATCGGATTTATCGAACACGTACTCATTGTTTTTAAATTTTGGTATGGATCCTTCTTGATATTGAAATTGACCGTCTTTGTATGATTGTGTAATCACATTGCCTTTTAAATCTTTGGCTTTGTCGGCTAAGTCTTTTAACCCGTAATACAAAGCTGTTCCTGATAGTTTTGCGCAGAACACAAACACGCGCAAGCCTGTCTTTGTGACACCCATGGCAAGATGATTAACCCCTTCCTGAATGCCCATATCTGTCGCCATACAATCACTTCCTCTTTCTGTTAAATTGCCCCGGTTCAGTCCGTCTAAAATCATAATTGACTTCTTGGTCATACTTGTTGGTTGTGGATAACGTCACGTCGTATAAAACTGATCGGATGTAGGCTGTAGTGTCATAAACCCTTTGCGGATTATCTTTGATACGTTTCATAGCTTCTTCGACCCGAGCACTGTTTAGCTTCCAAAATTGTGATTTGACAACTTCAATGTTTTTTTCCTGTCCTTTTATTTTGATCGTACAATTTGCCGAAGTAAGCGTATCAACAATGATACTAAAATATTCACCAACAACATCAGGGGGATAGATAGTGACTAAATCATCATAATTAATGAGATTCTTAATTTTTTTCAATTGGTTATTAAATTTAGATTCCTCATCATTCATTCCTTCATTCTTTGATTCAGAATCATTAGGAAAGAAAGAATGATTATTGATAACCTCAGTCTTGTTTATATTGTTATTGATAGGGGGAAGATTTTTCCCTTCTAGAGGGGAAATATTTACCTTTCTAGATGTGTAATTTTTTCCCTTCTTAGTATTTTCAACGGTTTGAGGACCTTTCAAAAGATCGTCATCTACATAGTTGTCTAAATCATCCTCTACCACTTGATCTTGATAATTTTCTAATAAAGTTAAAAGATAATCATCACTAGGTAGGAGAATGTAAATTCTATTTGGCTTTCCTTGACCCTGCTGTACAGATAAAAGAAGATTTTCTTTTTCTAAAATTTTCAAGTTATTTGTGATGGTCTTTGCTGACACCTGCATTTTGGATGCAAGGCTATCACGATTGAAATAACAATAAATGTTACCATTATCGTCAACCCATCGATTTCGTATACTTATCTCATAACGATCTAAAATATACATATAGGTTAACTTAGCAGTAGGTGCTAAGTTTAAATAGTCTAGCCACTTTGGAAACTTGTAAAAAGTATTTCGAATGTAATCGACTTCGTTGTACATTGTGTAAAAATTTGCAGTTTTATTCATCGCTTACCTCGTTTGCATTTTTCTCTATCCTGAATTCCAGTAGTCCAATCCTCTAATTTTTGGAATGTTGTCCATACCTCGTGCTAATGTATAATTCAATGTCATACTTAGGGACTTTTTCCAAGGCTTAATAATGGCTTTACGTCCTTTTGGTATCTGAGACTTTAAGAAAGCTTTAAACTCTCTTAAATATCTGTCATTATTAATTTTTTCTGACAAAATAGTTGTGAATAATTTAAACGCGTTCAACGTATCACCTCTCTTTTTCCACACTAAAAAAAGGATAACTCTCGTTATCCTTTTTAGTGCAATTCCAATCTCACCTTAACGAATTGTGGTAAGGCATTGGTATTTTTTGATAAATTTTATACTTTGTATGATTCTTGTAGTCAAAAAAGCTTGAATTTACTTGCTTTCAGAGTTTACCAGTTGTTCCTTATCTACTAACGGCTTCATCGTTGGGAAGAAGACAATATCGCGAATGGATGCCTGGTCAGTAAGCAGCATAATCATGCGATCAACGCCGATACCTAAACCACCTGTCGGCGGCAATCCCACTTCAAGAGCATTCACAAAGTCCGTATCCATTGGATGAGCTTCTTCGTCACCGGCGTCTTTTTCACGAAGTTGTGCTTCAAACCGTTCTTTTTGGTCAATAGGATCGTTGAGTTCCGAGAAAGCGTTAGCAAATTCCCAACCGTTGATGAAAGCCTCAAAACGATCGGTCAGCCGCGGATCATCCGCACTGCGCTTAGATAAAGGTGACACTTCCACAGGATAGCCGGTAACAAAAGTTGGCTGAATTAATGTCGCTTCACAAAACTCATCAAAGAATTCTGCCAAAATTTTGCCTCGCGTCCAACCTGCTTCGACATCAATGCCTTTGGCTTTCGCAATCTCGTGAGCCTGTTCGTCTGTGTCAATAGAGTTAAAGTCCACCCCGGTCACTTCGCGCACCAAATCTGTCATGGTGACACGACGCCATGGGGCCTTAAGATCAATATCTCGGCCTTGATAGTTCACAACTGTGGTATCGTGTACCGCCAGCGCACAGGCTTCAAAAATCTCTTCTGTGATGGTCATCATGGTATGATAATCGGCATATGCTTCATAGAGCTCGATGTTGGTGAACTCCGGATTGTGACGGGTATCCATGCCTTCATTTCTAAACATTTTGCCCATTTCATAGACCTTGTCAAAACCGCCGACGATAAGACGTTTTAAAAACAGCTCATTGGCAATCCGAAGCTGCATATCCATGTCCAGAGTGTTATGGTGAGTGATAAACGGACGGGCATTGGCCCCGCCGGCGACAGTACCTAGAATTGGTGTTTCCACTTCCAGGTAGCCTCGATTGTCCAAATAGGCACGAATGGTTTTGATAATTTTAGAACGTTTTAAAAAGACGTCTTTAATTTCCGGGTTGACAATAAGATCCACATAGCGTTGGCGATATCTCAAATCCGGATCTTTTAAACCGTGCCACTTTTCCGGTAAAATAGTAAGTGATTTGCTGAGGAGGAGCGTTGCAGTTGCACGCACAGTGACTTCCCCGGCGTCCGTTTTAAATACAAGCCCTTCTACGCCGATAATATCACCGATATCGTAGCTCTTCATATCTTCATAATTATCTTCCAACACGTCTTTTCTTGCAAAAATTTGAATACGACCCTGCTCGTCCTGAATGTCCAAAAATGCAATCTTACCGTGACGCCGCTTGCTCATAATACGTCCTGCGACAGACACCGGCTGCTCTTCCAATGTTTCAAAATCAGCTTTAATCGTTTCGGAATGATGTGTCACGTTGTAGCTGGATACTTGAAATGGATCCTTACCTGCGTCCTTAAGCTCGTTTAACTTATCACGACGGGCAAGAAGCATTTCATTTAACTTCTTCTCTTCGTTGTTTGCCATGACTGCTCCTTTATCAATTACAGTGAAATATTTAAAACTTCAAACTTGACGAGTCCGGCAGGCACATCCACCTCCACGGTGTCGCCTACTTTAAGGCCGATAAGCTTGGCCCCTACCGGTGACTCATTGGAAATCTTACCTTCCAAAGGATCTGCTTCAGCTGAGCCTACGATGGTATACTCATCCACTTCTTGCGTCTTCATATCTTTAACTTTCACTGTAGACCCGACATTGACAATATCTTCGTTAAGATCCGCTTCGGAAATGACTTTCGCATTGCGCACCATATTTTCCAACTTGGCAATCCGCTCTTCGACCAAGGCTTGCTCGTTTTTTGCTTCATCATATTCGGAATTTTCAGACAAATCCCCATATCCCAAAGCAACCTTGATCCGCTCTGCAACTTCCTTGCGTCGAACAGTTTTCAGGTGTTCGATTTCATTTTCAATTTTTTGTAAGCCTTCTTCAGTAAAAAATATGTCTTTTTCTGCCAAAATTATTCTCTCCCTATATAAAAAATAAGGCGTCCTCCGCCCCACGTTAACGATAAAATTCTAACTGATTATAGTAAATATCGCACTGTTTGTCAAGTTTTCGGCTTAATTACAAGAAAAGCTCCTCCATCAGGAGGAGCTTTTTTCTATTCAAATTTCAATCTTAACTCGCCGGTATCTGTCACAAGAAGCGGTATGCCGATTTGACCTTGTGATTTCACCTTTTCAAAAATAAGTTCACGATCCCGAAGTGACAGAAACTCTTTCATATAGGTGAGGTTTGCAGTAATGTCACGCTTCTCATAAACCACGCCTTCCGCTTCAAGTTTGGATTCAGCAGGCATTGTGTCCGGACACAGGGACGAATAGTACAAAATGTTCATAGCTCGCCGATTCATTTTTTTCGTTACTTCGCCTGTTCTTTCTTCGCTTTAGCTTCTTTAATGACACTTTCTGCAATTTGTACAGGCACTTCTTCGTAGCGAACAAATTCCATCGTAAAGGTTCCGCGACCTTGCGTCATTTGGCGAAGATCAATCGAATACTCAAACATTTCAGCTTGAGGTGCTTCTGCAATCAATAGTTGCGTGCCACCCTCTTGTTGATCCATGCCTAGAATCCGACCACGGCGTTTGTTCATGTCACCCATAACATCGCCTAAATAGTTATCCGGTACAATAACTTCCACACTCATAATTGGCTCAAGAAGAATCGGTTTAGCCTCTTCCATACCTTTCTTGAAGGCCAGGTTTGCAGCCATTTTAAAGGAAACTTCGTTGGAGTCCACATCGTGGTAGGAACCATCATAGAGTGTCGCTTTGAAGTTGGTCACAGGATAACCTGCCAGGACACCGTGTTCTTTAGATTCGATGATGCCCTTCTCAACCGCAGGGAAGTAGTTCTTTGGTACAGCGCCGCCAAAAACTTCTTCAGCGAATTCAAATTCTTCTGTGGAAGGTTCAAAGCGGATCCATACATCGCCGTATTGTCCTGCACCACCGGATTGTTTCTTATGTTTGCCTTGTACCGATGCCGTGCCTTTAATAGTTTCACGATAAGGAATAATGAAAGGAACAATATTGACTTCCACACCAAAAGTATTCTTAAGTTTTTCCAAGATAACATCCAGTTGAACCTTACCTTGACCGCCCACGGTAAGCTGTTTCGTCTCGGCATTGCGTTCAATGACAATGGACGGATCTTCTTCACGCAATTTACGCAGTGCAGTGGAAAGTTTTTCTTCATCACCTTTCGTCTTAGCTTCTAAAGCATAATACAATACCGGCTTCGGCAGCTTTGTGGATTTGAAGGTGACAATATGATTCTTATCGCAGAGCGTATCCCCTGTTTCGGTAAATTGCAGTTTCGTCGTAGCTCCGATATCGCCGGCATAAATTTCAGACACTTCCAGCTGCTGTTTGCCCTTCATGATAAAGAGACCGCCAAGTTTTTCAGCTTCCTCACGCGTAGAATTGTAAAGCGGTGTCTCTTTGGTGATCTTACCGGAGATGACTTTAAAGATACTGATCTTACCTACAAACGGATCGACAATGGTTTTGATAACACCGGCAGCAAACGGCTCGTCTGTGGAGACAGTGCGTTCCTCGCCGCTGACATAGCGAAAACCTAAATGCGCACGCTCATCATCCGGTGCCGGCATATAGTTGACGATGGTGTTAAGCAAAATGTCAATGCCGATGCCCTTTTCTCCTGACCCGACGAGAAGCGGTACAGCATCCCCTTCCAAAAGGGCTGTCGTTACACCGCGAAGCAAATCTTCACGAGTGAATTTTTCACCGCTGAAATACTTATCCATTAAAACTTCATCAGATTCAGCCACAACTTCTGCAATTTCTTCATACATTCTTTCCGTAGCTTTAATCTGATCGTGAGTAAGTTCCGTTTCAGAAGGTGCACCTTTGTCATATTTGAACCCTTTTTGATAGATGACATCGGTGACGCCGATAAAGTTTTCCCCTTCGCCAATAGGTACGGAGAACGGAATGACTTTCTTTCCGAAAGCTTCTTCCAATTCTTCCATTAAGCGACGGAAGTTGACATTTTCACCGTCGATTTTGTTGATGAAAATGATCCGTGGCAATCCAATTTTTTCTGTGTATTTCCACATCCGTTCTGTTCCGACTTCAATGCCTGCTGTCGCATCGATGACCATCAGCGCCGCTTCCGAAGCACGCAGTGCACCGTAGGCTTCCCCGACAAAATCCATATAACCCGGGGTATCTATGATATTAACTTTAGTGTTTCTCCATTCAACAGGTATAATTGAGGTTCCAATGGAAGTGCCGCGTTCCATTTCTTCTTTGGAAAAATCTGAAACGGTATTTTTTTCGGAAACATTCCCAAGCTTTTGCGTGGCACCGCTTTGGAACAGCATAGCTTCCGTCAAATTGGTTTTGCCGCTTCCCGAGTGGCCAACAAGAGCTAAATTGCGTACCTGATCTGTTTTATATACCTTCATAACATCCTCCTCAAGTTGAAATCGTTTTACTCTATAAGTATACCACATTTTAAATATTTATCACCTATTTTCTTTGGCAACTTGCGAAAGTGTTAAATGTTGCTTTGGACTTTATGGCATTCATCTTTAAGTTCGCTTTTTAAATTGGGTATATAAAAATAAAAATTAATCTGGAGGAATAATATGAAGTGGAGAGGACGTCGTGCAAGCGGCAATGTGACAACCGGGAGCGGTAGCCGCCGTGGCGGGATGCTGCCTGTAGGAGGCGGCATTGGCTTTATTATACTTTTGCTGTTGAGCTTTCTCATGGGACGTAACCCCTTGGATCTCATGAGCGGTGGTACTCAAGGGCCGCCACAACAAGCACAGCAGGCACAATTGGACGAGCGGGGCCAATTCCTATCCGTTGTCCTTGCCGACACAGAAGATGTTTGGACTAAAATTTTTAATGAACATGGTGCCGAGTACCAAAAGCCGACACTGCATCTCTATGAAGGCGGCGTTCAGTCTGCGTGCGGTTATGCCTCTTCAGACATGGGACCTTTCTACTGCTCCGGTGATGATGTCGTCTACATAGACACCACTTTCTATGACGATTTGAAGACCAAATACGGTGCTACCGGAGACTTTGCCTTGGCCTATGTACTGGCGCATGAAGTAGGCCATGCCGTTCAGAATCGTATCGGCACGCTGCAGCAAGTCTTTGCATTACAAGATCAAATGTCCGAGACGGAATTCAATCAATATATGGTACGTCTCGAACTTCAAGCGGATTACTATGCCGGCGTCTACGCGCACTTCGCCGAAGCACAAGGCTATCTGGAGCCCGGCGACATTCAGGAGGCTATGAATGCAGCGGCAGCTGTAGGTGACGATCGTATTCAACAGCAAACTATAGGCCGCTCTATACCTGACTCGTTTACCCACGGCACCAGCGAGCAACGTATGCGTTGGTTCATGAAAGGTTACGAGTACGGCACATTAGAAGACGGCGATACCTTTAGCGCCACAGAATTATAAACACAAGGGAGCTTCGGCTCCTTTTTTTATGGCGTCGTTCGACGTCCTTCAAGCGTCGGCTGTCATTCTGCGACGCTCTAAGGCCAAGTAAGTGCCATAGAAAAATAGGTTCCTACACACCTGTAAATGTATCCCTCATAACGTTTGATTTTTTAAATACCTTATTTTAAGCATTGTTTACAAGGTTTCAAAGTTTGATATAATAGGCTCATGAACAAGAATGAACTCTCCATACAAAGTAAAAATAATTATAACAAGTTCAAACCGGCCATCTTTGCTTTGGTTGCCATCCTCATTCAAAGCGTGGTACTGATTGTACTGTACTTTAAGTACTCTCATCTTCTTTACATTACCTCGCCGCTATGGGTAGTTCTGAGCACGGCTTTTATGATCTATGTCATCAATCGCGAGGCCGATCCCACGTATAAACTCGCCTGGATTCTTATCGTGGCAGTGATGCCCATCTTTGGCATACTTCTCTACCTGCTTCTCCAGTTTATTCCCGGACGTCGCTCAGTCCACCACAAACTTGAGCAAAACATCTTGGAATCCAAACTGTATAATTTGCAGGACAGCGCCATAAAAGACCGGTTAATTCAGGCGGATAAACAGTGGGCCAACACGGCACAGTACTTAAATGACTTTGCGTCTGCGCCCACATTTACCGGCACCGCTACCAAGTACTATGCCATCGGTGAAGACTATTTTGCCGACTTGCTGAGCGATCTGCAAAGGGCGAAGCGGTCTATCATGATGGAATATTTTATCATCTCCCCCGGCAAACTGTGGTCCAGTATTGAAGCCATCCTCATTGAAAAGGCCAAAGCTGGTGTGGATGTCAAATTGATGTACGACGGGACTAACAGCATCAACCTTCCTGTAGGTTTTTTTAAACCTTTGGAAGACGCCCATGTCAAAGTCAACGAGTTCTCTCCTATTTCAGCTTTTTTAAACACGGTGCTCAACAACAGAGACCACCGTAAGATTACCGTCATAGACAACACCATCGGCTACACCGGCGGTGTGAACCTTGCTGATGAATACGCCAATATTATAGACCGCTTCGGCCACTGGAAAGATACGGGACTGCGCTTGGAAGGTCCCGCTGTCCAATCTTTGACCATGACCTTTCTTCAGCTGTGGAACTTGCCGGAGCCTATTGAGGAGTACAGTCTTTACACCGAAGCGGCACCTCTGCCGGATCAAGAGAGCTTTGTGGTCCCATTTGCGGATGACCCGAACGACTTGGAGTCCGTTGCAGAAAATATCTTTGTCGATGTACTGTCTCGCGCCCGGCATTACGTCTACATTATGACACCTTACCTCATCTTAAGTGACCATATGTCCTTTGCGTTAAAACTTGCCGCAAAGCGAGGTA
The DNA here is from genome assembly GCF_027921445.1 of Peptoniphilus equinus. Lineage (NCBI taxonomy): Bacteria > Bacillati > Bacillota > Tissierellia > Tissierellales > Peptoniphilaceae > Peptoniphilus > Peptoniphilus equinus. The sequence continues at coordinate 998,460 of NZ_CP115667.1, forward strand.
TTGATGTGCGCATCATCATGCCTCACATTCCCGACAAACGAATTCCTTTTCTTGTAGCTCAAACCTACTACCCGGACTTAATCAAAGCCGGTGTAAAAATTTATCAGTACCGACCAGGTTTTGTCCACGCCAAAGTGGTGCTTTCAGATGATATAGTCAGTATTGTTGGAACGATTAACTGTGACTATCGAAGTTTTCACCACCACTATGAAAATGGCGTATTGTCCTTAAACCGTGATCTTGCTCTAACCATCAAATCCGACTTTGCATCTACCCTTGAAGCATGTTACGAAATGAGTTTTTATGCCTATAAAAAACTGCCGTTAAAAGACCGGATATTGGGAAAGATTTTTCGAATCTTCGCACCTCTCATGTAGTTTCACAAGTAAAGTCGCACTATGAAATCAGACTCGCTCGTAGTAAGTCTGATTTTTTCATGGCCTCTTTTCTACAAGAATACCGGCACGGCGACACACTAGAAATCAACTCCTAACACTAAAAAGCCCAATGTCATTCAACACGACATTGGGCTTTTTTACGTCTTACGTTGTATCCAATATGGGGACAAGTGACTATACCGACAGCTTATTCAGTGTAAATAGGTCTCCTTTGGACTTAACTGCCGGCGCACAGCTTCTCCCAGCGCCGTTATCGCAAAGAGTGTCACAACCAAAAAGAGTCCCGGTATCACCACCATCCACCATGCCCCGGTAAATAAACTGCGATTGGAAAAAGCTAAGAGACTTCCCCAAGACACAACGTCAATAGGAAGTCCTAAACCCATAAAGCTCAGCGTGGCCTCAAAAATCATCGCTGTACGAAGTTCCATGACGATCATAAAAATAACAGCAGGCAAAAAATTCGGCGCCAGATGGTGTATAAGAAGGTGGAAAAAGCCGCCGCCCATAGCTTTAGATGCCACAAAAAAGTGTGCGGTACGAATTTGCTTCACCTCGGTTGCCACGACCTTAGCCATGGTACACCACCCGGTCAGACCGATGGCGACAGCCATGCCCACGACACTGCGCCCAAAGATGCCTTGGAAAAAGACCACACTCAGCAGCGTCGGTACACTTAAAACAATTTCCAGAAATCGCATCATAACACCTTCCAATGAATCGTTCAGTCCACTGAGCGCCCCGTAGATCACGGCAATCCCCGTCGAGATAACCGTCGCCAATATACTAATCGTCAGTGACACTTGTCCACCATGCCATATACTTGAAAAGAGATCCCGCCCCAGACCGTCAGTCCCAAAAAGAAAATCTCTGCCGGGACTTTCATAGACGTGGTTCACATCGAGAAACCGCGGCGACAGCGAGGCCAATTGATCGGCGAACACACATCCCAACACAATACTCCCTAAGACAATACCTGCAAGAGCTGTTGAAAATTTGATCTGTCGTTGCCTCGTCATCTCACCCTCCTCATGCGTTTAAATCGCGGATCCAACAGACGATTGCACGTCGAAGCCAAGGTACTGCTCCCCATGACCAGCGTCCCGCTAAACAGACACACCAGCATCAGGACATTATAGTCGCCGAATTGCGCACTTTCATAGGCAAGACTCCCTATACCGGGATAAGAAAAGACCATTTCCACCGTATAGGTACCGGTTAAAATATGACCAAGGGATACCATCATCAGGCTGAGGTAACTTGGTACCACGCTCCGAAGGCAAAGCCCGAATACAATAGCCCTTCGGCTCATGCCTTGAGCTCGACTCAATAAAATGTAGTCCTTTTTAAATTCCTCAAGCATACGATTGCGTACAAAATAACTGTAGTACCCTAAATGACTTAAGATGAGCACTGAGGCAGGTAAAATCAAATGTACACCTCGCCCCAAAAGCGTATCGCGACCTACATCATAGGCGCCGCTTGAAGGCAAAAGCTTAAAGGTGACACTGAAAATAAAGATAAAAAGCAGTGCCAACCAAAATTCGGGGACGGCACTGCTGAGTGTCCCTAAGCGTCGAAGCCACTTGTCCAGCCTGCCGCCTTCATGCCACGCCGAAAGAGTTCCCAGACTCAACGACCCGATAATGAGTCCGACGAAACTGACTCCCCCAAGAATGAGGGTATTGCCCAAGCGATCCGCCATGACCTTGAGGGCATCTTCTTTATACTTAAAGGAGATCCCGAACTCCCCGCGACTCGCTTGTTTGAGCCAAAGACCGTACTGCGTCAACAGAGAACGGTCGAGGCCGAGTTTGGCACGGGCGGCGTCTTTGTCCTCGGCACTCATTCGCTCGACGCGTTCGCCATAATAGGATCTGAGCGGTTCGATCGGCGCAAGACGGGAGAGTGTAAAGACTAAAAATGAAAGTACCAGTAAACTCACGCCAAAAATTAAAATAGTTTTGACTTTAGCCATCGTAATCTCCCTTTCCCCATAGTGCCGATCTTAAAAGCGCTTTCGTGTAATCATGCTTCGGACGAGAGAATAACACGTCAGTCTTGTCCGTCTCGACTAGCCGTCCGCCCACCATCACACCTACACGGTCACAGAGATGGCGTACCGCCCCAAGGTCATGGGCAATAAATAAAATAGCGAACCCGTGGGATGCTCTCAGATGTGCCAAAAGTTCCATGATTTGCCCTTGTACCGCCACATCCAGAGACGAGACCGCTTCATCAGCAATCAAAAGCTTCGGCTCTGCAACGACTGCACGTGCAATGGCGACGCGTTGCCTTTCCCCTCCGGAGAGTTCATAGGGGCGCCGCTGTAAATAGCCGGCATCCAGTCCGACGTAGCGTAATTGAAACGCCGCTTCGTCCCGATAAGTACCTCGTTTTGGAGCAAGTTTTTGAATCTTTAGCGGCTCGGAAATAATATCCTGAACTGTCATCCTGGGATTTAAACTGTCAGCTGAATCCTGAAAAATAATATGTCGACTTCGCGCTAAACTCTTTTGATGTTGACGGCGGACTTTGCAGTTCGATATCTCCATGCCGTCAAAGATGATGGTTCCGGACGTGGGTTCAAGTAAATTCATCACACAGGCGGCAACCGTCGACTTGCCGCTTCCCGATTCGCCCACCAATCCAAAAATTTCCCCTCGCTTAATGTCAAAAGATACATTGTTAAGTGCCTGAAAAGGACCTTCCTCCAAAGCAAAGTGATGGCTCAAATGCGACACTTTTATAAGTGGCGTGTCGCTGTCATCCATTACTAAGGTCGGTTCATGAGGCACCAGGCGTTCCAACGACGGACTTTTATACTCCGTCCCATCCACGTTCGATCTCAAAAGCGTCAGCTCACCACGGTGCATCACCGCCACGCGATCGGCAATACCTTGTATCAAATCTCTGTCATGAGAGACGATGACTATAGAAATCCCCAAAGTCGCCTTGAGCTTTAAAAATAGCCTCGCCATATGAACTTTAGTCATCGCATCCAAGGCTGTGGTGGGTTCATCGCAAAGAAGAACTTCAGGATCACCACAGAGTGCAATGGCCACGACCATCCTTTGACACATGCCGCCGGAAAGTTCATGCGGGTAACGATGAAACCACAGCTCGGGATCTTGAAAACCTACCAACGCCATAAGTTCAATGGCTTTGTCATAGAGACCTTCCCGTGTGAAAGCCGTATGATGACGACGCAGTGCATCTTGGAGCTGTCGCCCCACCGTCATCGTTGGCACCAGTGACGACGACGGATCCTGAAGGACCATGCCGACTTTCTTGCCTCGCACGGTATTTCTCAATGTTTCTGAAGCATGCACCATCTCGACACCGCAAAGTGTAATACGCCCGGTGACAAGACTGTCCGGCAGAAGTCCCATAATACTTTTACACAACATACTCTTGCCCGCACCGGATTCCCCTATAATGCCCAGAATCTCCCCGGAATGCAGCTCGACACTAATATGCTGCAGCACCGGATCCTGTCTCTGTAACAAAGTGACGGTCAGGTCATCGATAGAAAGCGGCACCAGCTTGTTGGAAGGATGTCTGATTTTGTCGCGGGTCATGGCTCCAGAGTCCAATCGCACACGTTCCAAAAGATGCCTACGCCGTGATGCCCCAGCACCGTGTCGGGATCAATGCCGTGAAGTTTCGGATTCGACACATAGATGGCATCGATGTAACAGAAAAATGTATACGCCGGATCCTTGGCAAATTCAATTTGAAAATTTTTGTAAGCTTCCCTGCGGGCGCTATCATCGGCAGTCTGACGTCCTGCAAGTAGATAGGCGTCCACTTTTGCATTGGAATAGCCGGAATAGTTGGCGCCCTTGTCCGTGCCGAACACTTTATAGGTGTGATCGTCGGCATCAAAAGGTGAGCCCCATCCGATAATACACGCTTCCTGATTGCTCCAGTCAATGCCCTCTGAAGGCACGTACGCCTTGACATCCAAGCCTGCCTGTTGCAATTGTTGCGCGACGAGTTGAGCCATGTCCATTCTCACATGATCTCCCGGCGTGGCGTTAATGGTAAATCCAATCCGTTTGCCACCTCGTGTCCAATAGCCTTCACTGTCTTTGCGACAGCCTAACTGTTCAAAGAGCGTCTCGGCCTTGTTGGGATTAAACGCGTAATGTTCGACCCCCTCGTAGTTATACACATTTCTCTGAATGGGACTATAAGCCACATCCCCTCGACCCAAAAGCACCGTATTTAGCACATCGTCCCGATTGACGGCATAGTTGATGGCGGGAATTAAATCCCGATTTTCGATCCAATAAGGATTGGCAAAGTTGTAGAGAATCCCTCGATAGTCGGACGTGGTCATGTCATTGACAACATAGTCGCCACTTTTTTCAAAGGTTGCCGCATCTTTCGGTGTGACCTGAGCCAAATCCAACTCACCGCTTTGAAGTTGAAGGGCTTTGACTTCATCATCCGTGATAATTTTAAAAACAATGGTATCAATAGAGGCCACTTTGTCAAAATAGTCAGGGTTTTTTTCAAGGGTGATGGCTTGCCCGACATCCCAAGCTTTCAGTTTATATGGTCCTGTGCCTATCGGTGCTTTAAAAAAGTCCGCTTCTTGGAAGTCCTCGCCCTCCAAAAGATGTTTCGGCAACACCGCCATGGTCATATAGTCAAGAAAGGTGACATTGGCTTCCTTTAAATGAAAGACCACCGTCAAGTCATCCACCACATCAATTGCGGTGATGTCTTCAAAGTTCGGCGCATTTTCAGATCCGTTCTGCGGATTCATAATGGCCTCAATGGTAAACTTCACATCCTCTGCAGTAAAAGGCTCACCGTCGTGCCACGTGACACCGTCTTTTAGGTGAAAGGTATAGGTGCGTCCTTCATCGGACACATCCCAATCCGTCGCAAGTCGCGGTATGACATGATTATCTCCGTCATGATCCGTAAGACCGTCAAAAAGCAAAGCATTGATTTCTCCGTGTTCATCCATGGCCGGATTGATCCGTGTATAGTCACCGCTGCCATAGATCAGCGTCGATGTCGATTGCTGTTGCTGACAGCCGGTTATTATCAAGAGCAATGTTATTGCCATGAACAGTAGTGTTCTTTTCATCATTGACGGCACTCCTTCTCCAATCTGTCTATGACCTCATGTAACGATAAGTCGTGAGTTTTTGCCAGTGCCGTGATATCGTCGTACTCATACTTTTGACGGCGCACGCCATAGCCTGTGGAAATTTTCTTTCGAACTTCTCCTAAGGAACTTGATAGCGTCTCAATGGTGCGGTTTAAAACCACCCGTTTGCTTGCTGACTGACGAATACCGATAGTGGTAGTGTGTTTAAAGATAAGATGAATCATCGTTTCAAGATCCTGTCTGCGACACATCACCGCCAGTAAGATTCCCGGACGCGATTTCTTCATGCCAATGGGAATGGTGTAGACCTCCAAAGCGCCGTGTTCAAAGAGGACGTCCATGGCAAAGCCGATGGCCTCCCCTGTCATATCATCCACATTACACTGAAGCTCCACTACACCGCTTATTTCATCCTTTGCCTCGCCGAGAAAAACACGGACACAATTGGCCACGTCAAAATCTTTCGTGCCCATACCGTAACCGATACGCTCCACAGTCATGGCAGGCATTGTGATAAAATCCTCGGCAAAATGTTTTAAAAGTGCAGCCCCTGTGGGTGTACAGAGTTCCCCTTGAATAAAGTTGGTAAAGACCGGTATACCTTTTAAAATATTGACTGTCGCCGGTGTCGGCACAGGCATAATGCCATGAGCGCACTTCACTTGCCCCGTGCCCAGGTTGATCGGGGAGACCACCACACGAGGACTGCCCAATTTATCTATCATGTAGCAGAATGCGGTAATGTCGGCAATGGCATCGAACGTACCCACTTCGTGAAAGTGAATGTCCGCAACAGGTTTGCCGTGAGCCATACTTTCCGCATCGCCGATGACGGCATAAACTGCCTTGACATGATGTTTCACTGTCTCAGACAGTCGAAGACCGTCAATAATGGTTTCAATATCTGCCAAACTGTGATGTTGGTGGTCGTGACCGTGGTGCGTGTGATGGTGATGATCATGGTCGTGATGATCATGGTCGTGATGATCATGGTCGTGATAATCATGGTCGTGATGATCATGGTGAGGTATAGCGTGATGACAATCCTCACTCATTTCTTCTTCCCCATGGACCAGCACGCGCAGATGTGTCCCCGAAATACCGCACTTGACTGAAGACTCGCTTCGATAGGCTACCCCCTCAAGTCCTAAGGTATTCAGTTCATCCACGATCTGTCCTTTATCGTCAAAAAGTTCTAAAAGTGCGGCACTCAACATATCGCCTGCCGCTCCCATGTTGCATTCAATATAAAGTGTTTTCATACACCCTCCTATTTTTTCCCCATGTGATTCATCATACCGGCCAGGTATCCGGCACCGAAGCCGTTGTCAATATTGACCACGCTGACGCCGCTGGCACAGGAGTTTAACATGGATAACAGTGCCGATACGCCGCCAAAGGACGCACCGTATCCGACCCCGGTCGGCACGGCAATCACCGGACAATCCGCCATGCCGCCTATGACGCTGGCAAGTGCACCCTCCATCCCTGCAATAGCTATAATCACCGACGCATCCATAATCTCATCCATATGACTGAATAGGCGATGAATCCCGGCAACGCCCACATCGTAAAGACGCACCACTTCATTACCATGGATTTCAGCTGTAAGCGCCGCTTCTTCCGCCACGGGAATGTCTGAAGTGCCACCTGTTGCAACCACAATTTTTCCCAAGCCGCTTGGGCTTGGCATAGACCCTACAATGCCGACGCGAGCTTCGCTGTGATAAGTCAGCTCAAACTTCGATTCTAAATACGACGCCGCCTCCGCATTCAAACGTGTAATCAAAATGCGCTCTTGTCTGTTTTGAAGCATGGTAGTTATAATCCCTTCCATTTGCGTCTCTGTTTTGCCCGCGCCATAGATCACTTCAGGATAACCTTGAAGCGCCTTACGGTGTAAATCCACCTTGGCAAAGCCGATATCCTGGAAAGGGGCTTTTTTTATTTGGTGTAACGCATCGGCAACAGTCGTATCGCCCCGTTGTACCGATTCCAAAAGATCTTTTAATTCACTCATCTCGCAACTCCAAATCTATCACCACTTTGCTATAATCGCTCTTTAGTGTGTTCAAAATAGCCTCCCGATAACTCAAAGCTTTTGTCAAATCCTCTTTGGTGAGCTCCAACTTTGCCATATCGCCAATGCGTCGCACTCTGAAATCGTGAAATCCCATCCCAAAGAGAAAGTTCTCCGCCCGTTCCGTGGCAGCCAGCTTGTCGCCAGTGATCGCCTCGTTCGTTTTAATGCGAGTCGCAAGGCAGGCATAGGACGGTTTATCCCATGTGAAAAGACCTGCGTCTTTGGACCGCTCTCGAATCGTAGTCTTTGTCAGTCCACAGTCTCGAAGGGGCGACTTCACCGACAGCTCATTGAGTGCCTGCATCCCCGGCCGATCCCCCTCATCGTCAGAGATGTTGGTGCCGTCACAAAGTATGGTGAAGCCGTCTTTTGCCGCAGCCTCTATAATGGCTCCAAAGATTTGCTGCTTGCAAAAATAACAGCGGTTGGACGGATTGGCAACGACGTCGTCAAATTGTAAAACATCCAGCGATAGGATGTCCAAATCTGCGCCATACAATTTTGCAAAACGCTTGGCATCTTCAAGTTCAAAGGCAGGCTGAAAGGCTGACTTCACATAGTAAGCTTTCACCTCAACGCCGCTTTGAAGTGCCTCGTAAAGCAGATACGCCGAATCCACGCCGCCAGAAAAAGCAATGGCAATCCGCTGTAAATTTTTTAAATAGTCTCTGAGTTCCATAGTTCCTCCTAACAAAAAAGGTACACTATTCCCTCGTCTGAGAGAATGGCATACCTTCTAGCATACATTATCACAATTGTCACACGTCACGAGCTCTTCTAAGCTCTCAATCAACTTCCTGTTGAACCGTTTCTATTGAGTTTTAAACAGTTGAGCACATGATCGATAAATTTGCTCAGATTATACTCTTCAATCCCCATGATCATGTTGTGGCACTGATTGGTGGGAATCAAAAGTCGTGTGGCTGAACTCCGACCAATCGCCGCAGCTATGGTCTCGGTGATCTCGCCCATCAGGGAATCGGTAATGACAATACCGATAGGCCCGATGATATAATCCGCCATCTTCGACGCCACGACGACAGCGTTCTCTCCGGTGCCCGCCTGATCAGCCCCGGCTTTTAACATCGCCTGCGTGGCTATAGAATTGGTGCCCACGGCAAGTATGGTTGCACCGACATTATTTTTTTTTAGAGCCGCAATCACCTGTCGGCCAATGCCGCCGCCCTGTGCATCTACAACAAGTATATTCATAAAGTCTCCTGATTCTATGTTTTACTGTATTGTATCATGAACAGCCGGCTTATACCACTTTAAAGGTCAGCAATAGTCGTTCCGGTTTCACCTTTTAGACCTTCCGCTGCCTTATCAAGAGATGTGATAAGCGCCTTGCGGCCCGGTTTAGTTGCGGCAAATTCAATAGCTGCTGCCACTTTCGGCTTCATGGATCCTTCAGCAAACTCACCGTCATTCATATATTGAGTAGCTTCCTCAATGGTGAGATGGGAGAGCCACTTTTGATCCGGCTTACCGAATCGAATGGCCACCTGTTCCACTGCCGTTAAGATAATCAAGAGATCAGCATCTACAAGTTCCGCAAGTTTTGCCGTGGTGAAGTCTTTGTCAATAACAGCAGAGACGCCTTGATAAGTCCCTTCCTTTTCAATGACAGGAATCCCGCCGCCACCTGCTGCAATAACGATGTGACCCAAGTTAAAGAGGGCTTCAACGGATTGCTTCTCTACAATATCCACAGGCTTTGGAGAAGGCACCACACGTCGATAACCGCGTCCGGCATCTTCTTTAAAGACAAAGCCTTTTTCCGCCATGGCATCCGCTTCTTCTTTAGTATAAAATGCGCCTACCGGTTTAGTCGGATTGGAGAAAGCTGGATCGGCCTCATTCACAACGACTTGAGTGACAACAGTGGCCGTAGGCACTGCCATGCCTCGAGCTTTTAATTCGTTGTCGATAGCATTTTGTAAGTGATAGCCAATATAACCTTGGCTCATAGCACCGCATTCAGGAAACGGCATCTGCGGCGTCTTGGCTTCAGACTTTGAAGCCGCATCCATGGCAAGGTTAATCATCCCGACTTGAGGGCCGTTGCCGTGAGAAATAATAAGTTCGTTACCAGCAGCCACTAAATCCACAATGGAGCTCGCCGTATCTTTAACTGCCTGCTTTTGTTCTTCAGGGGTATTACCTAAGGCGTTGCCGCCGAGAGCTAAAACAATTTTACTCATATATCCTCCTTAGCTGTTCAGTGCTCGATCCACATTTCGTAAGAAATCCTGAGCATTGGTTACGATGGACACAGCAGTGAGTGTGCCGCGATCAGCAAGTTTATTCACTGCAAATTCTTGAATATCAATAGTGTACAGATATACCGGACGGACAACACCGTCAAACGTATTATAGCTTGGGGTCATGTTGCCGGTTGCAATGGTAAAGAGAATAGCACCGACCATAATCATAGTTGACGTCTTTTTCGCATGAGAGCGCATCGTATTTTGTGCCGTATAGACATTGTTGATCGTCTCAGGCAGACCGTAGCGATCCCGAATAGTGCCGGAGAGCACAAACGGTACATCCATTTCCACACAGGCTTTGATAAACCCGTCTTTCACTTCACCGGATTCCACGAGAGCTTTTGTAGAGCCGTAACGACGCGCTTTGTTAATGACGGAATACATCATCCGTGTCGTGTTTTGTTCTTTTTTAAAGGAAGTTTGTCCCCATGTTGTGCCATAGATGCCTCGTTCCAGATCAAAGGCAGCCGTTTCCGTACCGCAGAAAATGGCCTGAACATAACCTGCTCTGATGAGGTGTTCCAATGCCATGCGGGAATCTCGATCCAGCGCCACAGCTGTGCCCACAATCATGGTGACATAACCATTGTTCTCTTTTTCGTGACGAAGCACGTCATAAAGGGTGTCATAGTCCACGGAGAAAGCTGTCTCCCGTGATCTGCCGGCACGAAAAGCGAAGGTGTCGCTTTCTGAAGACTCTTCATTGAATCCGTTAGTCCAGACATAAATACCTTCCGAAGCATCTTCTGTGCGTCCGATAACTACTTTATCGCCTTTCTTTAAGTTTCTGAACTCGACAATTTCAACCCGTTCTTCTCCCGGGGTATCACGTGCCACACAGACAGTGTCCATACGTGACTGTTCCGCAAGGACCCACTTGCCGTTAATTTTAAAGTATTCCGGATAGATAGACAACGCATGATAGTGGCGCGGACTGATGCCGTCTCGCTGAACTTCTTCAAGCTTGGCATTCGGTGCCTGCTTCAAAAAGTCTTGTTCAAAATCCGGATGGTGGTACTTAGGCATTTCAAGTTTCATCAGTTCAGTTCTCCTTTCCCTTCTTCAGCGCTTCCTTGGGCTTTCACATAGTCCATTTCTTCTATTTCCATGGCGTCCATGAGGTTTTTATCGGCTGGTTTAACCAAAGCGCGCTCACAGTTGACCACAAAGTCCTGTACATTGGTGACCATTGGCGTATAAGCCATATATTCACGAGCTGCGCCCACCTTATTGACAACATTCTCTGTAATATCTACAGCAAACATATATACCGGACGCACGTTGCCGTCTTCCAGAACACGGTAGCCGGAAGCCATATTGGCCACAGAAAGATTGTGGAGCATGGTGGCAATACCGATGATGAGGGTCGCTTTATCCAACTGTTCTTTAGTTTTGCTAAGCGCTTGATCCTGATCGCCAATGACTTCAGGAAGCGGCCCGTCATCGCGAATCGACCCACTGAGGACAAACGGCACATCCATATCTGACAAAGTCTTGATAATCCCGTTTTTAACATTGCCTGTTGCAATAAAATCTTTAATGGAACCGATAGTGCGCACTTCATTGAGAAGGTCTAAGTGATTATAGTGTCCCATTGGCGCATTTTCCTGGGTGTAAATATTTTGCCCAAGCGCCGTATCCAGAAAGCCGCCTTCCAAATCGTGAGTACACATAGCATTGCCGCCAAGAAGACAGTTGATGTAGCCATTTTCAGCGAGTTGATTGAGAGCTTGACGTGTGTCATAGTCAAAGACCACCGATGGTCCTAAAACCCAAACAATGTGCCCGTTATGTGTCTTTTCATATTCCATAAGTTCAAAGAGGAAGTCGTAATCTTCTGAAAAAGAAGTTTCAACGGACTTGCCTCGCATGGTATAGACGTAGTCAGGGAAACCTTCAGGATAGAGCAGAATCCCCTCTTCGCCTTGAGTCTTTGAACCAACCACAACTTTGTCGCCTGCCTTGACATCGCGAAGTTCTTTAATATGCACCGTACCGCCTTCCAAAACGGCCACACAGTTCAGGGAATTTTTCTCAGGCAGCACCCAGTTGCCGTCCACTTTATAAAAGGTTGGCAAATGGCTGGTGAGATAAAAATCTTCAGGTACAACGCCATCTTTTTCTGAAGCTTCCCACGTCACATTTGGCATATCGACGTAGTGTTGAGCTTCAAAATCAGGTTTTTTAAATTCCGGTAATTGAAATTTCATTTTTCCTCCTTGAATGATTACTGTAATGTGACGACAAAGTCGCCGTCATAGGTGATGTGTGCAGTGTAAAGTCTACCGTGTTGAGAATCCATAGCCTCTATAGCAAGCGGCGTAAGGATTTGTTCTTCAATAAGTTTATTTAAAGCTTTGGTGCCTTGGGGACTCCTGTGAGCCTCCCGTCCCAGCACCTCGGAGACACTCTCGTCCCAAACAAGCTCAATATCGCTGTCTTTGAGTTCATCTTTAAGCAGGCCGAGGCGAAGAGTCGCCAGATCTGTCATGCCTTGCAGATTAAGCCGTTTGAGATGGTGCACGTCATTAAATGCATGACGGATACTTGCGGGAAGCGTTGTATCGCCGGCCTCTTCTGAGGTGATGGTTGCAATAACCATGGCATTGGTAAAGTCAATACTGCGACCTCTGCTGTCTTTAATCGTGCCGGCAGTTAACATTTCGCCGATGATAGCCAAGACATCTCGATGGGCCAGATCTAAATTTTCCAAAATAATGACACTGTAAGGCTTCGTACGAATCCGTTCGCTTAAATTGCCGCCCATCTCATAGCCTACATAGCCGGGCGGTGCGCCGATGAGCTTAGTCACCGCCGATTTCTCCGAGTACTCGCTCATGTCTAAACGAATGGCGCTTTGCTCGCCATCATACAGATACGTCGCCACAAGATTCGCCAAGTGCGTTTTACCTGTTCCCGAAGGACCTATAAAGAGGAACGATCCTACCGGTCGGTTCACACGAAATAAACTGGAACGCGATCTTGTATAGGCATCCACGATATCTCCAACGATCCGTTTCCCCTCAATAAAATGACTTTGAATCTGTTCTTTAACCTTTTCTATAAAACGCGTTTCATCACTTTCCAAACTTCGCACCGGCATCCCGGACAGCTTGGAGACAATAGCTTTGACATCTCGCTCCAACACGTCGGTTTTGATAGGATAAGTCGGCGACAATGCGTGCAGTGCCGCCAGCTCGTCGCTGTAACGCTGTTTTAAACGCAAAAGTTCTTCCAACTTCGTCACATCATCCCGCTGCGTGGCCTTCTTGATCTGACTTTGCAAGTCCTCCAGATCTGCCTTGAGGTTTGCAATGTTTTTAATCCGCGCCCGCTCATCATGATACGCTTCACATTCGCGATGATAGTGATTCCGCTTCGCCTTCAGGGCAGCTTCTAAGGTATGGGCCTTATCGTTCCCATTGTCTCTCTCAATAATAAGCGCTATTTCCTGTGCTTCGATCTCCTGTTTGAGGCGGCTTAACGCTTTCGGCATGGCATCGGCTTCCATCTTCACCATGGCCGAGGCTTCATCGATAATGTCAATGGCTACATCCGGCAACTTCCTGGCGCTGAGATAGCGCTTGGCAAGTTTCACCGCTGCGATCATCGCGCTCTCGGTAATCGTCACACGATGGAAATTTTCATACTTTGACTTAATCCCTTGAAGAATAGCCACTGTGGCCGTCTCAGACGGCTCTTCCACCAGAATCTTTTGAAAACGTCGATCCAGTGCACTGTCTTTTTCAATGTAAAGTTTATACTCGTCCAATGTAGTGGCACCGATGGTGAGAATCTCACCGCGCGCCAGCATAGGCTTTAAAATATTAGAAGTGTCCATGGTGCCTGAAGTATTCCCTGCGCCGATAATCATATGAATCTCGTCGATAAAGAGAATAATGCGTCCATCGGACTCGCGAATGATATCCAGTACTTTTTTTAAACGATCTTCAAAATCGCCGCGATATTTGGCACCCGCAATCAGGGAGGTCATATTGAGAGAAAAGACAATTTTGTCCTGCAACCCCTCCGGAACGTTGCCCGCATCAATCTGCTGCACCAGGCCTTCCACAATAGCGGTCTTGCCTACACCGGACTCACCGATAAGAACGGGATTGTTTTTAATCCGTCGCGATAGAATACGAATACAACTTTCCGTTTCCTGTTCACGCCCTATAATCGGATCCAATTTCCCCGCACGAGCTTCGTCCGTAAGATTGCGCCCGTATTGTAAAAGAATCTTCAAATCTTCTTCAGAAATCCCCTTGGCAAGGCGCTCTTTGTCTCGTCGAAGCAGTTCCTGATTCAATGTCTCAAACGTGATGTGGTAGCGACCGATGAGCTTCGCAGCCGCCATGTCCTCATCTTTAAGCAGCGCTAAAAAAAGCGTCGTCACACTGACAGTACTTTCAAATCGACTTCGGGCTATCTCTTCAGCCAAAACCAGCATTCTTTGATACGAGCGACTCACATAGAGTTTGCTCACACCTTTGGGACTGGCGAGTTTGAGCACAGCGACCTCTAATTCCTCCCGCACTGCTTTAACCACCACCCCCATAGCCGATAAGATATGAGAGATGGTGCCTGAAGGATCGCTTAACATTGCAAGCATCACATGGAGATCCGTCACTTCAGTATTCTTTTTTTGAATGGCCAAATTGTGAGCCGCTTTAATATAGCCTATGGCGCCTTGAGAAAACTTTGACGTATCCATAGTATCCTTTCGTTTAAGTAACTTAACCGATAAACATCCAAATTAAATGAGCTGCCATACCGGCACCAATGCCGCCAATAGTATGAGAAATGATGGCATAACCGGTCATCTCTTTAGTATTGAGAGCATCCATCATGGCAATGTGCGTGGACAGATATCCGCTCCAGCACATACAAATTGCAGTAAATACCGCAATGTCATTGCCTGTGACCTTACCGGCAGACGCCATGTTAGTCACAATGCCGATAGCCGCACCGCTGGATCCGAGTGCCGTGAGAGGTACCGCGATGGCATCCGGTGAATTGAATCCGAACAGCGGCCTTGTAATAAAGCTGATTTTCTCACCTAGAATGGGAAGAATCCCTACGCCTTGGTTGGCCGATCCGTTGTATATACCGGCATCCCCCACGCCGTTAGTGAGCATAATAACCAGTGTGCAGATGAGAAGCACCCCAGGAATAATGGACATACCCATATCGACACCCACCTTGCCGCCTTCAAGAAGGGATTGAATAAACCGTGTTCCCACAGAACCGTCCCGAACGGCACGATGACCTGCCGGTATCGTTGCTCCCAAAGTGGTTTCCACTCTGGCCTCGGTACCGTAATACTTTTTCGTATGGGTCATCATAATGCGTACGGAAATAATACTTCCCACAACTGCACCGCCAACGCCAACTAAAGCAGCTTTAACAGCATTTTCTACCGGAAGACTCATCATGGTCGTTGAGATAATAAGACCCATGCCAAAAGCTGTACCTAAGTTGGTCAACGCCGGCAATTGATATTTTTTAAAATAACGGCGGAAGTTGTCGTCGTAGGCCAAAGTTAAAATTGCAGGGTTATCTGATAAAAAGCAATTGAGCATACCCAGAGATGATGCTCCCGGCAAATCATAAATAGGCCCCATGACTTTGGACAGCCCGCGGTTGATAAGTGCGATAACCCCAAACTCGGAAAAAGTTCCGGAGATACCGCCTGCAAGGACCGCAACACCCAGCAGATAAAAACAGACATTGATCAACAGATCAAATGATGTGGCCATCATTGTCTTCATCATATTAGTGCCGCCCATCACTTTGCCCATGGCGATAAAAAAGCCCAAAAATAAAATTAGAAATATAAAAGTCTCTCTGCTGATATCTTTTTTAAATTTAACGTTATTGTTCTCCATAATCGCCCCGTATACATAGGATGAAATAGAACATCCGGAGTCAGTTGGCTCCGAATGTCTATAAAGCTATTTTTTAACTGGTTTACTTCTTAGATTTTGCTCCGGGATAATATTTCGGATCATTGAAGAATTCATCTGTCAATTCTTTAATTTCCCCACTGAGTAAAATCATACCTAACATGTTCGTAAAGACCACAAGGCCTAAGGTGAAGTCTAAAAATACGCCGGCATTTTCAAAAGATACAAATCCGGCAAGTACTGCCATAAAGCAAGATACATAGCGCATAACTTTACCGAAGCGGGTGCCGAAGAGATATTCGCCAAGCTTTTCAGTGTAGAATGCGATAACAATAATAGTTGAAAGTACGAAGAGGAACAAGCTGACTGCAATGACAATGGTACCGATTTGTCCAAAAGCAGAGTTAAAAGCACGTTCTACAGCGATGTTTGCAAGTTCAGGATTCTTGTAGTTTCCGGTTACCATAACGATTAATACGGATACGGTACATACGATAATGGTATCGGCAACAACTTCAAAGATGCCCCAGAGACCTTGGCGTGCAGGGTGGTCAGTAACAGCTGTACAGTGTGCATAAGGTGCTGAACCCATACCGGCTTCGTTGGAATAGCATCCACGAGCTGCACCGGCTTTTAACATTTGAAGGAAGAGCCCACCGGCACTACCGCCGGCAATAGCTTGCGGTTGGAAAGCACTCTTGAAAATAATGCTAAGTGCATTAGGCAGTTCCCCGATATTCATAACGAGTATGATAAGACCGAACACTAGATAAAGTGCAGCCATGAACGGTACCAATTTTTCAGTAACTTGGCCGATACGTTTAATTCCGCCTAAAACTACCAGAGCTACGATAATAGCGATGATAATTGATGCGACGACACGTGAAAGACCTAATTGCTCCAATGGACCGGTGGCGGAAATAGTTTGAACCGTAATGGACGGTAAAATCTCAATCATGAAGAAAAATGCGACTAAGAAGCCCATAACTTTACCGACTGTGCCGCCAATACCCTTTTTAAACGTATAGGCAGGACCGCCGACATATTCGCCGTCGTCGTTGACTTCCCGATACTTAATCCCCAGGACGATTTCACCAAACTTAGTGGCTTGACCGATGATACCGGCAACCCACATCCAGACAATGGCGCCGGGACCTGCGGTAAAGATAATGGATGGTGCAACAACGATATTAGCGGCTCCGATGGATGAAGCTAAAGCTGCAGATGCGGCTTGGAACGGGCTGACAGTCCCTTCTCCGCCTACCTCTGAATTGAACATTTTCCCAAAAGTTTGTTGCATGGCAAACCCAAAGTGGCGAATTTGTACAAACCCCGTGCGCACCGTAATGATAATACCGCCGACGAGCAGAACAATAAGAATAGGCCAACTCCAGGCCCAGTTGGTTATAGTGGTTATAAAATCAATAATAGCTTGCATACGTTTTCTCCTTTAAAGTGATGAACAATCTCCCCGGACGAAACCCTCGCCCAAGTTATAATCTATTTCTGCAATGCTATGGAAAGTCCCAAGTGCCTAAGGCACTTGGGCTTCCAATCTAACTAGCAGAGGGTTGCATAAACAACAGCTTTAATGGTGTGCATTCTGTTTTCTGCTTGATCAAAGACGTAAGATTGTTTTGATTCAAAGACTTCGTCGGTAACTTCCATTTCAGTGATGCCAAATTTTTCAGCAATGTCTTTGCCGACTTTGGTCTTGGTGTCGTGGAAAGATGGCAGGCAGTGTAAGAAGATTGCTTCTTTGTTTGCATTTTCCATAACTTTTTTGTTGATTTGATAATCTTTCAACAGATTGATACGTTGTTCCCAAATTTCTTTCGGTTCGCCCATGGATACCCAGATATCGGTATAAAGTACATCGGCGTCTTTAGTACCTTCTTCAACGTCATCGGTAACAGTGATGGTACAGAAGTTTTCAGCCGCAATCGCCTTGCATTTTTCAACCAGTTCAGGAGCCGGAGCAAGTTCCTTAGGACCGCAAGCCACATAGTTCACGCCAAGTTTTGCACAGACAACCATCAGGGAATTTGCAACGTTATTTCTGGCATCCCCCATGAATACAAATTTCAAGCCTTTTAAATGACCAAAATGCTCTTCAACGGTCAGCATGTCGGCAAGCATTTGTGTTGGATGCCATTCGTCAGTAAGGCCGTTCCAAACAGGTACGCCGGCATATTCAGCCAATTCTTCAACGATATCTTGAGAGAACCCGCGGTATTCAATACCGTCAAACATTCTGCCCAACACACGTGCAGTATCGGCGATGGATTCTTTATGGCCCATTTGTGAACCGTTAGGATCTAAGTAAGTCACACCCATACCTAAATCATAACCGGCCACTTCAAAAGAACAGCGAGTACGAGTTGAAGTTTTTTCAAACAACAATACAATGTTTTTGCCTTCCAGATATCTGTGAGGGACACCGGCACGTTTCATTTGTTTGAAGTCCTTGGAAAGATTCAACAAGTGACGAATGTCCTCAGTTGAAAAATCAACCAGTTTTAAAAAGTTCTTACCTCTAAAATTTTTTGCCATGCTTACTCCTCCTTGTTTTCTTTGTTGAAATAAACTATTTAAAATGCTTTCGGCATTTTACATCATACCATACTGTAAGACCCATATTGATTTTAAAAAAAGTTTTCTCTATAATTGAGTTACCAAATTTATACAAAATAATGCGAGCCTTATCAGATTGCCCTATCACTATACCATAAGTTCCACGTGAGGAGCGGACATTTCAGGGTTAAAAAATTGCCTTTGATGGAAAACGTTTATAAAAGATATCTGCCGGTTTATCCCTGTCCTTCCTCTCACTTACTTAAAGAAAGGTTATTATGAACAAGAAAGTCAACATTCAAGAGCCGAACAACGCCATCATCGACGAACGCAGGGTGGCATTTCTTGATATACAAACTGATGTCGCCCCAACAAAGCCTCTCCTTCACAAGGAAGCTCGGTTTCTTTTTGTCACCAACGGTCACGCCAAAATTAAGATACAAAATCATCTCTATACGATGAAAAAAGGGACTTTGATGGCACTGCTGCCGTGGCAGATCTCTGAAATTGTAGAAGTTGACGAACCGGTATCTTACTATCTTTTGGTCTATAAAATTGATCTCGTTTCAACTATCATTAAACAATATCTAAATATCAACAGCGAGACCATCGAGATTTTAGACTCCCTCTATGCCAGCAGTGCCATTGAGATTCCCCATGGCGATATGGACTCCATGAATAGCTACTTTGTCGATATGCGAAATGAAATCGGGATTCAGCCTATTGATGTGGACTTCGAACGTAAAGAGTTCTCTTCCATTTATCTCATCGCAAAAATCACTGAGCTGATTATCTATTACCTCCGACATATTCGCATTCAGGAGGATATGGATAAGCCGTTTCAAAGTGAAGATATCTTCAAATATATGTATCTGAACTCATCGTCCAATCTCTCTTTGGAATCCCTCTCTCACATCTTTTTTATGAGCGAAAGTTCCATTTCCAAGTACATCAAAACGGTGACGGGATTGGGTTTTTATGAACTTTTAAATGAAATGCGTCTGTCAAAGGCACACTTTTTACTGCTACACACCAATATGACATTGGAGACCATCGCCACCATCTTAAATTACAGCAACCCCTCTCAACTCTCCAAGGCCTTTTCCTCGGAGTACGGCATGGGAACCAAACAGTTTCGTCTCTCCTACAGTCAGATGGAATCTTTCACCACGATTCGCTATGATGAACGCGGTGCTAAAATCATTGAATATATCTACGACAATTACGCTGACGACATTGATATTGCCGACATCTCCAAAATTTTTGAGGTCACGCCGATATATGCCAACAAACTATTAAAATATCTCGTCGAGAAAAACTTTGTGAACTTTTTAAACTTTCTTCGCGTGAACCGAGCCTGCGAGCTGCTTCGAACCTCCGATCGCTCCATTGCAGACATTGCCATATTGGTCGGCTACAGCTCGGTGAAGACCTTTAACCGCAACTTTTTGAAATTCTATGATTTGACCCCCAGTGAATTTCGAAATCTCGCCACGGACTACAACTGATCGGGACATAGAAAAGGATAGTTCAAATGAACTATCCTTTTTATTTGTATAAATTATGCAACTGCAATAGTGCGTGGTCCACCTGGGCATAAGTTTGCGCCAAAGTGCCGCTGTTATCTATAATAACATCACTTTTCCCCCGCTTGATCTCAATGTCCAGCTGCGTATTAATTTTTTCCAAAGCCTGTGCTTCATCAATACCGTCTCTTGCCATAAGACGTTGTAGCTGTAAATCCTTCGGAACGTAGACAAGCCACACCCCATCGGCATGAAAATCATAGTCGTTAAGTTTTGTCTCCAGCTCAAAATAAAGCGGTAAGTCAATAAAATTTACACCCTCAGTCATGGCATCCTGAATGCGTTTAAAAATGGCTCCGTGCATAATGCGACCTAACACATCCAGTTTGTCAGCATGGGAAAAGACATATTGAGACAGTGCCTTTCTGTCGATGACCTGTCCTACCACCACATGCGGCGCGATATGGCGCGCAACAGCTTGTACAATTTCAGGCTGCTCATAGAGCTCATGGCTGATGGTATCTGCATCGATAACGTGATAGCCTTTCTCCCGCACATAGTTGGAGACGGCACTCTTCCCTGTGGCAATAGACCCGGTGATAACCACCTTACTTGGTTTCATAGAGATTATCTCCCACATTCATATCGATAAGAAGCTCCACATCCATATCTACGGCGTGCTCCATAAGTTCGTGCATCAGCGTTTTGACCGCCTCCACTTCATCCGCCGCCGCATCAACTACCAATTCGTCGTGAATTTGCAGAATCAGCCGGCTCTTCATCTGTTGTTTTTTTAGGCGTGCATAGACTTTGACCATGGCAATTTTAATAATATCTGCCGCCGAACCCTGAATCGGCATATTGATGGCTACCCGCTCACCGAACTGACGAATATTGAAATTTTTCGCACTGAGTTCAGGAATGTAGCGACGACGATGGAGTATGGTTTCGACATAGCCTCGCTTTTTTGCTTCAGCAACTTCGTCCGTCATATATGCTTTGATACCTTTAAAGTTGTCCAGATAATTATCAATGTATTCCTTAGCCACTTTTCTCGGAATATTTAAGTTCTGAGAAAGACCGTAATCGGAAATACCGTAGACAATCCCGAAATTCACCGCCTTTGCCTGAGACCTCTCATGACTTGTCACCTCGTCTAAAGGCCGCTTAAAGACCTCCGAGGCAGTCTTGCGATGAATGTCGATCCCTTCATTAAAAGCTTGGATCATGTGCTCATCTCCGGTGATGGCGGCAAGCACACGCAGCTCAATTTGTGAATAATCCGCGTCTACCAACTTGCATCCGTCACTGGCCAGAAAAGCTTTTCGGATCAGACGGCCCTCTTCATTTTTAATGGGAATATTTTGAAGATTCGGATCTTGAGACGAAATTCTCCCGGTAGCGGCCACCGTCTGATTGAAGTTAGAGTGAATCCGGCCGGTAAGAGGATTGATAATAGCTCGTAAGCCATCGACATAGGTAGACTTCAACTTGGTAAACTTGCGATAGGCTAAAATGTCGGCGATGATAGGATCGGCCTCGACCAGCTTCTCCAGCACCTCAACCGATGTGGAATAGCCGGTCTTTGTCTTTTTCATCACCGGCAGACCCATTTTTTCAAAAAGAACAGTGCCCAACTGCTTCGGTGAACCAATGTTAAAGGTCTCACCTGCTTGTTTGTGAATAGACGTCGTCAAGGCCTCAATCTTCGCTTCCAAATCCGCGCCGATGGCATCTAATACCGCCACATCGGTGTGGATGCCGACAAGCTCCATGGAAGCAAGTACTTCGGCCAGAGGCAGTTCCACCTTGTTGTAAAGTTCATGCATCCCCTGTTCTTCCAGCTTGTCATGCTGAACCTCATACAATTGGTAGCAGGCATTGAGATAAAAAGCCAGATAATCGCTAAGCTCATCGTCGGCCAAATCGCCAAAAGCCTTTCGCTTAGCACCTTTCCCCAGGAGCTCCTCTTCATCTTTAAACGTGGTCGCCAAATATTGTTGTGCCACATGGGCAATGTCATAGTTGGACTGTGTCGCATTGAGGAGGTATGCGGCAATTTCCCCATCGTGTACCAAACCGGCTATCGCCACACCGTAGTACATGAGAATGAGCAAGTCCTCTTTGATGCCGTGGCCCAACTTTTCGATACTGCCATCTTCAAAGACCGGCTTTAGGGTTTGAAGCATGGTCTCTGAAAAAGTCAAGACCGTTGGCGCCATATCTTTGACCTTCACTCCAAGTAACAGCGGTGTCACCCCGCGATAGATCTTGCCGTCGGTAATAAAGTGAAACGCAAAGGATCCTGCGCGCTGAATCTCTGCCGCCAATTGATCCGGTTGCACATCTCGAACTTTCAACACATCCTCACTGACGGCGTTTATCTCTTCCTTTTGATAAGCTTCCGGAAGTCTATGGAGCAAGGTCGTTAACTCATACTCGCGATAGAGATCGGCGAGAGTATCATAGTCATAGGCTTGTCTTTGTAAATCTTCGAGGCTCACGTCCAGAGGGACGGTGCGTACTATAGTGCCCAGTTTTTTTGACATGAAAGCCTGAATTTTATTTTCAACAAGCTTTTCCTTTTGCTTCGTCGCCTTCATGCCTTCCAAACTGTCATAGAGATTTTCTAAGGTCGTATACTCATGAATAAGCTTCAAGCCTGTCTTAATGCCAATGCCGGGCACACCGGGAATATTGTCCGAGGCATCGCCCATCAGTGCCTTCAAATCGATGAATTGTCCCGGCTCAAGGTCATACTCATCGCGGAGGTAGGCTACATCGACCACGTCCATCTCTGTAATGCCCTTTCTCGTTAAGAGCACTTGAGTCTTCGGCGATACCAACTGAAAATAATCCTTATCCCCGGTGAGAAGAATGGATTGCATACCGGCGTCCTCCGCCATTTTTGATAGCGTGCCCGCAATGTCATCAGCTTCATAAACCGGCGATTCCAGCACCGGCATATTCATGCGCTTCAGTACTTCCCGCACCAACGGAAACTGCTGCTCCAACTCACTGGGTGTCTTTTGCCGAGTCCCCTTATAATCTTTAAATATCTCCGAGCGAAAAGTCTTGCCCTTCATATCAAAACACACCACCACATGGGTCGGCGCAATCTTGTCGATAGCATTCTCCAGCATCTGCACAAACCCATAAAGTGCATTAGTATAAATGCCCCGCTTCGTCTTTAAGAGCGGCAACGCATAAAAAGCACGAAAGAATAAGGACGAACCATCTATTATCAGAATTTTTCCCATAGTATCACCTCATGGTTTTCATTATAACAGAAGGTTCTGTAAATTTCTCTTGACCTTTGCTTCGATTGACGGTAAAATAATCATGTTACGCCGGAGTGATGGAATTGGCAGACGTACCAGACTCAAAATCTGGCGGTGGCAACACCGTGCGGGTTCAAGTCCCGCCTCCGGCACCAAAATTTTTAACCCTGAACTTATAGAGTTCAGGGCTTTTTTATTGCCCGATAGTCTATACTCTGGTGTTTAGCTGGCAAATTCCACTACAGTTTTTATTTTACGTCAAGACGCACCACATATTTTGCACAATATTCACATTGATTTTATGTAAAAATTAGGTGAATATTTACATGTAGAAAGCCATTGGCTGTTTCAAACTCCACGCAAAATATTTAAGAATAGGATAATAACTGTATGCTTAGATGGTTTTTTACAGCAGTATATTTTTTGGCTTTCTTGTACGTAATCGATTTGATTTTCAGACACACCGTAAATCCGATCACTGACATTTTGGCAGTAGTTTGTTGGGTAGTGGCCTTTATCGCAAGCGTCATATTGGCCGACTATACCATAAAGAAGATCGAAGAAAAGTATTCTAAAAAATGATTGGTGACTCGGTACAGACACTAACCCGATCAGAATAAAGCAGGTATAATCAAAGCGGCAGTCAGTTGGACCAACTGACTGCCGCTTTGATTGACATATGCCGAGTTAAGTGGTGAGCAATGCCTTGGATATCCATTCTGTGACTCCTCACTGATGGGTGCTTTCAGCTATGTGCTGATCCTTCCAGGACATGGTTTTTTTCTTGTATATGAACAAGTAAAAAGCAAAAACTTAATCATTTATCGCTTACACTATTTTTCTTCCTCCATGCTTATTATCTAATAATGGTTAATTGTTCTAGTTAACTCTTTAACTCTGTTAAAAATAATAATAAACCTATCCCTGCGCGTCCAAACTTAATTACTTAAAGTAAAAAACACTCTGTTTTGACCAGAGTGTTTTGCTTAAGGAAAATTTTGTTATTCTACGCTGTCTTGAATCAAACGCAACCAATCCTCTACGATTGACCCCATACTGCGACGTACGTATTCATGGGAATTGGCAGCTTCCATAACTTCAAAGTAAGCCCAATGGGTTGGTTTGAGATCCGTAAATGATTTGAGTAGACTTTGATTTTCTAATGCTTTTAAACTTTCTACATCAGCTTTCCGATCGTAAAGACGATTGAGCAATGTGGCTACTTCAGCCCGGTTAATCGCAGCATCAGGACGGAATGTCCCGTCAGGATAGCCGGTAATACGTCCATTTCCATAGGCTTGATTGAGCGCGTCTTCGTATAAGTGTCCTTTAACATCCTCAAAAGGAGCGACTGCACTATTGGTTTTATCTAAAGGTTGGATGAGTTTAGCCAATTCAGCCCGAGTAATAGCGTCGTCAGGTCGGAAAGGCTCACCGGATTTTTCCACCAACAGATTGTGAGCAAAGGCAGCATTGATATACTTGTTATACCAGCCATCTTGTGCGGTATCTGAGAAAACCGTATGCCCTCCATCATCGAAAGTATATCCTTGTAACCGCGCGACTACAGCCACGGCCTCAGCGCGCGTCATATTCCCTTCCGGAAGAACCACACTTTCAGGGTAGCCTTTTAAGTAGGCTTTGTGAACTTCTGTCTTGACAGGATCAGGGAGCATGTTTATACCACTGACATCTATATACCAAGGATTTCCATGTTCAGGCTCAGGTTGAGGTGCGGGTTGAGGATCTTCCTCTTTGGTAAATTTCCAAATGCCTGTAAACAGTAACTCACCGTCGCCTGTTGGGACACTACCTTCTTGAGGTTTCCAAGTATCAAAAATCCATACTCCCCCATCTACGATAAATTCCGGAACTTTAGGTGGTTCAGGGACAATCCTTGAACCTTCCGCAGCATACGAAGCCTGAGGCAGCAGATTATTCAGTTCTTCAGGTAAAGGTTTAGAAGTATCGGCACTTTCAAAAACATACTTTACCAATCGCGACGGATTTGGATAGTAGTTAATATCATAATGATTCAATAAGGAATATTCTAAACGATTCCCAGCGCCTTTAAAGCTATTTTCAGAAAAAGCTAAATTGGTAAAATCCTGATAGTTATCCGGAGGGAATAAGAAATACCTTGCCTGATTCCCTTGAAAAACGACCGTATCCGCAATCATAAGATTTTGGTATTTGTTCCGATCAGCAGGATTTTGATAGCTATATTGTGTTGTAAAGATAGCTCCGCCTCCCGCTCCACCGGCCTTATTTTTCTCAAATCTTGAATCCCCGGTAATACTTGCCTGAGCATAGATACCATCATCCCCGAGATAAATGGCACCGCCAGAACTCGTTGCGATGTTTTCTTCAAAAAGTACATTCTCCAAATTTAATGTCGGTACGGTTGTCATACTAGAATCTGCTTGGACACCAATAGCGCCACCAAAATCAGCTTGATTTCCTTTGAAGAGAGAATTTTTGATGGTAGCCTGTGTGGATTTTTCCATAGCAATAGCACCGCCCAGACCATTTCCCAATTTTGTACTATTGTTGATAAACTGTACGCCATCAGCAAACAGTTTGCTGGAAGTATTCAGGTCTATAGCACCACCCCATCCACTGTCGTAAGACGGGAAATCTTTAGTAGTAAAATTTTGCAACACTACATTGATAAGATAAAGTTCATTGTCCCAGATGACATCAATTCCTTGAACCCGATTATCTCCATCCAGAATGACATTTTCAAAAGATAGATGCACTGTCGGATCACTCCCGAACGTTTTTGTCGCTGTAAATAAATACAGTTGATTCATGTTCCACTCTTTTTGAGGATAAATCCTTTGAGGTTGTGCTGAATTGGCTGAAACAATAGTTATATCATTTCGAATCATGGTAAAGTGAGGTAATTCTAAATCTTCATAAAGAGTCAAACGATACTTATACGAAAAAAAGGAATTACCTTCAGGCTTCAGTAATTTTGTTTCTTCATCTTTTAAGTTTGCCAGAATATTCCCTTGAAGAATTCGAGGATCCGGACCATTTTGTCCTATTTGCGCAATTAAATCCAAACCCCGTCGTGTATTATGCTCCGTAGGTTCAGGGCCTTGCAATCCGGACGCTACAAAGCCAATCTCCTGAAAATTCTTATCGTAATAAATAGATACGCCTATTTGGGTCTCTTCTAAAATATAGGCTGTATTCTCCGGTACACCTTCGGGCAATGTTGCTGCATAAACTTTTTCGGATCTGTTCCCTAAGGCAAAGAGGATCATCAAGAAAAAAAGTTTTAAAAACATTTTTTTCTCTACTACACGGTATTTTTTCATATTTTCTCCTTTCTGTATCCACGGTCTTTCCATTTTTATTATATATCTTTCGAAGCGAAATATATTATATTCTTTATTTTTTTTTTTTAAATTTACTTTATTGCAAACCGCTCATAAAAAAAGTACTCTATAGGTTTTCCCCCAAGAGCACTGTTTGCCTCTTCCTTTTTAACACGTTTCCTTCTCTGTGATCCGACACATACTCATAACAAACAAGGTCCATGGACATCGTGATAGGCCTATTCATCGTCCACAGATTCATCATCCATTCAAATACACTATTTTTAGTGCTATTTATATTTCTTCCTGTTTTTAAAAGAGACTTCGCTACTAACGGCAGATCCCAATACCATAACAATCCCGATCATGGCCAGAGGACTGAGCGCCTCATGCAAAATCCATGCCGAAAGCAGAATGGCCAGGACAGGATCAATGTAACTCATAAGCGCCACCGTCTGTGCTGGAAGGTCTTGAACACTCTCAAAGTACAAAGTGTAGGCAAAACCGGTGTGAAATATCCCGGCGAGACAGAGCAGCCCTAGCCCCATGCCGCTCCACTGAAGTGCAGTGAGGTCTTCTGTGACGATCAGATAAGGCAAGATTGCTGCGGCCGCCACGCCGAGCTGAATCAGTGTCCGTTCGATCGGCGGTACAGCTTCATTATACTTATTGATCACAATAACCGAAGCATAAAAGACTGCTGCGCCGAGGCCGTAGAGCGCACCTTGCATACCGATAAATCCTGTCTCCAAAACACCGGAGACAAAGACCATCCCCACGACGGCAATCAAAGCGCAGAGTCCTTTCTTTAACGTGATCGTTTCTTTGAAGACAATACGAGACGCAAAGATCACAAACACCGGCGCCATGTAGTAGCAAATAGTAGACACCGACACAGTAGTATAATTGTAGCTTTCAAAGAGGAGAATCCAGTTGATTCCCATAAACACGCCGGAGATCACAAGCGGCATGGCGTAGCGCTTTATGCCTTTCATATCAAAGCGTCCGGACTTCAGTTTCAGCACCCCAAGTAAAAAAATCACTCCGATAAAAGCTCTGGCAAAGGCAATAAGCGTCGACGAGTAAGGAATATAACGCCGAACCAAGCCGATGGTACTGAAAATAGTCATGGCGGCGATGAGTTGACATTTTGCACAGTTCATAGCACACCTCCTAGTAAAGCGGGATAATATTTGAAGCATTATACCATATCATCAGCTGTAACACCATGAACTCGAAACAACGTATCCACTTCCTAATTTAAACTCAATTACTTTTTATAATTTATTTTTCTATTTTACGTGAAACGTATTAAAAATCGGGTAAGACATAAATGGAAGTTGTTGCAACATTTTAAATTTAAGAAAGAAGGATGACATGAGTTACATAATTGGACACGACAGTGATGTACCTGAATTTTTGAGACAACCAGAGCCTATTACTCCGATCACCGACGTAAAGGACTATGATATCGTCATTATCGGTGCAGGATCCCCCGGCGTCCCTTGTGCCTTGCGAGCAAAAGAATTGGGACTTAAAGTCTGCGTCGTGCAAAAAGAAGCGACAGCCAGCGCCTGTGGCAACATTGGCTCCGGTATTCTCGTGGATCAAAGTTCCAAAGACGACATTGAAAAGATCATCTCTAATGAAATCGCCGCCAATGACTACCGTGCAAAACGCAGCCTGATTGCTCACTGGGCATATCATTCCGGGGAAGCCATTACCTGGCTTATTGACAAAGCTAAGGCCGCAGGATGTCAAATCACTGATGAGGGCGACGGTATGCACACCGCTCTGAACAACGAGCTGAATACCGATGTACATTTTGTCACATCCGTCTTTGGACCGAAACCATACAATACCGGCACTGCCATGACAGAACTGATTGAATCCGAGTTGGCTGAAGGCATTGATGTCTTTTACAACACTTGCGCCGAGCAACTGGTCAAAGACGGCAACCGCGTCATCGGCGTTGTCGCTAAAACGGATGACGGCTACGTTCAATTTAACGGCAAAAAAGGTATCGTCGTGGCTACCGGCGATTATCAAAATGATGATGCCATGTTGTCTTACTACCTTCCTGATGTCGTGAATTTGGAAAAGAAAAAAGAAGGACGCACCGGCGACGGTCATAAGATGATTGTTTGGGCCGGCGGTACCATTGAAAACATCGGCCATACCAAAATGTGCCACGACTTTGATGGCGGTCCGGCACCTATGATGAGCTTGCCTTATCTTCGCGTCAAACGCAATGGGAAGCGATTTGCCAATGAAACGGTAGGCATGGAATATATGAACTGTTTTCTTCTCTCCCCTGAAGACGCAGGCCATTATATGCAAATTTTCGACAGTGACTACATTGAAAAATCTCAACACTTAAAAGGGGGTCAGGCTGTCCCTGTGGCGGAATTGAAAAAATTCATGCCTGAGGAAGACGTCGCGGATCGCACCGGTGTCATCCCAGATCAAATGGCCACCTTTAAAGCCGATACTTTAGAAGCATTGGCAGAAAAACTGGGCATCACCGATGCGGCTGCCTTTGTGGACACTGTCCACCGCTACAACGACATGGCCAAAGCTGGCCACGACACGGAAATGGGTGTGGATGCCGATCAGATGGTCACCGTGGACAAGGCCCCTTTTTACGGTATACATCGTCATATCCGCCTGACCATGTGCTGCTCCGGGGTCAACATCAACGAACACCATCAATGTTTGGATGCGGACGGTAATCCGATTGAGGGCCTCTTCGCCATCGGCAATTTGGCAGGCAATATGTACGGCGCTGTGGACTATCCGCTGGGTCTCGTCGGCATTAATCTCGGCAACAACTATACCTCCGGCTATACCACTGCCAATTATATCGCTTCGTTATAAGCTGTAAAAATCCCTCGAGGCAAACAACAGTCAGTCAGTTTTTGGGTACTGGCCTTTGTCGCAAGTCTGATATTGGCAGAATATACCGTAAAAAGATAGAGGAAAAGTATTCTCAAAAATAAGTGTTCGGTACGAATACGAATCCCGATCAGAATAAAGTAAATAGCAACGAGGCAGTTGGACAAACCGACTGCCTCGTTGTTGTGTAAAAACACTAATTATATTGCAAACAATGGCCTCAGACAGGTTGGAGCGTCGGACATTTGCTTCGCGTCACCTCACAGTCCTCGAAAGCTCGACCTTCTTCTCACTTGAAGTCCCGTTAGACATTGTACCTGTCTTTGTCCATGGATTTTTATTGTGACATCGCCGCTTTACGGCGCCTTTGATACAGAGAGACGATGGCCATGCCGATAAGTGCATGTATGACAATAGTCCCGCCTGTTGGTAGATCGTAGTAATAAGAGAGTACGATGCCGAGCATGGTATAGATAAAACCCAACATAATGGAAAAAAGAAAGACCTGCTTGTAACTTCGACTCACTATCAGTGCCGTTGCCACAGGTAAAATGAGAATGGAGGCGATCATAAGTGCCCCGACAATTTTACAGCTAAGGGCAATGGTGATGGCGGTAAGGGCTGTCAAAACACCGTTGGTTACAGTTACATTCACCCCTGAAAGCCGTGCCAGCGTGTCATCAATGGCAATATTGATCAACGACCCATAGAGTGCAATACTAAAAAATACCACGCTCAAAAAGACTATGGCTACATGCATCACATCCTCTCGCGTCACAGAAGCAATACTTCCAAAGAGATAGGACTCAAAGTGATTACCTCCCGGTGCAAACTTCGTTAACACAGCTGCGATGCCTAATCCTATACTGGTCACTACCGCCGTCGCCATATCGCCATGAGTCGGAAAGCGATGACGGATGATTTCAATGGCAAAAGCTGCTACAACGCAGATGACAATCGCCCCGATGACGGGATCCATCCCAACTATTAGCCCCAATGCCACACCGGAAAGCGACGTGTGGGATAAAGCGTCCCCCATCATACTGGTTTTTCGGCTTACCATCACAACACCAATCATGGGAATCATAATGGAGAGCATTGCCCCTGCCAAAAGAGCATGGCGCATAAACGCAAATTCTAACATATTTTAAGCCTCCCATCTTCCATGTGATAGCTTGACGTCAAATTAAGATGCCGTCGAACCAATTCCATGTCGTGCGTCACAATAATCACCGTGATATGGTCTTCAGCATTTGCAGTGTTAATCAGCTTTAAAAAGCTTTCTTTACTCGCCTTGTCCACCCCTGCCGTAGGCTCATCAAGGATAAGCAGCTTGGGCTTGTTGATCAATGCTCTTGCAATCATGGTACGCTGCTTTAAACCTCCTGAAAGCTCATTGTAAGGCGTCGTTTCATATCTGTCCATGCCCATGGCGCGCAACATTGCTCCGGCTTTCTCATAGTGTCGTCGTCTTGGCACTTTAATCCTTCCAAAACTATGGAGCAGATTCAATGCCACCATTTCACACGTCGTGATGGGAAAACCCATATCATTAAATGTTTGAACCTGCGGGACGTAGCCGACATCTCGAAAATCTTTTATGGCGGTGCTGTCTTGCCCAAGGAGTTTGATCTGCCCTCTTTGAGGCCGCAGATGACCTAAAAGCAATTTGAGCAATGTACTCTTCCCTGAGCCGTTGCCGCCATGGATGGCCACCATCTCCGACGGTTGTACCTGTAAATTGACATCTTTGAGCACCAATGCTTTCGTATAGCCAAATGACACACCTTGGATATCAATGCTGAACATTGTTCACCTCCGTTAACGATGTATAAAGTTTCTGTAAATTTTCTTCCATAATAACCGTGTAAGAACCCACATCGCGACGGCCGGCATCGGTGATATATTCCATACTGGTGAGGGGCTCAATACGGCCATGAATCTCTTCTGCTAAGGTTGCTGCCGACTTGGGCGGCATGGTATCCTCATAAAAAATAGTGTGAATGTGGTTTTCCTCACAATAGCCAATGGCCTTTTTGATGGTTTTCAAACTCGGCGACTCGGTGGAAATCAACCCCTGAAGCGGATACTGTTTCAATCCGAACTCTTGAGCCAGGTATTCCCACGCGTAATGCGTCACGACAAACTCCCGCCGATCCGCCGGCAAGGCATTAAACTTTTCCCGGTAGTATGCGTGCAGTTGCGTCAATTTGTCCAATGCTTTCACACTGTTCTTTTTATACACTTTCTCATATTCCGGATACATCTCACTCAGGGCTCTCGTGATTTCTACAACGTAGGCCTTGGCATTGGTAATAGAAAGCCATGAATGCGGATCGTAGGTCACTTTATCCTGCCCGGACGTCGAGCCCTCAAGAAGCGTTGTGACATCGAGACTTTCGTCGCCTTGCATCAACGTATACGGCAAAATCATTTCACTGACGCGATCACAGACCACATACCAATCGCCGGAAGTGGGCAGTTCAAAAAACACTCTGCCGCTTTGATGCCCCATCTCCAAGGTATATACGGCACCCGGTTTGACCTCGATCGTCGCTTTTTGAGCAATCAGTTCACCTTTCGCCTGCATAAAGTTTTTGCCCACCTCAATGAGTTGCTCCAAATGATCGTCATCACTTTGAAAAAAGCTCACCCGCATCACATCTTCATGAGTGTGGCCGAATTCAAATTTATAGGTAACGCCTCTTTCGCCTCGAAACTTTGCCATATATTGAAAGTCTCCAAGTTCTGCTGCCCCTTTATACGAAATGAGCTCCACTTTGTTGGATAAGTTCACCACAGGAAGTTCCGGCAAGTTCGCCGTGACCTGTGCCGACCACCGTTCTAAGTTGGCGCCGTTCAAAAAGAGGAGATCGCCTTGTGCCAAGGCATTTAAATTCTTTGCTGTCGGTTCCCACATGTGCGGATCCCCATCGGTGGGCATAAACGATTTGACCGTTACCGTATCCCCGGCAATTTGCCGCACCAAGTCATAGATGGGATAAAACGAGGCATAAACTACCGGCTTTTCCTTTTCCGACCTCGGCGTTCCACTGCATCCGGTGAGGGCTATCAAGGCCATAACGCTTAGAACCGTCACACGACATATCTTGCGTAATATCATAATGTCTCCCTAAAAATCAAACCCAAGACACTGCTTGGGTTTGGCCTTCACATAGCGTTTATCCGACAATCTCATGTATAACTTGCTCTTCGGTGGAATCCGGGTCTACAAAGACCGGCCACCAGTTTTCATCTTCAAGGGCCGGATCGTCCACGCCCGCTCCGTGACGGATATGAAAATGAGTGATGTCGCCTTCCCCACCGTGAGGTGCCATAAGTGCCAGGACTTTATAGGATTCGGGCACGTCACCTTGCGCTTCAAACACCGCGAATTCACCATGCTCCTTACCTTTCCCGATGGTCTTCACATACTTGTACACACCGGAAGCAATAACTTGGCCGGCTTTATCTTTTAAAGTTATCGTGTCACCGGAAAACTCAATGGATGCCACCTCAATATGGGCACCCGCTTCGTGCTCCGCAAGTAATTCCGACCCTTGTTTGCCTTCAGCTGCAGCCTTTTCATCAGCTGCTTTTACAAGATAATCTCGATCATAAAATGTGGTGATACTGGACCACACCGGATGAATATCTTCCCATTCAGAAAGAGACACCGCATCAATATCCTCTAGCGCAACCTGCGGGGCATTCATTGCATTCTCACCGACGGCGGCATTGCTGCTATTCGTCGTAATCGCATCGGCCTGCTTTTCTTCTTGAGCACAAGCTGTGAGTGCTGCCATGACGGCGATGCAAAGTCCTAAAGTTTTTAAACTGCGTTTTAATCTATTGTTCATAATAACCTCCTTGAACGAATCTTTGACTTTAAAGTTAGTCTAACCTAATATATTTAGTTAGTCAACCCTTACTTTTTATGCATTATAAAAAATCTCAACCTCGGCGGAGCACTCCGGGTTGAGATCGTGGTTGCTATAGGTATGGCCATGAGCTAACTTTACTATTGAAACATCCGGTAGATGAAAGTCATGTACGATGTTCATTGAGATAAATCAGCTCGCCGTGAGGACAATTTTTGGGATAGTTCAAAAAGCTGTTCATAGCTTCTAACAGCCGATCGGAAGTAGCATGTTCCAAAAGGTCGGCTTCCCGATGTACATCCGGCACATCAAAATCCAGCTGATTTTGCAAAAAAGTTTCCCAAATGCGGTGAATCGAAACTTTCTTCTTGGCAATGACCATCCCCTGGTCCGTCAAAAAAAGCTTCCGTCCTTCTGCCGTGACCAAGCCTTCCTCTTTCAGTCTCTTAATCATCTCGGTGACGGACGGCTTGGAGATATCTAAATAATGACTGATGGACACATTGTTCGCATAGCCGTGGTTTTCAATTTGTTTAAAGATGGTGATAAGATAATCTTCTTTTGTCGGTGTCATAGGTCCCTCTCTTAGTTTCTCAGCCTCACTGTGACACGCAGCTCAAACGTCTGTCCCACTGCCTGTACCACATGGGTGAAGACACACTTTTACCCAGCGTCGGCAAGTATCATAGACCAAACTGCATTCACTGTACCATTAGATAAAGATACGATAGCACGCCCCTGCTACCGAAGACTTCGTTGTCTTTTTCAATTTTTTACCCTTTACTTATAAATTTATTCACACGCATGAAGCCAATCCCTTCGCCTATCCATAAATCAATCGTGTTACAATAACACTATACACTCTCTAACTTTACGTTCGTTCAATAAGTGAGGTCATTATGCAATCACCATCTGTTAAACTATCGAAACTTGTGTTGTGGATCGTTATCGCTCTTATTGTCCTTCCTATTCTCTATGCCCTGACGACACAAAACCCGAAAGGCACCAATGTACACGGAGAATTTCATGATGCCGAGGCAACTTTTATCTACGATCTCAGCGCTGAGAAAGACGGCACCGCTCTGCGCCGTCACAACATCTTTGCTCAGGAAATGGATCTTATCCGACAGGCCACGTCCTTTCTTGTCGTCGATCTCTTTCTCTATAATGACAATTACACCCCAACAGGTTTGGACTACCCAAAGCAGGTACAGGCCATGACCGACTTGCTTATTGCAAAAAAAGTTGCAAACCCTCAGATGCCCATCATTTTTATCACCGATCCCATCAACAACTTTTACGGCGCCTACCTTCAATCTCACATCAAGAGGCTGATGGACGCCGGTATTGATGTGACCATCACGGATCACAATACCATGCGTGATTCCAATCCGTTGATTTCCGGACCGTACCGCGCTTACTTCCAGTGGTTCGGCACCAGCGGCAAAGGTTGGCTTCCAAATTTTTTTCAGAAAGACGGACCGAAAGTCACTCTCAGATCTGTCTTGAAACTGGCAAACTTCAAGGGTAATCACCGCAAAGTCCTCATCAGTGACAAAGAAGCCATTGTCGCTTCGGCCAATCCTCACGACCCCAGTGCATTTCACTCCAATGTGGCTATACGTTTCAAAGGCTCTGCTATAAAAGATCTGCTTCACTCGGAACTTGCCCTTATCGCGCGGAGCTATCCTGCATTGGAGGCCTTTGAGCCGAATCCTGTCACCTCAACAGATGAGCTTAAAATTGCGACCGAAGGTGCTATCGGCAAAAATCTTCATAGTGCTATTGCCGCGACACACCCGGGTGATGCGATTGATATTGCCATCTTCTACATCTCCGATTTCACGCTGTTAAACGACTTGGGCGAAGCGGCGGACCGTGGTGTCAAGGTACGAATTATCGCCGATTTGAACAAAGATGCCTTCGGTATAGAAAAAAACGGCAGTCCCAATCGGCCGGCCTTGAGTGAACTGATAGACGAGCACCCCGCTATTCAACTCCGATGGTACAACACACACGGTGAACAGTTCCACACTAAGATGGCCCACATCACGTACCGTGACCGCCCTGCCATTGCCATTCTCGGCAGTGCCAACTTCACCCGCAGAAATCTGAGAGACTTTAACTTGGAGACTGATGTGGTGCTTAAGATGGATCGTAAGTCGCCGTTACACGATGCTATGACCCGTTATTTCACCACCCTTTGGCACAATAACGGCGCTCAGTATACCTTGGAGCCCCAAACTTTTTATGAATCCGGGTTTATTCGTCGCACTCTGTGGAAAATTCAGGAAGTCACCGGCCTGTGCACGTGGTGACGTGCATACAATAGTCAATCGGAATATAAAAGTTTCTTTACAAAATTTTTCAACTAAAACGCTGTCAAAATTCTGATTTTCTGTTATAGTTTTAATAAAAGGAGGCGTATTGCCATGAAAAATTTCAAATTCACTTCAAAACTAGCTCTTATTTTTTCACTTGTCGCAGTTCTTGCCCTGAGTACTGCCTGCGCCGGCGATCAAAAGGAAGACTCTGCCAACACTGCGGCTGAAACAACGGAAAATGCAGAAGCTACTACTTCAATTGACAAGCTCTCTATTCAGTTCGTTCCATCCCGTGACCCACAAGAAATTGTCACTGCAACGGAACCGCTAAAAACTTTACTTAAAGATCAACTCAAAACCCAAGGTATTGACGTGGGCGAAGTCGACATCACTGTAGGTACCAATTATGAAGCTACCGGCGAAGCACTCTCTGCCGGAACCGTCGATGTGGGTTTCATTCCAGGCGGCACATACGTCCTCTATGATGACGGTGCCGATGTCATCCTAACAGCAACCCGTAAAGGTCTGTCTGTCGATTCCGACCTAGCCAAAGACTGGAATGACAACAAACCTACCACCCAATCTGACGAACAAGTCACTTTCTATCGTGCGCTGATGCTCGCCGGTCCATCTGAAAAAGGCCGTGAACTGGCAGCCAAAGTCAACGCTGGTGAAGAGCTGAGCTGGGATGATTTAAACTCTGCGAACTGGTCTGTTATGGGTCCTTCCTCTCCTGCAGGTTATATCTATCCATACCTCACCCTTCAAGACAACTACCAAAAAGGTATCACCGATTTGGCCAATGTCGTTCAGGCTGACTCCTATGCCTCAGCTTTTGCTCGTTTAGCTTCCGGACAAATTGACGTCCTCGCTTGCTTTGCCGATGCACGTCTTGACTATCAGGAACAATGGACTACTGAATTCGGCGGCAAAAATGATATTTTCACCGACGTCGATGTCATCGGTGTCACCGACAAAATCTACAACGACACGATTTCCGTATCCAAAAATTCCGAGATTATGACTGACGAGTTCAAAGCACAGCTGACTCAAGCCTTTATGGAAATTGCTAAAACCCCTGAAGGTAAAGAAGTCATCGCTATTTACAGCCACGAAGGTTACCAAGAAGCCAACGCTGCAGATTACGATGCTGAACGAAAAGCTCAAGACCTTATCAAAGAAATGAAGAATAACTAATCCATCCCATTAAGAGCTCCCTGATGGGAGCTTTTTTTCTTAAGGAGATATTATGATTGAATTTAAAAACGTGTCCAAAGTCTACCCCAACGGCGTTCAAGCCTTATCCGACATCGATCTGACTATTGACGACGGCGAATTTGTCGCCATTATCGGTCGCAGCGGCGCCGGTAAGAGCACCTTGATTCGTACCATCAACAAAATGCACAACATCAGCTCCGGCACACTCACAGTAAACGGCCATGATGTATCTGCCCTCTCCGGCAAAGACCTGCGAGCTTTTCGCCGTAACATCGGCATGATCTTTCAATCTTTCAACCTGGTCGAACGCACCACCGCCATGAATAACGTCCTTTCCGCTTTTGTGCCGGATATGTCGCCGCTCAATGCAATGATAGGCAACTTCCCGGAAGCCATGAAATTAAAAGCACTGGAGTCTCTGGACTCGGTGGATATTTTGGAAAAAGCCTACACACGTGCCGACCAACTTTCCGGCGGACAAAAACAACGGGTCGCTCTCGCCCGAACCCTTGCCACTAACCCGAGCATTATCCTCGCCGACGAACCGGTTGCCAGTTTGGATCCCATCACCGCCAAGCAGGTTATGGATTACTTTAAAAAAGTCAATAACGACGGCATCACCATTCTTTTAAATATTCACCATGTGGAACTGGCCTTGGAATATGCCACACGAGTTCTCGGCATTCAAAACGGACGCATTGTCTATGACGGGCCTGCAAATAAGGTGAACGGTGACGTGTTAAATGCTATCTACGGCGACACAATGGAGTTTGGCCATGTTGAAGCGTAAATCCTACACCGTCAACGGTAAATCCGTCGTGGAAAAGCCAAGCTACGTCCCACTTATCATCGCATTTATCCTGGTCTTTACTTTTGTCTCTGCACAAGTGACGGACTTTTCCATGGGAGAGATTATTGACAACTTCAAACAGCTGGGCGTTATCCTCTCCGACTTGTTCCACCCCAACTTCGCCTATGGCGACAAAGTCGTACGCCCGTTACTCGATACGGTCAAAATGAGTTTCCTCGGATCATTTCTTGGCGCCTTTGTGGCTCTTCCCTTTGCCTTTTTAGCCGCCAATAACATGATCCGAAATCGCCTGGTCAATTACCTGATAAAGCTGCTCTTTTCCGTGATTCGTACCATTCCGACTCTGGTCTCCGCTCTCATTGCCACCTATATCTTCGGCCTCGGAACTTTGGCCGGGACCACAGCTATTTTTCTCTTTTCCTTCTCCTATGTGGGCAAGCTCACTTACGAACAAATCGAAAGCGTGGACATGGGCGCCTATGAAGCTATGTTATCCATGGGCTACACCACGTCCATGGCTTTTATCAAAGGTATTATTCCGGAAATCATGCCCAATTTTCTCTCCACCTCGCTTTTCAACTTCGAGGGTAATGTGCGCTATGCCAGTATCTTAGGCTATGTCGGTGCCGGTGGACTCGGACTTCTGATCAACGAAAATATCAACTTCCGGGACTACAACAACGTGGGCATTATTCTCTTCATGCTGTTGGTGGTTGTTTTCTGCATTGAAAAGCTGTCGAAATATTTAAGGAGTCAACTGAGCTAATGAATACAAAACTACACGACACGTTAAAGCGAGAGCCATCTCGCCGCGGCTATATTGCCATGATTTGTATCATCACCTTTGCGATGCTTTTATGGTCGGCAGGCGTCATTGAGATTAACACCGGTGCCAACGGCCTTGGCATTGCGAAAAACATTATCAAAGGCATTCTCACCCCGGACACAGAACTGCTCTTTAATTTTGGGAAGACCGGCGTCCTTTATCTGCTTTTGGAAACCATATGTATCGCTTTTCTCGGCACGATTATCGGCTCTGTCCTCTCCATACCGCTGGCTTTTTTGGCATCGAACAACATCGTCCCTAAGCCGGTGGCAAGCGTAGTATCCCTGGTCATCATGGTCATTCGTACGATTCCCTCCATTGTCTACGGGCTGATGTTTATCCGAGTCACCGGTCCCGGTCCGTTTGCCGGGGTCCTTACGATGAGTTTTACCTCCATCGGTATGCTCACCAAACTTTTCAGCGACACTATTTTAGATCTGGATAAGAACATCTTGGAATCCTTGGAAGCCCTTGGTCTCACTACCTGGCAAAAAATTCGCTACGGTATTTTGCCTCAGCTGGTTGCAAGCTTTATCTCCACGGTTATCTACCGCTTTGACATGAACCTGCGTGACGCCACCGTCCTCGGTCTTGTCGGTGCCGGCGGGATCGGATCGCCGCTGATGTTTGCCATGAACTCCTACCGCTGGAATGCCGTAGGCGCCATTCTCCTCGGTCTCATTATTCTGGTTCTCATCATCGAATTTGTCTCCACACGCATTCGCGCCTACTTGGTTCGAGGTGAATGATGAAGCTCTTCTATACCTCGGATGTCCACGGCAGTTACTTTGCCACAGACTACACCTCACGTGACAGCCTCCCCACCGGTCTTATCTCCATGATCCGAAACGTCAACGCCGATGTGAAAATTGACGGCGGTGACACGCTACAGGGCAACGCTTTGTCCTACTTTCTGGCGGAACGAAGCGACTTCGCCGTCCACGGTAAAATTTTTACAGCCTTGGGGTACGACTACATCGCACTGGGCAACCACGATTTCAACTTCGGCTATGACGGGCTCAAAGCCTTTTTATCCACCGCGCCCCAAGCTATCTGCGCCAATCTTGTGGATCAGAGAGGCGAGCTGTCTGTCGCACCTTACGTCATCGTCCACCATCAAGGCTGTACCTATGGTATTACGTCCGTGGTCACGGATTGGGTGACTATTTGGGATAAGGACAACTTAGAGGGCCTAACGATCACTGACCCATTTGAGGCGGCGAAAGCTATGCACGCCAAGCTGAGTCGGTGCGACGTAACCCTGCTAATTTACCACGGCGGCTATGAGCGTGATCTTGCGACGGATACTCTTTTAGAGACGACCGGCGAAAACATCGGTTGTCAGCTCATTGATGAACTGGACTATGACATGGTGCTCACCGCTCATCAGCACCAATTCACACCGGGGCAGTGGCGAAACCATAGCTTCACCTTACAAAATCAGGCCAACGCTCAATCAGCCTTTCTCATTGATATAAACCGCTCACAGGACGATCTTGCCATTGACAGCACACCGTGTACAGTGCAAGGTATAGCCACCTTGCCAAGCTTTGACGGCTTGAACGATCAGGTTCAAAATTATCTGGATCAGCCTCTTGCAACACTCTCCCGAGACTACCTGCCTGAGGATCATCTCACCATGGCTCTGCACGGATCAGACTTGGCAAATCTCATCAATAAAATTCTTCTCACTTACTTTGACGCCGACGTCTCTCTGGTGGCCTTTGCCAATGATATCACGGGACTGAAACGAGATCTCACGATTCGAGATGTTTTAAACACTTATAAATTCACCAATCTCCTGGAAGTGGTAACCATTGATGTGGCGACCTTAAAGGCCGCAATCAATCACAATATCGACTACGTGCTCAAAGACGGCGACCATTTTAAAATCAATCCGAAATATGTGCTTCCTAAAGTCGAACATTACAACTTTGACTTTTTCTACGGGGTTGACTATACCGTCAACTATGATGCCACACCTCGAGTGAGCACACTGTATAAAGACGGTCGCCCATTGGATGACAAAGACACCTTGCGTCTACTCATCAACAGCTATCGCAAAAGCGGCGCCGGCGGATTTAGCATGTACACCGATCTTCCCGTCGTCGCAACGTCTGATAAAGATGTCGTGGAGCTTCTCATCAACTACTTTAAACAGCATGGCGATACTTTTTAATATAAAAAATCCTCCGAGAGCGTCGGAGGATTTTTTATTTCAACGTGTTATTCAGTACTTCTCACCGCTACGAACGGGAAGCGTGTGGTTTAATTCTTGCCACAGCTCACCGCCGTTCTCATCTTGGATATAGCCATGGCCGTTTAGCGCCTCGACAATGTCATAATATGCCCAATAACCTGGCGTCACGTCTGCAAATCGGACAAGGTCCTCGCTGTGTCGATCCACGAAATCCACATCGACTTTGCGCTGAAGCATACGGTTGACAATAGTCACCACTTCCCCGCGGGTAATAGGATTGTCCGGCTTAAACGTGGTGTCTCCATACCCTTTGACCCAACCGAGACGGTAAAGCGCATCAACTGCGGGATAAGCCCAGTGCGTCATCGTAAGATCAGTAAAATGCGATGTGCCGTCGCTCTGTAAATGAGCAAACTTAAAGACCACGGTGGCAAATTCACCGCGAGTGACCGGTGCATCCGGTCTGAAACTGCCGTCAGGATAGCCGGTAAGCACCGCTTCCTCTGTAAGATACCCGACAGCACCGTAATACCAGGCATCTGATGTGACATCAAAGTAGTCCGCGTCGTAGGTCACACCAACTGTCGGCGTATCATCAATGAGCCGTGAGAACATGGCCGCCATTTCCCCTCGCGTCATTGCACGGTCCGGCAAAAAGGTATGATCCGGATACCCATGCATGTAGGGTGCGTGGTCATGACGTTTCGGCTTCGGCACATCGTTTGACGGCTCCGGTAAATGATTCCAGTCAATCCACAATCCGCCGCCATGATGCTCGATATCTTTCTGTGGCGGTAGGGTCGGTGTCAAATGCCACGTCCCGGTGACAACCGTGTCGCCATCAAAGGCTTGCGCCATGGTTTGATCCCACCCGAGAAAAGTCCATAGACCCTCAGAGCGTTGAACGTTCATTCCCGGCATCGGTGTGGTCGGCGGATCGAGCATTTCACCTGTCACAAAGGTGACCGGCGACGGCAAATAGAGGTTCAGGGCTTCAGGTGTCGGGTTGTTGTGATCATCCACAAAGACGTAAGTGATGTGCCCGTCTTCTCCCGGCGACGGCGGATCGCCAACAAATTGCCAAGTGCCTATAAATTCAACGGTATCATGAACCACAACATCTTGATTCGGTGACCATCCTATAAAAATCCATCTGCCTTTCGGCGTATCACTCCATACATCGTTGAGAGTTACCGGCACGTGAACAATATCGCCTGCACCGGCCTTATAAGATGGCGGCAGCTGAGCCATAACGTCTCCAGGCAGACCCTTGCCGTCAAGATCTTGGAATTGATATATGATGTCGTAAGTGATGGGCACCGGCGTCGGTTCAAATACCCACGTGCCTGTTACCGTCACATCCTCATGGTCAATTGTGACAGATGCCGCGTCCCAACCTTGGAAAGTCCATGTCCCGTCCGCCACGGCTACAGCGTCATAGCTAAAAGGGGTCGTCACTACGGTATGACCTGTTACTTGCCCGTCAACATCCGCTGGCACCTTATCCAAAATGCCGTCCGGCAATGCTTTGTCCGGTGTGCCGCTGACAAAGCGGTACGTCACGCCGTAGGTGTTCGGAGTGAAGTGCCATACCCCGATAAAAGGAATATCCTCGCCGCTTACAATTTTTTGCGTCGCATCCCAACCGCCGAATGTCCAGACGCCGTCATATACGCTATCCTCGACTCTCAGCGGTGTTA
The DNA here is from genome assembly GCF_027921445.1 of Peptoniphilus equinus. NCBI lineage: Bacteria > Bacillati > Bacillota > Tissierellia > Tissierellales > Peptoniphilaceae > Peptoniphilus > Peptoniphilus equinus. Next base: position 1,040,810 of record NZ_CP115667.1, read on the forward strand.
CCGATTTGGCAGTGACAGTCTGTCCCTCGGCGTAAAACGTGTCATCTGTCGGTGTCAATGCTTCCACAGCAGTAGGTAAGACTTTGTCCGCCGTGCCGCTGACAAAAGTATACGTGACGTTAAATCCGGTTCTTTGATTCGTCACCTCAAACCCTGTGCCGATGGCATCAGCATGAAGGTTCGTTGGTATAATCGTCGTGACATAGTCTTCCACCGGCATTTCAGACAATGTCCAGACGTTAAAGGCAAATTCACGCCGTGTCATCCCGTCAGAGTCAGTGCCTCGAGCAATGGTTAACGGTTCAAGGTTTGTAAATTTACCTGCCCCTTTAAAAGTTAACGGAGTTTGAACGCCGCTCAGTGTCACCGTCACGTCATCACCACGCTCCGGTGTGCCGCCAATCCACGTCTTGGACACAGGTACATCGACGGTTTTCATCCAACGAGCATAGGCATGTAAATCCGCTTCATCGGTCTTCAGGGTATCAGTGATGACTGTGTTCGCCGTTTCGGGACCGGACACGCCTCGAGCTTCTTGATAGTAGTCGATGAAGTCCTTGTCAAAGGGGAAGAGAGCCGTGTATAAATCATCCACTGCCACCGTCACATCCACATCTGAAAGTTCAGCCGTATAAAAATCAATATATTGATAGCCTTGTCGTGTCGGTACATCAGGGTACTTTATTGCCTTTTTCGTCACATCATAGGTTGGCGACAACCTATAGGTGGCATCGTCTTTACTGTCATAGATAGCGTAAAGCTCACGGACAACATTCCCGTTCTCAAACTCACCTTTGTTGGCGTGGTAAGTGACCTGAGCACGCTGTCCCACCACCACAGCTTTAGTATCCGGATTGTAGACAAAATCCCACGCCATAATCCCGGTATTGTCCCCGACAGGTGCTACCGCCTGAGCATACGTCGTGTCGCCCGGAATGACATGGGTGGCATAAACCAATTGATCCGCGACAGCTTGACCGGTTGTTGCATCCCAGTCCGTGGCGCCGCGGGCAACAGTATAGCCCACATAGCGTGCCTGAGTTTCCGCCATGCCCATGGCCACGTGAGCATCATCCACGCGCCCGCTCAACGCTTGCGTCGGCACTTCACTGATACTGATGTAGAGCGGCGCAGACGGCACACCGGACAAAATGACAGCAGATTCTTTATCCAGCACACGAATATCGCCAGTATCAATGATGGCATGTGGCGTAATGGTCACATCTTTTTTAGCATAGATATTCACACCCGGAAGTTCCAGCTTTTGTCTCACTGCTCCGGCCTCGTCGATATAGTTTTTCCCCGGATGGGCGATGCTTCCAGATCCGTCACCCTGACTGTTGTCCTTTAGTGTCACCTCGTCCAAAGTCAGCTCACCGTCATTGAAAATACCGCCACCGAGTAGATCGGCTGAACCGCCGGAAAGTTGAGAGCCGCCTGTCACCGTCGTTGTCCCTGCATTAAAGATCAGGCCGCCTCGTGACCCGTGGCCATGAGTGAGCACAGTATTGTTCAAGTTTAGTGTTGAACCCTGTCCTACATAGATGGCCCCGCCATCTCCAAGTGCTTTGCCATCACCCGATTGACTGTTTTGGATATGCGACGCCATCAAGTTCACGTAAGATGTGTCGGCATAAATAGCTCCGCCATGAGGCTGTGATGTATCCGATACGTCGTTTCCCCTCTCAGCTTTTGCGTTGTCCACAGTAAGGTCCGTAGCTGTAAAGCTCGTGTTGGTCAGATGAATGGCGCCGCCTGCTTCGGCGTCGGAAAAGCGACTGGTACTGTTCTTGATGGTGACGTTATTGAGATTTAACGTGACATCTTTCGCTGTGATCGCTTTACCTTGATCTTGCATATCAATGGTAAAATTTTTGAAGTTGATAGGGTGATCCGGCCCCGATGGATCTAGGGAAAACAGCGTCGTCACTCCCGGCCCGGGGACAAGCGTCCTATTTCCCCCGTCAAAGGTATCCCCATAGATAAAATACCAATCGTCATCATACTGCAAGGTCGTCATCACGTGGATAGGTTCAGTGGACGTCTTTAAAAGCTGTACTTTTAATTCATTGGCATTATACACCGTAATGGCGGCATACACCTTCTCTCCCCTAAGGAGCCCCACAGCCAGAATAAACAGCGGCAACAACCTTCGTAATCTCCTACTCATATGCCCTCCTTAAAATATCCCTCAATGCACATCTGGGTTAAACGCACACAGCGGGACCTATCTTATCACAACACTTAGTAATACGATAACACATCATTTAATAAAATTTTACCACATGAGCATAGCTTATAACACGCCCAAGCCTATTCTACAAAAATTTTTCCATACGCTGTGGATTTATAGTGCTTCTAATGTTGCTTCCAATAGGCTTCGAGGTGTATGACACCATCAGAGACCTCGAGAGCATGCTTGTTCACCCTTAGCGTGACCATAAAAAAGCACGGTTTGCTAGTCAAACCGTGTCATGATACGATATAAAATTTTAAATCCGTTTTACAGCCCTCACCCTATGGCAGTCCCATCGATTGGGTAGCCGTCACAAGACAGTCGCTCTCTTTCGAAACTGAACACAGTGCCCCTGAGCCACCGCCTTAAAGGTCTAACCTTTCCCTAATTCCAACCTTTACATACGTCAACCCAACCTTGGGCATCGGCATAATGTTCAAGATCGCCAACCGTCAGTTCGATGGCGCTGTTACTGCTGCCGCAGGCGGGAAACACCGTTTCAAAACGCTGTAACGATACATCGAGATACACCGCCACGCCGTCGTTGATAGCAAAGGGACACACACCACCAACGCCGTGGCCGATGAGCGTCTCGACTTCATCACGACTAAGCATCTTGGCCTTGGTATGAAACCGCGCTTTAAACTTGGGATTGTCAATTTTGGTATCCCCTGCCGCGACAATGAGTATCGGTTTCTCCTCGACCATAAAAGAGAGCGTCTTGGCAATACGCTCCGGCGGACATCCGAGAGCGGTCGCCGCCAGTTCCACTGTAGCACTGGACACATCAAACTCCAGCACGCTGTCCTCCAACCCTTGAGATTTAAAATATGCTTTCACTTTTTCGATCGACATAGCCTCACCCTTCCCGTCAGTTTCTACCTATTATACCACGCCTTGGAAGAAAACGTCTTGCACCGCCCGGATATCAAATTAAACATGAAAAAACGACCGGTGGGTCCGATCGTTTTTCTTATGCGTCGCTTAGAAGAACGTTGACTAAGCCTGAGCTGTATCGACGTCGCCGGCCTTGATAGCATCTTAAACTTTCACTGCGAATACGACGAATCTTGCATTTTCGGTTTCATAGCTGCACGTCGACAGGGTCAGAAATTGTGCATCATTGTCGACGTCGTCAACAATCAGATGCATGGCTTCTTTTTTGATATCTCGAAAATAATCTTTAGCCCCATACGTATCATCAAAGGTAACGTACCTATTAAAGTTGAACACTTTATTTTCCGTATGCAGATTTAAAATCATAGCTCCGATGACTTGATAAAGGATTTGTTGATCGTCAACATACAGATAGATGTCCCGATTAGCTTTCATGTAGGTTTTGTCTTTGTAGTTTGCCAAGTCGGAAAACATGGTGCCGTTTAACATGTTGTGGCCATATATGATGAGATTGTCGGAATGTTTGATGTCGTTCTCATAGTCCATAAAGATGGCGCCTTTGCTGTCGTTGTCTTTATTGATATTTTTTTTGAGATAATAGTCATTGTCTTTTCCTTGAAGGACCGGATATTGGATCCGGGTGTTGGGGATGTCAATTATACCGACGACATCGGAATTGATGGTTTGCAGCCGTGCGATCTCCTCTTGCTTGTACATGTTTTTCGAGGATTCCAACGAGGCGACGTCCAAGTTGTGTTGAGTCGTCTCGGTAATGTGAGTGAGCACGTTGTGGTTGATGTCGTGTCGCCGTGTCCATTCAATATAGGCTGCCATGGCAAGTAGTGCCGCTGCTAAAAGTATGCTGATGTTGCGATGAGTGGATGGTTTCATAGACTCTTCCTACTTAGATTTTCAGCTGCCCCTAAGACGGGGCAGCTGATGACACGTTATGCATGCTTGGATCTTTTTAAGAGAAGGAACAGTACAGCTAAACCTAATAACGGTGTAATGCGTTGTGTGTCCTCGACGCCTGTCTTTGGAATAGCTTTTTCTAAGTGATAGATGACTGCCGGGGTGAGGGTGTTGGTGATATTATAGCCTTCAACGTATGCGGTATAACCGTCCACAGGGTCTTCAGTGACGGTATAGGTGATGGCTTGACCGTTATTGAATGTCTCAAGACCGCTAAAGGTCCATGTCCAGTCCTCTGCATCACTCACGACTTGGTGATCGACTTCGACCCCGTCGGCTAACAGACGAACGGTGATGGTATCCGGACGTTTGCCGTCTTTATTATTCTCATCATCCCAAATCTTATGCCCGGATATTGCAAAGGTATCTCTTGCTATCGGAGGATTGTCACTTGGCACCGGTGGATTGTCGTGTGGGGTCGGCGGATTGTCACTTGGCACCGGTGGATTGTCGTGTGGGGTCGGCGGATTGTCATGTGGATCTGAAGGCACCTTGGTGTTAGTAATGGTAAAGCCGTCCGTCATAGTCCCGTCGATACTGACATGGTACCATGTCCCTTTAATCTGAATGTCGTCATCGTCTGTAGCGCCGTCTTCTTTGACGGTGTAGGTGATGAGCTCACCACCCAGGGTCTTGGAGGCTTGTAAATCCTCAAAGCTTCCTTGCCAATTGTTGGCTACACTCAGGGTGACGGTTTTGCCTGTGGCTTCACCGTCGGCATAGAGGGCGACGTCGACGGATTCAACCGGTGCCTCCATGGTTGTGCTGTCACTGCCAACCCAGACTTTGTCGACGTGAATATCCCGTGTTGGCGGTACCATTGGCGTCCATGGGCTGGCTTTGGTGTTGGTTATCACAAAACCTTTATTTAGATCGCCGCTAATTTCTGATTTATATCCTTTCACCGACTCTTCTTTAACCGTGTACTTTATCTCTCCCTTGTCTTTTTCATATCGTGGCAGATCCTTAAAGACATCTCTCCAGTTATTGTCTTTATTCAGTTCTTTTTTTGCCACTTCCTTATCACCGTTCATAAGCACAACGTCAATTTTTTCAGGCAGCTTGTCACTATCGCTTTCTATCTCTCCATTTTCATTTTTCCATATCTTTTCAACAGGAATGTCAATCGGATTCTCACACACTGCCTCATAATTGAATAAATAGGCTTGATGGTCTCCTACAACAGACACTACGTTATATACTTTGCCCAAGAAGTTAACTTGTGACTCATAGATGGATTCTCCATGCTCTTGCATACCTTCTTCAACTAAAGATAGTGTATAGTAATGATAAAAGCCATCATCCTCAGAGTAATAGGAATAATTTCCATTTTTATCAACCCATTGACTGACATCAAATTCGCCTTCCCATCCACCGTTTTCCGTAAGTTCAATCAATTGATCCGTAGCTTTCCCATCCACATATAATCTCACTTTAACCGTAGATACAGGGATTTCGGACGAAGTGAGTATCCTTCCGCCTTTTATAAGAATTTCAGAACCATAGTAATCTATTACCAGTTTTTTAGGATTGTCACTGTACTGCTGAGTTGTGTCATATTTTCTACTCCATCCTGTAGTCACACTACGGCTGGCGAGGTCTATTTCATGACGAAAATTACAATCATACCAATATTTTTTAACCTTGAGCACCTGATCTTCTGGTTTATAGATTTGACGAAGTACAATGCGAATACCTCCAATACTACTTGGTTGGCCGTCTTTATAGTCGTACCACATGTCAAGTGATAGTATCTCATATTTTTGTCCGTCTACTGTGATTTCAATCGGATCGCCATCAAAATATTCTTGTAAAGGTATAACTTTATCGCTGATTTTAAGGTTTAACTCTCTATTCGCCTCAATATAACACCCTGTGTCAATCGTGGTGACTGCATTTTCTTGAATCTTAGGCATGTCTTCTTTTTCAATGGTAAAAAGAATATCACCATTAGCTTTATCAATGAGCTCTATCTTTGGAGCAAATCCCTCCATGTCATCGTCTATGTGGTGAAAAATTTCTATTTTTATAGAATCCTGTTGCGCAGTGCTTTTTTGTGCTTCCGGTGCCAATACATCGTTAGTGTCTTCCTCTAAACCAAGAGGTTTATCATTATCTGCTGTGACTACATCATTGTCATACTGACTCTGCTTTTCGTCTGCGGTCATATCTTCTTCAGCAGTTTTATTGTCCTCATTGTTGTCCTCGTCATTTTCGGTCTTTATTACATCTTCCTGATTGACACCGGTTTCTTCATTCCCATTTGCATTGACAACTACGCTATTGAATCCGCTAATCATAGTTGTAAAGACAAGTAGGAATGCGAGTACAAGTGCCAGCACTTTCTTTTTCATGTGATTCATCCTCTTTCTTTTTACTTTTCTACAAACCAGTATCCGTTAAAATCGAACTTACCTGCTCGATATGGATGTGAATTTTCTTTTAGCATAAAGCCGTTTATCACATTGCCATCGGTGTCCATTTCCCCAAAAGCGCCCCGAAAGCTTGAGCCATAGATAATATGCCCCCCACTTTCCATGACACTGCCTTGAAAGAATGAAAACGGCAATGCTATCTTCTTTTCAAGCCTATAAGTCTTCGCGTCTTCATCGACCAGATACTTATAATAGTAGGAACTGGTTCCTTTCGGTAATGTCGTATCTTTATTGATTACAGGCGGAACTTGTACCACATCGTCAAAGCCTTGCCATGAAAAGTTCCGTCGACTTTCCATAATAGCGCTGTTGTTATCAAACATATAGAGGTAGTAGCTTGTTGCAGGCAGCTTTTTATCTCTTGCGACATATACAGTGTGCTGACCTGCATGAGGCTTAAAGTTCCCCTCTTTTTTGTAAAGATAGCTGCTATAATTTCCTATGTCCTCCCATACAGACGGTTCCGATAACAAGTATTCTATCTTAGGAGTCTTCCCGCTCACATCTATCTTCATAATCGTAGATGTTTCCCTCGAACTGATGATAAGTGAACCATCGACATAGTCTATTGAGTTTGGATGAATCACATCCAGACGACCTGAATTATTTAAAACTGGATGATTGACAATTCCTGTTGCTTTTTCATATAGATCCGGCAATAAATCCTTAAAGTCTACAAGCTCCGTCACCGTATCATCTCTTAAGTCAATCTTTATGACGCTGTTATATACACGATTTTCTTTCCATAAGACTTCCTTATCCGTTGTCAGCGCATACAGGCTGTCATCTGTCATGGTAAAATCGTGGTGAATTGCATAATTCCCAAAGTCATAGAGATGCTCAGTCTGCCCCAAGCGATTGATTTTGGCAATGCCGTTTTCATCATCGACGGTGGTATAAAGACAGCCATCCTTAAATTTAACATTTACAAAATTGCTTTGAAGTTCTCCTCTTATCACACCATCATCATCGATTAACAAGCTATATTCCCCTGCCCCTTCTTCCACTCCGGTAGGAAGCATAAACAGTCCGTCAATCGGCTTTTCCTCGCTGTTTCCTTTTTGTACTTTTAGACCCTTGTATGTGGTGCTCTTGATGTCAGATGCAGCATAATCAAATCGAACTGCCTTTGTCTTGCCACTTTTTTCTGTTATAGTCAGTGTGATCGTGTTATTCTTTCCCGGGACAAGTCCCGTAAGAAGGTACTCATGTTCTGTCCTATAGCCACCCTTACCTTGTAACGCTCGTTCAAAATCGTCGATTTCCGAGTCCGGCACACTAATTGTTTCACTCACTTTAACCGGACTTTTCGTATTGAAATACACATAAAGCCCTGTCGTATTAAACGCATAAGGATCACTGACAGCGAGAATATCCGGGAAGTTATATGCGCTGTCCTGTTTGAGTTGATCAAGAGTTGCAGCTATCTCTTTGCCTTTATCTACCGGATTGGCCATGTCTTTTATTGCCGGCACATCTAACTGATGAACCGCTATAGCTTTATCTTCTATACTGAGTTGTCCGGTACAACCGCAGAGTGCAAAAAGACAGATTCCTACAAGGGTAATATAAATGCCTGCTTTGCTAGTTTTAAGCTTTTCCATGCGCTAATCGCCTCCTTATATTCCATGCCTTTCTTGGTTCGATCACCGATAGAAGCACACATATAAAAATAAGCAGACAATGCCCGTGTACTCGACATTTCTGCTTAGTATCTTTATTTATTGCATCACAAAAAGACGGAGCTATAACTCTGTCTGTCTGTCTGTCTGTCTGTCTGTCTGTCTGTCTGTCTGTCTGTCTGTCTGTCTGTCTGTCTGTCTGTCTGTCTGTCTGTCTGTCTGTCTGTCTGTCTGTCTGTCTGTCTGTCTGTCTAACGAATTTTCTCATCGTAAACTTCCTCTGTCAATCCTTTACATAATTATGATAAGAAAAATTATTCACCGGAAAGTTCTCATATTGACCATATTTAACTTCCCAGTGAGTAATGTCATACGCCTGTCTTTAACAGCACAAATGCCACGATATATAGGGCATAGATATGCGCCGGATAAAAAATATAAAAGAAATATTTCGAGCCTTTACCTCTTTTCCCATTATAGAAATATAAGGGAATGATAGAAAATATCATCATCCACTGGTGATTTCCCCCAAACAAACTCGCCCAAGTAAAGTCGGGATAAGAAAAGGCGCTCAAGGCTGCCAATGCAATAATTCCCAGATACTGCCGGAGTCTTTTTTCTCGAGACAGATAAAACCATACCGCAAGAAGTACCATAAGGAAGCCACCTTCTACCCCCATATAAGATGGAACGGCAAACTGTACCAGTAATGCAAGTCCTATCTGATTGGCATTAAGTAAGGCATTGAAGATGAAAGTCGGCAATATCGGAAGTACAAGTACAATAGTCCCTTTGACGAACTCCTTATTTTTCAGCTTTTCAATGCCCCACATGGCAGCAACTGAGATAAACATCGTTCCGAAGACATTGTTCATCAGTACTATCTGCGGTTCATCTATAGGAAGACTTCTCATAAGAAGCGGGGATACTATTGACATGAACCAAAACCCCAGCAGCAGTCTTAACGCGTAATGTTTCCGATTCCCGGTGTGATAAAATCCCTCTGCGCACGTAAACAAAAATATCGGCATTACGCTTCGTCCAAACATATGCATCCATGTGACATTTCCTGCCCAGTAAAACATCTGGTGGATATGATCAAAGACCATAAGCGCCGCTCCCAAGAGCTTCAATTGATAACCGTTAATACCTTTTTTCTCTGTTGCCTGCAATTTTTCACTTCCTCTCTATTTTCCAAAATAATATACGGTCCCATCGGTAATAAAGGCATAGACAAAATCAGTGTCTTGATAATAGGTCACGCCTTCCGGTGAATCCTCCAAGGTGCTTTTGACTTGGTTATATATACCATCCAGCGCCTCGCCGGACGCTCTTAAGTGATCCACTGTAGCCGGTTCCAATTCTTCTTTCATCTTCCTTGCATCTTTTGCTGTGACATGAAATTTTCCATTTTTTTTGTTATGCTTCAGTTGGTAGATAAAAGAAATATGTTCTGCAGTTTTCGGCATGATAGCAGGAATCTTGCCCTGCTCGATAAATTCTTCAGCTTCTTCATAGGTGCCAAGGTCAATTGCCAAATAATCAAAGGGATCTGAAACAGCAAAATAGGTAATGACAGATGCTCCGATGATACCTACACAAAACAGAGCCACTAAACTTGCAATGATAATTCTTTTTCTTCTTTGCATCCTTTTGGCATAGTTTTTTACATGTGTTTCATACTGCCTTTTGACTCCCGCCTCTTTTTTGTGTTCCACTTTTATCATTTCTAAAAGTTCTCTGCACTCTTCACATTCATTGATATGCTCGTCTACAAGTTTTCTACTTGACTCACTGATAGCATCGTCGACATAAATAGGCAGTAAATCTTGTATCACGTCACAATCATAGATCATAACCATATTCCTCCTTGAGTTTGTTCTTTATCTTTTTTCTCGCTCGAAAGACAAGAACTTTTGCAGATGAGGTGCTAATGCCCAAATCACTTGCAATTTTTTCATAAGAATCTTCTGAATAGATACGAGCTAAGAATACTTCCTGCATATTGTGCGGAAGTTCAAAGATTAGACTTAAAGTGATTTCTAAAAGTTCTTTTTTAGCCATCACATCGAAATTGTCGTCATGGTTGTGTTCAAAGAGTGTCAAGTCCCCTACAAAAACATCGTCATACTTTTTCTTTCTAATTTCGGAAAGGAAGGTATTTTTTGCTATCGTAAAAAGCCATGTTTTTACAGAGCTTTTTCCCTGAAACGTTGAAATATTGATATATGCTTTAAGAAAGGTTTCCTGTGTGATATCATCGGCCATGGCCTCTTGATAATCGCACAGCTTACTTACGAATCTATGGACATCATCTTTGTACTGCAAATATATATCCTCAAATTCCAAGCATACCCCTCCTTCCTTTTCAAGCCTTCATCCTATTTAGACGTCTGTAGCGCTGTAAAGTTACAAATTTTATCTGCTATTTTTTGCATTCTTCTCACTGAAATCACTGATCTTGGTATTTTACAAAAGGATGTATTAAAATTTGTCTTCGTTCAAACAAAAAAGGTGATTAGATTTTACTCTCACCACCTTTTAGTGCTGTGTATTATCCTGCCTTTGATGATGTATTCGCGGTAAATCACGTTGCGTGTCACCAAGTCAAGTTAAGCGCATATAAAAAAGACTTGTTGTATAACAAGTCTTTTTTATATAGGTTGTATAAACGATGTGACATCAAGTTAACATCCCGTTTGGGTCTTAACTCCATCCCAAACTGAGCGCTTTATATTCATGGTGTCGACAACAGCCAGGACAAAACCTCCCGCAACACGCTTTAGATGAGTTGATCCAGCGCCGCCTTAAGATCAGCAATGATATCTTCAGCGTCTTCAAGGCCGACGGACAGTCTCACCAAACCTTCAGCAATATCAGACGCTTGTCGTTCTTCCGGTGTATATGGTGAATGGGTCATGGATGCAGGGTGTTGAATCAGTGTTTCACAATCGCCAAGACTTACTGCAAGGGTACAGAGTTTGACATTGTTCATCAGTTTGATACCGGCGTCTTTGCCGCCCTTAACTTCAAAGGAGATCATGGCGCCCGGCAGACGCATTTGTCTTTGGGCAAGTTCATATTGTGGGAAGGATTCAAGCCCCGGATAGGCTATTTTTTCAACAGCCGGATGGCTCTCTAAGAACTTGGCGACTTCCAAAGCATTGGCACAGTGTTGTTTCATGCGCACTGCCAAGGTTTTCATACCCCGTCCCAACAGATAGGATTCAAAAGGTCCTATAACCGAACCCGTACAATCTTTAATACCGACTAATCTGACTTCGTCGATAATGGATTTAGCGCCGACGGCAAAGCCTGCAATGACATCGCCGTGGCCGTTCAGGTACTTTGTAGCGGAATGGACGACCACATCAGCGCCAAGTTCGAGAGGTCTTTGTATAAACGGTGTGCAGTACGTATTGTCGACAACCAAGAGACAGCCCTCAATGCTGTGTGCCGCTTTCGCCGCTTCTTCAATATCGGTCAGATACATGTTCGGATTTGCCGGTGTTTCGATATACACAATCTTAGTATTTTCTTTTAACGCCGCTTCAATATTTTTGACATCTCTGGCATCGACAAAATCAACTTCAATATCGAATTTGGCAAGGCCGTGATTTAAAAGGGCAAATGTACAGCCATAGAGTGTTTTGGCGGCAACGACATGGTCACCGGCCTTGAGTTGAGACCAGAACACCGATGAGATAGCTCCCATGCCTGATGATGTGGCAACGGCCGCTTCGGCGCCTTCCAGTTCCGCCAATTTATTTTCGATAACAGCTGTGGTCGGATTGCCGAGTCGGGAATAGATGTAGCCGTCTTCTTCAAGAGCAAATCGCTTGCCGCCTTGTTCCGCGGAATCAAAGACAAATGTTGAGGTTTGATAGATTGGCGTTGCCAATGCCCCATATTTGTTGGTGTCGGTACCTGCGTGAATTGCTCGTGTTGAAAAACCTTTGTTCATAATTTTCTCCTCCTGATAGTGTGCTTTATTGATTGCTTTAAATTAACTTACTTGCTCTTAGGTGCCCATTTGGCAAAATCCCAAGGATTTTTCTTGATAAATCCATCTGCAAAAGGAATGAAAATGGAGAGGATAACGAAGAAAGCCAATGCAAATTGATACCACAAGAGTGGCATAACTTGGAACGGTGACACTTGTCCTTCTGTAAACTGTACTGCGGTCAAGACCTGAGCGCCGTATGGGATAAAGCCCTGCATAATAGCTCCGAAGCTGTCCAATAACGATGCCGAACGTCTCGGGTCAACTTTATATTCTTCGACGATATTTCTTACAATCGGCCCGTCAATGATGATCGCAACCGTGTTATTCGCCGTTGCCATATCCGTTAACGATGTGATGACCGCTATGCCGACCTCTGCAGACTTCCGTCCTTTGATAAAGCCTTTAATCTTAGTTAAAATCCACTCGATCCCGCCACCGAAACTGACAATGCCGGCAAGACCGCCTGTGAGCATGGACAATAAGAATATTTCAAACATCCCTGCAAAGCCGTCATATACAAAGTTTGAATATTCCAACAGATTAAATGCGCCATTAAACAGACCGATAGCGCCGGAAAGCATGGTGCCAAGCACCAAGACGACAAAGACATTTAGACCCGCTATGGAGCCGACTAATACAAAAATGTACGGAATAACTTTGATAAAGTCGAATTCATACACTTCTTTGGCCGGTACTACATCCGGCCTGCCGAAAACAACCAACAAGACAACCGTAACAATCATGGCAGGTATGGCCATCGCGAGGTTCGCTCTGAATTTATCCCTCATCTCGACGCCTTGTGTTCTCGTAGCAGCAATCGTGGTATCGGAAATGACAGAGAGATTATCCCCGAACATTGCGCCGCCGATTAACGTCGCGATAATTAACGGCATAGAGATGGTGGTCTTTTCTGCAAAGCCGACAGCGATCGGTCCAAGGGCCGCAATTGTGCCGACGGATGTGCCTGTTGAAATGGAAATGAAACAGGCTATGACAAAAATTCCCACGGTAATCAGTCCAGGAGGAATAACGGATAAGCCGAGATTAACCGTGGCATCCACGCCGCCCATTTGTTTGGAGACGGTTGAAAATGCTCCGGCAAGTATGTAGATAATGCACATGATAATGATATTCTCATCACCGCATCCTTTGATAAAGGCATTGAACTTATCATCCATTTTGCCTTTGATCATCAAAAATGCTGCAATGATACCTATGATAACCGCTATAGGTGCTTTAAATCCATAAAACCCCATTGAATCGCCGTTAACGACCAGAGTGGTCCCTATTGCAAGATAAGAACCTATAAATAGTATAAATGGAACCAACGCCAAAAAATTAGGCTTCTTATTTTCCATACTTTAACCCTCCTACATTTTATCAATTGAGTATTTTTTCATTCTGTTGATGAGTAACGTGTGCGTTGTATGCAGTTTCTTGGCCGCACCTCGAATTGAGTTGGATTCTTTTAAAACCTTTTTTATGTACTGTTTTTCAAAGTTTTCCACAGCATCTTTGAGGCTGCCGCTTTCCTGTTCGATCCCGACTTCATCATGATCGAACTTAATGTGTTTAGGTAGAACGTCACCGTTATTTGACAACACGACGGCGCGTTCAAGCACATTTTGGAGTTCTCTGATATTCCCCGGCCACGAATAATTTCTAAGCATATTCTTTGCCGCTTCGCTAAAGGTGATCGACGTTCTGTTATAGCGCTTACGCATTTTTTCCAAAAAATAATGGGTTAAAATATCCAAATCTTCCATACGCGCTCTCAATGGCGGTATTTCTACCGAAAAAGTATTCAGTCGGTAAAACAAATCCAAACGAAATCTGCCTTCTTCGATGAGTTTAAGAAGATTTCTGTTAGTGGCCGATATGACCCGTGTGTTGACATCAATTTCCCGATTGGATCCGAGCCGTCTGATTTTCCCCTCCTGAATCACACGCAACAGCTTAGCTTGAAGATGATAATTTAACTCGCCGATTTCATCCAGGAAAATAGAGCCGCCACTACACGCTTCAAAGATGCCCATCTTACCTGAAGACTTCGCCCCTGTAAAAGCTCCTTTTTCATATCCGAACAACTCCGATTCCAAAAGCTCTTCAGGAATGGCCGCGCAATTGATGCCCATAAATTTTTCATTCGGCCTTGAATAGGAATGTATGGCTCGTGCAAACATCTCTTTTCCGGTGCCGCTCTCTCCCAAAAGGAGGATGCTCGCATCGGCATTGGCAAATAGCTTCGCCATCTCAACCGCATTGATCAAGCTCTCGGACTTGCCTACAATCTCGTCAAATGTAATATAGCTTTTCGTTGAAAAATCCGGTTCTCCAATCTCTTTTAACGTCACCAGATAGCCTATAAAAATATTTTCTTCAGAAAATAATTTGTCGGCATTCAATAAAAAATTTCTACCTTGTATCTGACAAATCTTGTTCTTGATCGTTTTATCGGCCGTACTGATCAGCTCATCCAATTCTGTATCCGAAATATGGGCGGTGATCGCCTCGCCATCTTTGATAGTCACCAAATACTCTCGTGCAAGTTTATTGACATATTCAATTGTCCCGTTCTTACTAAGCAGCACCACCCCTTCTGAAATTAAATTGAGAACCGATTTAATTTCAATGTCTTTCTCTTCAAAACTCATGACGCCGATCTCTTCAATATGGTCGAATCCGTATACGTTTTCCCATTCCTCGTACACAGCTTCATAAATTTCACTGGCTATTTCCGGCAATTTTAAGTAAATCACATTGCTGTAAACTTCCATCGAAAGGACCGGTATATCGTGAACCTGTAAGACCTTTAACATATCAAAAGTCAAATGCGGTCGGTTAATCTTAAATATAATTTTAACCCGTTTGATTTGCATGACTCCTCCTGTGTTCTCATCAAATATATTAGCAAATTTCATGCCATATATGCCGCTGTATAATACCTCATTTAGCATGATTAAAATCGTACCATTGGAATAATATTAAACCACTATGCTGATGTAGTAACCGTCGACAAATTATGTGGATTATATTTAAACCAAAACGGAATAAAATAATTCCATTTTTGCCGTTTAAACTGCCACAACTCGCATAAAAACTCATTCATAAATCAAATTACTCACTGTGAGCGCGCCCCTTCTCGTTCGTCGTAAACACTCCAGCCTACGACGTCTTCAGATGGAATCTGACGTCATCCGAACATGACAACATCCTTAAACTCGGCCATAGGTAGTTTGGTACGACTTTGCTTTTCATCACTCTTGAAACTGCGGTGCCTATGCCGGCGCCACAATCTTTGAAAAACTTTCCACTTCATCTTTAAACCGTCCGATCATCTCTGCGCCGCATTTGAGATGACGGTATGTGCATCGCATCACGATATTTTTGAACAGTTCTGCGTTTGATGGTAATGCCCTCTTCATTCAGCAGTGCAACCAATTTGTTGTCTGAGAGAGGATGAACTTTGTCTTCGGCGTCAATCCGGTGTTTAATTCTATGTTTTATGTAGTCTTGAGAGACGCTGTTGTGTAACGTCATGGGTGTAAATAAATCCTTTAAAGGCATGACACCTTGATAATATTCCAAGTATTTTCCTTTGACTGCTCTTGAGACCGTGGAAATGGAAAGGCTTAACACATCTGCCACATCTTTCATCCTAAGAGGTTGTAATGGGAGGTTGTATATAAAGAAGTCTTTTTGGTATGTAATGATGTATGCCGCCACATCCCTCAGCGTTTGATTCCTCATATCGACGGACTTCATAATCAGGGCACTTCGATTTAATCTGTTATGTAAATAGGCTTTCGTGTCCTCGTCAATATTTTGAGAAAGCAGGTTCAAATAATAGTCATTCAAGTGAATAGTCTTCTCCAAATCCATATGTATAGCAATGTCTTGGCGTGCCACGCTGACAAATATTTCCGGAATGACATACTCAACGGTTCTATCTCCTTGGTAGACCTGTCCCGGTTTCGGATTGAGCCTTTTTATGGTTGCAGTTAAACTCTGCACCTCGCTTATAGATAGGCCCATTTGTTTCGCAATCTTCTGCCATTTATTTTGCGCGATATCTTCCAAATGGTCTTGGATCAACCGAACTAATACGGTATCGGAGCGATCAATTTGACTGATGAGACATTCCGACAAGTGCCGTGCACCCACCCCTGGCGGATCCAACGTCAACAGTATGCTGTGCGCGTTTGCCACACGCGCTTCAGGCTGCAACAACACGTCGGCGACCTCGTCAAGAGACATCGTTAGATACCCCGACTCGTCTAAATTCAAAATTAAGTAATGGATGATAAGCCGTATATCGCGCTCCACATCCAAGTCCCTAAGTTGCGACAACAAATAGTCCTGCAACCCCTCAGCGTTGTAAGCAAGCTCTTCTATCGGATTATCCCCATACGTGACGCTTTGAAGTGAGGATTTTAAACGGTTCACATAGTTGTCTTGCTCCAATCTCGATGTGAAATCCAACATCACATTCTCTTCGCTCTCCTCTTTTAAGAATCGATCCAGCTCAAAGATATTCATGGAAAGTACTTCCAGGGATTGGATGAATTTTGTGGAGATATTTAATTTCGGTTGCATTTGTAAATCCAATTTCATAATCATCTCACCAACAAAATTATATCACACCCCATCCTTCAAATTGACTACTCAAGTTCTCTTTAAATAATCTGCCGGCAACGCTTCAACCCCATCTAGGACAGGTTCCAATAAAAAAACGGACTTCCTAGCTGAAATCCGCTCTACTTTGAAATAATATATTTACGTCTTCACTCATCTTTAGGCCTGATCGCCGCTAAATCGTTCATCGTCTGTCCAAATCGGGTCGCGCAGACAAAGTCATAACGCTGTGTGAACCAATCCATATATTTGCCCATCAGCCAGCCATTAAAGGCCATCATAAAGATGGTACCGATTCCCACACCGACTAAGCGCTGCAAAAAGACAAAGGTTAGCGACAACGAGCTCAGCACCATGATCAAGTCACAAACTGTTTTGACCCATCGCACGGGTTTTCCTGTAAAAAGTGCCAAGTCTTTAACCACGACATCAAACGGCATGAGGGGCATCGCCGATAGGATAAACAATGTGGCACCGCAGCAAATTGCGATCCATCCGAGGGCAAAATAAAATAATTTAAAGGTCAACGCATCCGGCAAAAACATAATAACACTATCCGCACCATCCACCATCACTCCAAACACAAATCCCACAAGAAACGAAATGGTATAGGAAGCTTTCGGTTGCTTGGTAATCATCATCACAATGCATAACACTACCGATTGAACGATAAAGTTCATCATGCCGAATGAGATGTCCGGAACTATAGTATTCAATACTTTCGGCAGTGAACTTAATGTGGCAATGCCAAAATCCGATTTGACCAATAGGGACAACGATATACTGTTGATGCACATGGCCAGAGTAAAGGCAACTTCTTTAGAAAATTTCTTTTTCATATACTTATAATAACATTGCGCCGATAGGATAGCCAACAAAGGTAGCAATGACAACAGAAATAAACATTGCAATGAAGCCATAGATCATCATCTGCGTCGTAGTGGTCCACCCTGACGAACCGGCAATGGCCACACAAGGCATAGCCGGCGGTGTGGCGAAAGCATAAGCCGCCATCATACCGATATTCACAATTAAGGAAGCCACATTCACTCCCTCAATATTGGCGGTGACTGTCAGCGCAGCTGCTGATACTACCGTGGCGGTAACCATGTTCGAAGACAAATTGGTTTGCACTGCAGCCCATAAGGTAAAGACTAAAACCATAACGATCACAGGCAAGTTCGCTGTGAGTGGTGCCAATCTGTCGGATATCCACGCCGTGACACCAATATCACCATTCGTAATGGCAGATCCCAACGCCGTTGTGCCCGCGCACATAATGACAGACGACCATGAGACCCCTTTGCTCATAGCTTCTGAAAAATTCAAAATCGGCTTGCCCTTGTCAGTGAGGATACACAGAATCACTAAGCCTAAAAGAGGCGGAAACGCCGTACCCAGCGCATCAATTTTAGTTACTACGTTAAAGATGAGGCCTGTGGTAATTACAGGTGTGATCAAACTTGGCAGAACCCACAGGGCAACGACGAGAATAAAAACCCACAACACAATTTTCTCTGCTCGAGTCGTTTTTCCCCTCACGCCGGTAATCCGAGCGGCATCAAATTTGGCAAAAGCAGATGTGTCCGGTTTCAATAGATATTTAAACGTCAAAATAACCAACCCCGCAGATATCAGCCCCACCGGAATTGCACTGGCCATATAGGGACCATAATTAATGGCTCGCCCATACATTTCTGAATAAGTACTCATGGCGAGTATGGGAAAGACGTGAGCAATTGGCGTCATGCCGGAAGAGATTCCGCACATAATCACCGTACCCATCATCAACATGCCGGCAAATTTATGGCCTTTTTCAAGTTCCAACAGCGCATAAATTTCTTCCAAGATCGGCAAATAGACAAAGAATAATACTGTCGGCGAAATAAAACTGCCAATGAACAGAATGCTTGCAAAATATAAGGTCACAAAAATCCAAGGTCCACGCGACGCAATCGAGGAAGAAATAAAGGCGACGGCCGTACGCTTAATATACGTCGTCTGAGATAAGCTGTAAGTAACCACAAAGGTGAAGATCAAAAAGACAAATGTCGACCCACCATATGCACCTGCCAGTATCGACGCAAAATTTAATTCCGGCACAAATGCCAGTGCACCAATCAACAAAATCGACGGCCAATCAATGGACACCGTCAACCATAGAATGAGAACACCTGCAAAAATGCCCAATACCTGCATCCCTGACGGAGATAACCCGGGAAAAGCCGGAACATACCGCCCGGCAAACATCAATACTAACGCAATGAGAATCGTCACAAAACGACCCATACTTTTGTCTTGCTTCATTGTCATACGCTCCCCCTAAATTAAAGCATGTTGCTCACGTAAAATAGTTTGTATCTCTTGACAGTTCAACTGACCACGTTGGGCATAGTGTGAAGCCATGACACCGGCCGCATGGCCTGTGGCAAATCCGGTGCCCATGACACGCAGCGATGCCAAAGCAAGGGAATCACAGGAGATTGTTCTGCCCGCTGCAAATAGATTACACAAGTCCTTGCTGATTAGCGCGCCCATGGGAATGTCGAACCAGTCATTGTCTTTCACATCCATATAAATCAAGCCGGATGAAGAGTGAATTTCAGCCGGCCAACCGGCCCGGGCAACAACCTCATCGGACTTTTTACAAGCCATGATATCTTCCCCCCTCACAGTCACCTTGCCGCGCATCCGTCGTGCTTCACGAATTCCAATCACAGGAGCCGTTGCAGATAGGTAGGTTCGTTCAAAACCTTGGGCATATGTCTGAAGGGCGTCGGTGTAGGCATGAGCCTTCTTACGCAAGATCATCATTGAGGCGGTCAACTCCGGCCCGCTTAGATTGCGGATGGAAACACTGGGAATGGTTAAAAATCCATACGTATCATCCGCCACCTTTACAATGAGACCTTTCTCTTTATCCAGACTCGATATACCCTCCTCTTTTCCCTTTTGTATAGCCTCTGTAAGCAGGGACATGACAATCTCTCCTCTGGGTATATTTTCCAACCATGCAGCCAAGGAAGACTGCTGGACTTCTCCCTGTTCATTGCCCCAATCCGTCTTTAGACCTGCCATATGAATCAGGTTGCCATTGCCCGTCGCATCAATAAACGAGGTAGCCATCACCAGGGTGTCCTCTTCGTCATCATGTATAGTGATTGAGTTTATTTTACCATGTTCCACTTGAACTGAAACCACCGACGTGTATAAACGATAATCGACAGACGACGCTTCCAAGAGATCATCCAATACCAGCTTGAGCACCTCCGGATGAAACCGCACCGAGGCATTGCCCGTACTTGGTGAAATCGTATAGCAAATATCTTCGCCATAGGCTTTTAATCGCTGCAAGACTTCATCGCCGATACCAAAAACAACTTGTTGCGGCACATCACCCTTCGTATAAAACCCGCAATAAGCCGATACCCATGAATTTGTCGCTTCACCACCAAAGGCACCATGCCGCTCAATTAATAGCGTCTTAGAACCATTACGGCTTGCAGCCAGTGCTGCGGCTACACCGGCACTGCCGCCTCCTGCAACAACCACATCAAATTTTAATTGCTTCATAATGCCCTCCCTCTGCCGTCTTGATTGTACCATTATATTAAAAAATACCGTTATCCTAAATTCATAATTTATATAATACCTAATCGATTATTACTATGCACATCATCCATAGCGTAAAAATTCTCATTTACCTTTTGCCAAGGTAAAGCACACATTGATTCCGCCATGGAGTTTTTGTGTCTCGTTTCGTACCCAAACTAAACAGAACCCCCGGTATAACTCGAAGGTTCTGTGGATAGAAAAAGAATTGCGCTACTCCAAGGATTCAGATTATGGAGCACCCCCTATAGTCTGAATCAGGTATGTAAATTCTTTTTCAATCGAAAAAAGTGGATAGTAAA
Source organism: Peptoniphilus equinus (assembly GCF_027921445.1). Classification (NCBI taxonomy): domain Bacteria; kingdom Bacillati; phylum Bacillota; class Tissierellia; order Tissierellales; family Peptoniphilaceae; genus Peptoniphilus; species Peptoniphilus equinus. The sequence goes on from NZ_CP115667.1 coordinate 1,061,527, forward strand.
CGCCATGGTCCCTTGATTAGCTAGCCGCAGCCAAAATCGGTTCCCTTTTGACTATACATCTCAAAACCGTGATACGAATAGACCAATCCCAATAAAAACAAAAAGAGGCACCACCGATATCACGCCATGCCGGTAAATACTTTGATATGCTTTATGGCATTCTCATACATACCCTCTGTCATTGCCTCGTTCAATCCGAAATAATCCGGCTTCACAGCACTTGAAAGATAGTTGTCGGCAAACTGTGTCACCTTGTTAAAGCTTGCCGTACCTATATTAATCTTGGCAATCCCAAGAGATACAGCTTTGCGAAAATCATCATCTGAAAGGCCTGATCCCCCATGAAGCACCAAGGGTATTTGTGCACGCTCATTAATCGCATCCAGTATGTCAAAGGCAAGTTCAGGCGCCGTCGGATAGTCACCGTGTGCATTGCCGATGGCTACAGCAAGGGCCGATATCCCGGTTTTCTCACAGAATTCCCGGGCAAGATCGGGATTGGTACACTGTATGCCGTGATCACTCAAACCGTCCTCACTGCCTCCGACTAAGCCGAGCTCACCCTCAACCGACGCGCCATAGGTCTTGGCACGTGCCACCACTTGCCGTGTTCCTTGTATATTGACATCAAAAGTATCCATAGAACCGTCGTACATCACCGATGTGAACCCCAGCTCAAGAGCTTTGGTAATGACGTGCATACTTCGACTATGATCCATATTAACCGCCACGTCCACCGTCGCTTCTTTGGCGGCACTCACCATAGCCGGTCCGATATATTCCAACGGTGAATAGTGCAGCAGCCTTTCTGCGATCTGTATAATGATCGGCTTGTTAAGCGCCTCTGCAGCCTGAACCGCGCCTCGGATCATCTCCAGGCTGCCCACATTAAATGCCGGAATGCAACTGCTGTCACGCCACGCCCTTTGAACGAGGTACTCCATAGTTACTAAACTCATATTATCAACTCACTTTCTCAGCATTCTCACTATGCCTAGCTATATAAGGACAGGCACCGCGGCGTGCGGTGCCTGCATGATAAGCATTGTATGACCAATCAGTCTAATACCATTTACATAAAGAAGCTTAAAATTATAATCTCCACGACTCCGACTGCCCAGGCAATCGTCGATGTTACCGACCATACCTGCAGCTGTTCCTTGGCCTCGGATACACCAAGGGTTCTGTTGACAACCCAGAAGTAGCTGTCGTTAAAGTAGCCGAAAAATAGCGAACCGACGCAGCAAGCGACAGCGCCCAGCATAGGACTGACACCTGCGGCAATCAAAATCGGTGCCGAGATACTGGCCGCCGTGGTCATAGCAACAGTGCCCGAGCCTTGAATAAATCGCATTGCCGTTGAAATAACCAAAGGCAGAATAATCATCGGAATGGCTGTCTGAGCCAGTCCGTCAGCCATAAAGTTGCCCAGTCCGGAATCTTTGATAATCTGACCGAGGGCGCCACCACCACCGGTCACCAGCATGATAATACCGGCACTTGCCATGCCTCGCTCCATAGCGGTAAGCAGTTCCTCTCTACCAAACGGTCTACCCAGTGTAAAAATGGCAACGATTAATCCCAGTCCGACGGCTACGATAGGCTGACCGAGGAAGATAAGGACTTGCATGAATCCATCCGTCTTGCCCAGCGCCGTCGCTACAGTATTGATGAGAATTAACACGATAGGAAGAAGCAGCGGCGCAAATGACTCGAAGGTGCCCGGAATACCTGACATGTCCATTTTAAACGCGGCCTCATAGTCCGGCTCCTGATACTCAGCCTTGACGACTGTCCCGTCCGCCTGCATCAGTCGGTAAAACTTCTTTGAGAGCACCTGACGAGAATAGGCGATACAGGCAATGGTCATCGGCAGTGCCAGCACCAGAGTAAGCAGTATGAACTTACCCACATCAATACCGAATATCCCCGCAACACCAAGGGGGCCCGGTGTCGGCGGAACCAAAGAATGGGTGATAACAAGCCCTGAAGCCAGTGCCACGCCAAGTCCAATCACGGATTTACGTGTCGATTCCGAAAGCGCTTTAGCGATGGGTGCCAATACAATAAATCCGGAATCACAGAAAATAGGAATGGATACGAAGAAACCGGTGAGCGCAAGGGCTTCTTCTTCTCTGCCCTTGCCAAACAACTTAAGAAATGTATACGCCATTCGCTTCGCAGCTCCCGATACTTCGAATATCTCGCCCATCATAACGCCAAAGCCGATAATAATACCGATGCTTCCAAGTGTGCCTCCGAAGCCTGTAGTAATAGAATTGACTATACCGAATGCCTTTTCCACACCGTCAACCTCAATGGTCTGTGTGGCAAGCGGCATGCCTCCGATGATGCCTACCAATACTGTCGTAACGATAAGCGCCAAGAATGCCTGCACTTTTGTCTTAAGTACAAGAAGAATAAGAATTGCAATGCCAATCAGGAGCGCAATAAGCATCCTCTGACCGTCTAGACCGTTTACCATAATAATCCTCCTTCAATAAATAACTTATTATTGCTTAAAGAATGGTGCATATTTTGCAGCCAATCTAATAGCCTCCTTCATGCTGACAGCACCGGCTATGCCCTTGCCTGCGATATCGAACGCCGTACCGTGATCGACCGAGGTACGCAGGATAGGCATCCCGTTGGTAATGGAAATAGTTTTGTCGAAATCAAGTGTCTTCGTCGCAATATGTCCCTGATCATGGTATAGCGACAAAACACTGTTATATTTGCCCAGTGCGGCCTGATGGAATACCGAATCAGCTGGTACAGGCCCGTCAACATTGAACCCTTCCGCCTTAAGTACTTCTACCGCAGGGGCAATCTCATTGACTTCTTCCCAACCGAAAAGGCCATGCTCTCCCGAATGAGGATTCAACCCCGCAACCGCCATTGTTCCCTCGGTGACGCCAAGTCGTCTCAGTGCATCCGTGCATCGTTGCACATAGTCTATGATTCTATCTTTCTTGATATCATCAAGCATTGCTCTGAGCGACTTGTGTCGTGTGAGGAAGAACACTCTCAGTCCGTTGGTCTCGAACATCGTCAACGGATCATCCGTGCCCGTCAGCGCTCCGAATATTTCGGTATGACCGATAAAGTCAACCGCTGCGGCATGAAGCGACTCCTTATTGATCGGCGTTGTTGCCACAGCGTCCGCTTCACCTTGCATCGTAAGCTCAATGCTTTTCTTGATGTAGTCGAAGGCAGCCTGACCACACATGGCACTCACCTTGCCGTATTCGAACTTATCCATATCGATATTATCAAGATCGATCATGTTGAGCACACCATAGGAATAATCGCCCTCATCAGGAGCCTCCACAACATGGATAGTCAGATCCGCCTTGACAATTTTTATGGCCTGCTCCATTATTTTCCTATCGCCAATAACAATACATCTTGCAATATCAAAGATGTCTTTATCAGCTATTGACTGTGCTACGATTTCCGGCCCAATGCCTGCCGGATCGCCTAATGTTACCGCAATTAATGGTTTTTCCATTTCTATGTCCTTTCATTCATAATGTGCATAATTTATCCATTGGCAGGCACATCGCCGGTCGCCTAGGGTAAAGGTTATGCCTCAAATAGTCCATCCGTCCACAACGCGCAGCACATTCACAGCACATTCAAAGTGCTACGCTATACGTTCGTCTATATATACAGCTTCTCCTTGAGATAGGTAATACATAGGTTAATGGCATCAGGCCCGCCCTGACTGCCGCCTTTTGTGATGATGTGCACACCGTCGAATGCGCCACCCAAAATTTTGCCGTAAGCAGCGAGCGGCAGCACCTCATCTCTCAATCTCAGTCCGACAGTTCCGAACCTCTCACATACAGCAACGGTAATATCACCGCCGCTTGTATACATAGCTCTAAAAGAAGGCTCCTGTTTAAATATTTCGTAGGTAATCTGTGCAAAAGCACTATTGATAATTGCAGTTACCTCATCGAGGGAGCATTGAAGTTTTTTCATATACAGTGTAAAATCCAGACGATTCTCAGGATAAATCCCGTCGCTGACAATGGTAGTCACCTGTTGCTGTCGACATCCTGACATGACATCTTCAATCACTCTGTCTATCTCGTGCTGACGAGCAGTCTCGCTCTCCAGCAGTTTTTTGGTCTCAATCATGACTCTGTGTGTGATTTGTGCCAGCCACAGAGCTTCTATTTGAGTCCTGGCGTTCGGATTCACACTTCCTACCACAGCCAAAATACGACTGTTGACTTGCTTATCTCTGGGTACAATCAGCTTTCTTGCCAGTGTTGTGGTAAACACGCCGGGATCTACAGCCACAATGTTACGTCCACTTTCAATACACGCATCGGCAATAAGGTCAAGATCCTCTTGGCTTATACAATCAAAACATATGATTCTGTGTCCGGCTTCAACATGTGCATTGATGACATCTGCCAGATGGTGCTTACCCGCCATAAGCTCCTTCAGCCTGACGGAGACAACCCCATATCGACTCTGCCGACGAAATAGCTCCGCAACCTCGGATATGTTGACCGGGGTCTTGGGATCAAATGCAATATTGGTCTTGTGAAGCGGCACACCGCCCACCAGCATATAGCCGCCGCACACGATGCGCGCCGTAGCCGGAAAGCAAGGTGCACACACCGCGATATAATCCTCACCGAGAACGTCGAGCATCGCATCGGTTTCACTGCCGAGATTGCCTCGGAGTGTGCTGTCAATTCTATGAGAATATAAACGTACATCCTTACTCGCCAGGGTCTCACACGCTTCATACACTCGGTCATAGGCTGCTTGCGCATCCAAACCTCTGCTGTTGGTCGGATATATCACACACTCGCACTCTGCCAGCTTTATCGGGTCGATAGCTGAGAGATTCAACACAGTGTGCGCCCTATAGTTCATCTTTTTAAGCAATACTCCTGTGGCATTGCCACCGGTAAGATCGTCAGCAATTACAATACACTCCGACATAGGTTCTCCTTATCTTTACAATAGTTCCTCTACGGCTTCCTTAAGTGTGTCCGCCTCGCCGACATTGCCCGGAAATATCACGTATGGCGTCTTAGGAAATTTACTCTCACTTCCGGTCTGCCACACCGGAATGCCCGGCTTAATTTGCCCGAGAACAGTCGCTCGCTTTACCTTCAAAGCTTTTGTTCCTATATCACTTGATGTAATGCCTCCTTTGGCGACGACGAAGCTCGGTGTAACTGAAAGTTTGCCGACCAGAGACTGTACGGCGTTCGAAATTCTTATCGACAGTCGGAGTTCATCTTCCTTGTCCCCGGTATTGGCGACAATAAGTGATCGCGATGTATAACAACAGACAGTCTTGCCGGCCTTAATATAGGTCTCTTCAAGCGCTACACATCTGTCAACCTCGCTTTCAAAAGCAGCTTCATCCCGGACAAGATTGGCATTGAGCTCAATAAATGCTATCTCGGAAAGGGACTTGAGACACGCCAGCTGAGACGTCGTCTTTTTTGTATGCGATCCGACAACGATAATACCTCCGTGTGACGTCTCATTCACAATCATGTCTTCTCGACGCAGCAACGGTATATCCGTGACTGCGCCCATCACCTTAACCATAGCCGCCGCTGTGCGCAACATAAACATCTTGCCGGCATGCATAGCTCGATAGAGCGCCACACAAAACACTTTGATATCGGCGTAGTCTATGGCATTGACAATAATCTTGTTAAAATTCTCTGCAGATTTTAACTGCGTCTCGATACGGTCAAAATCCATGTTACGAATATCTTCAAGAGAAATGCAAATGACCGATTCCGCCTTATATTCTCCGCCGGTTTTCTCCTCTACATAAGCCGGCATATCAGAGGCCGTATAACCAAAAGTCCTATCCTTGGCAAATTCCGTCTCACAAGCCGGTACAAGAGTATCCCCGTCCTTGACATAGTGCACATTATCAATTGTGTATCTGCCGCCCTCTTTAAAAAATGGGCACAATATTTCACCGTCGATTTTCACGCCGGTGTAAGTCTCGTAACAATCCTTAAGCAACTTAGTCTCAAGAGGATAATGACCTCTCAAGGTGCTGTCGCTTCGACTGATAAATAAATAGTCTCTACCTGATTCTTTTGCGACCTTATCTACCACAGCGGCAATATCAAGATGAACCTTCGTGGTCTCCGCCTCGGTAAACCCCCTTGAATTGGTCAAAATATAGAAAAGATTGTTCTTTTCTGCAAAAGCGGATCTTATGCTATCCTCATCCCAACAGGTATACACCGAAATATCATGAACAGTCTGCACCCCCGTCGGGTCATCATCAAGTACGACTATCTTTTTGTTATTTTTCGCAATTTCTTCCGAGAGAAGTGCATCAACTGCAACTTCGTCAATTGGCTTATACTGTTTTAAAATATCACTGTGAATCGACATGTCATTTCCTTATTAATCCTCACCAAGGTTCCAAAGGCAGTTTCAAACCTGTGTCATCCCGTTGATCGCTTGATGTTATTTCTGTTCCACACTACAATCTGCCAGCGTTTCAAAATACCGGACGATGCCGGCATGGTCATCGCCCATATACCCGTGCACCTTTAACACCTGCATAATCTCATACAGCTGAGCACTATACGGTATGGGGGCATCGATAGCATGCGCCGTCTTAACAACATTGGTAATATCCTTGTGATTGACACGAATGGTGCCTCCCGGAACAAAGTGATGAGCTAACATCATCGGTGCTTTGGCATCGAGCACTGCACTGCCGGCAAGTCCCGATCGAATTGCTTTATATACTTTCTCCGGATCTGCGCCCGCTTTAGCAGCAAACACCAGGGCCTCAGATACGATGGCGATAGTATTATTGACAATAATCTGATTAGCAAGCTTGGTAATACTGCCACTGCCGCTCTCTCCTGTCAATAGTATCGATGACGCATAAGCTTCCATAACCGGCTTGACCTTATCGAAAACCTCGTCATCACCACCAACCATAATAGCCAGCGAACCCGCTATGGCACCCGGCTCACCGCCGGAGACCGGCGCATCGAGAAATCCTATGCCCTTAGCTTTAAGCTTCTCATAACAAGCTTGCGATTCAACCGGTGTCACGGAGCTGTGATCAATAATAATCCCACCGCTCGGCATTGTCTCTGCAACACCACCTTCATCAAACAGAACAGACTGTACAATTTGAGCTGTCGGCAGAATGGTCATGACAACCTCACATGTTTCACCCATTTGCGCATAATTGCCTTTACTGGCCCCAAGAGAAACAAGCTCATCTTCAAGTTCAGTTTTGATATCGGAAACCATAACTGCATGGCCTGCCTGAATCAGATGCTTTGCCATAGGTCGACCCATAATCCCAAGTCCTATAAAACCAACTTTCATAGTCATCCTCCCTTTCATCCCTGTCATAGGTTAAATTTATTTGATACATAGTGGTATACTTCGTCAAATGCCGTCTGATTCCCGTCTCCGCTCAGAGTCCGCGCAATCCTATACCGAGTTCCCTGTGCATCGGTGAGAAACAAAACTTTTTCCCTGCCTTCGGCAATCCCAACCTCAAATTTATCCATTTTAGCAAAAGCATAGATCCTCAAAGACGGTTTCACCACAACCGCATAGCTATCAGTGAGCATAAGTCCCATGCCGCTAAAGCATCGTGCTGTCTTCAACTCGCACTCAAATGCGTCTCTATCGTCAATGTCGTTCAGTGCTTTCCTATATTCACTATGATTTTTCCAACTGACATAAACAAGTAAAAGCGCCATTACAATCAAAAAATATGCCGTATATGAGTCACTCACCAGTTTTATCACTACACCTATAATAAGCATCGTTGTCGACACGAGCATGGTTAGCTTAAGTCTGCTGTTACTTTTATCGAAAATGTCAAAATCATTCATATCTACAGTAAATTTTCTCCCACCGACACATAAGCCGACACTCGATATATAAATAAAAAAGCACACTTCGTAACGATGAAAGTCGGAAACAATCTTCCCCTACGAAATGCGCCCTCTCCATTCTGTTGGATTGATGTTGCCTATCTTAATATTTGCGGATCTTTTTTTAAGTATAGCAAATATGCTTGCAAACGGTGCATAAATTTAATGAAATTTAATCACTTTTTAGTATATTTCAATGTAAAAATTCTCGACCAAAACCTCTTCATAGTTGCAAATGAAATCAATATGCTCTTTCAGCTAATCAAATATGCATTTGGTAAACGTAGTCCACTCTAAAACTCTTTGTTTTTATCTGCTTTTACAGCTATTGGGATGCCTTTTTTTAATGGCGCCGACAAAAAATAGTATTGTAAAGATTTTCTGCTAGCTGGAATTCATATGAACCATAACACGACTAGACTTTCTTAGGTTGTCTTCTTCAAGTCTCTCCACAAGGAAGAACGGCTGATTCCAAGTTTTTGGGCAATCGAAGTGTTGGTGTCTCCCAGATAATATTTAAGCTGCTCCACAGCTTTTTGAAAATTGGGGGCAGCCATATCACGCTCTGCCAGACAGGGGTACAGGAGCTCCAACTCATGGTACAGATTATCCTCTCCAATAGATTCGATAACCATATGGTGAATGGTATAAGGGGTGATTTTGACATTCTCATCCAGAAAAAGCGAAAATCTTCCGGCAACCGCTTCCAGTTCGGAGGTACCGCCCGGCCAGCTATATAGCTGAAGTGCTTCGACTGCCTTCGGAAATCGCTCGATACGGAATTCCTGATTTCGTAGGTTGGAAATAGCTTCCTTAAAGAGGATTGGGATATCTTCCTGACGCTCTTTAAGAGGAGGAAGATCGATCTGCAGAGTGCAGAGACGACTCAGAAGATCAGGACGAATCTGTGATCTAGGCAGCGGGTAGTCAAAAATGCTGATAAATCGAACATTGATACTGATAGGATCGTAACCACCAATGGGAATGATCTGATTGTTGGTCAGGACATCCAACAAGATATCCTGTACTGCAGGACAGGCATCCTGAACATTTTTCAAGATGATAGTCCCCTGTTTGGCCATCTCGATCAGACCCACATGAGAAGAATTTGAGTCTGTACTACCCAGCAGATGACGTCCCGCATCAGCCGGGGATATCTGGGGAAGGTTGATAACAATCAGGGGTTGATGGGCTCTCGATCCGCCAGTATGAATACTTTCAGCAAACAGCTGTCTATGAAGGCTGACATCGCCGACCAGGGCAAGAGGAAGCGAGGACATCGCATATTTCTTACCGAGTTCGATTGCCCGGTTCATACATTCAGACATTGATACCAGCTCTTTCCATTTTGCAAGATGCTGTCCAGTACCCAGTATATTTTTCTCATTTTTAAGCGTGTTATCAATGCGCAGAATCGTAAGCACACCGACTGGCTGACCTTTGGAATTGACACGGACTTGCGTGCATCGAAAGCGGATCCCATCAATAATTTTAAAGGATTCTTCCCTCTGACTGTCTTTAAGCAGAAAGGCATCTGGCGATAGGTTGGGAAAGAGATCGCCGAGAAACCTCTTTTGGGAAAAATTGGATGGAAGATTGAGATAATTCAGGGCGATCTGATTGATGAGGCTGATCTGCCCGTTGACACTGGTAAAAATAATTCCGCAAGGAATGTTCCGTATCAAGGACTGGTTCAGTGCATGGTACGTCAGTTCCTTGCGCAGCTCTATGGCAAAATGGCGGGCACGGATGAGCGAACTACGAACGGTTTCTTCTCCCGCATATATCAGAACACTGCTTTTCCCAAGCTGCGCGGCAAAGCTGCATACCTGTGAAGCACCTATAAATACATCATAGTCAGAAGATTCCATCAGCTCATATAATTCCGCACTATCTTCGTAGGAAAGACTGTCTGCGGGAACATTACATAGATCGGATAATAAGGACACATTGACTTCATGAGCAAGTCGATGCCAGACAACGGCAATCTTCTTCCCAATTTTGGAGGCCTTTTTCAAAGCGGACATATAATCCACATCACGAACAGCCAGTTCCAAAAGATGCTCCTGAGAATATCGAGAAAAAACAGCTGCATTGGCACCGCCGGCAATATAGATATCAAAGCCTTTGGTGGCTAGCTCACGTATCAACTCAGGTAGCTTTTCAGGAACACAGTCAATGACTTCAATAACACAACCGTCAAAAGGATATTTTGCAACCACCTCATTTGCTATCTCGGTCAATCTCTGGTATCCAAGGAAGCATATCTTGATCGGTTTTAAAGATTGCGTGTAATGTTTCATATGTGTCACCCTTTTTCATTATTTTTAATGATTATAGCCTAAAACACGCTTCATTTGGGGACCGCAGTTTCCAAAATCCAAAATAATTTTACCCGAAATGTTTCAAAATGCTATGTATTTTGAAATCCAGAAACATTTCAGGTGAAAAACACCTCGAATTCTCCTTCGTTGAGAGAAAAATTCTCCCTTGCTAGAATACAGACATAACGGAAATCCCGAAAACTTAAAAAGGAGGAACTTAAAATGAGCAAGGGATTATTAGACGGAATTGTTGTACTGGATCTGACCAGGGTGCTGGCAGGACCCTACTGCGCGGCACTGATGGCGGATATGGGAGCTACTGTTTATAAAATAGAGCAACCCGGAAAGGGCGACGACAGCCGCCAGATGGGTCCCTTTCAGAATGGGGAAAGCGCCTACTTTATCAACTGCAACCGCGGCAAGCTAGGTTGCACACTGAACCTGAAATCTGCGGAAGGCAAGCAACTGTTCTTTGAGATGGTAAAAAAGGCCGATGTGCTCTTGGAGAGTTTCCGCCCGGGTACTATGGAAAAACTGGGGTTAAGCTATGATACTCTGAAAGAGGTAAATCCGGGTCTGATCTATGGCTCGATTTCCGGCTTCGGTCACACCGGGCCCTACAGCAAGCGAGCGGGCTATGACATCATAGGTCAGGCAATGGGAGGTTTGATGAGCACGACCGGATGGGAGGATACTCCTCCTACCAGAACCGGTACACCGATGGGTGATGTGCTGGGCGGACTCAGCCTTGCGATCGGCGTTCTGGCTGCACTGAACAATAAACAGCGGACCGGAGAGGGCGAGAAGGTCGATGTATCTCTGGTGGATTCCGTAGTTTCCGCAATGATGAACATCAATATGATCTACTTTACCGAAGGCCGAATTCCCCGACGTATCGGTAATCGCTACGAGTCCACTTACCCTTACGATTCCTTCAAGGCAAAGGACGGCGACGCAATCATCGGTGCAGGCAACGACAAACTGTTTGCTTTACTCTGCAAAGAGATGGGCAAAGAAGAGCTGGTATTAGACGAGAGATTCAACACAGTCACCAAACGTGTAGCGAACCATAAAGCCATAAAAGAGCTTGTTGAGGCATGGTCTGTCAATTACACCGTAAATGAGCTTTCCGATATTCTGAATAAAGCTGGTATTCCTGCTTCGCCTATTAACACTATTGATCGTGTAGCTGCCGATCCACACATTGCAGGAGCACGCAATATGTTCCCGGTATTGGAGCATCCCGTAGCCGGTAAGGTGAAGATTACCAACAATCAGCTGAAATTTACCAACAAAAAGGCCGATCCCTCCGCCTCTTCTCCTCTTCTGGGAGAACACAATGAAGAAATATTCTGCAGCTTTCTAGGGCATACCAAAGAAGAGTTTGAGACGTTTATTGAAATCGGAGCCATATAATAGAGGGGCGTAAAACATGAACTATATTAAGATTATTGAAGTAGGACCTCGCGATGGGTTTCAAAATCTGAAGGCGTATATCCCGGTCGAGAAGAAGATAGCCACCATCGAGGCAATGATTGATGCGGGAGTAAAGCATCTTCAGGTCACCAGCTTTGTCAGTCCCAAAGCGATTCCTCAACTGAAAGATGCGGTTGAAATAGTAAGCGCCGTACGGACCAAACATCCGGATCTGGATATTTTTGCCCTGATTCCAAATTACTGCGGGGCGGAAAGTGCCCACAGCATCGGTCTGAAGAAGGTAACCAATGTGATTTCCCTGAGCGCCAGCCACAACATGGCAAATATCAGAAGAACTCATGACCAGAGCTTTGAAGAGTTAGAGAAAATCATCAAGTCCTTCCCTGACATGGAGGTTTGTCTCGATATCGCAACGGCGTTCGGCTGCCCCTTTGAAGGTAAGCAGCGGGATGTCAATAAGCTGTTGGCATTTGAACAGCGGGCATATAATCTGGGTGTGCGAACCTTCAACCTGTGTGACACCGTCGGTATGGCTGATCCCAAGCAAGTAAGGGATTTTATAGCGGCAACCCGAGCGGCATTTCCCGATATCGATATCGAAATCCACATTCATGACACCCGTGGTTTGGGCATTGTATGTACTTTGGCAGGCATCGAAGCAGGTGTAGACGGTATACAGTCTACCCTGGGAGGACTGGGCGGCTGTCCATTTGCTCCAGGTGCTTCCGGAAATACCGCCACCGAGGATGTGGTTTTCATGATGGATGAGATGGGTATTGAGACCGGCATCAATTTCAAAAAGATCCTTACTGCAGCCAAGGACATGTATCAGAGCATCGAAGGTAATTATTCCGGCTCCAACATCCGTGTGAATAATACCATCGACGAGCTGGCACAGAGTGCCTGTTTCCTATAAATTACATTGAACTTAAGGAGAACATTATGAATTTTGCAGTTATTTCTTTAATCGTTTTTGTCTGCATTTTGTTTGTGGGCTACAAATCCAAAATCAATACCGGTTTGTTAAGCATTGCCTGTGCGATGATCCTTGGACATTTCATGGACATGGCAGACAAGACTATCATTGCCGGATTTGCTACCACCTTGTTTGTACAGCTAACCGGCGTTATGCTTCTCTTTTCAATCGCCAGTGAAAACAACGCCCTTCAGTTGATTGCAAAGCGTGCAGTTGCCACCGCAGGCAAAAGAACCTACCTGATTCCGCTGATCGTTTACTTTGTCGCAGTATTCATGGCGGGCATCGGATGCGGCTGTGTCCCTGTTATGTCTCTTATGGCTGTTTTCTGTGCAGCACTCGCGGCAGAAATGAAGGTCAATCCTGTTCTATTGATCCCTATGGGCCTACTTGGTGCTCAGGGTGGCGGAACTACGCCGTTGACCACCACCGGTATTCTTGGCGCGACTCTGGCAGCGGAAAATGGTATTACTGAATATATTGGAACTGGTCTTATGATGGGTCAGTTTCTCTGCAGTACTCTATTTGCAGTCACGCTGTACATCGTATTGAAAGGCTACAAGATCAAGGCGGACAATCCTGTTAATCTGTCCGATATTCCCAAGATGTCTAAAAAGCAGAAGCTCAGCTGCGTCGCAATCCTAGGTGTTGCCATTTGCGTACTGGTCTTCAAGTTTGATGTCGGTCTGAGTTCCTTTGTCGCATCTGTCATTTTGCTGTTGCTCAAGACCGCAGACCAAAAGAAAGCCATCGCAGGCATTCCATGGCAAACCCTGCTCCTGGTATGTGGTATCAATGTGCTGATGAACCTTGTTATCATTGCCGGTGGTATTGACCTTCTAGCAAATAGTCTGGCCTCCATCATGACTGATCGAACTACTATTCCTTTGATCGGCGCGACTGCCGGCATCATGAGTTGGTTCAGTTCCACCTCCGGTGTTGTAATGCCAACTCTGATACCTACCGTCGCTCCTCTACTGGCAAACATGGGTACTACTCAGGTGACCGCTACCGCAATGGTTACTGCCATTACCGCTACCGCCCACACTGCAGGTGTGTCACCAATCTCATCCGGTGGTTCCATGGGTCTTGCTTCCTACTGTTCTCAGACCGGATGCGGCGAAGAGGAAGAACGCAAGTTGTTTGCAGATCTTTTCGGTGTAGCAATCGGTGGCGTCATTTTCTGTACAATTTTTGGCTTCCTGGGCGGCTTCAGTATCTTCCACTAATAGGCGAATGCTGAGCTTATAACCTGATTCAAAAGAAAGGAATATCATTATGGGAATGACTATCAGTGAAAAAATTCTTGCAAACGCTTCCGGAATGACATCGATAAAGGCAGACGATATCGTCTGGGTCAATGTCGATAAGGCTATGATGGATGACATTTTGGGACCTCGTGTAGAAATTGCAGATAATCTGGTAAAAATGGGTGCGAAGATATGGGATCCACAGAAGGTCGTTATCGTATCCGACCATTATACGCCTCCGGCCAATATCAAACAAGCAAACATTGTGAAATTCACCAGAGACTGGGCCTCAGAAAATAAAGTAAGTAACTACTATGAATTCGCGGGTCCTTGCCATCAGGTAATGGTGGATAAGGGCCATGTCGTTCCAGGAACTGTTGTCGTCGGTACGGATTCTCATACCACCACCTATGGTGCCTTGACCTGCTTCAGTTCCGGTATCGGTTCTACCGAAATGTCCGGTGTGCTGGCAACCGGTCAGATTTGGATGAAGGTGCCTCAAACCATCCATATCAACTGGGATGGCGAGCTACATCCGGGCGTCATGGCAAAGGATGTGTCACTACATACCATTAAGCACCTGGGACACGCAGGCGCAACCTACAAGTCCATGGAGTATGACGGCAGCTCCATACGCCATATGATCATGGATGAACGTATGTGTCTGAGCAATATGGCAGTAGAGGCCGGTGCCAAAGCCGGCATTATCGGCTATGATCAGATTACCGCCGAGTATATGAAGCGTCGCTTCGGCATTACCGACGATTTCAGCCAATTCAATTCCGATGCGGACGCCAACTATATCCAAACCCTGAATTTTGATGCAAGCCAGTTAGTACCTCAAGTAGCCTGCCCTCATGAAGTCGATAATGTATTCAATGTAGTGGACGTCAATGATGTCAAAGTAAATCAGGTCTATATCGGTTCGTGCACCGGTGGACGCTACCATGACCTGAAGATGGCTGCGGAGTTGCTGAAAGGCAAAACTGTGGAGCCTACTATCCGCGTGCTGGTATCTCCTGCTTCCAAGGACATCTATAACGAATGCCTGAAAGATGGCATTCTATCCATTCTGGCAGATGCCGGCTGTATCATTCTCGGCTCCACCTGCGGTGCTTGTCTTGGTGTTCATTCCGGCAATATCGGTGACCATGAAGTATGTGTATCTACCACCAACCGCAATTTCCTCGGTCGTATGGGTAGTAAAAGCTCCGGTGTATATCTAGTATCTCCTTTGACAGCCGCTGCTACGGCACTGACCGGTAAGCTGACAGATCCTCGCAAGTTCCTTTAAGGAGGGAAAGAAAATGACTAAAGGTAAAGTTTGGAAATACAAGGATAACATCAATACGGACATCATCACGCCACCAGAATCCATGGAACTAGATATCAAGTCGGCTGCAAAGTACTGTATGGCAAATTTGGATCCCACCTTCGCAGATGGCTTCCAGCCAGGCGATATCTTCGTTTGTGAACACAATCTGGGCTCAGGATCCAGCCGTGAGACTGCACCGCTCTGCCTGAAGGAGCTGGGCGTGCGAATCGTCATCGCCATGGATTACGCTCGTATTTTTTACCGCAACTGCATCAATGTGGGCATTATCGTGCTGGAATGTCCTGATACGGACAAGATCAGCAAGGATGATATGCTGGATGTTGATTACCTCACCGGTATCATCCTCAACGAAACTACCGGACAAACTTACCACTGCAACCCGATTCCCACCCACATTGCGCAGATTATTGAAAAGGGGGGCTTGATTAACTATATCTCAGATAAGCTCCGAAAATCCTAAATATACTTTTAGAATAGGGATAAATAAAACTCTGTTCTACAGACATACCATACGATAATCTGTTGTTCTTCCTGTAACTCCCTCATTTCGACTTTGATAAAAAATGAAATTGGAATCCGTCTGATTGTCATGTTACAGCTCAACAGCCATGACAGACCAATTACCAAACAACCGTATCCCCAGCTTTTTTACCGGTTCCTTGTCTTTTTTCATCCGGTAAGAGGGCTGGGGATTTTGACATCAATACGACCGTTTCCACGTGGCTTGAGTGGTCAGTATGGATAAATTTAATGATTTTTCAAAAGCTTAGTATGTGGGAACATAGCTATCTCTGATTATACATCATAAAAAATTATTTCTTACAATCCTTGACTTTAAGTATAATTCTGCTACAATTTAGCTAAGGAACAAGCCCTTGCCATACGTGGCGGGGCGTTTTTTTATGAGGTGTGTATATGAGTAAACCGTTTAAAACTTATGATGAACAAATTGAAATACTCTCAAATAGAGGTTTAGATATTAATAATCCAGAATATGCTAAGATTATTTTATCACAAGTTAATTATTATAACCTTATCAATGGCTATAAAACTCCATTTTTAGACAATAAATCTTATAATGAGGTAGAAGATGTATATAAAGATGGTAGTAGTTTTGAAGAAATTTATGCTCTTCATGAAATGGATCGTGAATTAAAAGAAGTGATTTTTTCTTCTCTGCTCCGTTTTGAGAAACTTCTAAAAACATCCTGTGCTTATCATTTTTCAGACTTATACAGAGATGGACTATATCCTTACTTACAAATTGAAAATTATTCTGTATCAAAGCATCAGTTAAATTATGTTTTGAAAAATATAGGGACATTATCCAATGCCATAAGTAGAGAAAATAAAAATTCAAATGGCAAGAAACCTATTAAGCATTATATAAAAAAGCATGACCACATCCCTCTTTGGGTTCTTGTAAATTTCCTTACTTTAGGAAATATATCTTATTTTTATAATTCCCTAGATGAATCTCTTCAAAATAAAATTGCTAAAGATTTTGGTGAGAGATATAAAGAGAGTTACCAGTCTAAAGAAAAAATTAGTAAGACTGAACTTATAGATATAATTAAAATCTGTAATTTTTTCAGAAATGTTTGTGCCCATGATGAAGTCATGTATTCATTCTCATTGAATAAAGCTGGTCAAACTGCTATTTTTGAAAAGTTTTTCGATGAAATTTATACCGGCAAAAATTTACATGATTTAATACTGGTCCTTAAACTAGTTATTCCCGAAAAAGAATACCAATCTTTAATCTCATCAATTAGCTCCATCAAAAATAAATATGAGGGCAAATTTACTAGCATCTCAATTGATGATATATTTGAAATATCAGGGTTTTCTAATAAGTAGTTATTAACCTAGCTACTTATTTTTTATTTAATTACGATTATTTTCAATCGGTCATTGTAGTATTACACCAAATATATTGAGACTATAAGTTTAAACGATTTTAAAATCAAAAGACCCGACTTGGTCCGCATTGTTAAGAGGCGTGTCGGGTACTGTTAGTTATTATAGTACACAAGTCTAGATATTTTGTCAAATCTTTTATTTCTCGTATAAGTTTTCAAACTCATTATATATGAGTTATTTCACTATTCCAATTTCAATTCCAGACTTGAATATTACTTTAAGCATTTCATCATAAACCACTATCTTATCCACTAGTTTTCTTACCAGTTCTTCATCATAGCTTTCTATTTCTAATTCCTGATTTTCTAAAAATTCTTCTAATTCCATTATTCTGCTTTGTTCATTCTTCTCTTCTGCCATATCTAGTAGTATCTTATCTTTTTCATTTCTTAACTCTTCGACCCTGTCTGCAAGGTCTGTGTAGTCTTTCTTGGCATTAGCTACTTTTAAAAGCTCTTCTTGAACCTCTAACATTTCTTTGTCTATTTCTTCTATCTGCCTACTTCCATCACCTGTGATGGCATTTTTAATGTTCTCTTTTATTATTTCTTTTAATTCACTGCTTTCAGCTATAAGCTGATTGATGGCTTCTACGACTGCCGCTTGTAGGTCTTCTTCTTTTATGGTTCTAGCATGGCAGGAGTCTGGGCCATGGGTTACTCTTGTACAGCATCTCCAAACGGTATATTTTTTCCCTCTATTATTCCATGCTATTCTCCTGTAAATATCCCCGCATTTAGAGCAATAGACGATACTTGAAAGTGCGTATTTACTTGAGTAGATCCTTCGTTTCCCTTTGCCACTCACCATATTAGCACGTCTGTACATTTCTTCTCCAATTCGCATGAAAATTTCTTTTGGTATGATGGCTTCATGGCTATTTTCTACATAGTATTGAGGCGCAATTCCATCATTTTTTACTCTCTTCTTATTCAGGAAATCCACTGTATAAGTCTTTTGTAAGAGGGCATCCCCCATGTATTTCTCATTGGTTAATATTTGATTGAGGTTTGATACATGCCACTTCTTATTTCCTGCTCCATTTACTATCTTGTCTTTCTCTAGTCCTTCCTTAATATCTCGTAGGCTTGCTCCTTCTAAATATTCTCTGTAGATCCTTTTTATAATTTTTGCTTCTTCAGGAACTATGACAAGTTTTCCCTCTTCGTCTTTTGTGTAGCCTAAGAACCTATTATGATTTACTTGGACTTGGCCCTGTTGAAATCTATATTGAAAGCCTAACTTCACATTTTGTGATAAAGACTGACTTTCCTGTTGAGCAAGAGATGCCATAATGGTAAGGAGAACTTCTCCCTTGGCATCCATGGTATTGATGTTTTCTTTTTCAAAGTAAACTGGTATGTTATTTTCTTTAAGTTTTCTAATATACTTTAAGCAGTCTAGGGTATTTCTGGCAAACCTAGATATAGACTTTGTGATTATATAGTCGATATTTCCTTCCATGGCTTCTTCAATCATTTTATTAAAGCCAGCTCTTTTCTTGGTGTAAGTTCCACTGATTCCTTCATCAGAAAATACTCCCGCAAATTCCCATTCTGGATTTTTCTTAATATAATTTGTGTAATGGTCTATTTGAGTGTCATAAGAAGTTACTTGTTCATCGCTGTCTGTTGATACCCTTGCATAGGCTGCTACTCTTAGTTTCTTTTTTTCTGATTCCTTGATGGAATTTCCTTTTTTCTTCTTCGCTGGTATAACTATGACCTTGCTATTCATCATCTATCACCTCGATTAAATTGTACTGGTGGCTTGCTCGTTCAAAGGGATCTATGGGCAAAGTCTCTTCCTTCTTATATCTAAACTTGCAGGGAACTTTAATAGTTTCTTCTTCTTTTTTCCAAACTCGTCCCATGGCCACTGCCCTTTCTTTTAGCATTTGACCTGCCTTTTCAAAACTTTCTCTATCTATTATCTTGGGATAGATTTCGTTTCCTAAATATTTTTTATTGGTAAGGATTCTTTTAACGCTTGAGCTGTTTTTCTTTAAGCCTACAAGGTTCGCCGACTTTATAAGGGCATTTCCATCAAGATAGTTTTTAAAGATTTTTCTTATATTCTCCGCTTCTTTTTCCTGAACTTCTAATCTTCCATCTCTAATGGTATAGCCATAACATAACCTAGACATCTCCTTTCATTTCCTCTCTTAATACAAGTCCACACTTTAAATGAAAATCAAGAGTCTCTCTATTGACAACTTGAATGTGGTCAATGATTTCTTCAAACAAGTCATCTTCAAAGTGATCTATCATTTTGCTTTTATCTAAGATTCCTATTAGTTTTTCAAGCTCTCTTATTTCTTCATCATTTCCAAGGATGGCTTTTTTACTTCTTTCCTTTTCTTTGTGTAGATTTCTTTCTTCACTTGAAATTTCACTGCTTTCCTTTGCGTAAATACTTGCATCTAAAACGCCTGAAGTTATTAGTTTACCTAGAACCTCTTTTCTTTCATTTAGATTTTCTAGGCTTTCTTCTATTTTATTTATTTTCTCTACTTCTTCCTTACTATCCACTCTCTTTAATGATTCTAAGAGTTGCATTAGGATACTATCTTTTCCAAAGATTAGCTTGTTAACTAAAGTTACAAAAGCTAATTTTATGTCCTTGTCTTTTATAAACTTCATAGAACATTTATTAATATCTTTAAGGTGTTCACTGCAAGTCCAAGCTATATATTTATCTTTGCCATTATAGTGATGTCTTCTCTTAAAGCTTGAACCACACTCGCCACACTTTATTTTCCCCGATAGGCTATATCTATTTTGATATCTTTTAGTGTTTTCTCCATTTCCTTTTGCTATAGCCCTAAGTCTTAATAATTCTTGAACTTTCTCAAAATCCTCTCTACTTACTATGGCTTCATGGTTATCTATTATCTTATACTGGTCTTCTTCTCCCTTATTTTTATGTCTATTATAATTTTCATCTGTATAAGTCTTTTGGTAGATAACATCCCCTGTGTATTTTTCATTTTTTAAGATGCCGTTTATAGTCGACCCGTGCCAGCTTGCTCCTTTTTGTCCATTAATCTTTCTCTTATTTAAGTCATCTGCTATTTTATGTGTTCCCTTACCTGAAAGATACTCTTCAAATATTTCTTTTATTATTTTTCCTTCTTCTTCATTCACTACCATCTTTCCGTCTATATTCTCATAGCCATAAGGTGGGCTTGATATAATAAACGTTCCATTTTGAAATCTCTTTCTTATAGACCATTTGTTATTTTCTGATATAGACCTGGACTCACTTTCTGCAAGGGATGAAAGTATGGATAATATCAACTCACTTTCCATGGTTCTTGTATCAATGTTTTCTTTTTCAAAATAGATACCAATGTTTAAGTCAAGGAGTCTTCGTACGATTTCCAAACAATCTGTCGTGTTTCTTGCAAGCCTTGAGATGGATTTGGTTAGGATAAAGTCTATCTTCCCATTCTCACAGTCTTTTAGCATTTTTAGAAGTCCATCCCTGCATTCTTTCTTTGTTCCAGTGATGCCTTCATCAAAGTATAGACCTGCAAATGTATATGATTCGTTCTCAGATATTATCTTTTCGTAGTGTGCTTTTTGCGTTTTAAGACTCACAAGCTGAGCTTCCTCATCTGTCGATACTCTTGCATAGACAGCAGCTCTTAATATAGATTCTTCTTTTTGATTCGCTTCTATTTTTGTTATCTTTTTCATCCATTCAACCTCCTTTCTGCTAGTGCTATATTCCCGTACAAATGAGTATATATCAAGTCTTATAGCAGTAATTCTGAAAGAATAGGTCTGAATTTTTTAATGTTTTCTCTTCTAATTTTCCTATATTCTTCAAGGCTAATTTCATCTAGAAGAAATAGATCTTGGATGAACTTATCCGATAGATAGAAATTAAGCTCTGCCTTTAAATCCCTTTCAGTGTATTCAGTTTTTATAACTTCTTTTTCACCTTCAAACTTCTCTACTCTCATGCTCCACCTCCTATATCACAGGCAAAGAAATTAAGGCTATTTTTAACCTTAGCTTTCTTTCCTCTATATTCCTTAGGACATAGAGAGTGGTTTTGAGTAATGAATTTTCATGAATATCGAAATTCTTGAGTAAACAAAAAAGACCTATTAGTATTTCAATTGAAATACTAATAGGTCTAAATAGCTAATTACATTTTTATTTGTTAATTTGTTACTATCAAATAATAGGTTTATATCATTTTTTTAATGCCTTTTTTAAATATAGAGATGCTAGAACCCCTATAAAAAAGAAAATTATACTTATGTAACTGGAAGGTTTACCATCGAAAAAATAATAAATAAAAAATATATTCCACGCTAATGGAAATAATAGAATATACCACCAATATAATTTCTTATTATTATAAACCCATGGCATTAAAATGAGAGTGGGAAAACAAAATGGGCTAAGTATATAATAATTGAATTCCGATAAAAATCCATACAATTGAGATGTACCTACGAAAAGAATTGGGATACAAGCTATTATTGTTAATATTAGTGAAATCACAAATATTTTATTTTTCATTTGAAATATCCTCCTGCTAGTAAATAATCTATATCTAAATTTTTAATATCACAATCGTCTATTTTTATTATCCCGTCATAATCTCTTAATAACCCTGAAATTATTTTTAATAAAGTTGATTTCCCGCTACCATTGGGACCATTAATTGTATATATCATACCTTTTTGAAAATTATATGAAAAATCATTTATTATTATATTATCATCCACTTTATAAGATAAATTCTTTATTATTAAATAATTTATTGAGCTTGTTTCTTGTTTTAATTTCTTATTCTTGTTTCCTACATAAGAAATGCTATCAATAATTTCATCTAAACTTCCAACATGGGCTGTGCATACATTCCAATCTCTCAAAATATCCATAATTGAATCTGTATATCTTAATAATTGACTAGATAACGTAATAATCGTAGTGAACTCCCCGATAGTAATTTTTCTCTTTATCATAAAATAACCTAATAATAATATATATATGACTCTAAATATATTACTCATTAAGCTTGAAACAAATATATAAATGTTTTCATATTTTATTTGCTTGCTTTTACTTTGTTTAAAAAACCTCTTTTCATTATTTAAATCAGTTAATACCTTATTTTTTAGGGCGTTTAATTTTATATATTCTATTTTAATAATAAGTTTGAAGTATATAGAAAAATATTTTTCATCAGATTTTTTATTTTTTATAACCGCATTCTTTAATTTATTTCTAAAAAAATAATTAATCAAAGCATAAAATGGAGCTATGAGAAATAATAAAAACGACAAATTTTTATTGGAACTATATATTGTAAGTCCTATCAGACATATACTAAACAGGTTTGCGAATATAACGTTTATAAATGTTATGATGAACTTTGATATATATATTGAACGCTAGTTGTTAATCTTTTTATTAATTCTTCCTTGATATGTTTTTTAGTTCTTTCATAGTTTGAGTCCAAATATTTTTTTAATAAATTTTCGTTGAGATAAGTATCGAGCTCAAATTTTAATGTCTCTTGTAAGCAATTTCTAAAATAATTTAATAACTGTGATATTAATATTACTGGTAGAACCACCTCTGCAAATTTCAAAGAATATTTGAAATCTTTATATACTGAAAGTTCATCAATAAATATCCCCATTTTTTTCGGAATAATTATCGAAGTAATAGAAAAAATAATTGTTAGAACTATATAAACACAAAAAACATATTTATGTTTTTTGAAAAATTCTATTAGTATTGATTTCACTTATTTTACCTAAATTTTAATACATCTTTGCAAATAAAATTTCTTTTTCCGATTCTTCTAATTCAGAATAAACTTTTATTGCATTAGTTATTTTTGTCCTGTTTAACTTACAAAATGGAGAATTACTCGAATCATAATCCTCAAATATTATATTACTATGATAGCATCCACCAGAACATGTTGAGTAAGCAATACATTCATTGCACTTGTATTTTTTATTATATTTATTGTCATATTTACAGAGTTCAATGAATGATTTATTATTATCTCCAAGCTTCTTGTCTAAAAATCTTTGACATGGGATTATTTTAACGTCTGGTGTAACCGCTATTAAACTTACCCCAGCCCCACAATGCCTTTCTTGCCTAACTGATAAATGTATTGATATTAATTGCTTTACTATGTCTTTAAACGAACTACATTTAGTATAATCTTTTTCATGCAAACATTGCATAAAATAATTATAATAATTTTTTATTTCATTGTTTAAAACTGAATAGTTTATCATCTTTATTCTTTCATAAGACTCAGACTGTGCAATAGAATTAAATCCCAATTCATACAAATGTTTATGGTTGTCTATTAAATCCATGTTGCTGTCTGTTATAGTTACTCTACCAATCATATTGAAGTTTTTGAGCAATTTAATGTTGGGCACTATGTAATTGTATGCTCCTTCCCCTGAAGCTGTTTTTCTATTTACATTTGTTTTTAACTCATTGCCATCAATAGATATTGTAATTGCGAATTTATTTTCTTCTAAAAACTTAACTATATTATGATCAAGTAAAGTCGCATTGGTTGTTATACTATAAAAAAATCTATCTTTCAAATTATTATCTAACTTTATAGATTCAACAACTTTTTTGATCATATTGAAATTTATAAGAGGTTCTCCACCAAAAAATATTAATGTACAATGTTCTTCAATTGGCAGTTCTTTTAGCAAACTTATAAAAGAAGATAAACTTTCTTCGTTGAAAAAGGTTTCGTCATGGTCTTCTTGACTTCTCCCTTCATAACAGTATGTGCATCTTAAGTTACAACTATATGTCATGAACAATGTAATTGCTTTTATTTTATATTCAGAATTATTAGATTTTATTTTATATTCTTCTAACGAACTTTTGTTCTCTATGTCAATACCCATTAATGCATTTTCAATAAAATTGTCTGAGCTTTCTTTCAAGTACTCTCTTTTTTCTAAAAAATCATAAACTCCAAGATCAGTTTTCATTAAAATATTCTTTAAATTTAAATATATTAAACAATTTTCATCATTCTTACAATAGTAAATAGAGTTGATTCTTTTCATAATTTTGAGTCCCCCAAAAAACAATTTTAATTTTGATAATATTTATAACAAACATTACAAGAATCAATATAATTATTCATGAATCTAGTTTCATTGTAATATTTATTTAATTCATTAATGTCCGGACAAATATTTATGCAGTTTCTCATTAAATCGGTAAATTTAGCTTCAAAAAAATTTCCTGCACATCTAGAAGCTTCAATCGCAAAAATTGATCCGCATGGATAAATATTTCCATTATAATCAATTGTAATTATATTTCCTTCCGGACATCTAATTTTAATTTCATTATCGTATATGAAGTCAATGTCATCAAAATATATTGATGCCCTCCCGAATTTATAACATGGATGAATAAATATTCCTGTTGATATCAGTTCCTCCTTTAATTCAGTTATCAATTTTCCTATATCGTCATTTTTTAAAATAGTAGTACCTACCACAACTTTTAATCCTATCTTCTTGCTCTCGTTAAGAATGTTTTTCATGTTATTTATGCTAATATTAGCCAAGTGATATTTATCAATACTTATTTTTAATGTTACTAAATTATTGTTAACCAATCTCTCTAAAATATTTCTAGTTTTCCCCTTCTCAATTGCCCAGAATCCATTAGTTGTTATATTGAATATGCACTCATCTCTAAAATAGTTCATAATTTCTTCAATTTCGTCTAAATATATAAACGGTTCACCTCCAGATATTCCTATATATCTTATTCCATTGTCTATTGCAGCTTTAATAAATTTAATAGCATCCTTTTTATGCATTTTTTCATGTCGTTTTGGCGAACAATTAAAGCAGCATATCGTACAATTTTCTGTACATTTTCTTGTATAAAGTAATCCTAAACACTTATAATTCATATTTTTTCCTCCACAAAAGAATTATTATAATTAAACCGATTAGAAGATCAAAGATATATATTGAAAAATATGTCTGAAAATATTTTATATAGTCATATATCTCAAGATATACATTTATAATAGGGACTCTATAAAATATTATTGAACGCGTATTACTTAGACCAGGAATAGGATATGTTAAAAACATATTAGCAATAAAAGAACCTAAAATGCTTGTTATCTTATTGTTAGAAAAAGTAGCCACCAAGCCACTTAATATCACGGTCATTGCTATTCCAAATAATAAATCTATATTGTACAAACCAAATCTTAGCCATGAATTTAAAACTATACTATCATTTAAAATTACAAGTCCGCTAGCATCAAAAATTTGATATGGTTCTAAGTTTTTTTGAATACCAAAACAAAATATTATTAATATATCAAAAGATAGGAAAATTAAGACAAATATAAATGTAGCTAATAATTTATTGCTTATAACTTTTACAATATTTTTATATTTTATTACTTGATAGTCTAACGGCCCTTTTTTATATTCTTCAGAAAGAATTTCCCCAATTATTACATATGTTAATATATTAAAGAAAAGAATAACATTATATAAATCTAAACTTGTATTAAAATAAAAATCAAAAAAATTAGTCTTATTGCTTTCTTTAAATATAAACATACTTAACATTAGTAGATTTAAATATGTTAAAAACTTAACACTTATCAATTTTCTAATCTTTTTTAATTCTTTAATCAACATTATTTACCTCCAGTAAACTGAAGTAGAATTTTTCTAAGTTCATTTTGTTGTTACGAACTTCAACAACATTGATTTTGTTAGCTAATAGCTTATATAAAACTTCATTTAAAAAATTTAAATTATAATCTTTTATTTCTATGATATTGGTGTTAACAAAAACTGTCTTATTTAAACTATCTGCAAATATGATTTTACAAATCTTTGGTTCTAGGATTTTTTCTGTTATAATTGTATACTGCTGGTCTAGACTGGATAAATCTCCTTCATATAATATTAAACCTTTATTAAAAACAATTAACTTGTCTACAACTTTTTCAACTTCTGATAATATATGGCTTGTTAATATTACGACCTTGTTCTTCTTTTTCGCTAATTCTATGATTATATTTCTTACATCATAAATTCCCTTTGCATCCAAGCCATTTAATGGCTCATCTAAAATAATAAAGGGTCTATCTCCTATCAGAGCTAAAGCAATACCCAATCTTTGTTTCATTCCTAGAGAATATTCTTTTACTATTCTTTTAGAATCAAATTCGCTTAATCCAACCAAATCTAATAAGTCTATTACTTCTTTTTCATTATACTTTTCTTGGAAGAATTCTAAATTTTCTCTACCTGTGAGGTATTCATAATAAGAGGCTCCGTCTATTAAAGCACCAAAATAATCGTTTTCTTTATTTGTCCCACCTGAAATTAAAATTTTTCCCTTATCTGGTTTAGATAAACCAAGTATTATTCGTAATAAGGTAGATTTACCAGCACCATTTGGTCCTATAATTCCAAAAACTTCTCCACTTTCAACTTCAAAATTTATGTTTCTCAATACCTTAATACCTTTAAAGCTCTTTTCTATGCCAGAAACTTCAATTTTCATGTATTAATCCTCCAGTAAATACCCAAAATCGTTTTTTATTATTATTGATAAAAAACTTAAGCTTTTTTCAAAATCTAAAATAGACTTGATACAGAAGTTTTTACTAGGTTTATAAAAATCATGGTTATATATTAAATTCTCATATGGACATCCATTTCCACAATAAAGTTGTATAAAGCACTTAGAACATTTTTCTATGTCCCATCCTATTAATGGTATATCATTACTTTTAATGTCTTTAATTCTTCCGAAGAGGAACTCATCTTTGCCAATTCCTCTATAACAACTATATAAATCACCTTTTGTAGAAGAAATAAGTCCATGATTTCTCCTAGCAAAACAATTTACAGAAAATCTCTTTTTATATATTTTTTTGCCAAATCATAAATATTACAATATATATTATCTCTGTTGTTTTTTAAATTATCAAATGTAACTTTTAATAATTTATCTAATTGCAAATTATAATCAATAAAGTCACATTCATCATATATAACATTCTCATCAAATACCAAATTAATATATATCCTTTTTACACCTTTGCTCCATAAGTAATTTACAGAATCAAATAAATACTTGATGTCTTTTTTATTAACCGTTATTTGTGCAGACAAAGATTTTGCACATTTTGAAAATTTATGATAATTAATTAGCACATTGTCAAAAGTATCCATTCTACTTTTATCAGGTCTGTTTTTATTGTGTATAAAATACAACCCATCTATACTGATACTTATTTCAAAATTATTGCTATTAAGTAAATTTCTTATCTTAGTATTAAATATACTACCATTTGTTGTTACAATATATTGAATTTTTCTTTTTAGCTTTTCTATACTATTTAAGTATGAAACAACTTTTTCAATTAGTTCTATATTTAGAAAAGGCTCTCCACCAAAAAAATTGACGTAATATATTTTTGTTTTAGGATTTATATTTTCAATCCAATGATCGATTATTTTTTTAGCAACTTCCCAACTCATAAGGCTTTCTTTTCTACCATAATTTCCACCATCACCGAAACAATATATACAGTCAAAATTACATTTTTCTGAAACATTTATGCTCAATGAAGAATATTTTTCTAATTCATTTAACTGTCTATAGATTGAATCTAATTTTTCTGACGTGTTTTTTCTATTCTCAAATATTGATTCTATTTCATTTATATCAAATTCTTTGTCTATTATTTTTACATCTTTCATCGCTGTAATAAACTCTTCATCATTTATAAAATAATAATATTTATCCATATAAAATTGGAGGAGTTTTGCTGTTGTATCATCTAAAAAATACAGATCTCCATTGGCACCATCAAAAAGTATATTAGAGTCTACACCTCTGATTAATCTAATCTGTTCATAATTCATAGTTTTCATAATACAAATTCCTCCTAAAATAATAGTTAAGTATGATCATATTAATTATACTTAACAATATTGAAAAGATTATTAATCCTATTGCTAGGTCTCCAAATTGTAAAAATTTAAGACTTCTCCAAGTATATTCAGAATTTAAAGGTAAATATCTATATAAACCATTAGATATATTAGTAAAAGAGAACATAACATATTCAACGACATTCATCATTGAAATTAAAGCTATTGTAAACAAAGCTGACTTTAAATAATTTTTGAATAAAAATATATTCAATATAAACAGTTCTAAAATAAATATAGAGCCTATAACTTGATTTAAATATAGAGTCAAAATATTAAATAAAGCATATCTTTGTTCAAAAATCACTTCAGTATTTACAACTACAAAAGAAAGATCCATACTTTTTACTTGTATGTTATTTTGGACTATAAATGCTACAAGAAATTGTATGGAATATGCAACAGCTATATATATTATGCATATTAATATTTTAAATATATATCTTTCCATGTGGTCATTCTTGTATAGCTTTAAAGCAAGCTCTATATTATTTTCATATTCTATAGAAAACATACTTCCAATAAAAAGCACTGTTATTATTGGAATATGAAAATTTCCATTTATGATTAAGGTCCTTATTACTATAAAATTATCAATTATCTCGCCGTTTATAGAATCAAAAATAGACCACGCTATTATACTTGTCCATAACGCTTGGAATAGTAAAAAAAATAACAATATTTTCATATTGATAAATTTGATTAGTTCAAACTTTAAGCACTTTCTCATTCACTCACCCCTAAAAAAAAGAGAATGAAAGGCTCAAAGACCAAAAACCAAAAACATTCTCTTTAAAATAATACCTATTTATATTTTTAGTTGCATGACCTTATAATTGTAAACCACTTATTAAATCAAGCCTTATTAAGTAATATATAAAATCTTTAATGGTATTTTGGATTGCAAACCCCATCATACCAAGAACAAACATCATCTCCTCCACATAAGAAGAAACCTTTTTCTTTCATATCGTTTTTTGTTCCATTCACTTTTACAATTTTCAAAGTTTGTTTTTTTTCTGTATTTTCTTTATTCATTATGAACCTCCTTACGAATCTATAGATAGGTATACATTTAAATGCGTAAATTACACATTTAAAAACAAAGTAACAAATAAAATATCCAGAGCCTAAGTTTGATATTACAAATTCAATTTTCTCAATGAAACCCCAAATGATTGCTCTTTATTCATTAAAATTAATCTATCATAGTTAAATATTCGTGTCAACTATTGTTGATAATTGCATTAAAAATAGAGCTTTAATTTTGTATATTCTACAATTAAAGCTCTATTTTTTAATTTTTCATTTGTCAAATTAAACTAGACACGGATGCACTAATTTCATAAATTTTTCTAAAATCTTTTTATTTCGGTAGACCACCACGTCTTAGTAATCCATTTGAATTCTCGTTTAACCCCCTTTGGCTAGGGCATCCTGGATCAGCAAAAAATATGGATATATCATTTTCGTTCGATACACTTTGCCAATTTGAAAATTCTTTTCCTCAGTCAAAGGTGATTGATTTAAACAGGTTTTTTTGTAGTTTACTTAGCCATTCATTAAGTCTATTTTCCACATCTTTGGCTGTTCTTCCTTTAGGTTTGAGGGTTATTATTGCCTTGCTAAGCCTTTCTACAAGTGTGATTACTGCACTTTTATGGTCTTTGCCTATGATTGTATCTCCTTCTAAATGACCGAATTCTTTATCATGGGCTGGAAGCTCTATGGCTCTATCTTCTAGGCTTCTTTTAAAACTTTGTTTCCCTCTTTTTTCTTTATGTCCATTTTTCTTTCTTTTCCCTTTCATAGGCAATTTTCCTGGGTCATAATTTGGACTATCTTTAAATCTTCTGTACAAGGTTCTAGAAGACATAGATAGTTTAATTTCTCCTCTGCCTACAATCACGTCTGGAGTCCAACCAGCTTTGATTTTCTCATCAACATATTCTTTTTCTTGTGGGCTTAGTTCTTTCTTTGTACGACCGCATTTTGATTTGTTTCTCTTATATCTTTCGTGGAAGCCTATGGTGGAAGCCTATGATTGTATGGCTATCTTCAAGGAAATTTATGACATTGTATATTGTTTGTCTTGTTATATTTAGTTTTTTAGCTATCTCAGTTACACTCATTGTTTCTAAGTTATAATGCTCTATCGAAATGAGTTCATTTATGGTAAGATGTTTGTAAGCCGTTTTGTACACTCTCCCTATCTTTGTTGTGATTGATATGGATTTAGTATATCATTAATGCATTTTCATTCTTTCAAGGTATCTAGCTTAATTTTACTATCCAGGATTTATAAATAATAAAAAAGCATTTCTAACGTTGTACATAGAACCCCAGCACAATCAAAAGCAATTTTTACTGTAGGAAGTTTTTTACCGTTTTCTATTTCACTTATATATTGCCTACTAACATTTAATTTATCTGCTAATTCCTGTTGAGTAATTCCTTTCATTTGTCTGTAATATTTAATATTATTTCCCAAATACTATCCCTCCTTTTTCTTAGGAATATGATTATAATGTTCTTTATATTTTTTGTCAACTTTTGTTATGATTAGATGAGAATGATTATAAAAGCTCATTTACTCTTCTCTGAACTGTATAATAATCATATCCAGCATTAGTTAATCTTCTTCTTCTCTCATCTCCATTACCCCATTTTCCATTTATAACCTGCCTTGCTAATTGGTCGATCGTTTTTCCAACTGGATAAACTATCTTACCATTGTCATCAAAAACTTTTAATCTGAATCTATCGGCACATCTTTTGGCATTATCTAAATTCTTAAATGCACCTTTCTGACTTTTTACATCAGACCAGGATTTTCTAACTCTATATAAACAACCTACTGGTTTACTAACAGTATTATTTCCTCTGAGTCTTTTATTTACCTCACTTGCTATATATGGGAACTTACTTCCTAGATATGGACCAGGACAATTTGTATTTTTATACCACTCGTGTTTTTGAAGAACGCCATCCTTACCTCCAGTATAGGTACAAGGATAGATTCCATTTCTTCTGCAGATGTCTGTCACCAAATCAATTAGTCTATTTAAAACGTAATCAGAAACTAACCACTTAGGTCCTCTCGTAGAGTTTCCTACTTCTATTGTAACTGCTCTATTGTCACACCAGGAAGATGAGGTTGTCCAGGCTCTGTTAGATTCATCAACCCCCAAAACAATTACTCCATCGGATCCTAAGTTGTAGTTAGCCGAGGCTTTTCTTGACCTTGGAACAAATATCCCAGCAAGATTTCTACCATTTATAACTCCAGCTGCATGGTGGATTGCTATTTTAGTAATTTTTTGATTCCTTCTTCCACTATGGTTCGGTGAGAGAATGGTTGCTTGTACTAATGGGCTATTACTCATTTATTTTTCCTCCTTGAATTGTTTTAAAATCGCCTTTAGTTTTTCTGGTACTGGCAAGCCTAGTGCTACAGAGTTTTCCAAAATAGAGAGTCCTTCATTTGCTATATAAAAAAAGATGATGGCGCCTCTTACAGCAGTTCCATCACCTTTAATTAAATTTACATCACATAGGTTTGCGATTCCTACAACTATAAAAATCATAATCTTTTTTGCTATCCCTTTAAATCCTATGGATGAGGATAGCTTTCTTTCGACCCCTGCTCTTAAAACCCCTGTTAAATAGTCAGCTATTACAAAAGCAAGTAGTGTGTATATAAAAGCATCTACACTTCCAAGATAAAATCCCAACCATCCTCCGATAGCTGTAAAACATACTTTTAGTATTTCAAAGAATTTGTTCATTTTATTCCTCCTCTGTTAAGGTATATGTTATTTTCATTGTCTTATCTGTCGTTTTTAATATTGGACTTGATAAGTTATTAATTGTTCCAAGGTATGGGGTGTGAAGAAATAGAAGTTTATAAAACGAATTTTCATAGCCTCCATAACCAAGTATTAATGGTCCTAATTGAAGCGGTGTGGACATTAAATACGGAATGCTTCTACCTTCGTACTCTGTTTTATCATCTCTACGAATAATCTCGTCGTTCTTATTTATTGAAAATTTATGCCCTAGAATATAATCTCCCCAATTAAATAAATACATATATTCACCAGAATAAGTAATTCTTTGAATATCATACTCTAGATCAAATTTGCTAATATCAACAGGATTATTAATGTTAATCTTGTATAACAAGTTATCATCATTTCCAGCACCAATAGCATATAGATATCCGTCCTTTATACAGCTATATGCTCTTCTCTCACAATAGCTTGAATCTTGGTCTTTATAATCTCCAAGTTTATATAAGCTAATGTCATTTAAAGACCATTCATCCACAGTAGTAGAATAATCTTTTTTGGAAATCTTCATCCTTATTAACTTATTGTACTTAGTCCCAAATCCATACCAATAACCATCTGGTCCGTTATAAAAACATGTTTCTTTCCAATAATATACTTTGTCAAAAAACTCCTTTGCATCTACAATCATTCTTTCTTCTTGATAATTTCCCTTTGTAAATATTGGATCATTTAAACCGATATCTGTAATTGATTCTCTAAATTTGACAATATCTATAGAAGTCTTGTTTTTAGGCCAGATTGATATAAGTGTACTGTTTTCAATATCATATTCTACACAACCTTGATAAATATCAGTAACATTTCTATCAGAATTCATTTTTGTTTTATTTAAAAGTAGGAACGGGTCTCTTCCGTGAGTATCTCCATAGAAATATTTTCCTCCTCTATAATGGGTCAACGCCAGTGACGATATTCTTCCATTAGCTTGCGATGTAGAAAAATCCCAAACAAATTTATATCCATTTTCTATGGGAGAAGATTCAGTTAAGTTTGCCGACCCTCTTTTTGATGCATCTGTTGAATTAACATCATTGGATGCATAACCTATGATTTGATTATCAGATGGCGGAATTATTTTATTTGGATCTTCATCAAGAGGATTTTCAAATAATAAGATTCCACCATAGCACTTATTGGCAATTGGAAAAATCTCTTCGTGAAATTTTGTTACAAGTTCCTCTCCGACTGGATACATAAGTCCCGATGGATTCAGTCTTAATAAATCTGGGACTGCATTCGTTATTAAGTTTTCATCTTCATATATCTCCTTCGTATTTGTCCTCACATCAGTTAGTTCAATGACTGATTTACCCTTGAGCATTTCCTTCCTCCTTATCTTTAAATGCTGTAGTAATCTCTTCTTTATATTTTCCAAGTATCAATCCTTGATATTTAAATCTTCTTACCTTCTCATTAAATAC
The DNA here is from genome assembly GCF_027921445.1 of Peptoniphilus equinus. Classification (NCBI taxonomy): domain Bacteria; kingdom Bacillati; phylum Bacillota; class Tissierellia; order Tissierellales; family Peptoniphilaceae; genus Peptoniphilus; species Peptoniphilus equinus. Next base: position 1,094,993 of record NZ_CP115667.1, read on the forward strand.
TAGTGGTCTTGGGACTTGTCTTTCTACTTTGTAGTTTGCTTTAAGTTTCCTAAGAAGAAATGAATGACTAAGTTCAATTCTCTTCCAAGATTCATCAATCTTAATTTTTCCATCCCAAGCTTCTGTAGAACCAAGAGACTGACCAGATATAGCTGCGATAGCATTACCGTTTCCAATCATGACCTTTCCTGATTCAAGCCTAATTAATACCGAGAAATTATTCATCGTCTTTTCCTGAAGTTTAGTTAGTGGATAAAAAAGATTTAGAATGTGGTCACCACTTAAGTAGGTTTCTTTTGGAATGTGATGTTCTATTTTCGTATCATTAAAAACATAAGTAACAACTAGCCTTGTTGGTATTTCTATATTTTCAAGAAAGTCTAGTTTCTCTACTTCTTCTTTTTCTTCATACTTTGGAGGATCATAGGACTTACCTTCTTCATCTAAAACCTCTACTTGTTTCTTGACCTTTCTAGATATCTTTCTAATTTTTTCTTCAGTATCACAAATAATATTTAACAGGATAGAGGCATTAAAAATTGCCTCCGTTTCTTTATTGGAGGCAAATTCTATACGAATTATTGGCGTGTCTGTTGTAGAAAGATTAAAGGCAGAGTAATTGGAGTAGGCATGGACTACCAACTTTTCCGATTCAATCTGATTTAAAAGTCCTACTATATTTTTATCATTCTTGCTTTTGGCCTTGGATAGGTACGGATTTTTACCTACTCCAAGAATCCTATGCTTTCCATTAATCTTGTACTCAATGTCAGTAATAAGCCCTTCTATATTTTCATCCATAAACTTAAGGCTTATTCTATCTCCTACATATAAAGACGGATCGCCAATGGTTATGGCATCAAAGGGTGTGTGATGAATTTTAGTAATTTCTGTAAGTAAGGCTTCACACATTCTTTTTCTTTTTTCGGGAAGTCCTAATTGCATCAGTGGATTGATACCAAGATTCATCGTTAAGCCATCATCATTTTCAAGGGCATAGTATTCAGCTATTTTCGTCTTTACATTTGTAGAGTTTATTGCCGTATAATAAGTCTTAAAATCGGATACAGATGAAGAAAATCTTTCTTTTGCCTCTATACTTGTAACTAAGTTTTCTCCATATGTCTTAATAATTAATTTTCCATCTCTGCTAATCTGGGCAAATCCACCTAAAACTTGGGAGATGTAATGAATAAAGTCTCTGTAGGTTTCTATGTCATGGTCTTGATAGATGGCAAGGACTTCAGTTCCGTTAACAAATGTAGACAGTTCTTCCTCCGTCATGCCAAATTCCACCTTACATTTTTCACAGGATAGGCTAAGTAATTCAAAGGCTGTTCCAAAGGTGTCAGTTAAGGGGAAAGCTTTATCAAAGCGTAGCATATAATCATAGCCTTTTAGTTCTAATATTTTCTTTGACCTATTGGCTTCTGTTACATCAAAGATTCCCATGGGAATTGATTCTATTGTTCCATTATCCAACTCTTGATGATAAAAAAGTTCTAATCTTGAATTTTCTAAACTGTATCTATCTATATTAGAAAAAAGGCTGATACCAAACTCTGATGCATAGACTGTTCCAATTTCTAATTCAGAGGAGCCTGAACAGGAACGATGAATGTATCCGGAACCTTTTAGGATATTTTTATTTGTAAAAGGAATGATGGTTTCATCTTTTAAGATTATATTTCCCGTCCAATAAAACTTACGAGAATTCTTCTTTATCGCTACTTTATATCCATCGCTTGTGGAATACATCTCATCACCTCCTAATCAAGTATCAACTTGTGACTATTAATACTCTTCTAAATGAAAAGATACTTCCCACAGTCCTTTGTAAGAGGTATCTTTTATTAGTTTGACTTGAAACTTATCTATATACATTTGTGTCTCTTTTAATTCTAATGTTTCTGTATCTAGGTATTTAACCTTTAGATTGGATTTTTTTGTAAAACCACTTAAAATCTTTACCAGTTTCGGACTGCATGAAAACTCTACAGATATGCTCGCCACTTTATGTCTTACAATATCTCTTTGGATTGTTCCAGCTTCCGTTTCGCCACCTGTGTCCGCTTCTATGTCTCTATATTCTAAAGAATAAGAATCAGGAAGTGGGAGGTCTATATTTTCAATAATTAAATAGGTTTGGTGTTTCATTTATTTACCTTCCTCCACTTCTTAAATTCTTACGCATGGACGCATTGACAATAACCTCATCTAGTAGAGTTCCTCCAAGATAAACCGGAATAACAATATCTCCGGTATTCTCTGATTTTAGGTTTATCTTTGATAGGGCTTCTGATATTTGTCTTCCAATATCTATTCCATTTCCTTCGCTTGAATTACCGCTCATTCCAACAGTAGCTAATTTAGGATTTATAACCATATCACTTGCCACATTTTTCATTGATGACTGTATAAGATTTCTACTTTTCTCAATTCCTTTAGATAGCCCTTCCATAAAGTCTGGCATCCATGATTCATAATCAGTAAGTGGGCCAACATCTGGAACTGAAAAGTGCAAGTAAGACCTAATAGTTGATGCCACATTCGATACAGCAGATGTCACATTGCTAATCGCACTTCTAATCCCTCTTGCAATTCCGTTAATCATATCTGCTCCCCATGTATAGGCTTGTGATGCCAAATTCTTAATGTGATTAACTGTATTATTAAATCCATTTCTAATAGTGGACTGAATATTTGACATGGTCGATGAAATACTAGATCTCATAGAATTAAAGGCAGACGATACTGCTGACTTCGCGGTATTTACTGCAGAGGAAATAGTCGACTTTATGGAGTTCCAAGCAGATGAAACAAAGGACTTAATGTTATTCATTGTTGCTGAGATAAAGGTCTTTATCCCATTCCAGATTGATTCAAGAACTGTCTTAATAGAAGTCAAGATAGTCTCAATAGTCGTTTTTATATTGGTCCAGGATGTAGAAATAAATTCTCCAATGGCAGTGATGACTGTTGTTAAGAACTCTTTTAGTCCATTCCAAATGGTTTCTACTTTTACTTTAATTGCATCAAGAACTGTTGAAATTAAAGTCTTAATACCTTCCCAAGTAGTCTTGATAAACTCTCCAACTGCTGTAAATACTTCTGTAGTTGTAGTTGATATAGCTGTCCATATATTGGTAAAAGTTGTTTGAATTCCCGTCCAGAGGCTCGTAAAGAATTCTCCTAAACTTTGCCATAGACTCTTTGCTCCCTCAATAAAGGTATTCCAAGATTCAGTTAGAAAAGTTGTTATAGATGTCCAGATACTGTTCCATCCTTCAGAAAGTCCATTCCATAGGTTGGCAAAGAAGTCCTTGATGTCTTTCCAAGTAGTTTTAACTCCTTCAATAAATCCAGACCAAAATTCTGATAGAAAACTTGTGATTTCAGTCCAGGTACTTGTCCAAGATTCTGATATTCCTTGCCAGAGGTTTACGAAGAACTCTTTTATCCCATTCCAAATAGCAACAGTTGATTCCTTAATAGTTTCCCATATGGAGATGACCCCTTCTCTAAACCAGTCGCACTTCTTCCATAAAAGAACAAGACCAGCTATTACTGCACCAATAGCAATAGGAACAATCCCAATGGCTGATACTACTGCAGTAATTGCTGGTATAAGTGTACCTGTAAAGATTCCAACTATCTTAGTTATTCCTCCTACTATTAGAGGTCCTTTGGTCATAATAGTTCCTATTGACCAGATAAGTTTTCCTACAATCATAAGTACAGGTCCAAGAGCAGCTATAAAAAGACCTATACCTGCAATAATACCTTTTACTGGACCTGGAAGTGCATTAAGTCCATTTACCAGTTTTGTTAATATATCTACTGCTTTTCTGACAGCAGGCATCAAAAGTTCTCCAAAAGATATGGCTAATTCTTCTAAGGCAGATTGTAGTATCTTTAATTGACCAGCTAGGTTATCCTGCATAGTAGCAGCCATTTTTTCTGCTGTTCCATCAGCGTTATATATGGCATCACTTAAACTGTTGTAGTCTTTCTCACTGGCATTTATAATTGCCAACATTCCAGACATAGCATTTTTACCAAATATCATGGATGCTGCTTGTGCTTTTTGAGTCCCATCTAAATTGGCAAAGGCTACTCTAAAGGTACTTAATGTCTCATCAAGTGAAAGACCCTGTACATCTTCAATAGATAAGCCCAACATGGACATTCCATTCATAACTTCTTTAGTTGGTGATGCCAGTCTTGTTAGTCCAGACCTTAAGGCTGTCCCTGCTTGTGAACCTTTTATTCCTGCGTTAGCCATTAAACCTATAGCTACTGCTGTATCTTCAACTGAGTATCCAAGGGTCCCAGCAATAGGTGCAGCATATTTAAAGGTCTCACCCATTAATGAAACATTGGTATTGGCATTAGATGATGCAGCAGCAAGAACATCAGCAAAATGAGAAGAGTCTTCTGCTTTTAAACCAAAGGCTGTAAGGGCATCTGTAACGATATCCGAAGTAGTCGCTAAGTCCTCACCACTAGCTGCAGCAAGGTTCATGACTCCTTCAATACCACCAATCATATCTTTACTTTTCCAACCAGCCATGGCCATATAGTTCATAGCCTCTGCCGCTTCAGATGCTGAGAACTTGGTCTTGGCTCCCATTTCACGAGCCTTTTCTCTCAGAGCGTCAAAGTCGGACCCTGTTGCACCAGATACTGCTTTTACCTTTGACATACCAGAATCAAAATCTGATGCAGTCTTTACAGCTGCTACTCCAAGACCTGCTACTGCAAGAGATACTGGCATCATTTTTCTTCCCACGTTTTCTATATTTTGCCCTGTATTTTGCCATTTTTCTCCAGTAATAGCTATGTTTTGAAGAGTCTGATTTGTGGTTGCCCCTTGCCTTTCTAGAGATTTAAGGGCTTGTTCTGTTTCAATAATCTCTCGTTTAAGAGCATCATATTGCTCTTGGGAAATCTTTCCTTCTGCAAGTGCCTGTTCAGCTTGTTTCTGTGCCTCTTTTAAAGAGGTTAATTTGTTCTTTGTTTCTTCTAAGGTCTGTCCTAATAGCTTATGCTTTTGGGAGATAAGTTCAGTGTTGCCAGGATCAAGTTTAAGAAGTTTGTTAACATCACGAAGTTCAGACTGAGTATGTTTAATCTCCGTATTAACTTGTTTTAATGCAGTTTGAAGTTTGGTAGTATCCCCACCAATCTCAACAGTTATCCCTTTTATTCTATTTGCCAATATCTCACCTCCTCTTTAAAGATATATTTATCAGTGTTTTTATTGATGTTTTTATCAATTTTTGCTATACTTATCTTGAGGTGATAAGTATGAATTTTGTAAAAGAATTATCCAATAAGACTGTATCCATTTCTGAATTTAATCGAGGCCTAGCTGGACGTATTTTCGATGATGTCAAAGTGAACGGTTCTAAGGTCGTATTAAAGAACAACACTCCTGAGTGCATTCTTGTTTCCCCTGATGAATATACGAAACTCATTGATGAGCTCGAAGATGCAAGAGATCTTATGCTTGCCAATACTAGGATGTCATCAATGGATAAATCCGATTTAATTTCTCAAGATGAATTTGAAGAAGCCTTCCATATCGATTTAAATGAAGTCTCTCCTCTTGATGAGGACGAAATCGAATGAACTATAAACTATCCTTTATAAAAGAAGCCATCCAAGACTATAAAGCCTTAGATGGCTCTCAAAGAAAAATTGTCGATAAAGCACTTAAGAGGATCTTAATAAATCCTCTTCCTAATACTGAAGGTGGGTATGGCAAGCCTCTTTCTAACCTTTCTGATTCTAAGCTTGCTGGTCTTATGAAAATTAAACTTAAGAGTTCAGGTCTTAGGATTGTTTATAAATTGGAAAAATCAGATGACGAAGTTCTTGTCATTATTATCGGTGCAAGAGCCGAATCCAAAGTCTATAAAGATGCTGAAAAAAGAGTAGCTAAGCTTGAAGATTAGAACTTATCATAATCTTCTTGCGTAGCTACTTCTTTGTATTTATAGTCGTCATTATTCTTTTCTGTAAACATATCATTTACAAGCCCAATTGTTAGTAGAGATAAATCAGAAACAGAAAGGCCAAGTTCCACTGCCCTTAGTAAAAACAAGGGTGTAGTCATTGGTCTTTCTGTTGGTCTTACTTTTTTTTAGGAACTTCTTCCGATTTTATATTAAGTCCCCATAACTCAATTAGCTGAGGTAGAATTTGATAAATTGAAAAGGTTGAGAAATTATCTAACCATTCTTCCGGACTATCTGGCACAGATTTATCTCCATGCTTTGCCATTACATAGGCTATATTTTCAAATAGTTCTAATGATCCTATATCAAGATTAGATTTATCTTCATCATTTTTCTTCATGGACTTTTCAAGTTCCATCAAGTCTTTGAAGATATCTCTACCAAATTTAAGTCTATAGATTCTTGGAATAGCTGCTGATGCACCGAAAACAACTTCTTTCCCATCGATTTGAATTTTCTTGGTTAGTGCCATATTTATTTACCTCCAACACTTGCTCTTGAAGGTGTTACTGTAGTTTCTGTTGGCATATAGACTGACTTATACCAACCATCGTAAGTTTCCTTCGTAGTCTCTTCACCTGTTCTAGCCTTTACATTTCCATTTGGAAGTGGTCTTGCTTGGATAGACAAGGTTTCTGGTTGGACTTCTCTTGACTCTTCATTAGTTTCTCCTTCAAGAGTAGGTCTTGCTGCTGAACAGTTATACATGACGTGACGGATTTTCTTTTGGTCTCCATCAAACTCAAAAAGAAGTGCGAAGTTCGCAGTTTCAGAATTTGAAGACTCAATAAGAACTTTATTGGAATCTGATTTTTCCATCAAAACATCAGTCCTAAAGGATTCTGGAATAAGAGCGATTTCCAAATCTCCGTCATATCCCATATTGTTTGAAATAGTGTAGTATTCAATTCCATCTGCATAAAAGCTTTCAGGCTCTCCATTAGGATCCAATGAAATTGAAACAGCACCAGGCATTGGTACAGGTGCCTTGTATTTAATAACGCCCTCTTCGGTCTTATCAAAGAGAGCGTAGTGGACATTACAGATGTTAAATTTCACTTTATTTGCCATTTTATTCCTCCTTATTTAAATCTATGGTAAATTCATAGAGAACTTCATAGAGTCTTTCTGATTCAATCCAAACTTCCGATTTTTCATAATAGATTTTCTCTCTATCAAGTATCTCTTCTATCTTTTCTTCTAATTTTAAATCTTTCTTATCGGTGTATACTTCTAAGTCTATCTGGGTGTTTTTATAAAAGACTTCTCCATCTGCACCAAAGTGTTTATTCTTTGGAAATAGATAAACCATAAATGGTGGATCTGGACTTTCTCCTTCAGCAAAGTGCGAGTATGCAAATGGAAGTCCTATGTCTTCAATTATTTTTAATAGTCTATCCATTTTTCTTCCTCCAAATTCTAATTATAGAAAAATGTTCTCGTGCCCTACGATAGAAAGATAGAAATCTTTGATTTCGTACTCTTTCATCGGGAGGGTGCATCTTGTAATTTCCTCATTATATTTTCTTCCAATTCTCTGATTCCTTTCTCCTCAGCTGGTCCAATGTGTGGCTTAGCAGATACTCTTCCTCCTTGTCTTAGGACATGACCTTTCTCAAGTAAGTGGGCTAGTTGATATCTGTTTCTTGAATGAACAACAAGTTCTATTGAGTTTGATGTTTCTCTTTCCTTTTTAACTGACCATGACTTAGAATATTTTCCTGTCTCACCTACAGGTGCATTCGCTTGGATATCTTTCTTTATATTATTCGCTGTCTTTTTAACTTCCTTTTTTAGTTCATCAGCTGCCATATCAGAATATTCTTCTAAGCCTTTTATAATTTCTTCAGCCATATTTTCAATTTTTACATTCATCTAGTCACCTTCCTACATCTAAACTTAATGAACCTATTTTTGTAATTCATAAAGTCAATAGAAATGATGTTGTAGATTTCATCATCAAATAGAATTCTGTATTCTGAAGTGTTAATATTCTTTAACCTATTTTGAAATCTCACAGTAAAAGAAATATCTGACCTGTCTACTTCCATCCCAAGAAAAACTTCTTCTCCTTTACCTTGAAAAGATATATAGGCTGACGTTTCTAGATAATCCGTCCATACTGATTTATGGTTACCAATTTCATCCACCTCGACAGCTTTATTTTGAAAGGTTATTTTTCTATTTAAATCTGATATTCTCATTAGAACTCAGCCCTTCTCATTCCAAACAATAAAGCCCTTAGAGTTAAGTTTAAGTCCTCATAATCTGCATCTTCCCTATGTTCATAAAGATAAGCAGTCATGTATAGGACAGCGATTTTACCATTTGGATTGTTCGATAGTGCTTCTTCACTATCGACTCTAGCCACATCTTTACAGTGATTGATAGATGATTGGATGAGTGAATTAATCATCTCATCCTCATCATCAAAATCTACTCTAAGATAGGTCTTTGCTTCATCAAGAGTAATCATAATTTTACTCCCTATGCTCCAGCTCCAATTTTTAATAATTTAACTGCCTCTTTTAAAACCAAGATTCCATCAACTCTCTCTTTACCTAAGAAACCTACCATGCCATTTCCTGCAAAGAGTTCTTTTAAGTCTTGGAAAGACCTATGTCCTCTATCTCCAATTTTGTAGTATGAAAAGTCCCCAAAAGCAATGGCAAGTTTTCCTTTATCTGCTTTTGGCGCATAGGCTGATGTATAGGCAGGATAACCTAATAATCTATCAGGCTCACCATCTTTAAGTGAAGGTTGCCAAATATATGCACCATTAACATCTTTTAATTTTCTAATTTGAGCAACTGTGGCATCATTTAATATAAAGGCTGCATTTTTTCTATATGGTCTATCTAGGGAATAAACTAAATCTATTAATTCATCAGCAGTGATGGTTGCAGCTTTTGTTGTAATTCCCAGTTCTCCACCTTTTGTAGCATGGAATATTCCTGTTGGTTTATTTGTTCCATCTCCATTTAAGAAGGCGTCTTCTTCAGCATTTGCTAGCGCTCTAGTAAATTCTTCAGTGATATATTTTTCCAGATTAAAGGCTGCATCATATAAAAGTTCTTCAGTTACTTTAATACCAACATGGAGTTTATGTGCATCAAGAGATACTTGGTCGAATGTACCATCTCCAAAGGTAAGCTGACCACCTTCTTCAACCCATAGGGCTGCTGGTTTTGTAGCTGCAATGTTAATTTTATGAAGTCCAGAAGTTTGCACTTTTGTAGTTAATTTTCTAACAATATTTTCATCTTCAAGGCCATTTACAATATCTGCTTCCATCTCTTCTGGAACTAAATATCCACCACTTTCATCTGTGCCTACTTTTAATTCATTTGAAATATCTCTGAAGTTAGTTCTTAATGCCTTCATCATAGATTTCTTATAGACATTTCTTGCCCTCATTGGCTTTTCTTCTTCATTAAAAGTAGTAGGTTCATTTGTTAATGCTTGAGTAGTAGGTTTTTCTAAAGTTTTATCCATTTCTTCTTCCCTCTTCTTTCTATCAATTTCACGAGTGTAATTCTCGATAGTTCTCTCCATCTCTTCATATGTGTTAAAGTCTTCATCAGACATTAGACCATTTTCATCCTTTTTAGATTCAGCAAAAGCCTTAGCTTCATCCCACGCTTTCGTTCTCTTTTCTAATAGTTCTTTAATAGTCAATTTCATTACCTCCATGTATTTTTAATTTTGTTTAATCTTTCTTCTACTTCACTCAATGAATGAGTCTTTACTTCTTTATTTATCTTTGTTAAAAGTGAGTTTGTAACTGCTCGTCTTGAAAAAACCATGTTTGTTGCTATGTCTAAACTTCTTTTATCAGTAAGAGTTCCATCACAAAACCCCATATCCATGGCCTTATTCTTATCAAACCAAGTTTCTCCATCCATAAGATTTGAAATCTCATCTCTGGATAAACCCGTCTTTAACTCATAGGCATTGATGATTGATTCTTTTACCTCTTTTAGCATATCTATGGCTTTTTGCATTTCTTTTGAGTCACCAATGGCTACAGTCAAAGGATTATGAATCATCATTAATGAGGTTGGACTCATTAATACTTCACTTCCTGCCATTGCAATAACCGATGCAGCTGATGCAGCAAGACCATCAACCTTTACAGTGACTTTACCTTCATGTTCCAAAAGCATGGTGTAAATTCTACTTGCAGCAATGCAATCTCCACCGGGAGAGTTAAGCCATAAGGTGATATCTCCATTTTTACTTTTTAATTCACTGGCAAATAGCTTAGGAGTCACATCGTCATCAAACCATGAATCTTCGGCTATAACTCCGTCAATGTATAGGACGTTTTCGTTACTTGCCCAGTTCCAAAATACTTTTTTATTCAATATATTTTCACCTCAATTCTCCAAGTCAGCTCCGTCACAATTTTCTTATCTCCCTTTGGTCGATGAAAATTGGACTTCGTGACATCTGACCTACCAACGATTCGTGCTAAGCACTCATCGGGTTAGGTCATAAAAAAGAGCCTTGGCGTGATCTCATCATCAAACCAAGACTCTTCTGCAATGACTCCATCTATATAGCCTTCATTGGAATCTTTCTTCCAATTCCAAAATATTTTATTCTTGTTCATCTGAATTTACATCTTCTCCTTTCAAATTATTACTTTGATAGAAATTCCCCGCCTTATTAAGTGGTAGCATATTTCCATTGACTAGATATAAATCTCCACCTTCTTCAGCTAATATCCTATCCAAGTTTTCTAGTTCTCTTATATCATTAGCAGACATCCAACCGTTCTGTCTTCCAACTGCATAGCCATTCATTCTTGATTCATAGTCTCCACGAAGGAGTCCATCAAGGTTAAATTTAATAAAGTAGGATTCTTTTTCCTTTTTTGTTAGAAGTGATCTCTCCAAAGATTGTTCCCAACGAACAATCCAAGGATCAAGAGTGTATTTAACAAATTCAAGTGACTGCTGTTCTATATTTGAAAATGACGACTTCTCCAAGTCACCAATCATATGAGGAGGAATTCTAAAAATTCTAGCTATTTCATTTATCTGAAACTTTCTAGTTTCAAGAAATTGCGCCTCACTTGGTGCTATGGCTATTGGTTGATACTTCATCCCTTCTTCAAGGACCGCCACTTTGTTGGCATTTTGTGGCCCTTGAAAGGCCTTGTTCCAAGACTCCCTTACTCTTTGCGGGTTTTTGATAATGCCTGGATGTTCTAAAACTCCACCTGGCTGTGCGCCATTTTGAAAGAATGATGCTCCATATTCTTCACAAGCCATAGCCATACCAATGGCATTTTTTGCCATTGTAATTGGTGAGTATCCAATAAGACCATCAAAACCAAGTCCAGGAATATGAAGGATATGTTCTTTTAAAAGATAAACATCTTCATTTTTATGCTTGTACTTATAAAAAATTTCTCCGTCTTCACTTCTCATAACTGTCATCTTATTTGGCATTAATGGATAAAGGTTTATTACTTCTCCTCTTCCATTTCGAATTATCTGAGCATAGGCATTGCCCCACAATAAAAGATGGGTCATTAGTGTTTCTCTAAATACAAATGATGTCATTTCTTCATTTGGCTCATCATGAAGTAGGAAGTATAAAGGATGGTCTCTTGCTTTTTCTTTTGAATTTGAACTTTCTCTTTTATATAGATGTAGTGGTAGTCCTGCCAAGGTTTCAGCTAATACCCTTACACATGAATAAACTGCTGCCATCTGCATGGCCGTGAATTCATTGACATTCATTCCTGCTGTATTTCTACCAAACAAAAAAGACGATGAAGATATCCTCTCCCCGTCTTTAGGTTTGTCTCTTGATTTGAATATTAAATTTAGAATGTTTATACTACCACCTCCTAAAAAATAAGTAGTCCTCTATCGTCATACACAGATTCACTTGTATCATTACCGCACCTTATAGCCCTATCTAGAGCCATGATGGTAGCAATAACTCCATCTATCTTTTCTGTTGATTTTTCTTTATCTGCCTTTATATTTCCAGCAGGATCTGTTCGTATAAAGATATTGTCCATCATCCACCTTAGAACTGGATGGCCTCCATGAGCTATTCTTCTTTCAAGTGTAAGTTTCATTAATTCTTTTGTTGGAGGGGACATGTCTTTGAATCCTTGACCGAAGGGAACTACTGTAAAACCCATACCTTCTAAATTTTGAACCATCTGCACTGCCCCCCACCTGTCAAAGGCTATTTCTCTAATGTTATACTTTTCTCCCAAGTCCTCTATAAATTTTTCTATGAAGCCATAATGGACTACATTTCCCTCCGTGGTTTGGATGTAGCCTTGCTTTTTCCAAATGTCATAGTTTACATGGTCTCTCTTTACTCTTAGGTCAAGGTTGTCTTCCGGCAACCAAAAATATGGTAGAATTTGAAATTTATCTTCTTCATCAAGTGGAGGAAAGACTAAAACGAAGGCGGTTATATCTGTTGTTGATGAAAGGTCTAGACCTCCATAACAAACTCTGCCTTTTAGTTCTTCTTCATTGACAGTAAAATTGCATAAATCCCATTTATCCATTGGCATCCATCTTACTGCTTGTTTAACCCATTGATTAAGTCTTAATTGCCTAAATGAGTTTTCTTCAGCTGGATTTTGCTTGGCTGAGTTACAAGCCTGCCTAACCTTTTCGAGTGGGACGGTTATTCCTAATGAGGGATTTGCTTTCTTCCATACTTTTTCATCTGTCCAATCGTCTTCTCTATTTGCTCCATAAATCACAGGATAGAAGGTAGGATCTGTTTTTCTCCCTTCAAGTATATCTACTGCCTTTTGATGGGTTTCATAGCAGATAGATTTCGTATCTGTTCCTGCAGTTGTGATAAGGAAATATAGGGGTTGAGTTCTCGCATCTCCAGAGCCTTTGGTCATAACATCAAAAAGTTTTCTATTAGGCTGCGTATGAAGTTCATCAAAAACTACACCATGAATATTAAACCCATGTTTGGAATATGCCTCTGCCGATAAAACTTGATAAAAGGAGTTTGTAGGCTTATAGATTATCCTCTTTTGAGATGCTAGAATTTTAACCCTTTTAGAAAGTGCTGGAGACATTCTTATCATATCAGCTGCAACATCAAAGACAATTGTTGCTTGCTGTCTATCAGCTGCGCATCCATAAACTTCTGCTCTTTCCTCACCGTCTCCACAAGTTAAAAGCAAGGCCACAGCTGCTGCAAGTTCAGACTTTCCTTGTTTCTTAGGTATTTCAATGTAAGCTGTATTGAATTGTCTGTATCCAGTTTCTTTTACGATTCCAAATAAGTCTCTTATGATTTCTTCTTGCCAATCAATAAGCTTAAAGTCTTTACCTGCCCATCTGCCTTTTGTGTGTTTAAGACATTCGATAAAGGTAACGGCATAGTCAGCTTTGCTTTTATCATAGTGGGATGATTCTAACATAAATTTACTTGGTTTATATTTCATTTGACCTCCTTTCCTGTAAAAATAGGCATAGTCGCTTTTTGACAAATCGAAGATTTGAAACAAAAAGGCATCTGACCTACCTACAACTCACTAACGTTCGTTGGGTTAGGTCATAAAAAAGACTTTCTTAGTCTACTACGAGAAAAAGAGCCTAAGCCCTAAACCTCATTTCTTTATTTTTGCTTTAATGCCCATTCAATGGCATGACCATTATCCTCAAATCTTTCCTCTGAAACCTCCCTTAGTCCTATTAGGCTTTCACATGAATGTTCATCGTCATCTAAAAATTCATACACTGCTCTAAAGTATGATTTACCATCTAGACTATAAAGGTATCCTGCAAGTAAGACTCTATCACCAAAAGTTAATACTTTATCCCATCTTGTTTCTATGTCTTCCGGTGTTGTAGGGTTTGCAAGTCCATATTTTTCTGCTAGTTTTGTCATTTCACTCATCTTAGTGCTCACCCTTATTCATTCCTTTCTGAAAATTCATCGTAAGTAATAAGTCCTGCATCATAAAGTTCAAAGGCTTGATTTCCTTTAAATTTTTCTCTTTCCTTTCCTTTTCTTCCCTTACCTTTGCTCTTTTAAGGTATTCAGACCATGTGATTTTACCTTCATCATAAAGTTTTCTTTCCGGCTCCCTTTTATAAAGTTCTTCTTCCTTCTTTTTTAGCCTTGCCATTGATTCTTTAAAAATTTCTTGCTTTGTCATCTTCTCTTCTCCTTTGCTTTTGGTAGTACTATATATCACTCTAAAAGCACATAATAGCAAGTTATTTTTTAAGAAAAGTGTAGTATTTTCAAGTGAATTATGATGAATAACATAATTTCATAGTAAGATTATTCTTTTTCCCCATAAATGATGAAATCGACATAGGATTTTCTATCTTCTTCTAAAAAATCAACTAATTCATAAAAATCCATATCATAGGCGATTTTCTGAACAACTCTTACATCAAACATATTTGTAAGGCCTGTATCTCGGATTGTGAGAATCTGCTCTTTAACTTTCTGATTCATCACTAACCCTCCTGCAAAAATCTTCCCCATAAACAACGCTTAGACTACTTCCGTTATCCCAAGAAACCATAATGGAACCAATATCATCAACCCCTCTTACTGTTCCTTTTGTTCCTATAGGTGGTGCTTGAATATCTTCCATAGAAACAAGTTCCACTCTTGTTCCGATGGGATATTTACTTCTTAATCTCTGAACTATTTCTCCACTTGGAAACTTCATCTTCATTACCTCCGTTTCTAAAAGCTGATGATCCGGAGAGCTTTTGAAGTAGAATTTTACGGTCCTTATCATAAGCAGCACTTGGCATGCCTAGATACTTCGCTTTCCTTTCTAGAATTTCAGAAATAGCAGTGACAAGTAGCTTTCGTTCTGCTCCTGTTCTGTTAAATTCAACTTTCATGTAAACTACCTCCTTTGTTTTGGTAGTACATATATCACTCTAAAAGCTGTAATATCAAGTTATTTCTGTATGTTTTTTGAAGAAAATATGAAATTCCTGCAAGCACAAAGCACACATTTGGAAGAGCCACGCCATTACCCCACATTTTATATTCCGCTGAATCAGTATGGGGATTTTTAAGCCACTTTCTTATCTGCTTTTGACTTTTGGGTTTACTTGCTTTCGTCACTGTTTTTCGATAAGTTTCAAATACATCTATCCAAAACTTCATCTCTTCATCGGTAGGATTTTCTGTTTCAAGATTATCACACCAACCATCTGGAAATCCCTGAAGTCTCCCACACTCTTTTGGCGTCAGCCTTCTTACAACATACCTTTTTCCATCTGAATAATTTACAACTGTAGGATCCTTGTAATCGATGGCAACTAAGGTATTTGCCTTATCTATTAAAGCCACTGTATGGTGAGAATTTTTGCTTGTAGAACAGACAAGAGCTACTCCACCTTGATTAGCATCGGGTGAATTAAGACCTGTATTGATGGTTCTAGCTACATCCGTCTCGTAGACATTGGCTCTATGGTTTTTAGTATTTAGAGATGTCAGCCTTATATCAAAACACCTAGTATCTTCCACTACAAAAGGCTGATTATTTCCTCCAGTTCCAAGACTAGCCCCCAGTGTATTACTTACATCAATAGGACCTTTAAACCTACTATCTTGTCCGTGATTTTCAAATACGAGTGGTGGATGATTGCCTACACTTGCAGTAATTGTTCCACTTTTATCCTCGTAAACATCCATCCTCTGCCCACCTTGGTCATTTAAGCATATAATCCCGCTTGCTGTTTTAATGCCAGTTCCAAAATATCCGGCAGTTTCTTTCCACGCTTTTTGGCTCTCTCCAAAATTCCCTGGCAAGCCTTCTGACTTAAATAATATTTCTTCGGCACTTGTTCCATTAAAATCTGCGACAAGGTAGATACGTCTTCTTCTCTGGGGGACTCCCCAGTACTGAGCATCAAGTACCCTCCATGCGATGCTGAAATCATCTGCCATGATAAGTCCTGCTTTTTGCCATTTGTTAGGTCTAGTCGCATCAATTTTATGTCCTTTGATACTTGCGATTTCTTTGAGGACTTTTTCAAAGTCATCTCCTTTGTTCGAGGAGAATGCCCCTGGGACATTTTCCCAAACAATATATCTTGGTTTTGTTCCATTTGTTTTCTTCCTCATTTCCTTAATAATTCTTATTGCTTCATAAAATAAATGAGAGCGAGAACCATCCAGTCCCGCTCTTTTTCCTGCGATGGACATATCTTGGCATGGACTGCCAAAGGTTATAATATCTACAGGATCTATCTCATCTCCCTTTATTTTAGTTACATCGCCAAAATGCTTTACTTCTGGCATTCTTTTGCTTGTCACTCTAATTGGAAATGGTTCAATTTCTGAACTCCAGATAGGTACAATTCCATTTAGCTTTGCCCCAAGTGGAAATCCTCCACTTCCATCAAAAAGACTGCCAAGAGTTAATCCCTTACTCATTGGCAGTCACACCCATCATATTTATGGTTTGTTCATAAGTATATTCTTTTCCATTTCTTAATACATATACATTCTTGCCTGTTCCAACCTGTTCAATATATCTTTTTACAATCACATCGCAAAACTTTTCATCAAGCTCTATCATCCTACAAATTCTGTCAGTTTGCTCACAGGCAATAAGGGTACTTCCACTTCCTCCAAAAGGATCAAGTACAATGGAGTTTGTCATTGATGAATTTTTAATTGGATAGGATAAAAGTGAGATTGGTTTCATAGTAGGATGGTAGCCATTCTTTCTTGGTTTATCAAACTCCCAAATAGTAGATTCCTTTCTTCCTGTGTACCAATTATGCTTACCTTTTTTCTTCCAACCATAAAGTATTGGTTCATGTTGCCATTGATATGGACTTCTTCCAAGAACTAGCGATTGTTTCTTCCAAATACAAGTGCCGGAAAGATAGAAACCAGCATCTTGAAATGCCCTTCTAAAATTAAGTCCTTCTGTATCTGCATGAAACACATATATTGATCCATCATCTGCAAGATACTTTTCCATATTTAAAAAGGAGCTTAGTAGAAATTCGTAGAATTTACCTTGCTCCATATTGTCATTTTTAATTTTTCCGGCTGTTCCTTCATAATTCACGTTATATGGAGGGTCTGTAATAATGAGATTTGCCTTTAATTCTTCCATTAAGTTTTCATAGACTTTTTCATCGGTTGAATCGCCACAAATAACTTTATGTCTACCAAGAATCCAAATATCTCCTAATTTAGAAAAAGTGGGCTTTTGCAATTCTTCTTCTACATCAAAATCATCTTCTTCTACATTATTATCCAAATCAAAAAGCTGACTGAGTTCTTCACTTGAAAAACCTGTCAGCTCTATATTAAATCCATATTCCTCCAAGGATTCAATTTCAACTCTTAATAGTTCTTCGTCCCAACCAGCATCAAGAGCCATTCTGTTATCAGCTAAAATATATGCTTTCTTTTGTGCCTCATTTAAGTGATCAGCAAAGACACATGGCACTTCTTTTATACCTTCTTCCTTTGCGGCTAAAATCCTCCCATGTCCGGCTATGACTCCATAGTCTTGATCTATGATTACAGGATTGATAAAACCAAACTCTCGAATTGATGAGCGTAGTTTATTAATCTGATCTGCTGAGTGAGTTCTTGCATTATTTACATAGGGTACAAGTTTTTCAATATCGACTAATTTCATTTCTTTGGTTGTAATCATATGAGCCCCCACTTAGCAAATTCCTCAAAACCACCAATAGAATTAATGTAGTTTCTAGCAAATTCTACAATTTCAGAATACGGTCTACCATCAACAGTTTCATCACCAATAGCACAGGATAATTCAATCTCTCTATTTTCCTCTTGTGCTTTTAGGTGGGCATAGATATTTACGGATACATCTGCCTTGGATAGGTCTTTTCCGTGAAGTCCTCCACCAGTAACAGATCTTCCCATATCTGATCCCAGTTTTCTATTTGTCGCTCCTGTATCTACCTTAAATCCACCAGTCCAATCTCCTAATGGATTTATAACTGCCTTTGGGTAAATAGAATTTAATATTTTCGTTGGTACATTTGACTGACAGATGATAAGTTTATCTCCATCAAGGATGTACTTACCATCATACGGATAGTTGGAGTAAATTTCTCTAGCTATTAAAGATAGTTTCTTTTCTTCAGCATTTACAGGCACTCCCTTAAATATTCCATTATCTCCGCATCTTATCTTTTCTTTTTGATTATTTGATAGGTGTATATCTTGTCCTACAATTTTAATATCTACTATGACATCTCCAGCTATCCTCTTAATCGCTTCTCCGATTTCTTCTTTATTTAATTTACTGTCTGTTTCAATTATTACATGACAAATGCCATGTCCAATTAATACCTCAACTGCTATTTTAGGATTATCTTTTTCTTTATATGCTAAATCTACAATGGATCCAGCAATACAATCTGCAATTTTATCTGGATGCTTTGGATTTACTTTTTCAAACAAATTTATTACCTCCTCTGCCTTAGTAATTTTTCCATCATATCCTCCCCATAGTCTTCATAGACTTCCGTGCAGTTTTCTTTTACAATGTCATAAATCTCGTACCATAAAAGATTGGCTGTCTTTTGAAACTGACTAGACATCTGTACAAATGGAGATGCAATAACTCCACCAGTTGTAGGATGTTTCCCCAATAGTCCAAATTGACTTATTGCCTCTTCACATTGAATATATCTTGCAAAAGCCTGAGAGTAAGATTCTAATAATCTTGGATTTACTAAGTTTTCACAGTTTCTCTGTTTTAACCAAGACCATGTCTCTTTATATATTTCATCAGCACCAAGTGGTATTCCATTCTTTTGCTTTGCTGATAGATAGTCACTTGGTGTAGGCATATCGGTTCCATCAAGAACTGCTCCGTCTGGTAAGTCAACAGCATCTATTTCTTCTGGCGTGAATGTTGGAATATCATTCATTAGTATTTCTACTTTTTTACCTTTTTCTATTTTTTCAACAGCAGGCTGTGGTTTCCCTCCTGCTTTTACTCGTCTTCCACCTCTGTATGTTCCATCTTTAGCGATAGTATCATCTCCATTTTTAATATATTTTTCAACTATTCTTTAATAAATTGTTAATAAGCTATTTTATTTTCGAAGATCTACATACTTAATATATTAATTCACCATCGAAAATAAATGTCCATATTTGTTTAATATTCTTGTCTAAAAGAAAAATAAAAAATTTTTCTTTTAGACAAGAAGTGAGACCCATCTCTAAATTGAGACCGGTCTCACTTCGGTTGTTTTTCTATACTATTTTCGAAATAGTAGGACTTTTATGTTTTCTAATATTTTTATGAAGTACTATTTCCCTTCAATTTTAAATTCATACTCACTAAGACTTGTCATTGCAAAATGATATAATTCTGGAACATAGATCCTTGCGTAGAGTTTTATGAGCGAAGCAACACAACTGTCATTTAAACTTGATAGTGCAGGAACTCCTTTTATTAGTTTTTTCTTAACACTCATAAAGTCAATATCTTCATCCTTGTTGCGAGCAATTTCAAAAAAAATATTCAATAATTTATCATGCTCTTCCCATGTCAAATATTGACTCAAACTAAATACCGCAGGAAAAATTGGGTTTTGCATCGTATGGCCTAAATACTCAGCAATTTCTAGAACTGCGTGAGCCAGCACCTTTGGATCATACACAAAGCCATCAACAATACGCTCGGATATGATATCTCTATCTTTCATATTTCTCATTGTATATGATTCTACTTCCTAGATCACTAAATCAATGATAGTCTTAACTGCATGGCCAATAGATCTCGCTTCAGCGCTACTAACCCCAAAATTATATAGAGTTCTATATATTGAATCATCTACTGCTTGTGCAGGTATTTCAGCCCATTTTAATAGCGGTTCAAGTGCTTCAGCTATTTTATCGTAATACTTTCCAACTTTTACAGCCATGTCACCACCAACATATCGCCCCACTAAATTAACTACTTTCCTTTGATTGCTAGGTTTAATTGCTGCTTTAATTGCTTTTTTTGATATCCACGATGGAATGCTACGCTCTTGTATTTTAGAATTTGCATTATCAAAATTATCATTAATGCTTAACTCTTGCTCGTAAATATAATCGCTGTTAGAACTAGCAAAACTTAAATTTGGAAAAATTGTAGTTCCTAGCAAAATCAAAGCTAATAAAACAATACTTTTTCTTTTTTTCATATATCTCCTCCTTTTTAAAAAGTACAGCTTTTAGTTTTAATTGTCAATTTTTTTCTCCACGGAAATATATCGACAATATTTTTTGTCTATTCGTTGATTTCACTCTATGTTTTTCCCCTCATTCTAAATAATAAGGCATTTTTATATTATTACCAACTTTCATATTCTATATACCGTATAGACTAAATTTTAATACCCTCTTTGAACCTGTCTTTTTGTGCGTGAGAGGGCGGCACCGTTGGTAGGGAAATCAGCTTTTAAGATAACGACTCCCCCTCCCCACGGAAAACTATCCTCCAAACCTATCTCCACGCTCAGCGTGAATCTTTGAGTGACAAGATTTACAAAGACTCATAAGATTATCTTCGTCATTAGTTCCACCACGAGAAAGAGGAAGTATGTGATGTACTTCCTCTACCTTTGTCATTCTATTTTCTTTTAAACACATCTCACAAAGTGGATGCTCTGCTACATATCTTTTCCTTATAACTCTCCATGCTTTTCCATAACGCTTATGAGTGTTAGGATCTCGTTTATATTTTTCATAGTTTTTGTTGTATTCTTTCTCATGTTTCTTACAGAATCGTCCATCAACTAATTCTGGACAACCTGGATGTGAACATGGTCTCTTAGGTTTTCTCGGCACTTTATCACTCCATAAAGAAAGCCCTGAAGATTTTATCTCCAAGGCTCATTTTATTATTCTTTTGCTATTCTAACTATACTACAACTACTTACTCTCATTCTATCAACTTTACTCTCCACTTGACTTTTCTCTTAGAAGAAAATATAATTTAGTTAGAAAGTACGAATTTCTAACTAAGGAGGTTTTGTTATGTTAGTTGAACTAAAAGCTAAATCACAAGTTACTATCCCAAAAGACATAGTAAACTCTATGGAATTAAATCAAGGTGACCAATTTGAAGTCATAGAAGATAATGGAAAAATTGTACTTGTTCCAGTTGCAATCTATCCAGAGCATGTCATAAAAAATTTAAAAGCTGAAGTAAAAGAGATTAAAGAATCTATAAAAAATGGGAATCAACCTGTTTTTGACTCCATTGACTCCCTTTTTGAGGAGTTAGACAAGTAATGTCCTATAAAATTACTTATTCGAAGGCCTTTAAAAAACATTACAAAAAACTATCTGATACTGAAAAGAAACAAACGAAAAAGAAACTTAAATTTTTCGTAGAAAATCCTACCCATCCATCTTTAAGAACTAAGAAAATACAAGGTACAGATGGAATATGGGAGTCTTCTGTGAATATGGATATTCGCATTATTTGGTTCTATGAAAATAATGAATTGATATTTCTTTTAGATATTGGACACCACGATATCCTGGAAAAGTTTTAAATTTAATACTATAATAAATACACGAATTGAAAACGAAAGTTTTGCGGGTGATGCATTTATGCGTCACCCTATTTTTTTATACTTCTATATTTTTTAAAGCCTTACTATGCAATCTAAAAATATGCTGAATTGAGTAATTCATCTCAACCGCTATCTTCTCCCAAGATTCAAAACAAAGATATCTTTTTTCTAAAACGACTTGAAGTTCTTTATCTTCAATCTTTTTTATTGTTCTTACGATTTCTTTCTTTAAATCCACCAACCTATCTATATCTCTATTGATTTCTTCTTGAAGATCAATAATCTTAACAATAGTATCTTCAAGTTTTGATGGTCCTCTATTAGGACTCTTAGGCATATCTGATAAGGTCGATGTAACTTTTGTTGCTAATGCATTTAAACTTTCAACTTGCTCTAGCTTGCTGTTAATTCTTTTGTCTAAATAAAAAGCTTGTTTTAAATACTCTTTTGCATTCATTTTCTTACCCCTTTCGATAGAAGGAAAGAAAATGTTCTCGTGCCCAACAATAGAAAGATAGAAATCTCTGATTTCGTTATCTTTCATTGGAAGGGTGCATTTTCTTACCTCCATAAGTTTTGAGGTAAGTTATCCATATAACTTCTACTCTTGTATTAATCTTAGCAAATTTTGATAGTGACATTATATGACATTAACTATCTAGATTTGCTTTTACTGCATCAATAAGTGCAGCTTGTGTTTTATTCTTATTTTCTAATGATTTCATTACATCTTCATCAATAGTTCCTTTAGATAAGATATGATGAATTACAACTGTTTCTTTCTGACCCTGCCTATATAGTCTGGCATTGGTTTGTTCATAAAGTTCTAATGACCAAGTAAGAGAAAACCAAATAAGTGTTGAGCCACCTGCTTGTAGGTTTAATCCATGACCAGCAGATGCTGGATGGATAATGGCTACAGGAATCTTACCTTGATTCCATTCTTTAAAGTCCTCACTTGTCTTAAGTTCTCTTACATCAAACCTATGTTTTATTCTTTTCAAATCTGACTTGTACCAATAAGCTATTAATACTGGTTTACCATTTGCGCCTTCTATTAAATCTTCCAAGGCATCAAGCTTTCTATCATGAATATGAATCATATTTTTATCTTCATCATAAACAGAACCTGACGCCATTTGAAGTAACTTATTAGAAAGTGCAGCAGCATTAACTGCATCTATATCTTTATCCTTAATACTAACGACCAGGTCTTTTTTTAAGGTTTCATAGATATCTCTTTCTTTATCTGATAGATTTACAAAGACTTCATTGTTTATCTTCTCTGGCATTTTTAGGTAATCTTCAGCTTTCATAGAAACTGTTATATCTGATATTTTTTCATAGATTGCATCTTCAGCAAAAGGTAGTGGTTTGTAAGAATAAATGATTGGTCCGTTTCTTTTATCTGGTCTGAAGTAGATTTCTCTGTACTGACCAATAAATCTTCCAAGCCTCTCTCCCATATCAAGCAGTCTAAACTCAGCCCACAAATCCATTAGACCATTTGATGATGGAGTTCCAGTAAGACCAACTATTCTTTTTACCTTTGGTCTAACTTTCATCAAAGCTTTAAACCTCTTTGACCTATGAGACTTAAAAGATGATAATTCATCAATTACAATCATATCGTAGTTAAATGGTAGTTCACTCTTATTTATAAGCCAGTCTACATTTTCCCTATTGATTAGATAAATGTCTGCTTGTTTATTTAATGCTTTTATTCTTTCTTTTTCACTTCCTATGACTACTGAATATTTTAAGATATCAAGGTGAGACCATTTTTCTATTTCTTCCTTCCATGTATCTCTTGCAACTCTTAATGGTGCTACAATTAAAACTTTAGAAATTTCAAAAGAATCAAAGAGTAAATCTTTTATAGCTGTTAGGCTTATAACCGTCTTGCCAAGTCCCATATCCAATAGAAGTGCTGATTCTTCATTTACTTTTATAAATTCAGTAGCATAGTTCTGGTATTTATGTGGAGTGTATTCCAATTAGTCACCACCAATCTTCTTTATTATTTCATCGATATTTTCTTTGGTATCAAGAACATAAACCCTAAAACCTAAGTTTTTAAGTTGTCTTATTCTCTTTTTCTGAATTGGTCTTGGTTCTCCTCCAGGTCTTTTTGTTTCCACAAATCCTATCTTTCCTTTAGGTAGAATTATTATTCTATCTGGTATTCCCGTCATTGATGGAGATGTAAATTTAAGACAAAGACCCTTATTCTCTTTTACTCTTTTAACAAGGGCAGATTCAATCTCTTTCTCTCGCAATTTTCATACTCCTTCCACGCTTCTTCAAAAGTCATCATACAATCATAACAAGCACCCTGGCTTTCTAAATAATTTTTAATCAGTCTTTTCCAGCCCTTAAATTTCCCCGTTTTATTTTTAGGAAAGTCTCTATCTTCCTTCATATCTCTTGCTAAATCTCCTCTTGGAGACTTTTCATTTAAGTGATTTTTCATCATGTAGTTATAGAAATTCATAAATCCTCCATTTTTTAAGTGTTGTATAGTGTAGCTTTATATAAACCTTTTACACGAGAGAATAAAAATAATATATAAAAGAAAGTAGGCTATAACTATTCACACCATACAAAATGCGTATATTAAGCCATTTTACTGTTAAGTCAAGTGTAAATAGTCATGTCTTTTTGTAGTTTAGTGTATGCACTTTTCATTAATTAAGAAAAACTTTTTTCTATACAATCATCTTTATTTAGCCTATAAATGCTACACTAAGATGCATTTATAAAAAGTCGTCTTCTGACTCCACTAAATCATTGATGGTTATACCGCCCCATTCAATTCCTCTATTTGTCCTTTTCTTTTCATAACCTTCTGCTATAAGGGCTCGCGAAAAATCTCTATTGTTCCTAATGTATTCTCCATTTGAACCAGCCCACTCACGATAAACTTGATATAACCTTGCACTCATTTCTTTATAATTTGTTCCTTTTATGCATTTATCTGAAATAAAATGGCTTATCCAGTCATTTTCTTCTTTATATGATCTTTTAGCATCATCTACAACATTACACTTTGGATATTTAAAGCCTGCATCTATATATTCTTTTGCTCCTTCAATCATCCACTGTAGAATTGCCCCACCTGCTTTTTCTAGAAGCTTATCTATATAGTCTGTCTTAGGATTTTTGATGGCAACAGAAAATGGAGCCACTACAATTCTTCTCCAGGTTCCTCGATCATTAGAACCCACCTTTGGTAGATGATTTGTATAGAGAATAGTAGAATGCGTTGGCGTAAATGAAAAGGGTGCATAGTATTTTCTTTCTGCTGAAATATCATCAACACTTGCTATCTGCTTCAACATAGAACTTGACAGTCTTTGACCCTCTTCTGTTTCAGAGGCTAGAATAAATCTCTTACCACATAACTCTGCTAGATCAACCTTCACATTCTTTGCTCTTGTTGTTAAAGACTCAGCTGGGATTTTACCTGCATAGTCTCCAAGAACGTGAGCCTCTGAATTAAAGACTGTAGACTTCCCATTTCCTCCATCTCCATAAGCTATAAGGAGTGCTTCTTCATAAACATGACCTATTAATGTCGACCCTGCATGGAACTTTAAGAAATTAATAAACTCATCATCTCCACCAGTTACATCCCTTAAAGTATCTATCCACATATCCATATTATCCTTACTTGGAGCTAGGGCAGTAATCTTCGTGCAATAGTAAGACGGGTCATGCTCTTTTATTTCACTTGTTTTTAAATCAATAACTCCAACAGGTGTATTTAAAATAAAAGCATCTGCATCAAGTTTTTCATTTTTAACTTCTAACAAAGACTTAGCTAGTTTTAATATTCCAGATACTTTTCCGTGGTCGTTCATCTTTTTAGCAAAATTGATATAGGCTTTTGCACTATTTACTTTTAATTTTGCTTGTGCTTTTTCTTCCTTACTTCCCATCATTTCAGCATCTGCTAATTCTTGATAGGTCTCTTTAAATTCAATGCTTGCATTTTCTAAAACTTTTTTGGCAGTCTCCATATAAAGACTCATTACTTTTAGCTCAGAATCTTCCCACTTCTTGCCCGTCCAATAAAGCCAGCCTTGAGATATCGTGTAGATGGCTTTATCTTTGTTGTGCTTAGTAAAGATTTCAGCCATTGCTATATCTGTAAGTTTCTCAGGCTTATATTCCTCATATCTTTCATTGTATTCTTCAGGTGGAACATAATCTTCACTTGCAGCTACCTTTTTATAGAATTTACAAGCAGACCTCCAGATTTGTGCCAGTTCATCATCTGGGAGTGGTGGTGAACAAAGACTAGCTTTTTTATCAAATAATTCTCTTGCCTCATCTGTATTTCCATATCGAACTAGAATCCTACCAGCAAAATGGTTCATAGTTGAATTTCTAGAGCCTTGCTGAATCAAGTCTTGAGAATTATCAAAGTCTTCAAAGTCATCTTTTAGAATATCTGTTATATATTTTCTTCCCCTAACTATTTCAACAGCAGGATTCTTAACTCCAAAGAAAAATCTTGCTCCATCTAAGGCATTTCCATCAAAGAAAGTATAAGTCTCTGCCAACCTTTCTTTTAATTCTACATAGTCATCAAGATTTGTAATCTTAGGTATTGGAAAATATATGTGCATTCTTGGTCTTGCAGCTTTTCCATTTTTTTCTTTTCTATGGTTTCTGCTGTAAACTATGGCAAATTTAACTCCATCAAATATTCTCTTTAAATCGTTAGTTGAAATCCAATCATCTGGATTTTCTGAATGGTCGTTGTCTATATCCATGGGAACACATTCCGACTCTATAAAATTATCGTTGGACCTGTAGGAGTTTTTATACTTAGCCATTACATGGTCAAAACTCGCAGCTTTCTCAAATGACCTAACATCTACTGCATTGACCTCATTTGGATAAACACAATTTGACTCCACTCCTATTTGATTTGAGGTATATATTTTCAATTAGGCTACCTCCCTTATATATCGAATCTTCATTTTTCTCTTCTCAGCAACTCTTATTTCTTCTGCCATTCCAGGACTTATGTTGTCACCAAAGACCCAGACTTCTTCACATTTTCCAAGAAGGACATAATTAAAATGCATAGCAAGTCTTCTCTCACTTTCATCACTCATAAACTGAGGAAATAAAAGATGTGGTGCTATGGGAATATTTCCTCTATCCAAGGCATAGCGAGAGTACTTCTGTGCCTTGATGACATTATTTTCAACATCTCCAGAAAATGGACTGCAGATATATACCAAGGGATAGTACCTTTTCTCTGTATTTTTAATTGCTT
This sequence comes from Peptoniphilus equinus, assembly GCF_027921445.1. NCBI lineage: Bacteria > Bacillati > Bacillota > Tissierellia > Tissierellales > Peptoniphilaceae > Peptoniphilus > Peptoniphilus equinus. Next base: position 1,121,881 of record NZ_CP115667.1, read on the forward strand.
GATAAGGAGTGGGATCCTTGCACCCACTCCCGTTGTATAGTTCCTTATTCATAAATATCCCTCATTGTTTCACTACAAGTATTACAGCAAACTTGAGTAGAAAATACATCGCCATCTTCCAATACTTTATTTAAATCTACTCGAACTTCTTTTCCACACTTTGGACAGGTGCAAAAGACATTCTCATCATTTATTTCAATGCTTATTTCCATAGAATCATTGATTTTTTCTTTCACATAAAACATTTTGTACCTCCAATTTTTGCTTGTACCATTCAAGGTGTTTCTTTCTATCTTGATAAGTAGGAAACGCTACTAATAAACCAATATCTACTTTTTGCAAGGTTTCAATCATCTCTATTTGTGATTGATTCAGGTATGGTCTTATACTTTTTCCTTTTGGTATATCATTTTCTAATCTAAATTCTTTTGCACTCTTACCTAAAACGATACGATTCAGCATGTTACACTCATTACTAAAGTGATAAGCTTTTGGATTGTCATGAAGCAATCTTATATTCTCGGTTAAAAGAGGGAATTCTTTTCTAGCTGATACTAGAGTCTTTATGAATTCTTCCATCTCGTTAAATTTCTTAATATAGAGCTCTTTAAATTTCATGGCTTTTTTGCCCGTGTAACCCATAGCTAAAATAGTAAATCCATCTCTAGTTAATAAATAACATGGTAGATTTCTTCCAGTTACATCCTTATAACTGCTGAGCTCAAAATTGAGTTCAATAAATTCTTCACTGAGCCCAGATTTGGGTTGAGTGATTGTTTGTATATCTCTTATAACATTAGAGTGCCTCTTTTCAAAAAACTCTGCTACAAATCTACTGTCCACTCTTGCAACATCATTGTGATCTGCAAATATTCCATAATCGTTCTTTGGTATTAGTTCATTCATTGAATTACCTCCTGTGAATTTTTAAGAGGTTTCCCTCCTAAATCACAGGCAAAGAAATAGAGGAGATTTTTAACCTCCTCTTTAATCTTTTCTATAAAATTCACTTTCAAATCCATCTGCATCAAGAATAAGTCCAGGTGCCCAGCTAGGAAGTAAGGACATGATTTCATTTATTTCTTCGATACTAGATGAATCACTTTCTATTACAACCTCGTCATGGATATGCATGACGATATTAAATCCTCTATCTTCTAATCTTTTTATAGCTTCAGCTAAGATATCTCGAGCTATAGCTTGGACGATGTTTTCTACAAACTTTCCTCCATAGGATTCAATCTTGTCCCATTTATTTCCTACTACGATTCCTTCATAGACTATTGACTCTCCACCAAATCGATTCATCCCGATTTTTGCCTTTGGATAAGCAAGTCTTCTTTTTGAAGGAAGTTCTATAAAGAGAATTCCTTTTTCGTAGCTGATAACTAAATTTCTATATTTCTCTCTAGTCCTGGTCTTAACGACTCTTTTTACAACAGAGTCAATATCCCACCAAAGCCTTACAATGTTGGGATTAGCTTCTCGCCACGAATCAACAATACCTTGAAGTTCATCTTCATTTAACCCCATTTCTATAGCGCCCATAGCTTTAAGCGCTCCTACAGATCCTTGGTAACCGCAGGCAAGCGTGGCTACCTTACCTTTTTGCCTTAACTCCCAATTAATGCCATGCTTTACAACAGGCACGCCAAACATCTGACTTGCTGTAGAGCAGTAGATATCCTCTCCATTTTTAAAGGCATCAAGCACCCAGACCTCTCCTGCAATCCATGCAAGGACACGAGCTTCAATAGCTGAGAAGTCTGAAACTATAAATCGACATTCCTTTTTTGGTATAAAGGCTGTTCTAATCAGTTGAGATAAGACATCAGGTGGTGAGTCATAGAGCATTTCTAAACTTTCATATTCTTTGTCTCTTACAAGACTTCTTGCAAGTTCTAAGTCCTTTAGGTTATTACGCCTTAAATTTTGCACCTGGATAAGACGTCCCGAATACCTTCCAGTTCTATTTGCTCCATAAAATTGGATCAGACCCCTTACTCGATTATCTTTTCCTTTTACATTTTTCATAGCATCATATTTTCTAACTGAAGACTTAGATAATTCCTGTCTAAGTTCCAATACTTCTTTAATATCTCCTTCAGCATTTTTTAGAGCAGACTCTACATCTTTCTTAGCTAAGGAATCTATCTCTAAGCCTTTTTTATTAAGCCATTCTTTTAGCTGTAAGGGAGAGTTTGGATTTTCAAGACCAGTAAGTTTACCCGCTCTTCCCATATTTTCTTTTCTGAGAATTTCATCAAACTTAATCGCTGAATCGACTAGAGTCTTATCAATTAAAATTCCTCTATCGTTTATATTTTGGTCTGTCCAGTAGTTCTCCCATTCTGATTGAGGCATAGGAAAGTCTGATAGCTTCTGTTTTATAGCCATTTCAGTTTCCACATCTCTCTTGTTGTATTCTTTAAAGATAAACCACTTTTCTTTATCGTGCTTTGATAGATTTCTTGTCCTCATTCCATTGAACTTAGTAGGCTTACAAGGCATAGAAAAATACCTGACGAGAGACTTACCTTCCGCCATTTTCTGTTTCTCTAGTTTCAAGACCTCTCCGACCTTTTCAAGAGATAAGGGAAGCCCTAAATATGCTGACCAAATCATGGTGCAATACCAGCCTTGAGGCTTTAATCTTTCTCCAAGATATCTAGTCAAACACACCCTTTCAAAGTTGGCATTAAAGGCCCACTTTTCAACTTTCTCATCACGAAGTGCTGATAATATTTCACTAGGAATTTTCTCTCCACTTGCTAAATCAATAACCTCAACCTCTCCATCATCAATAGAATAGGCAAAGAGGAGGATTTCAAAATCCTCACTCTCGGCATATTTGTATACACCACTTTTGCCTAAGTCAACTGAAGAATAGGTCTCAAGATCTATGGACAATCTCTTCATAGCTATCACTAAGCTTTGTTAATTCTGCTAAATTATTTTTTCTATCTTCTTTTATTTGTTTTTCTATTTTTCTAATGTCTCTATCTAGTTCTTTTAGCTGAGCTTGTAAAAATCCAAGCTTATACCATAAAAAGGACCAAATAGCTAAAACTATCGCTGTAATTAAATAGTCCATTTCTATCTCCTATGCTAAGAAATCTTCATCATCATCGTCCATGGCATCGAAGTCATCTGCTGCATTAGACCTATTACCTAGAGGTTGACCATCTCTTAGTTTTTGAATATTTCCAAGGCCAACCGCTACGCCCTTATTGCCATTTACATTGTAGGCATAGAAGTTAAGGGATACCCTTGCATAAACTCCGGAGTAGACTTCACTCCTATCAAGGATTGCTTCTACATTTCTGTCTACGATTTGGGGCGCTGTCATAGAGTTCGCATTTAAGAAGTATGCATCTGCATAAGCCTCGTCATCTTTTTCTGTATCACCATCTCTTAATGGAAGTTTGATAGCTTTCTTATTAGGTTTTTTTCCATTGAATTTAGAAAGTCCTTCATCAATAGCAGCATCTATTGCTTTTTCAATCTTCTCAATGGTCTTTTGGTCGCTCTTTGGAATGATGACAGATACTGAGTATCTTTCTTTACCACCATTGATTGACTTTGGTTCCCAAACATTTGCATAGCTTAATCTAACTTCACCTGTAATTACTTTTGTTCTATTTTGCATAATTAAATCCTCCGAATTCTTCTTTAACATTGTCAATTTTTACTTCTTCTCGTGTGTCTCTAATGCTTACTAGGGTTAACTTTCCTTTTGGTTTTTCTAATAAGTCAGTGATATTTTCATCAAAGACTTTCTTACCTAGTAACTTAGTCATAGCTGTGATGCCAAGTAACTTTTCTTCAAAGGGATTAAATCCCAGTTCTTTTACTTTGTTTATAACTTCATCTTCATCTCGGTATCTTCGATTAGACCTGCCTTCGACAAGTTTTAGGCTCTTCCATCTATGGTCCTTCATTGCTCTTTCTAAAGCATAGGCCTTGATATCTTTGACCCATTGTTCCATTTCGTCTAGTCTTGGTAAAATCTCTTCAATTTCATCATCAGATAGTTCTGGTGGTAGGATAAATTCTTCTTGTGCCAGTTTTAAGTTTTCTTCTGCCCTTTTCCTACATTTGTTCTTTGCTTTACAGAAGATACACCATTCCCCACAAGAAAATTCTCCCTCGCCTTTGTAAGCTTTCTCGGCAATTTCTCGTATGGTTTCTCCCCACTTATAAAGTTCTATCTTTTTAATTTCATAAGTTGATATATTGCATCTTCTTGGTTGATAGATATGAAGAACTACTTTCTCGATATCATAAATTCCATCAAGGAGACTTAATGCACCAAGTCCATATAACATGAGTTGTGTGTTTTCTTTGGCATCTACAAAAATATATCCAGTCTTTAAATCTACTATATGGAGGTCATTACCACCTACAACTACACAGTCAGCTGTACCAAAGGACTCCTTAACATATTCTGAAAGGTCAAGCCTTTCTTCCACAAAGACGGCTGGGCTTTCGTATCTACTTATAACTTCTGCTACGTATGAGGCATATCCATCAGTTAGCTCATCCATTTCTTCATCATAAAAATCCAAATCCTCTGTTGGGTCTTTAGTATCTAAACCTAATAACTTCTTTAGTTTATATTCTGCTAAGGCATGAGCTGAGGTGCCTTCAAGTGCATAGGGACTAACTTCATCTTCATATTTTTGAGAAAGCCTAACGCTTGGTGGACAGTGAATCCAACGTGAACTACTTGATGCAGATAATATTGCATGATCACCCATCAGAGTTTCTCCACATCTGCCACCAAGTCTTTATAATTACTTGGTTCAATCTCAGATAACTTTTTATCCCCATACTTTACTAAGAGTTCTCTTATCTTTGCTGTATGACCTAATCTTGATTTATCGGCTAGTATCTTTCTAACATCTTCAATCTCATAGGTCTTTTCTTCTTGCTTTACCTTTTCTTCTTTAGGTAGTTCCTCATCACTTTCTAGTGCTGTGAGAAGGACACCTATACTAGATGCAAGATTCTCTGCATCTTCTTTGATTCCCATTAGTAGCTTTATTCTTGACATCTTTTTCTCCTTCCTTCACTTCTTTGATATCGACTGATTCAATTTGATCGCCTGGCTTTAATAGGTAGATCTGTGTAAAGTCTCCAAATAGAAACCTGATAATTCTCTTTGGTAAACTCATCTCTGCCGCTTCCATCACTTTCCTTTTCTTGCTATTCGCATTGCTTACATTAATAACAACTCTGTGTTTCAAGTAATGACCTCCCTTCTTTAAAACTTGTAAGGTTCTCTCCCCTACAAGTCACAGGCAAAGAAAAAGGTGAGATTTTTAACCCCACCATAAAATTTATTTATAATTTTTCTTGATAAAGGCCTTGGTCTTATCCAAGTGTTTCTTTACACCAACTGAAGATATACCTAGCATTTTTGCAATTTCCGATTGCTTATATCCTTCTACATACATTAATTGGACTACTCGTCTTTGCTTAGCAGTTAATTCTTTTAATAGTTTCTCCATTTGGTCTGACCATGGGGAAATAAAATCGCTATAGTCATCGCAAGTGGATGCTTCATAGGAAATAGTCTTTTTGTCTGAATCTAATTCACCATTTTGGTCATAATCTAAGGAAAGATTATAGTTCTTAGGGAATACCTCATTTACCATATACTCCACGTCTTTTTTGTTTGGCTTATATCCATGTTCTTTCTCAAAATCCTCAATATACTTTTCTCTCCATCTTTTAATTTCTTCTTTTTCCTCTTCTGTTCTACCTGATCTCATATTTTTGAAATTATTGTAGACCTCACTATCATCTATAGAGTGGAGCATCTTAATATCCACTTCTGTGACCCCATTTTCTCCTGCTGTGATGACTTCTTTTTTCCCAGTAGCAGATTGATAAATGTAGGTTCTTCTCTGATCTTGTCGTGTTTTTCTGATTCGCATTTTTCGTTTCCTCCTTGAATTGGCTAATTCTCAGGGGAAACAAAATTGACCACCGTATTTTTCTGCACTAAAAAATGCACATTAGAAATAAACGTAGAGATCAAAAAGCTCATAAGTCTAATAGACTTCTTTAGCTATTTTTGTAATCCCCTACGTCCTAATGCGCATCTCGGACTTGAGAATGTTTTTTTCGTTTTTAACAGATTTTTTATTCGTCTTTCTAAATAATGCCTTTAGTAAAACGAAATAAGCTGTGATATAATTTAATTAGTCACTAACCTTATATCTGTTTCTATCTTATAAAATTAGATATTTTTACATGGTCGGAATTGGTCCAGAAAAGTCCGTGGTCTAATCGGACCACAGAAAGGAGGAAAATTATGAGCAAAACGCCTTTTTCTAAATTCATAAAATGCATTAGACCACTTAAAGAAAATAAAGAAAGTATTGAATATTTTACGCAAAGCGTATTTGAAATTTATACACCATATACCGAAGAGGACCTCTCTGATGTAGAAAGAAGTTCCTCTACTATTAAAAAATATGCTTATGGTTCAGCTAATATTTCAAAGGATGTTGCTATAGAACTTTTAAAATACAAGGATGAACAAGCACTGGCAGCTTTTATTGATGACACCGATGATTCAATCACCTCAGCTATGTATGAATTGTTTCAGTCTGAGTTTTCAATTGATGGTCTTAATTTTTTTAACTTAGGCAGTAAAGCAGCAGAGCTTCTTACGAAGATACTTACCGATATAGCTACAAATGGAAATAAAAAAAGTCCTCAACCTATAAATGTTGAAGACTTTATCAGTAAAGTAAAAGTAGAAAATGGAATGTTGGTTTTCGGAGATGCCAAAATACCTATGCCAATTTCAGATGTACCATCAGAAGATATTCCTGAAGATGAAATGAAATTAAAATATATTTATGCTTTAATTGATGCCTATAATGATGCTGGAAAAACTGATATTGACATTTCAAACAGAGCTACCTTCAAAAAGAAATATAGAGAAAACTTCCAAGAGCAAAGAGTTAATTTTTATGAGGCTGAGAGTTTGAAAAATTTTTCAAGAGATACTATTTTCTCAGATTCTGATGAATTTCAAAAACTTCTAGATGAAACCTATGATGGTGTTGTCAATACAAGTAGAAAAAACTATCCTGATGGATATGATAGACTACTATCTGTTTTAGAGCAGGCATCTAAAGTTGAACTCAATGGCTCAAAGCTATATCACTTACCAGAGTTGGTAACCATAAAAAGAAAATGTGGGTTTTGCCATATGTTAGTAAATGATAGTCGATTAGTCTGGGTTGAGGAGGATGAAGATGAGTAATCTATTTAATTCTATCTACGAAATCTCCCTTAGAATCCTTATACAACTTTTTGTTCTTGATGGAAAAGAGAAAACCGCAGACTACATTTCCTCTTTAGATTATTTAAGCTTATACTCTAAAACCTTTAAGATTGAAGATTCCGACTTACATGGAGAAAACCCATATCGATTGGGGGAACTTGCTACTCGTTTAAAATCCGGAAGACAGGCTCTAAAAGCACTAGTATCCAAAGGTTTCGCTTCAGTGTCAGGAACGAATCAAGGTTTTGTCTTTAAAATTACTGATAGAGGTAAAGATGTTATAGAAGAACTAAAGCTTGACTATGCAATGAACTATATGAACATTGCAATTGATGTACAGGATTATTTCAGTGAGTACTCAGATACTGAAGTTTTGAATTATATTAATGGAATTTCACGTAAAAGGAGGATATAAGTGATAGCTAAATCTTTTTATATAAAATCGATTCAAAGCATTAGCAATCAAGGTGAGATATCTAAAGTTGACTTTGTTAATGGATTCAATCTTATCCACGGCCCCTCCAACACGGGTAAGACTTTAATCTTAAAATGTGTTGATTATCTTTTTGGTGCAAGTAAAGTTGATGGTTTAGATAATCAAGATTATCTAATTATAGACCTTGTTTGTGAAAGTGGTACTATTCAAATTAAAAGGTATTTAGAAGAAAATAAGAACAAGGTGTATCTTAGAAGCTCTATTCCAGATATAGAGAGCGGAGAATACCCTCTAGTTTCTAAAACAAAAATGACTCTCTCCGATATATTTCTTACTCTCCTTGGAATAGATCAACTTCCAATTAAAGTAATTAAAAATGAAAACTTTGCAACACAAAATCTTACTTGGCGAACTTTCTTACACATCTTCTTTCTCAAAGAATCTGAAATTTTACGAGAAGGTTCTATTTTAGATCCAAAGACAAATACTTCTTTAACCGCTTTTCGTTCCTCTCTTTTATTTCTTATAAATGGTGAAAATCAAGCCCCTTTAGAAAAAGAAGAATCTCCTGATAGCATAAAGTTAAAAAATCAAGCAGTTAGAGCCTATGTAAATAATAAACTTAAAAAGATTTCTGAAGAAGAGTCCAAAATATCTGAAACTCTAAAAAGCATAAGCAAAGAAGAGGCTGAGAATCATTTAAATGATGCTTTACATCAAGTTAACTATAATAATGATGCACTATCTAAAATTACAAAAGAAAATAAAATGCTAACCGAGGAAAATACTTCTCTTTTTGTTGAAAGAGAAGAAAACAGTATAAGTATTCGAAACTTCGAAAAGTTAATTGATCAATACAAGATTGATTTAAATAGACTATCTTTTATAGTTGAGGGAAATAGACCAATGCATTCTTACGAAGAAGACACCTCATGCCCTTTTTGCAATTCCAAGATGACTGAAGAAGACAATTTAGTAAATTTAGAAAGTGTAGCTATCGAGCTAAAAAACATACAGATTAAATTAAAGGACTTAACTGAAACCCTAGAACTTCTTAAAGAAGAGGACATAGCTTTAGAGAATAAGATTAAATCTAATCAAACTATTATTAATCAAAACAGTCATCGTATTAATAAAATACTAGCTCCTGCAATAAAAGAATTAGAAAACACCATAAGAGAACATAATATGTATTTTAATTTACAAACAGAAAAAGCGACTTTAAGAAAAATGGCGTCTGAGTGGAATGAAGATCTTAGTGACTATGATGATGATAAAATTGAAGATAATAAATATAAACCATTAGATAGATTTCCTCTAAATTTCTTCCGTAATCTGAGTACTATCCTTGAAACCAATCTTAAAAAATGTTCTTTTCCTAATTTAAGCACTGCAAGATTTGATAGAAACACTTTCGATGTTTCTTTAAATGGTGAACCTAAATCTAGTCAAGGTAAGGGGTATCGTGCCTACTTAAATTCAGTAGTAAGTTTATCTATGCTAGAATATTTAGATTTATACGCCACGTACCCTATTCCAATATTCATGGTTGATACTCCGCTACTAGGCCTAGATGAAGCAATCGCAGATCAACAAACTACTAAAGAGCGTCTTGATAATATGAGGTATGCTTTCTATAAGTTCCTAATAGAAACTGGAAATCACAGACAGATTATATTGATAGATAATAATAAGAATTTACCAAAAATGGACTGGAATGAATATAGCCTTCATACGGTGGAATTTACCAAAAATGAAGACTTTGGTCGCTATGGATTTCTTAAAGGCGTGACAGACTAGGAGGATTGAATTTTGAAGCTAGAATTGAACTATAACAAATTATGGAAAATCTTAATTGATAAAAACATGCGCAAAACAGATTTGATTAGGCAGGCTAGTATTAGTTCTTCTACCTTAAATAAATTGAGTAAAGGCGGAAATGTAAATACAAGCTCTTTATTAAAAATCTGTGAAGCTATTGATGTTAAGTTAGAAGATATTATTGAAACTAAACATGTGGAATAAAGATTCAAATAAAAGGAGGACCGCATGGCCAATATAAAAACGAATCTTAGAGAACTATCTGTCGCCGTAACAGTTGGGCTACTTAAAAATAATATAGATTTTAATCTTACAGATCTATATAATACTTGCTTTTTTTATTAATGCTTTACAGAATAATTTGCAACTATATTAACTAGCTAATCAAGTTCTCTGCACTAACCATAATATCTCTTATGAATTGTTGAATAAGCATAAATGATAATTAAAACAATTTTATACATAACTTGTTTTAATAAATGATTGGAAACAAATAAATTATATCCATTCTGTCTACTCCACCCTAAATATCCATAGTGTCTACACACCCTGCAATAATCTAAACTTGAAATGTTCCCACAAGGTATTTTTCAAATAGAAAAATGGCTTTTAAGATTTCTTCTAAAATCCTAAAAGCCATTAATTTCAACAGTTTTATAGCTTGTTATTCTATTTTCTTGACATCAATACTACAGTCTCCACATGGCTTGAGTGGTCAGTATGGATAAAATTTGATATTTTTAAAAAGCCTCGTATGTGGGAATATGTTTAATCAATATTAATCTTATGATCTATTATATCATTCTTGAACTAAGAAAAAACAGCCCACAAAAGAGCTGTTTAATTTATTATTTTCTTGTTTTAGTCGCATTACTTATATTGGATGACCTACAAACATTGCTATAGGCAGTAATAAGATTAACATAATATTCAATACTATAAATAATCTGTCCTTTTCCTTTACCCCAAATATTAAACCTATTAGTCCAATAATTGGGCAGACAAGCATTGATGTGAGTCCAGTTGGTCTTAAACTTGTATAGCTTTCAAAGATGTCTATTGGCAGTAGGTAGGAAATCACAAATATTACGAGTCCAAGTATAAATAATTTTTTACTGATATTTTTCTTCATACTATTCTCTTTCTTTGAAATTATATTGTTCGAATTAAATCTATGGTCGGTCTGTCTAAAATTCTCTTTAAAGAAAAATGATAGATGATTAGATTAATACCATAGACGACTAGTGAAATCCTAAGAAACTTTTGTAGTCATAATATTTTATTAAAGTACTCATCCTTAAATTAGGGGCTACTAATGATATTATAAGCATTGCAGCTAAGCTCACCATAATAGAAATTGTAACCGACTTTTCAAATTCATTTGTTTATCATTGAATTTAATAAACATATTCATCTCCTTACTTATCTCATTTTTTGATTTACTAGCTTCTTATTTTCTCTAATTATAATAAAAATATATAGAACTATGAAAACTAATACAAGACAAATACTTATTAAAAGCGAGTAAATATAATTATCTAATCCAATAAAAAGCTTAATCCTATTTTTAAATCGAATATAGATAGATATTAGTATAGATACTATTATAAAAATAGAAACAACAAGTGGTATCAGTGAGAATGAGCGTGTGATTTTGTTATTTATACTTAAAATCCTATTCTTATCTAAACCAAGAATTTCTAACATTTTATAGTTTTCTAGTGAGTTTTTGGTGTTTATCAGGGACTGTATTAATAGAATTGTCATTACAATGATTGTAAATATAAATCCAATATATGTTCCCAATACTAAAGTCAATAGTGACATAAATTTAGTGTCCACTTTTTCTATTTCATCAAGCCTAATAACTTGTAAAAATCCTTCTGAATTTTCTTTCTCTAACTCCTCTTTATATTTATCTTCCAAATTTGTAAACTGTTTATTAACAGTATTTTCTATTTCATTTTCTAATTCTTTTGCACTTTTATAATCTAACCCTCCATCAGTATTGCCAACAAAGTTAATTTTTGCAAGATCTAAATTTTCTGTTATTTTGTCTGGAAAAATCAATAAATCCTGGTTTATGCCACCATAAATATAAGTTCCTAGATTGTCGTTGTAAACATGATCAAGTCCTTCACCTTTACCTACTAGTTCTACCGTATCCAATGTTAATTTTCTATTTTTTGCTAAATCATTTTTATACTGATCTATGTCTACAGTATTTGTTAGCTGGTAAGCAAATTCATTATCGCTAAGTTCAATCTTATCTAAATTTTGCATTTTCCTTAGTTCATTGTATTGACTTAAAGAAATAGCTAAACGAGATTCATCATATCTATTATTCTTCTTACTATAAGGCTTAAAATCTTCTTTTCTTGGATAAAAATATTTAAGTTCTACGCTTCCTTCTAAATTTGTCCCCTTCTCTTCTACTAAATCTTCAATAAAAGAATAATCATTCCCTATAACATCTTTTTGACTGTCCAGGACATAAAAATCAGTGAGAACATATATATCATTTTTCATCCTATTATGATAATTCTCTTCCCCAATCGTAGACATGATTCTAGGCAATGAAAAAGCCAAAATAGAAATGACCAAAAATATAACTATAGTTACTAATAACCTAACATTTTCAAATATATTCATTTGAATATTAGATGAAACAAAAAGCTTATCTTTTTGATATATGCTTCCATTTTTACGTTTCTTATCGAAAAAATAAATAATTGTATAGAAAAAGGAATACATAAGTAGTATTGACGCTATTAAAAGACTAGTTTGAACTTTATTGCTTTCGTAATTTGGTATTAGACCTGTAAAGTCTCTATCTAAATTAAAATAAGTGTATATATTATATGATATATATACTAAGCAGATAATGAAGATGAGGCTTGATATTATTAACTTAGTTTTTGATACAGTCTTTTTATTAATATTTTTCCCATCATTTATTAAATCTATTGGTTTCTTTTTAATTATCTTAAAAGCATTAAAAAGATTTGTTATAAGAAATATCAAAGCAAAATAAATAATAGTTCTAAGAATGGTACTAGCATAAAATACTAAATTTATGGAATATTTTTCTAAAATTGCATTTGCTATAAAAGCATTTATAAATTGAGAAGTGATTTGACCTACACAAATTCCAATTAAGACACCTATACAATAAATAGGTAGCATCTCCATAGCAAGTATTTTAGCCAAGGTAGATCTTTTTGCTCCCATAATATTTAATACTGATATACTTTTTACTCTAATTTTATAAATATTTCCATTTACGAAATTTAATATCAAAAATATCCCTGTTGATGCTATGTATATTAACCACCTTATTATTGTTTCAAAATATGAAAAATCATATAAATCATTTGACATTATCACACTTTTAGAATCAGCTATAGAAAGAAATGAAAAAAATAAAGTCGCACAAACAATAATTGATATGAAATAAGTCTTATATTTATCTACTTTATCTTTTAGACTTAAATTAGATATTCTTATTCTCATCTTATCCCTCTATTTCTCCATCTTTTATTGTAATAATTCTATCTCCATACTCGGCTACATTTTTATCATGAGTAACTAGAAGCACTGTAGTATTAAATTTTTTATTTATGTCTTTTATAAGATTCATCAAATTTTCAGCAGAGTTAGAATCTAAAGCCCCCGTTGGCTCATCGGCCAGTATAATCTTAGGACTACCTATAAGTGCTCTTGCACAAGCAACTCTTTGTTTTTCTCCACCAGATATTTCATAAGAGTTTTTATCTTTTAAGTATTCTATATTTAATTTTTTTAAGATATTGTCTATTTTTTGATTTATAGTATTAGGCTTTTCGTTTTTTAATAATAGTGGAACTGCAATATTTTCTTTAACATTCATAGATTCAATTAATTTAAAATCTTGGAAAATAAAACCTAAATATTCTCTTCTAAAGTCATTTGCCTTTTTTAAACTAAGTTTCTCTATATTGTTTCCATCAATTACTATTTGACCTTTATCCGGTTTTTCTATTGTAGCTATAATATTTAAAAGCGTAGACTTCCCTGATCCAGATTTTCCCATTATAGAAACGAATTCACCTTCATTGATATTTAAATCTATATCTTTAAGAACTTCATTTTTTATTAAACCTTTACCATAACTCTTATAAAGATTTTTTATTTTTATTATTTTTTCCACACTAATTACCTCCTCGTATAACTCTCTGTACTTAGGATTGTATTTTATTAAATTATCATATTTACATATGGAACTTATCTCACCATAGCTTATAAAGATAATGCTGTCACTATTTTTTATAGTTGATATTCTATGTGCAACTATAAACTTTATACCTTCAAATTGTTCTAAATTTTTATATATTGTAGATTCTTTTTCCGCATCCAGGTTACTAGTAGCTTCATCCAATAAAAGAATCTTAGGTTCTTATAATAAGGCTCTTGCAAGTAATAATCTTTGTTTCTGTCTCCTTAAAAATCCGTTCCATCATCAGAAATAGTTGTATCAAACTTCATTGGTAAATTAACAATATCATCAATTTTATTACATTTTTTCCAAACCTCTATATTTTTTGTTGTCAACCAATATCAAAATATAGCCTAGAATCCTAATTTAATTATATACCTATGACATGACCAGCAAACATTGCTATAGGAAGTAATAAGATTAAAAAAATATTTAAAGCCATAAACAACTTATCCTTTTCCTTTATCCCCAATATTAAACCTATTAGTCCAATAATTGGGCAAACAAACATTGATGTGAGTCCAGTTGGTCTTAAACTTGTATAGCTTTTAAAGATATCTATTGGCAGTAGGTAGGAAATCACAAATATTACGAGTCCAAATAGAAATATCTTCTTGCTTAAATTTTCTTTCATAAAACCTCCTATATTATTCTAAACTTCTTATTCTATCTACAAGACTATTTTGACTGTGCTTTTCATAGAATCTACCTGTAAATAATATCCCAATAATTATATTTACAAAGTTTACAAGGATAAGAGGCATGATTATAAATTTATAGGAAGTCCACTGAGTCTGTTCCATAAAATCCATCAAGATAAATTTATCTACAAGAAGCATAATGATGAAAGAAAATACTAAGCCGCATAAAGAATAAATCAAATTCTTTTTCACCAAATATTTTTTAATATTTTTCTTTGTCATTCCAATTGCTTCAAGGATTGATAAGTTCACCATATTTCTCAAAATTTCAGTAGCAATAACATTTATAAAATTCAGTACAGATATTAAGAATAATACTATAGATAAACTATAACCCACAAATTCTATAAGATTTTTGAAATCTTTAAAAGACTTTATTTGAAGATCTCTTGAGTCATAGGAAAATCCTGGTTCATTTTCAAAAGATTTTAATAACTTATCAAAATTTTCCTTTTCACTATCTTCTACATCAAATCCATAGGACATTATACTATTATCGCCTGTGAGTTCTTTGTACAAATTAGGATTTAAATAAAAATATTCTAAATCTAACTCAGGGCTAGACTCATCAAATTGATTTTCCTGGATAATAGGATAATATCTCAATCCATCGGAAAAATTATAATTAATATTTCCCATAATTTGGACTTCTTTAATGCTATTTTTTACTTTGATCTTTATTTTATCGCCAGCTTTAAATGAAGATTTCTTATCGCTATCTTCACCTACAATGACATAATTTCCAGTTTGCCATTTATCTTTATCAAAATCTCCATCTATAAATTTTTGTTTGTTTATTAAATAGTCATCTATTCCCAATAATATTGGAGCAACTTTATTGTCTTCTATTTTTATATCCGGATATGTGTACTCATAACCGTATGAATATAAGGCACCTCCACTTTTAAATCCTTTATGGTTTTCTATTTCACCGATATACTTTTCATTAATACCGTCTTCACTTCCTGAGTACATATACCTAAAATATTTTGGGCTTGCTATATTATAGTCCGTTGCAATTACATCAGAAATCCCCTTTTCTAGATCAATATTGCCGGTATAAGTTAAAACGCTATTTAAAATAACTGCAGATAAGCTAATAGAAAGAACTATCGATATAAATCTAAATTTATTGGAAAAAACTTGTCTTCTAGACAGCTTTCCCAGAGAAATATCTTCGCTTTTATATTTCTTTTTTATCGTGGTTTCATTGTATCTGCTGGCATCTATTGGAGAAACTTTTGCTGCATACCTTGCAGGTCTCATCACCGATAGAAATACTGTAAGCAAAGTAAAGGTTGTCGAAAATAAGATAATTAAGACCATTACCGTTAGTGATAATTTTACATTCGTTAACATCTCATTACTTGCAAATATTTTGTTTAAAATGATTTTTCCGATAGAAATTCCAATTATATCTCCAATTATTATTGAAGGAAGTGCGACTGCTAAAGACTCAAGATGAATAAGTTTTTTGATTTGTGGCTTTGTCATTCCAATTGTTTTTAAAAGTCCTAGAAGTTTAATATCTTCATTTACGGATATCTTAAAAATATTATTTATTATTAAGTATCCCGCTACAATTACTAAAATCAAAAAAGCTAAGAAAGGTAAAAATGTTTTAAAATCAAAACTACTATCACCAGAAAAAATATATGCAAAGTTAACACCAATTCTTATTTCTTTGTCGGATAGATTTCCAGGGTCATCTACCACTTTATAACCATTTCTCTCTGCAATTTTTATAAGCTTATCCCTTATCATAAAGGAATTCTTTAGCATTACTTCCACGTCATTATTATTTCCCGGAAGGGATAATTGATCTACATAAGCTTTTGATAGATAGATTTGTCCTACACCAACGTTGGAGTCAATAGGATTTTGAAAAGTCCCCGATATAATAAATTTCTCACTTTTCTTTTCTATAATCTCTCCTGTGTAAGGTTTTTCAATACTGTATGGAATTTCTATCTCTTCACCAATTTCTCCTTTATAACCTAACTTTTTAGCAGTTGCTATATCTATAAATACTTGATTCTCTTTTTCCGGAAACTTTCCCTTAACTTTTTCTATTAGAGACCATTCAAATCCTTTTTTGTCCATATAGGATAGTTCTGCCATAACTTTTTCATCATCAAGAATGCCAACTTTCTCTCTAACTGAAAAATCCTTTATATCCTTATCATGGGTTAATATTTCTACATCTTCATCACAAATATCTTTGAAAGAACCATGGCTGATTGTTCCAACAGTTTTCATCGTTTGGGTTTCCATGCTTTTTCCTAAACCTAAGGCAACTGAAAATAGACTTGTAAATAGTATAGAAGTCAAAGCAATTGCTAATAAGAGAATATTTCTCCTACTTTTATTTGCATTTAAAATATTTTTTGCAAGGTGCCTTATATAAGCTTTATTTTTGACTTTCATTTTTTCCCACCAGCTTTCCATCTTCTATCCTTAGAGTTTTTTCTGCAGCTTGAGCGACGGCATCATCGTGAGTAATCATAAGAATAGTATTTCCAAGCTCTTTATTAATCTTTTTTAGTAAGTAAACAACTTGGGAAGAAGATTTTGAATCTAAATTTCCTGTAGGTTCGTCAGCTAGAATTAAAGATGGTTTGGTAACCAAGGCTCTTGCTATGGCAACCCTTTGTTGCTGTCCACCAGATAATTCGTTTGGCATTTTATTTTTTTGATCACTTATCTCAAGTATATCTATTACAAAATCAACATATTTTTTATCTACCGCATCCCCATCTAGACCAAAGGGAATAATTATATTCTCATACACATTTAACATTGGCAAAAGGTTATATGCTTGAAAGACAAAACCAATATTTCTTCTCCTAAAAATAGTTCTCTCATCATCTTTTAAAGCATAAATGTCTGTACCATCAATCAATACTTTTCCGCTTGTAGGATAATCAAGTCCACCTAGTAAATGTAATAGGGTTGATTTCCCAGATCCACTTGCTCCAATTATAGAAATAAATTCTCCCTTGTTTACTTCGAAAGATACTCCATCAAGAGCTCTTACTTCCACGTCATTTGTTTTATAATATCTTTTTAAATTTTCTACTTTTAACATATATGTCACCTCTTTACATTTAATATAACATTCATATCTTACAAAGTACTTACAAGACTTCTTACAGTTTTGTAAGAAAAAAGACTTCTCACAAGGGGAAGTCTACTGAAAATTTTATTCTATTTTCGTCTAAAGACGCTCTTATATTTCCACCATGCTTTTCTATAATTTCTCTGGCTATAAATAGACCTAAACCCAAACCGTCCTTGGAAACTGAATTTTTTCCTCTATAAAATCTTTCAAATATCTTTGGCAAAGTTTCTTCTGATAAGTCTTTGCACTCATTTTCTATGTCTAGATTATAGTTTAGGTAAGATTTATAAATTGAAATATTAATAGCAGACCCATTTGGCGAGTATTTTATAGCATTATCTACAAGATTGTGGATAGCTTCTTTAAGCCATCTTTCGTCCAAATTGAAAATTAAGTCTTCGGCTTTTAAATCTATGATTATACATTTTTCATCCAATATTACTTTAAATTCTCTCAAAACATCTTCTACTATATCTTTTAAATTTGCTTGATGTTTTTGTAAGGAAATAATATCGGATTCTAGCCTAGAAGATTTTACTAGGTTTTGAATTAAAAATTCTAGTTTATTAAGTTCATACTTTATAATTTCAAGATACTCATCTTTCGGCTCATCTTCTAAAAGACTAATGTATAAAGAAAGATTGGTAATGGGTGTCTTAGTTTGGTGTGATATATCTGCTATTAAATCTTTTGTTTTACTTTTTTCTGTATTTATTTTCGCTTCTTTTACTTGGCTGGCATATAAGAATTTAATGAGTTTTGATTTTATTTTAGATAATTCCTTTTCATCAAATTCTGTAGTTTCTAAATTTCCATCCAAAGCCTTATCAATGTAGTCTGAAAGTTCACCCAGTTCATTTCTCAAGACAATGTATTTATATAAAATAATTCCAATTATAAGAGCTAAAAAACCTATTAAAACTGCCATTTATAACCAACTCCAAATACCGTTTCTATTGGGTCATAAGGTTTTAATTTATTTCTTATCCTAGAAATATTGACGCTCAGTGTATTTTGATCAATAAATTCATCATCTATTCCCCAAACAAAATCAAATAGTAATTCCTTAGTAATAACCTGAGACTTGTTTTTTATCAGGTAGTACAAAATTTTTGTCTCTGTTCTTGTGAGATCTATATTTTTATTATCTACATAGAAATTACTTTCATTGAAATTAAAGTCTAAACCCTCTTTCTTGTAAAGATTTAAATCACTAGACACTATTTTTTCAAAGGCTCTTTTTATCTTTGCTTCTAGGATTCCTAAAGAAAAAGGCTTGGTTAAATAGTCGTCTGCCCCTAAATTTATAGCTGAAATGATATATGCTTCAAGATCTATGGCAGATAAAACTATAATGGGAATTGATGAAGTTTCTCTGATATATTTTATTATTTCAAGACCATCTCCATCTGGTAAGTTCATATCGAGTAAAATCAAATCCGCATCATCAATAAAATTTTTAGCTTCACTAATTGTGCTTACAGAGAAAACCTCATATTCTTTATCTAGAGCTATAGAAAGTCCTTTATTTAAATTTTTATCATCTTCAATGATAAGTATCTTTTTCAACGAAATATTCTCCCTTCCTTACAGCTTAAAATGTATTTCCTCGTTTTATTCTTTCTTCTATATATCTATCAGCAGTATTTGTTATTATTCTTCTCTTGACTATTCTACTTATCTTAAAAGCTTTGAATGATAATTATTTGATTTTCTCAAGAAGAGCTATTGATTCTGAATGGACGCTATGGCAGAACATATCTACCGGCACCACTTCCGTCACGCTATAACCTTTCAACAGAGCGATGTCTCTGGCTTGCGTGGCGGGATTGCAAGAGATGTAGACAATCCGTTCAGCTTGAAGCTCGTTGAGTTTTGCCACCACCGACGCCTTCAGTCCCCCTCGTGGCGGATCTACCATCACTTTATTCACACCTTGGTCACGGTCTATCAAGGCATCTATAGTATCTTCCACAGCTCCTGAAATAAAGTGAAGGTTGTCATACCCAGCAGCGGCAGCATTCTCTCGTGCGTCATCGACCGCTGCACTGACTATTTCCACACCGGTGACGGACTTGGCGTTGTGCATCAAAAGCGACAATGTACCTATGCCGCTGTAGAGATCCAAAATGGCATCCTCCTGCTGCACATCCATCAACGCCACGGCGGTTTTGTAAAGATTCTCGGTACTCTTTCGATTCACTTGAAAAAATGACGCCGGCGACAGATAAAAAGTATGTCCTCCCAGCTGTTCTTCCAGACGATCCACGCCGTAGAGCTTGACGAAGTCCTTACCGTAACGAAATTTTGAATTCTTTCTCACATTGCTGTACAGAGAGACCATGGCGGTATCCAAGAGCGAACTTAACACGTTGTTGAGCTTGGTGATATGGTTTGGTGTAATCAGCACCACCATTACCTCGCCTTTGTAGTTAGCACGAAGAATGACTTCCTCCACGCTGTTAAGGCCGTTCCACCGAGCCAGAATGGGAATGACGGTATTGATGGCCGGTTCGGCAATGGCGCAGTGTCTAATAGGCACAACATCCTTGGTACCTTTGCCGTAATAACCTAAAATGCCGTCTCGAACTTTCAGTTGAATATGATTGCGATAAAAGTACGGCTCTTTAATTCCCAGTGTGTCCCGCACCGACAGCACCTCGCCGCCAATGTGATAGAGTGCTCGCTGTACTTTATCCCGCTTAAATTCCAACTGCCGCCGATAGAGGAGATTTTGCATATCACAACCGCCGCATTGATAAAAGTACGGACATTTGGCATGCACGCGATGAATCGACGGCGTGATGATCTCATCGGCCACAACCACATCAAAGTTCTTCTTTGACTCACGGAGATGTCCCCGCACCGTATCGCCTAAAACGACAGGCCCTTCGATAAAAACAGATTTCCCGTCCACACGTCCGAACCCTCGTCCTCTGTGATCATAATCGGTAATTTTAATGTCCATGGTGCTTCAACTCAATTTTATTGGGATAGAGATTGATTTTCTTTGCTTTATACAAAGCACCTTCTGCCCGTTTAAAGGCCGATTTGGAAAGACCGGTGATGTCTTTGATGAGGTCCGGATCACTCTTATCTCCCAGCGGTAACACGCCGCCGTTGTCCTCAATGAGTTCAAGAAGAAGATCCGCATCGGCGTGCATTTGCTTATAGGCTTTTTCTCTAAGGGTCAAAGTAATGCGCCCGTCTTTGACTATACGACTGATGCGCGCCTCCACTTCTTCCCCGATGGTGAGAATCCCCTTGACTTCTTCCTTGAGCACCAGACCGTCATACTTATTGTAGATGGCAACGTGAGCGCCGCGACCGTCAATTTGATAGACAGTTCCCTTTACCATGTCATTTACGGCGAAGTGACCGTTGTTTTTTAGCAGCTTTTCTTTGATGTCCATGGAGACGCAAAGCCGATCGGAACGATCAATATAAAGGGTCATCAAATAGGCCTGACCCACTTCAATGCGTCCCACCCGCTCTTGATAAGGCAGAAAAATATCCTTGTCGAGGCCGATGTTGACAAAGTATCCGGCACCAGTTTTATCCACCACGGTGAGTTTTTGAACTTCGCCGATTTCCAAAAAAGGTCGTTCCAAGGTGGCGACTCGGCGATCTTTGCCGCAATCGTAGACAAAGGCGCTCACATTGTCGCCGACAGGTAGGTTGCGCTCTTCTCGCAATTCAATGGTCTCGTTGCCGTCGGAGAGCACTACGGGTTTGGTTTTTACCACGGTAAGTTGATGTCGTCCTAATTTCATAGATTGGATTCTCGCTTTCTGTGTATATAGTCTGCAATAACGGGATAAATGGCAAGGGGTTTTAAGGCGTCTACAGCCAAGGTGTAAAAGCTGTCATGGACAGCGAGCTCCGCCATCACTCTAATAGCGCCTTGCACCGGCTCTAAATTATACAGTTTGGTCAAGTAGATACCGAAACGGACGCCTTCTACCGTGTTGCCATCTCGCATGAGAAGAATGGAGAGGCCGCGGAGTTTCGACTCGTCAAACGTCTCGAGACCCAACACCCTGTCGATAAACAACGGCCACACCGTATCGGCGCGATGACATTTAAAATACGCTTCAAAGTCGGTGACGGCCTGCTGATTTCGGCAATAATAGGCGTGCAGCGCGCTCATAAGCACATCGGTGTCCTTGGCGTCGTCATTCGATTCAAAAGCTTTTAAATCGGCTTTCGGATTTTCCAGAATGCTATCAAAGACGCTCATAGTTCCAATCCTTTCAACAAATCGCCCAGACTGTTTCCAATGTCACTGTTTTGATTGCTTAAATATTTTTTTACTTCCTGTTTCTTTGGTTGCTTTCGCTTTTGTTCAAATTTCTTTTCCATGGCTGCTTTGGATATACGATAACCACAAGTGTCACAGACGTACATTTGGGACTTCATATCCAATTTCAGCCGTTTGTGACACTCAGGACACTTGGACTTGGTCATGACACTTAGCGTCTGTGTACCGTTACACTCAGGATCCTGACACTTCAACACGTCTCGGTCTTTATTGTGAATATGAACCATGAGTTTGCCGCATACCGGACATCGGGTAGAGGTTAGGTTCTCATGGCGATACACTTTGTTGGACTTAAAAATGGCTTCGGTATTGTCTTTCGTACTGTCGATAATCTGTGCATCAAAGATCTTAGCGTCCAGTTCCCCACGTTCAATGGCAGTGAGTTCCTGTTCCCACTTGGCCGTGAGCTTTGGACTTTTCAAACTCTCAGGCACCAGTTCCAACAGCTGACGCCCCTTGCCGGTGGTGCGGATAGCTCCGTGTTGCGCCTCAATAACGCCGGACTTAAAGAGCTTATCAATAATATCCGCCCGGGTAGCTACCGTGCCGATGCCTCCCGTCTCTTTTAACACCGCTTTATCCGTATCACTCAGACCGCCGATTTTAAACGGCGACTCCATCGCAAGAAGTAGCGTCCCCTCGGTAAAGTAAGCCGGCGGCTTGGATGTGTGTTCATGAACAGTAACGGTATAGTCCAAGGTTCCAGCTTTTACCATCTCGCTACTTACCGCTTTAAAGGTTCGTCCGCCCAGTGTCGCCGTAATATCATACTGCAACTCCACAACCGGCGGCTTGAGCTGTGATAAAAATCGTGTGATTACCATATCCGCAATTTTGTATTCATCATCGGATAACTCATCTAAATGCAGCGCCTTTTCCGTCGGAATAATGGCGTGATGGTCGGAGACTTTACTGTCGTCCACAAATCGCCCTGTCCCATGAATACCTGCTCGTTGAATGGCAAGAATAGCCTGACGGTACTGAGGCTCGTTAATCGCCTTGAGCCTCTCGCCAAGGGTCGGCACGATATCCTCAGTCAAGTACTGAGAATCGGTGCGAGGATAGGTTAAGATTTTATGCTGTTCATAGAGAGCTTGCATAATGCCAAGTGTCTTTTTTGCTGAAAACCCAAAGGCATTGTAGGCTTCGGATTGAAGATGAGTCAGATCATAGAGAGGTTTCGGATAGTGGATCTTTTCTTTTGCCACCTGATCTTGGATGACCAGCGGCCCCTTCAAGGCCTCTTTGGCCTTTTGCGCATCGTGTGCTGTGGCAAAAACCCGAGCGGGTACTTCCTTAAAGTTCAGTTGACTCGCCACAGTGAGGGAATAGCTCGTTTGAGGTTGAAAGTTGGCAACGGCAAGTTCTCGTTCCCGGACTAAATTCAACGTCGGCGTCTGCACACGTCCGGCATTGAGCCCGGCGCCGTAGTGGACCGTGAGGGCACGACTGGCATTGATCCCCACAATCCAATCGGCAACCGATCGGCTCATCCCTGCACGGTAAAGGCCCTCTGTTGACGTACCGTCGCGTAAATGGGCAAACCCTTCACGAATCGCTTTGTCAGTCACTGAAGAAATCCAAAGTCGTTTCAACGGTTTCCTCACTCCTGCCATCTTCAAAATCAGCCGTGCCACCAATTCGCCTTCTCTGCCTGCATCGGTTGCAATGACGACCTCGGTCACGTCCTCCCGCTTCAGTTGGGACTTGACAATATTAAACTGGCTCTTCGCTGTCGGAATCACTTGAAGCTTCATGGTCTGAGGAATGATAGGCAAATCCTCCTTGCGCCACTTCTTAAAGCGCTCGTCGTAGCGCTCCGGCGGTGCGAGCTCCACCAAATGACCCAGCGCCCACGTCACAATCATCGTGCTGTTTTCCAAGTAGCCCTTCTTTTCCTTTGTCACGCCGAGCACACGGGCAATATCCCGAGCTACCGAGGGTTTTTCTGCAAGTATTAACGTCTTCATACAACCTCCTTGTTGTATTGTACCATAGGTAAGGCCTCGACTTTTAAATTGGTGCATTATATGCTAAATTATTTCCAGGAGATACTATGAAAATTTTTGCAACCACCGACATTCACGGTCAACTTTACCCTTACAATTATAAAACACTGACGCCCCATGATGCCTCTTTGTGTCACGTAGCGACCATACTAAACCACTTTAAAGAGCCTTCTTCCCTTCTGGTGGATAACGGCGATCTCATTGTAGGCAATTTCGCGGAAAATTTCATCGGCTCGGAAAACCCCGCAGTCCGTGCCTTTAATGCCATGAGCTATGACATATGGAACATGGGCAACCATGAATTCAACTTCTCATTAAAGGACCTTGCCGCCACCACAGAAGCATTTCACGGCACCGCCATGATTTTAAATATCCAGGGCTCTCGTGACTTTGTCCCCTATAAAATTGTAGAAAGAGAAGGTCTGCGCCTTTGCTTTATCGGACTGTGCACCACCATGGTGAACTCCTTTAAAGATAGCCTGCGAGATTTTCATCTCACAGATCCTGTTGCGGCACTCAATCAACTCATGCCTCAACTGGAGAGCAGCGTCGATGTCTTTATCGGTTTATTTCACAACGGACTCTATAATGAAAATGCCATGCCGAACACCGGTGTGTGGGACATTTTAGAAAACATCGACGTCCCCTTCGATGTGGTCATTGCAGGCCATACCCATGAAGCCATCAGCTCCCTATATATCGGCAACACCCTGGTGACTCAACCGGGAGCGTATGGCCACTCGGTGGCTATGATTGAGCTGGACCGTGTGAATGGCAAACTTGAGAAGTCTGCACGACTCATTTACAGCAGAGACTATGCGCCGGATCCGAACCTTATGACCATCATTGAGCCTTATCACAAAGAAATTTTACAGCGCATTTCCAAGGTCATCGGCCATCTGCAAAACTTTGACGGCGTCTACAACTACGATTTGGAAGACGGCCCGCTCATCCATCTGATGACCGATATCTTTCGAGCTTACTACCCTGCCGACGTCGTTGCCTTTCAACTGGACTTTGCCATTCCCACACTCACCGACGGCCCGCTCACCCGGTCTCAATTTGCTGAAATCTACACCTATACCGGCGGCGAAGTGAGCATCTATGATATTACCGGCGCGGATCTTATGGAATATATGAAGTGGTCCTATCGCTACTTCACCTACAACGACGGCAAACTCAGCGTCTCCAAACACCGTCGAAACTTTAAGTACAAGACCCTGGACCTCTTTGGCAACATTCACTTTGAATTCAATATTAAAACGGGCGGCATTTCCTCGCTTCGCACGGCATCGGGGCACGACATCCTCCCTAATGATCGCCTTACCATCGCCATGAATTCTTATCGAATGAATTATCTGACCAGTGAGCGAGGTCCGCTTCACGGCAGAGTCTTTGAGAAGCGTCATACATCGACGGCAGAGCCGCTTCACGGCTTCTACGGCAGTATTCGTACGCTTGCGGAGCAGTATCTTGCCTCCCTGCCGAATGCAACCTACACCTATGACGGGACGCTGAACTTTACCATTCACTATTAACAACGCTATACAAAAAAGGTAGTGGCCATCCACTACCTTTTTTGTATGCACATTTACTGTGACTTGAGCTCACTTCGATTTTGCAAGCATTTCGTCATCATCACGCTCACCCGTACCGACCAACACCACACGATCTTTCGGAATATAATTTGAGGTGGCAATTTTCACCGTCTCAGACTCACCGTCTTTAGTGATTGTTTTATAGGTGGCATAAACATAGCCTTTTTTACCCCTTGATTCCACCTTTTCATCGCCTTCATCAAGCTTGGAGGTATATTGGGTCAGGGTGTCGGGTTCCTGCACACTGACGAGCTTTGATGCAATAGTCACATCATAATCACGATCGGCACCGTGGCCGAAGACTTGAAAATGAAGCGTGTTACCATCTGCTTGAGCTTTGAGATAGATATTGTGATTGGTGTTGTTGGTAAATTTTAAATCCTTATAGCCTTCCACGACTGCGGCATCGGTGCCCGGATCGACGTAGGCAATTGGACGGGAATGGTTGTAACGCTCATCAATTTGGAGGTCCGCCAAAATGAGGGCGTTGTACAGCGTGCTGGAGACTTGACAGATGCCACCGCCGACTCCTTGTTCCAGCTCGCCATTCACAAGCACGCCGGCACTTTCAAAGCCGTTGTCTGCCGTGATACCGCCGACAGTATCGAGAAAGGACACGTTCTCGCCGGGTTTGACCACCATGTGATTAAAAAAGTTTGAACCGAGAGCCACGTTGGCTTTTCTGCCTTTAGCAGAGGTGTGGTAATCGGTAGTAAACTCCCCTAAGAGCGCATCGATATCGGTAAAGGCCTCCTCCGTAATCTCAGGGTAAATCGGATTGATAAGAAGATTGACCGGCTCATTTTTTTTCACATTGTCGAGAATTTTCTTACGTGCGTCATCGGCATTGAGATAACGCCCTGCTGCCGGAGTGACTTTTTGAACCTCGCCACTGTCAGTAATGAGAACATCGGCGTTTCGAGCGGCAACATAGTACCGTGTCGCCAAATGGTTAATCGCATCATTTAACAGCTTGGAATCCAAACCATCAGCCAAATCGATAGTTTTAGGAATAAACGGTGTAATCAACGCCACATAATTGACCACGCCGGACTCGGTACGTCCAACGGCATACGCTCGCTCTACCGTCTTGTCGATGTCCACCTTATAACCCAGATCTTCATAGGGAATGGTATAGGTCGTATCATCCAGTACAAAACTCATGACCTGGGTCTTCACACTTTCTGCCGTGGCCTGTTTTAAACGTGCCTCAGCCTCATCTTTTGTCAAACCTGAAAGATTCAGCTCACCGATGTACACACCGTCGTGGATGGTAGTTTTTGGAAGCACGTGACTATAGTAGACAAAACTGCCTGCAAAAAGCGCCACCAGTGCCGTCACGACGAGAATAATTTTATTTTTGTGCTGTTCCGCCCATGAACTATTCATGCGCCCTCCTATAGTGATAACAGTAGTGAGTGATGGTACAATCTTCGCAATGTGGTTTGCGAGCTGTACAAATTCGCCGCCCGTGAAAGATCAGCGTGTGATGAGCCTGTGTCCATCGGGATTTGTCAATTTTTTGCTCCAACTTTGCCTCAATTTTAAGTGGATCCTTTTCATCACAAAATCCGATGCGATTAGCGAGCCGTCCCACATGCGTATCTACAGCAATAGCCGGCACACCGAAACAATTGGACGCCACAACATTGGCCGTCTTCTTCCCTACTCCGGCAAGAGTGGTAAGTTCCTCAATGGTCTGAGGTACTTCGCCGCCGTAACTTGTGATGATGGACGCCGAGGCATTTAAAATATTGGCTGCCTTGTTATTATAAAAGCCGCACGTGCGTATCAGTTCCTTCAGCCGGCTCTCTCCCAAAGCCACCATGGCCTCAGGCGTATCAGCTTCGGCAAACAGCGCCGGTGTCACCTGATTTACTCGCACATCAGTGCATTGGGCCGAGAGAATAGTCGCCACTAACAGCTCATAGGGCGTGTTATGATTTAATTCACAGTGCGCGTCCGGATGAAGGACTTCTAAAAGGTCCAGCACCTCTGCCGCCTGTTGCTTCGTTAAAATTCGTCGCATTAGTCGATCTCAATTTCCGTTTCAATAATCTCACAAGAGTTTTCAAATTCTATAAAATCCACACACTTATCCAAGACTGCTTCGATGTGGCGGTGTCCGTTGGATACCACAGCTATCCCGATTGTGCTGCGTTCCAAGCTCTCCGTGTGGCCCACTTCGGCAATGCTCACAGGAAAGCGGTGTTCAATTTTTCTTACTATAGATTGTATCACACTGCGCTTATCTTTAAGTGAATGGCACTCAAAAAGGCGCAGTTGAATTTCAAGTCGTCCTACTAACATAGTTAGATTATAGCACAACTTACAAAATATACCGAAGAAGGTGTAATTTTTATGGACTGACTGAGTAACCCGCTGCAAGAAAAAAAGAGCAGCTACAATCTGCTCTTATCAAAGACATCAATGACGTCTTGTAAAGTTTTCTTTTGACAGATATCCAAGCCGTCCACGCGAACATCACTTGGTGCTATAAAAGCACGCTTAAAGCCCATCCGTTTCGCTTCTCTAAGACGCACTGTCAGGGAAGGCACCGTCTTCAGCTCTCCGGTGAGCCCCACATCGGCGATAAACACCGTCTGTGTATCAATCGCCACATCTTTAAGCGACGAAAAGATACTCATAATCACCGCAAGGTTGGCCGACGGTTCAGTGAGTTTCATGCCGCCTGTGGTTTTGGTCACGACATTTTTATCCGACAAATTCAACTTTGCCCGCTGCTCCATAATAGAGATGAGTGTATTTAAATTCTCTCGGCGCATGGACTCACTAATCCTTGAAGGATAGGGCAAAAAACTGCTCGAGGCCAGCGCTTCAATTTCAAGAATAATAGGACGTGTACCCTCTTTAATCACTGTGAGCGCACTGCCCGGCAGCTCTTCACCTTGAAGCCTTTGAGTCATAAAGTAGGCCGACGGATTATCCAAAGAGGCTAATCCCTTTTCATCCATAAGGAAAAAACCCATTTCTCCGGTGGAACCGTAACGGTTCTTAGACGCACGCAGGGATCTGAGCTGCTCCCCTTTGTCTGTCTCTAAGATCACAACGGTGTCCACAAGGTGCTCCAAGGCTCGCACACCGGCGAGCTCGTCATCCTTGGTCATCTGTCCCACCATAAAAACCATGCGGGGACGACTGCCTTTGGCAAGCTCAACCAGTCGATGAGCACACTCCATCACCTGAGTCGGGCTGCCCGGTCTTGAAGTGATGTCGCCCAGACTGAACGTTTGAATGGAGTCCACGATCACCAAATCCGCATCCAGTCGCGCCGTCTCCAAGAGGACGTCGTCCATGAGGATGGTCGAGAGAATATAAATGTCCGAAAGGTTGGTTAAAATGCGCTCGGCTCGATTGCGAATCTGCGAGGCCGATTCTTCCCCCGAAGCATAGAGCACTTTCAGTCCGCTCTCAGCCAGTCGCCCGGCCACCTGCAACAACAAGGTGGACTTCCCGGCGCCGGGTTTTGCGGTAATGATGGACACGCTGTCTCTGACAATACCGCCTCCCATCACACGGTCAAATTCCTCCATCCCCGTTTGAATGCGCTCATCGCTTCGTATTGCCACTTTATTTAGAAGTGTTGCCTCCCGGCCCACACGCTTTTTGCCGACAGCCTGCACAGACACGGCGTCCACTTCTTCCATGGCATTCCACGTATCGCAGTTTGGGCACTTTCCAAAGTAACCGCCGCTCTCGTAGCCGCAGGCACTACACTTGTAGAGGGTCTTTTTCTTCATGTTTGGCCTTCGTTATCACTTTGACTTGAAGTTTGCGGTTATAATCCACGTGAATGGTGTCCCCTTTATTGAAAACACCTTTTAAGAGTTCATCGGTCAACACATCTTCAATGTGTTCACGAATAGCCCGTTCCAAAGGCCGTGCTCCGAACTCTTTATTATAGCCGACTTTCGCAATGTGCTTTGCCACTTTCTCCGTGAAGGTAGCATGGATGGACATATCTAAAAGCCGAGCTTCCAATTTTTTCAACATCAGGCTCACAATAGCGACCACTTGTTTTTGATCCAATTCGTTAAAGACGATCACCTCGTCTAAACGGTTCAAAAATTCCGGTTTAAAAGTTTCCCGAAGAGCTTCTTTGACAATTTTGACCATGTTGTCGTACTCGGATTTGGCTGATGGACCATGGCCAAAACCTATGGAAGATTTATTCTTCAGTCGAGCGGCGCCGGCATTGGAGGTCATGATAATGACCGTGTCTTTAAAGCTGACCGTGCGTCCTTTGGCATCGGTGAGTCGACCTTCATCCAATATTTGAAGTAGGATATTAAATACATCGGGATGTGCTTTTTCAATCTCATCAAAGAGCACGACAGTATACGGGTTACTTCGCACAGCGTCAGTGAGCTGGCCACCTTCATCATAGCCGACATAACCCGGAGGCGATCCCACTAACTTGGACACGGTGTGTTTTTCCATATACTCGCTCATATCGATACGAAGAAGACTCGCTTCAGTACCGAACAGCTCTTTGGCAAGAGACTTGGCAAGATAGGTTTTACCGACTCCGGTAGGTCCCACAAAGATAAAAGAACCGATGGGCTTATTCGGGTCTTTTAATCCTACCCGGGCCCGCTTAATGGCCTTTGCGATGGCATCAATAGCCGGATCCTGTCCTTTGACTTCAACTTTTAAGTGCTTATCCAAATCCACCAGTTTTTCGTTTTCTTCCGGGTTCATTGTCGTCACCGGCACTTTAGACCACTCGGCAACCACCTGTTTAATATCCTCTTCGGTAATGGCCACTCGTTGTTCTGCTTCGGCCGCCTCGGCTTTTTTCGCTTCAAAATCCTCTTTCAGCTTTCGTTCTTCATCGCGAAGTTCAGCTGCACGCTCAAAGTCCTGAGCGTTGACGGCCTCATTTTTTTTCTCTTCAATGGCCTTGAGGGATGACTCGTATTCCATGACATAGGGCGGCGTCTTGTAGAGCTTAATCTTAAGCTTTGATGCCGCTTCATCCAAAATGTCAATAGCCTTGTCCGGCAAAAAGCGATCCGTAAGATAGCGTCCGGAAAGCTTGACCGCACTGACAATCACATCATCCGGGATAGTAATATTGTGGTGATCTTCGTATTGCGTCTTTAATCCTCGAATAATGTCAATGGATTCCTCTTCCGAAGGCTCATCGACATTGATGGGCATTAAACGCCGTTCAAAGGCTGTGTCTTTTTCAATGTGCTTACGATATTCGGTAATGGTGGTGGCTCCGATAATTTGCAGATCCCCTTTAGTGAGCATCGGCTTTAAAATATTGGAGGCATCCATAGCGCCTTCCGCCGCCCCTGCACCGATAATGACATGCATCTCATCAATAAAGAGAATGGTGCTGTCATCGCTGACCGATTCGTTTAAGACATTGCGCAGCCGCTCCTCAAAGTCGCCGCGATATTTGGCGCCTGCGATGAGCGCCGTGACATCTAAAGTTCGAATGACTTTGTCCTTGATAATCTCAGGTACATTCCCTTGGACAATCCGCGCCGCTAAGCCTTCTGCTATAGCAGTCTTGCCCACCCCGGGTTCGCCGATAAGCACCGGGTTATTTTTCTTTCGCCGTGAGAGCACTTGAATGACCCGTTCAATTTCTCGCTCGCGACCGATGACCGGATCGATTTTACCGTTCTTGGAACGTTCGTTGAGATTGGTGGTGTATTTATCCAGAGGGCTGTCTGACGACTTGTCGCCTTCGTCTTCAATTTCAGAGCTCATAATGGCTTCTTCCAAAACTCGCGCATCCACGCCAAGCCGGCGAAGCACCAACAGGGCAATCCCGCTGCCCTCTCGAATAATACCGAGAAGAATGTGTTCGGTGCCCACTAAATCCACTTCGTCATCTTTCGCCGCTTCATAGGCCAGTTCAAAAATCTTCTGAGTGCGCGGTGTGTAAACCAAATTGCCGTAGACCGGCTCTTTGCCTTTGGATACAATTTCATAAGTGGCTAACTTCACGGCATCATAATTCAGACCGAAACCTTTTAACAGCTTCATTCCGGTACCGGTGCCTTCACGTAAAATCCCAAGCAGTAAGTGCTCGCTGCCCACGTAGTTCAATCGAGCCTCTCTCGCTTCATTTTGTGCAAATAATATGGCCTTTTGACTTTTTTCTGAGAATTTCCCGAATAGGTTCATAAAAAGACCTCCTTCATCATCTTTCGTATTTCCCTGGCACGGATTAAATCCCGTGACTTGCCATCTAAAAGGGTATGTTGCGCCACTTGAAGATGGCCGTTTCGAAACTCAGGGATTCTTCCCATTAAATCCACTGGTTGTTGTGTTTGAATAACTGATAATTTCATACCTAAGGTGAGATCGGAAAATCCGTTGATCATCTCCGCCTCGGTGAGATAGCGCCCGTACCGTAACAGGCCGTAGGCGCGATAAGTGCGGTCCTCAAGCTCCATAGGATGCTCGAGGCTTAACGCCTTTTCATTACTTTCTTCCATGCTGAGGATTTCAGCTACAATATTTTCAAGCTTGCCCAGCATATCCTTTTCGCTGACACCGAGATTGCGCTCAGGACTGATACGCAATACGCTATGGACTTGCCCGTGATCGCTTCGCAGCATCGCTACGGTATAGCCGAGACGATGCAGACTGCTCTTTAACGAATCCATCTTGTAAAACGCCGTGCCCGGTAAATGCAACGTGACTGACGCCACCATACCGTTCCCGCAATTTTGGGGTTGGGTAGTTAGATACCCAAATGTTTTGGAAAAAGCAACATGCAGCCGCTCGGCAAAATAATCATCCAGATGGTTCAGTGCATCGAAGAGAGCCATAAAATGAAGACGCGTATCGGTCATCACCAACTCTATGTGGTCACTGCCTAAAAAGAGGACCGTCGGTGCCTTATCCATGGTAAATACCCCGGACAGATCTCCATGTGTGAACAAATCGCTGTCGC
This sequence comes from Peptoniphilus equinus, assembly GCF_027921445.1. Lineage (NCBI taxonomy): Bacteria > Bacillati > Bacillota > Tissierellia > Tissierellales > Peptoniphilaceae > Peptoniphilus > Peptoniphilus equinus. The sequence continues at coordinate 1,154,392 of NZ_CP115667.1, forward strand.
CGTCGTACGTTTCAAAGATAGCGAGCTTTTCAAGAGAACTCATGGCGTGGGTCGCTTTAAAGCTATATCCGATAGGTTCCAGAACGCTTTTCACATCCGCCAACAATTTGCTCCCTTCTTCAGGGCTGAGCTTGCCCACAAAAGGATAGCCGTGAATATTGCGCCGTAGTCTCAGCTCAGTGTTCAGTACCATAATCCGCCTTCTTTGCTTTCAGTTGATCGCGAATGACTGCAGCCTCTTCGTAAGCTTCTGTAGCCACAGCCTCTCTCAGTTGCCGTTCCAGTTCACGAATGTCCCGTTGTCGTACCAAATCTTCCCCAGCAGAGGCCGGTACTTTTCCCATGTGATGACTGGAATACTTTTCGCTTTCCAACATACTCGTCAGCTCTTTTTCAAAGGTGTCGTAGCAATGTTCACAGCCCAAGGCATTGTGTTCCAGATCAGAAAAAGTAGCGCCGCAATGTGTGCAGGTCTTGTCAAAGTCTCCTGCACTCTTCCCCGAGAGCTTAAATAATTCTCTTAAAAAGCTTTCCACTTGAGCGCTGCCGCCGGCAAAAGGAAACTCCGCTTTCATTTTTTCTTCAGCGCAGCGTCCGCACAGATGTATGGCTTCCACATGATCACCTGTCATCTTCGTATACGAGATGATGGCTTCATTGTCATGACAGTTGTCGCAGAGCATAGTTACCTCCTCACGTAAATATGACCAGCATGACATTTTTTAAAATGTCCGCTCGCACCTTATTGCGTTCATCTCCGGCTTGAGTCAACGCACGGTCGCTGATGCTCACCCGAATGATTTCCAGATCGCGCTTTGTAATGAGCTCTCGTTTATACAGCTCTCTAAGCACATCATCCGCTTTATCCTTAGTAATCTCAGCGCCAATTTCATCAATGTAGGCATCCAAAACAGCTTCATCATCAGCCATAGCTACCCGCACAATACGAATATAGCCCCCGCCCCCGCGACGTGACTCCACATAATAACCCTTGTACGGTGTAAATCGTGTGGTGAGCACATAGTTAATCTGCGACGGTGCGCAGTTAAAGCGATCGGCAATAAGTGCCCTTTGAATCTCTAACGTCCCGTCACCATCTTCCAACAATGTATTGAGAAACTCTGCAATAGAGTTTGAAAGTTTTGCCATAATACCACCTTTGACTATCTTTGTCCTTCGGTTTAAAAATTTTTTCTGACTATATTATACCATTGAGGTGATATAAAGTAAAGTCGCCGCTCAGGCAGGACGTTCTCTTTACGCGTCAGATAAAAAGAAGGACCTCGATAACGACGTCCTTCCGGCTTTACACAATCTTCAATAAACGGCTACTTCCGCCTTCTCAATGATGACATCCTCTACAGGACGATCTGCGAACCCGACCTCCACAGATGCAATCTCATCGACGACATCCATACCTTCAAACACTTGACCGAAGACCGTATGCTTACCGTCCAGCCAAAACGTGCCGCCCAGATTTTCGTAGACATCGACGATTTCATCCGGATAGCCTTTGGCTTCTCCGGCACTTCGCATCTGTTGAATCAAATCAGCTTCCACAGGACCTGCTTGGACGATAAAAAATTGAGAACCGTTGGTGTTCGGACCGGCGTTGGCCATGGACAGTGCGCCGCGGAAATTGCGATAGTTTAAATCAATTTCATCTTCAAACTTCTTCCCGTAAATGGATTCACCGCCTCGACCGGTGCCGGTGGGATCCCCGCCTTGAATCATAAAGTTGTCGATGACGCGATGAAAGATCAGGTTGTCATAGTAACCTTTTTTCACCAATTCTTTAAAGTTTTTCACCGTTTTCGGTGCCACGTCATCAAAGAGGTGAAACTTGATCACACCGTGATTGGTGGTGAAGATGACAATCTCTTCCCCTGCCTGGGGTTTGGAAAGTTGTTTTAACATAATGCCTCCTATTATATATCGCCTTGGTCCGTGATAATGATGGGACCGTCTTTAGTGATGGCGATTTGGTGTTCATATTGCGCTGAAAGACTTCCGTCTAAAGTTCGAGCAGTCCAACCGTTGTCGTCAATGCTCAGTTCTTTTTTACCCATATTGATCATCGGTTCAATAGTAAAAACCATACCCTCTTGAAGCCGAACGCCACGCCCGGCCTTACCGTAGTGGAGCACTTGCGGATCTTCGTGCATCTCCTGTCCGATGCCGTGGCCTACAAATTCCCGAACCACACTGTAACCTTTCTCTTCCGCAAAAGTTTGAATCGCGTGTCCGATGTCGCCTAAACGGTTGCCGATGACGGCCTGTTCAATGCCGATATACATCGCTTCACGTGTGGCATCCAGTAAATCCTGTGCCTCCTCTGAAACCTGACCTACCGGGTAACTCCAGGCTGAGTCCGCGAGCCATCCGTCCACGTTCACCACCATATCCACGGTGATAATGTCCCCATCTTGTAAAATATAGTCTGACGGAAAGCCGTGACAAATTTCATCATTGACTGACGCACAGATGCTGTAAGGATAGCCTTCATACCCCTTTTGTTCCGGATAGGCACCCCGTTGTGTCAAAAAGTCTTCCACAAAGGCATCCAGCGACATCGTGGAGACACCGGGTTTAATCTTATCTCGGAGCTGATGGTGAACTTCGGCGAGAAGCTTCCCCGCCACTTGCATTTTTTTTATTTCATCAGGTGTTTTTATAACTATCATTTTATCTACCTCGTTTTCAATCTCCATTATAGCAGATGGACAGACTATGTTATAATTTTTTCATGGTTACCATGCTAAACAGTTTTTTAAAAGATAAATTTCATACCAAAGTGGTCAAGCTGTCACTGGACGGCGGCGCCACCTGCCCCAACCGTATTCACAACGGCGGCTGTTTGTTTTGTACCCCACAAGGTGCCGGAGAATTCACCGATGCTGGTTCGATGGCGATGCAAATTGAACGGCAAAAACAGCGTCTTGCATCGAAATGGCCCACGGATCACGCCATCGCCTACTTTCAAAATTTCACCAACACCTATGGGGATGTGAAAGCACTGGAGTCCATGTACAGTGCCATTATTGCGAGACCGGACATTGTGGGACTGGCCATCGCCACACGAGCCGACTGTCTGGATGATGACGTCGTAGCCATGCTGAAACGACTGAATGAAAAAACTTTTTTGTGGGTGGAGCTGGGCCTTCAAACGATACATGATCCGACTCTCGAACGGATCCGCCGCGGTTATAACCACGAGGTCTTTCATCAAGGTGCTATGAAGTTAAGGGCCGCCGGCATTCCTGTCGTCTTTCATATGCTTCTGGGACTGCCTTTTGAAAGTCGCCGTGATTTCGACGCCACATTTGACTACATCAACACCTTTCGCCCTTTCGGCGTGAAGTTTCATTCCCTCTACATTCAACGGGACTCTGAGCTGTTTTCCTATTACTTGGCATCACCTATGACCCTACTGAGTGAAGCGGATTACGTCGATATTGTCAGTGACTATCTTGTGGCACTGGATCCCGCCATCGTCGTCCATCGTCTCACTGGAGATCCTTTGCGCACCATGCACATTGCGCCGATGTGGGTGCGCAACAAACTTCATGTCATCAGTGCCATACAACGCGCATATAAAGAGAAGTTAGCTCATCAAAGCTAACTTCTTTTTATTTTCTATTTGGATCCCAGTGCCCGCATGGCATTTAAAATGGCAAGAAGAGCCACCCCCACATCGGCAAAGACCGCCATCCACATCGACGCGAATCCGAAAAGACCTAAAAGCATCACAGCAAACTTGACGATAAGAACGACACCGATATTCTCCTTCGCAATCAAGCGTGTCCGTTTGGCAATATCAATGGCCTCACCGATCTTTGAAAGCTCGTCATTCATAAGGATCAGATCTGCCGCGTCAATGGCCACATCTGCACCCACCGCCCCCATGGCGATGCCGATGTCCGCCTGTATCAGCGACGGTGCATCGTTAATCCCGTCACCGACAAATGCCACACGACCTGTAGCGGCCGACTGAATCGCATCCAAAGCGTCCAGCTTATCCCGGGGCAGCAGCTCCGCCTTAAAGGTGTCAATGCCGAGCGCTTCGCTGACACGTCTCACGTTGTCCGTGGTATCGCCGGAGAGGAGCACAAGCTCAATCCCCTGCGCTTTAAGTGCTGCAAGGTCGTCGTAGGCGTGAGGTTTCACTCTGTCTGCCACAACCACACAGCCAAGATATTGTGTCCCTCGGGCCACGTGGACCGCCACGCCGCCGGGCGGTGTTTCGGCCACATCAATACCTGACTGAGTCAACAATTTTTTACTCCCCACAAGGACCGTGTCGCCATGATAGTCATACGACATACCAAGACCTGCTATTTCTTTTACACGGCTCACCCCGTCCGCTACACCCTCGCAAGCCTTCGCAATGGCTCGGGCAACGGGGTGGTTGGAACGGGACTCACCCATGGCGGCGAACCGTAACGTCTCATCGCCGAGCACGTCGGTAACTTCAAAATTGCCTTGCGTGAGTGTGCCGGTTTTGTCAAAGATAATGGTGTTGATAGCGTGGAGCCCTTCCAGGACATTGCCGCCTTTAACGAAGATTCCTCGCTTGGAGGCATGGCCAATGCCTGCAAACATCGTCAGCGGCACAGAAATAACAAGGGCACACGGACAGGAAATCACCAAAAAGGTGGCGGCTCGAACGAGGCCCTCACGGAAGGTGAACAGCCCTAAAGACGACGGTACGACAGCTATCAGCGCCGCCAAAACTACCACCGACGGCGTGTACACTTTAGCAAAACGCGTGATGTAATACTCGATACGACTTTTCTTCTCAGCGGCATACTCGACCAGATCAATCATACGGGCAATGGTAGACTGTTCATAGACTTTCGTCACTGTCATGATAATAGCGTCTGTGGTGTTGATAAAACCGGAGAGTACCTCATCGCCTTCGTTAATGTGTCGCGGCAGAGATTCGCCACTCAGCATCGAAGTATCCATTGCCGTGGCGCCTTCTACCACAACGCCGTCCACAGGTACTTTTTCACCGGGTTTGATGAGCAGCCTATCTCCGACGCACAGCCGTTGTGGCAAAACCACATCATAGCCTGTCTCGGTGATACGCGTCGCCGATGTGATTTTAAGCGCCAGAGCCCGGCCAATATGCTTTCTGGAGTTGGCCACCGCCCTATCCTGAAAGTATTCTCCAAAATTATAGAAAAGCATGACGCCGACGGCTTCGGAATAAGCTCCAAGATAGACAGCGCTCAACGACGCGATGACCATCAGCAGGTTCTCATCAAAGATATCGCCCCGTCGGATTGTTGCAAAAGCCCGACGAAACACCTCCCACGACGTCGTAATATAGAGGAGAAAATAGACCGGCACACGGTATGGATGAAGCCAAAACGTGTTGATCACAAACAAAATCAGAAGCAGGATCATGGCATAGAGCTCGCTGTAATCCGGGCGTTCTTCCACCTCGTATAGCGTCTCGATTTCGCCGGTAACCACGCCAGGTTCAATGGCATCGACAATGGCTTTGATCTCGTTAAAGAGGCTCATAGAACCTTCCGTCCCCTCGACAGTGAGAATTTCATTGGCAAAATTAAAATGCGCACTGTCCACACCGTCCAGTTTCGATACCGCATCTTCAATTTTTCTTGTGCAGTTGGCACAGGTTAACCCTTTCAGTTGCAATTGATAGGATGTCATAAGTCCCTCAGGGAAGTAAAAATAAAACCATAAAATGAATACTTGCTCATATGTTGAATTATATACTTTATGTGTAAACTGTCAAGCGGCGCCATAAAAAAGGGAGGCCGAAGCCTCCATCATCTCTTATAAAGTAAACGTACCTATTCGCAGCTTGTCGCCTTCATCATGGAAGCTGATAGTCCACTTGCCGTTCATATTGTTAGTCTTAACCAATTCTTCAAAATAGAAGCTCACCACACCCATGTCAATGAGGGAGCGCAGATCTTCATCCGTGTGCACCATATAGAGGTCGACGCCGGCATCGCGAATGACAAAGCGCCAAGGTTGCAGATTCTTGTGTGACGGTGCATAAATGAGGGTGGAGAAGATATCCAAAAGGCCTCGATTCTCCAAGGTGTCAAGGCTGACAGGATTGCCGTAAGTCGCTTCAAAGACCACCTCTTGCACCGGCATACGGGAACTGGTCGTTTCTTTGGAGAAGAGTTTTTTACCTTTGCCATGTCCGAAAGCAATGAGAAAATGGATTCGCTCGCCGCCTTCGCCAAAGACACCTCGCATCGTGCTCGCATCCACTTCATCCACAGTGATCCAACAGGTGTCCAGTCCTAAGTCAATAATTTTGGTGTTGAGCTTTTCAAGTCCGTAGCCTACTTTCAAGCGATTTTCCATCGTCTCGGACACGGTCGACAGCGCCACATAATGGGGCGCTTCAATCATCACCCCGCTGTAACCGGCTTTTCCTTTTAAACCCTCAGATACCACCTTGCCGTTCTCCAAAATTAAAAATTTGAATACGCCGTTTTCTTCGGCATCAATGGCGGCGACAGCATCTTTGATGGCGTCCATCTCATACTTGTCGATGGCCGTCGGCTTAAAGTCTCGTACCGATTTTCTCTTTTGCAAAAATTGCGTAATTAACATGACATCCTCCTTTTATTCTTGGACTGTGATTTCGCGCAAATATTAGATCAAATAATTGTAGACAAAGAGACTGCTCAGCGTGCCCAGGAGCACCCCGGCAAGCACGTCTGTGGGATAGTGCACACCTAAATAAATCCTTGAAATAGCTACAAAGCCTGCTAAGACAAGCACCACCACATTGAGACCGGGATAATTGAGCCCAACGATCACCGCTACAGTAAAGGACGCTGTAGAGTGTCCTGACGGAAAAGAATAGTCCGAGAGGTCAATGCCAAAGGTGTGTAAATTTTTTAAAATCCAATAAGGTCTATTTCTTGAAAAAATCCGTTTTAAAATTTGAGCACTGAGGGTTGAGATAGCAAGGGCCAACACAATTTGATAGGCCAAAGCGCGATACTTGCCTCCTAATAAAAAGGGAACGACAACATAGAGCACACTGGCCGTAACACCCCCCAGATGGGTGATATGAAAGAACAAAAAGTCCCAAAACGAGCTATGCATTCTTCTATTTATAATCTCAATAAAGAAGTTGTCGAAGATTTTAAACGGATTTTTCATAGACACCTCGTTAATATTATATCTCAACTCCTATGATTCTGAAAGCCTTAACATTTGCACTCCCGCGTCACATTCGTTACAATGAAAGCCGGAGGTAGCCTGTGAAGCTTTCATCGGAACAACTATGCGCAACTGAACATCTCACCGGCCCTGCCCTGACCTTAGCCGTCCCGGGCAGTGGCAAGACCACGGTACTCTTAAACCGTCTATTGCGTCTTATGGCTCGCGGCGTCGATCCGTCGCGAATTCTCACCATCACGTTCTCCAAGTCTGCACAACTGGACATGAAACGCCGCTTCGGCGCACTCTCACAAGCATCCTGTCCTTTTATGACGCTACATGCTTTCAGCTACCGCATTCTTCGTGATTACTATCGCAAAAAGGGCCGTGATATGCGCCTGATCGACGAGCAAAGCGGCAAGAAGTTTGAGATCATTCGCCGCATCTACGGCGACCTTTTCAACCGCCGCCTCAGCGACGAAAACTTGGAGCACATTGTGACGACGATCTCTGCAGTAAAAAATGCCATGTTGCCGCCCACAGATTCAACCGCTCGTATCAAAGGCTTTACTCAAATCTATCAGGCCTATGAAACCTATAAAAACGAGAACAGTCTCATTGACTTTGATGATATGATCTTACAAGCCATAGCGATTTTAAAATCGGACAAAGCGCTCTTGAAAAAATATCAAAGCCGCTACGACTTTTATCAACTGGATGAAGGTCAAGATACTTCCCGAGCTCAGTTTGAGCTGCTTCACATCCTCTCTGCACCTGCCCACAACCTCTTTATGGTGGCCGATGACGACCAGTCCATCTACGCCTTTCGCGGCGCCAGTCCGGATTACCTTTTACACATCAACAAGGTCTATCCCGACATCACACTGTACTACCTGAAGCACAACTACCGCAGTTCGAAAAATATTGTGGATTTGTCCCATCAGTTCATAAGTCAAAATACACGCCGCTTTGTCAAAGATATGCGCTCAAGTAAAGACTATGCGTCACCGGTTAAAATTTTTAAAGTTCGCGACACGTCACATCAGTATGATCTCATTGTCAAGACCATGGCTCAGGCGCCGGAAAAATCCTACGCCGTGCTGTACCGCAACAACTTGTCTTCTCTGGGACTGGTGGAATACCTGGAGCGACATAAGGTGGACTTCAACATCCACGGCAATCGACTGAGGTTTTTTCGCCATTTTGTCGTGACAGATATACTGAATATTATTCATTTCAGTTATAATACTACTGACAGCTCTTTATTCAGTTCCTTTTACTACAAAATTCGCGGTTACATTTCAAAAAAACACATTGCCTACATTAAGGCTCACAGTGGCAGTGATGTGTTAAAGACACTGCTCGGCTATCCCGACTTACCGTCTTATTATCGCGACACGCTCTTTTCTCTGATGCATGATTTCAAAGTGCTTCGAAGTCTGAGTGTCGCAGATCAGATTGAGTATGTGCTCAATGCCCTGGGATACCGGGATTACTTGGTGGACTTTTCCGAGAAGTTCGGTTTCAGTCACACATCACTCTTGGAATTTGCCCATATGCTCAAGTATATTGCCGGCTCGGTGCTGAGCTTTGACGAGCTCTTAGGACGGCTCCAATACTTAGAGGAACTCTTGAAAAAGCCTCAGCTGCGTCAAACACGCTGTACCCTCTCCACCATTCATTCCGTCAAAGGTCTGGAGTACGACACGGTGTTTATCATCGATGCCGTGGACGGCGTGCTCCCTCTTCCCACGACGAACCGGACGGACGCCGAGGAAGAACGGCGACTCTTTTACGTCGCCATGACGCGTGCGCGGGAAGAACTCTATATTTTAGCCCCAAAAATTTACAACGGAAAGCTCACGGCAGTCTCTGCCTTCATCGACGAGCTTTCACACTACTCATAAAGGAGGTGCCCTGATGAAAAACGAAATTGTAGAGGACGATCTCATCACACGCATCCAAGCCATTGTGGACAATGTGGATGTCGAGGGAGCGGTGAGTTTATGTAGTGACTACCACTACGTGGACATTCTCGAAGCGTTAGATGAGATGGACACCGACCCGGTTCGCATCTTTATGAAGATGCTCCCCTATGAAGACGTCGCCGGCCTTTTGGAAAACAGCTGGGACGACTTTTTAATCATGGTCACGCCGGCTTTTACCAATGCGGAGCTTATCAACATCTTCACCTATATGGCAAAGGCCGACGTTGCCGACCTGTTAGGTTTCCTTTCAACCGTCCGACGCAAAGAAATTCTTCGCTATATGAAAAGCGCCGACTCCAACATTCTGAATATGATTTTGTCCTTCGATGCCGAGTCCTGCGGCGGTATTATGACCACAGAATTCATCGCCTTGAAGGAAAATCTCACAGTGCGCCAAGCGCTTTTAAAACTAAAGGACATTGCACCGAAGACAGAAATTATTGACTACTTGCTGGTCACGGACAATCGTCATCGACTCCAAGGGGTCATCGACCTTAGAGATCTGTTAGTCGCAGAAGACGACACCTTACTGAAAGACCTGTTCGAAGATTTCCCTTTCTATGTCCATGCGGAAGACGACCAGGAAGAAGCTTCCAACATGATCACCAAGTACGACTTGAACATTCTGCCTGTTGTGAGCAAAAGCATGGCCGTCCTCGGGGTGATCACCTCGGAAGACATCATTGCAGTCATCGACCAGGAATACACCGAAGACATTCTCGCCATGAGCGGGGTCAATGCGGAAGAAGAATTTGACTCGGAATTTTTCGAGTCCTTCAAAAACCGTTTCCCTTGGCTGGTGGTGAACCTCTTTACCGCATTTCTCGCCGCTTCAGTGGTGGGACTTTTCTCCGCAACAATTGACACTGTTGTTGCGCTGTCCGCCGCCATGCCGATTGTCACCGGTATGGGCGGTAATTCCGGCAACCAAACCCTCTCCATCGTCCTCACCTCCATCGCAAGAGGCGATATGGCATTGGATAAAGATTTTAAACTCATCATGAAGGAAATCGGCCTCGCCTTGATTAATGGTGCACTCCTCGGCGCCGGCGCAGGGATCGTCCTTGCCGTTAAGTATGCCAACCCGTTCCTTGGTGTGATTATGTTCAGCGCCATGATTTTAAACTTTATCGTGGCAGGTGTGACAGGCTTTTTAATTCCTCTTCTTTTGGATAAAATGAAAATGGATCCTGCGGTGGCCTCCTCCATTTTTCTCACCACGTTTACCGACACCTGTGGCTTCTTTATCTTTCTTGGCCTTGCCACCATATTCCTGCCAAAGTTAATTTAACATGGTATGAAAAAACCTGCCTAAATAAGGCAGGTTTTCTTGTCGTTATTATATTAACTGTAATTAAATCGAATGATTTGCTCCGTACTATTGACGTCCGCCATGACCCCGAAAGGTACAATACACCGCGGTGTACTGTGGCCCACATTCACATTGTACACTATGGACAGCTTCTTATTTGAAATAGTTTCCAAAAGCACAGACTTATAGGCATCAAAATACGTTTCATTCTGAGGCTTACCCACTAAGAGTCCCGAGATCACATCAAAGATTCCGAAATCTTCCAACGCTTGAATCATGTTGCGAAAACACTCCGGTGTCGGTCGCTCTTCACTGGTCTCAAGCAAAAGAATCTTACCTTTCCAGTCCTCTGGCGTCGGAAAGAGCTGATAGCGGTCTATCATTGTCACCGTGTCAGGATAACGAGAGTTGTCGAACACAGTGAAAATAGAATCCAGACAGCCGCCCAGTATCTCACCGGAAAAGACAGGTGCACCCCGAAGTAACTGAAAGCCTTCATTGGGATGATTTGCCATATCGACACCGATGCCGCTTTCACTAAAATCCTCCCGCTCCTCATACCAGTACTTCGCGGGACGAATGACCTCAATCCGCCCTGTCGTAATAAGCTCGTCAAAATAGTGCGCCGTGTACGGGAGCATCTGGGACGACAACTCACATACATCCGGCAAAAATGCCTGGCCGTAGAATGTCTTCAGTCCCACCTTATGTAACATCAAGTGATTTATCGTTGTATCGGAAAAGCCTAAAAAGATAGTATCCCTTACGGCTTGTTTCAGTTCACCACGATCAAATAAATACGGCAAAAGGCGATATGTGTCATCGCCGCCAATGGCACATAAAATCATATCAATGGATGGATCGGCAAACGCCGTGAGTAAATCCTCGGCTCGCTTCTCGGGATGTGCTTTCAAATACGTCAGTCCTTTCATAGCATGAGGCATAAAGACAACGTCACAGCCTTTATCTCGCAGTCGCTTCAACCCGAGCTCCAACTCATGACATATAAAAGACTCTCCAAGAAGACCTTGCGATAAACTGACAATGCCTACTTTTTTTACTTTCATCATCCCAACTCACTTTCCATACCCCTTGACTTGGACAACCCTCCGGCAGCTTTTCCTATGCCATTCACAGATCTGACTCGTTAAATCTTAAAGTTACCTTGTGCTTTACTCCACGCAAACCGGAGTTGCACACTAGGCGTCCCTCGTTTCAAAGCTCAGGCTCATCTTTTTTCATCACAGCCTGATAGCGTCTTGAGCTTACAAGGTGTTTTCTTTGTCTCAACGCAGTCACCTCTCCGGCACATGACCGAGACGACATGGATACTTCAAACCGCTTCAAGTTTTGTACATCATAATACTACACCGGCCATTTAAAATAAACCCCATTTTTATCAAAAAAGAAATGGTATGTTGTCCATACCATTTCTCTTTGCGTTATTCTTTTTCAGATTCTTGGATAATTTTCTGTACGCTCTCATCGGCGTCCATCATCGCCATAAATCGTTGAATATTAGGATACTGCTCCCAAGACTTTGGCGTGAAACGCGACCAGCGTACCATCACATACGCAACAGCATCTAAAAAGGTCTTTTTATTTTTGTAGATGTGCTCATTATCTCCAATAATATGATCATTCAAGTGCGTCATGACGCCATCCACTTTGATATAGCCGGCTTTTTTGACCTTTTCGACAGCCTCATCGTCAGTGGCCATGGTAAATCGTGACGGTCCGAAAACAGCGCCGAAAGCAGGATGAAAATCTGAAGATAAAAAGCTTTTCGTTTCATTGTAGAGGAAGCGGTCTTCAATAGAATCATCAGCTCCCAAGTCTTTATCGGCATAGCGCTCACTCAGATAGTCCAAAATGGCCGCCAGTTCTGTCATCGGACGTGCCCCGCCGATGTCTACCGCAGGTACCAATCCCAACGGATTAATCTTTTTATATGCCGGATCACTATAGTCCACACGTACAGCGCTGACATCGGCGTCAGCCCACGCCATAGCAATCCATACGCCAACAGCACAGGTTCCGGGTGCATAATACAATTTCATAAAATAACCTCCTTGTATTTTGTAATTCCATTTCAATAGACAACATACCCCAATTCAGTCCAAAGAAATCATCCACAAAAAGTCTCCGCCTTAGACTCATAGCCCGAGAAGGGGCTCAAGCTTTCTGCCCTATCCCCTCAAACGCTATCTGAAACCTCCCCCTTACACCGCTGCTGCCCGCCTTACAGCTATGCCCTGAAATGAAAAAACTCGCCATCAACAGATGACGAGATCCTATAAGAGACTATTTTCTTACTGCACCAAGAATAGCAAGCAAGATAACTGAGCCAAGAATGGAAAGCAGAATTGACGATACGTTAAATCCGGTCACATCGACACCCAGTAAACGTGAACCTAAGAAACCACCGATGAAAGCACCGATAATACCTACCACGATGTTGGCCAGAGCACCCATGGAAGCGTCACGATTCATAATGCGGCTTGCGATCCATCCTGCTAAAGCTCCTAAAATAATCCATGTTAAAAATCCCATAATTTCTCCCCTTTTTGTTTATAAATTCAGTATGATTACTGTCATTCTATTTATATCCCTATACGTCATTTTTAAACACTTAATTCTTCATCACCGTTTTGACACGTGACCATTGCCTCGAAGATAAAATCTCAAAGGCCAATCCCTCGCCTCTTCGGCATAGTCAATCCCTATTCGTGCTGTGGCGACTATCGCTTCAGTCGGCTTTTGAAGCTCCAGACTCACCCGCTCACCTAAGACAGTACCATTATGGACTTTGGAAATGCCCAAAGCTTTGGTAAGCTTGCCGGGACCGTTGGTGATGTGTTTCTTTTGGTACGGCGTGAGTGTGTCAAAGGGTTGACCATATCGATTCATGGCAAAGGGATTTATATCTCCTAAAGGTTCCACCCCTCGAATCAGTACAGCCTCAGGTCGCGCGACATCCCCTGTGACAATATTTAAAAGATAATGCATACCGTAGGTAAAGTACACGTAAAGGGTTCCTGCCGGTCGATAAAGCACCGAATTTCTCGGTGTGATCCGTCCACCATAACTATGACATGCTTTATCATGTATACCTAAATAGGCTTCCGTCTCCACGATTCGCGCCATGAGATGATGGCCATCTTGTTCCAAAACTAAAATCGACCCTAGGAGGGACTCAGCTGCGAGAACGGTGTCACCTTCCAAGATCGATTGAAGTGTCTCATATTTATTTTCCATGTTGATTATTCAAAGACCACGTGTCGTAACTTTCCAATTCATTTCTGAGTTTAGCAATGAGATAGGTAAAAATACTCAAGTCGTCGAGAAATCCAAGACCTAAAATAAAGTCCGGAACAATATCCATTGGGTTGAGCAGATAGACCAGTGCGCCGACTACCATGAGCACCGAACTCTTGGACAGTGTGTAGCGACCTTGCGCTACATCTTTGACCATTCTAAGAAGGACGTTCATGTCTTTTTGAATGGTTGAAAATTCTGCAATGCGTGATGACTTCGAACCGGCATTCTTAATGAGCTCAAACAGACGATTCTTATCGCCAAATATGGCTTCTGACGTGCCGCGTAAATTCCATAAAATCTTCGCTGGATTCAATGTATTCACCTCCAAACAGTGTATTGATACCCACTCGTTTGAAATTTATCCAATCCAAGATTCATCCGACGGATCTTTACGCCAACGGTTCAGGCCGTCAATGGCATCTTTTGAGATAATGCCTCGGTCCAAAGCCACTTCTGTGAGTTCTTCAAAGTCTGTCAATGTGACATGGACGTATCCGCAGGCATCAAAGTTTTGTCGTGCGTTATCCAAAAGGTAGGAGAAGATCGCCGCTACGCCCAGCACTTCAAAGCCTGCCGCTTCAAGAGCTTTTGCCGCTTCTATGGATGAACCGCCGGTGGAAATCAAATCTTCAATGACGACCACTTTTGCCCCCGGGATCACTGCCCCTTCAATTTTGTTGCCTTTGCCATGGTCCTTATTGGAACTGCGAACAAATCCCATAGGCAGTCCCATCTTATCAGCAATCAAGGCTGCATGAGGGATGCCTGCGGTCGCCGTACCCATAATGTAGTTGGCGGTTGGAAAGTGTGTTTCAATCAGCTTCACAAAGCTGTCTTCAATGAGCTGACGTGTTTTCGGATAAGACAGCGTGAGACGGTTGTCACAATAAATCGGGGATTTAATGCCCGAAGCCCAAGTAAAGGGTGCTTGCGGACGCAGGCTCACTGCTTCAATGTCCAATAGACTTTCTGCTATAGCTTTCACGATGGTATGCCTCCAAATTCTGCTTTAATTTTTTCATATGCGCCCACAGGATCCTCAGCTTGAGTGATAGGACGTCCCACAACGATGTAGTCGCTCCCCAGCATTCTTGCATCAGCCGGTGTGACCACACGTTTCTGATCGTCTTTTTGATTTTTGTCCGGACGAATCCCCGGTGTCACTGTCAGGAATGTATCGCCACAGTGCGCTTTAATCGACGGCACTTCTAAGGCAGAACAGACGACACCGTCCAGACCTGCATCCTTTGCAAGCTGTGCATAAGCTGCGACGGTATCTTTTAAGGTCAAGGTCGGATCGATCTTTATATCGTCGTGGGCAGTGGCTTCATCTGTCGATGTGAGCATCGTGACGCCAATAAGTACAACCTCAGGGTTCACGCTTCGCGCCGCCTGAACCGCCTCTTTAAGCATGGTGCCACCGCCGGCGACGTGAAAGTTAATCATATCCACATCCAGAGCCATCAAGCTCAGTGTCGCCTTTTTGACAGTGTTCGGTATGTCGTGGAGCTTTAAATCTAAGAATATTTTATGCCCGAGAGCTTTGATCTCACTGATAATTCCGGGACCTTCTTTATAAAAAAGCTCCATGCCGATTTTTACGTATGCTGTGTCGAATGGTTTTAAAAATTGCAAAGCTTTATCTTTAGCGTCAAAGTCTAATGCAATGATAACATCTCCCATGGTATCGCCTCCTGATGAAATTTTATCATATACGTCGATGAAGATACAAAAAATCCGCCGTACTCACGGCGGAAAATTTTAGCTGAAGCGCACGGCAGTCCCGACAACATTGACAAGGATCATATTACCCTGACCCAGCGCCTCTACGTTAATATTGATGCCCACAATGCCGTCAGCGCCTAAGTCTTGTGCTCTGCGGATCATCTCGTCCATACAGGTGTTACGAGCCTCCAAAAGCTCACTTTCATAGCCGGCAGAACGTCCGCCGACAAAATTTCGAAAACCTGCGCCAATATCTTTCATAAAGTTAATGCCGTTAATGGTCTCGCCATATACCAATCCCAAGTAGGATGTGATTGTATGGCCTTCAATGGTCGATGTGGTTGAGAGTAACATAATACCTCCTAATTTGCCTGGGCTTTGTCTTTTAAATAGCTATTGATAAACAGATCCAAACTGCCGTCCATCACTTTATTCACATCGCCCACTTCTGCTCCGGTGCGATGATCCTTAACCATAGTATATGGTTGGAAAACGTAAGAACGAATTTGAGAACCCCATGCAATTTGTGCATAATTGCCCTGTAAGTCGTCGATCTTTTCCTTCTGTTCTTCTTCTGCAAGAGCAATGAGTTTAGCCTTTAACATATTCATCGCCGTTTCACGGTTTTGAATTTGAGACCGTTCATTTTGGCATTGTACCACAATGCCTGTCGGTTTATGGGTGATCCGCACCGCAGAGTCCGTAGTGTTGACGTGTTGCCCACCGGCACCTGAGGAGCGGTAAGTATCTACCTTTAAGTCTTCATCCCGAATTTCCACTTCCACTTCCTCATCCAGCTGCGGATAGACATCCAATGATGAGAAAGATGTATGACGCCGCTTATTGGCATCAAATGGCGAGATACGCACCAAACGATGTACGCCCTTTTCGCCTTTGAGATAACCGTAGGCATTGTCTCCGGTAATAAGGATCGTTGCAGATTTAATACCTGCTTCATCTTCTTTTTGAAGATCCAGCACCTCGACTTTAAAACCCTTTTGTTCAGCATAGCGCGTATACATTCTAAAGAGCATACCGGCCCAGTCTTGTGCTTCCGTTCCGCCTGCGCCGGCATGAATGGTCAAGATGGCGTCGCTGTTGTCGTATTCACCGTTTAACAGCGTCTCCAACTTAAAGTCATCCGCCAAGGTTTCAATGTCATCCAGGTCTTTTTTGAATTCGTCATAGAATGTGAAATCTTCTTCCAGTTCCATAATCTCCAAAAGATCCGCCGCACCGTCAATTTTCTTTATCAGCGCATCGTACTTGTTCACCTTTGACTGGACGTGGTTAAGTTGTTTGATAACTTTTTGTGCCTTGTCAGAATCGTCCCAGAACCCGGGATCCATCTGTTTGGCTTCCAATGCTTGTAATTCTTCTCTTAGACCCGCCAGGTCAAAGAGATTCACCAAGACTTTCCACTAAGGATTTCGCCTCATTCAGGCGCTCCTTGTCTAAATATATATTTTGTTCCACTATAGTCCCCCCTTAGAGTGGGCGAGCAAAAATCATTTTCCCCGCCGAAGTTTGTAGTGCCGAAGTGACCATCACATCGATATCGTCTCCGACACGATGCTTGGCATCCTCTACTACGATCATGGTGCCGTCATCGAGATACGCAAGGCCTTGCCCCGTTTCCTTCCCCGGTTTCACAATTTGAATGTGCATGATTTCCCCGGGTAGGTAAACCGGTTTGACCGCATTGGCCAGCTCGTTGATGTTAAGCACTGCAACATTTTGTACCGTCGCCACCTTGTTCAAATTGAAATCATTGGTGACAATTTTACCTTTCAAATCTTTGGTGATTTGAATGAGTTTTGAGTCCACTTCTTTAATAGTATCATAATCCTCGTTAAAAATAACGACATTAATGGAAGGATCGTCTTGAAGTTCTTTTAAAATATCCAAGCCGCGACGTCCTCGATTCCGTTTTAACGAATCCGAAGAGTCGGCGATATGCTGCAGCTCTTCCAACACATATTTGGAAACAATGAGTTGCCCCTCTACAAAGCCGCTTTTTACGACTTCTTTAATGCGACCGTCAATAATAACACTGGTATCTAAAATTTTAGCCGCAGTCAAGGTCTTCTTGTCCTTGTCTTTAATGACACCACGAGGTATAGCCAATTCTCGGGTTTTGGAGACAATGTCATCTTTGTATTTCAAGGCAAGATTGATACCCAAGTAACCTAGAATCCCGTAGAGAATAAGAGGCAATGCGCTGCCGATAACCGGGATCATAGAGATGGGTTGAGAGAGCAAAAAAGCAATGACCAGACCCAGAATCAAACCTGCCGATCCCATGAGAATCTCTGAAAGTGTCCGTTTTTTTAACTCGTTTTCCACCTGAGTCAAATTGTATAAAATCAAGGAAAAGACTTTGGGTGAGAGAATGAAAAAGATAAGTGCGAGGGCAAAAATAGTCACAACGGAAATCACTGTGAACAATCTTTGGTCAAGTCCCTGAATGAAATCCAACGGTTTGACCAACGTAATAATAAATAACCCAAGGCCTGCACCGACAACGGTGAATAACAATTTGAAAATAGACGCAGCGAGTTTTTTCTTATTTCTTATAAGAATCACACCTTTCTTACCATTATCCCAAGATGGCCTCGTCCACAAGGGTGGTGACAACTTCCACATCCTCATCATAGACCAGTACCATTTCAGATACAATGATTTGTTTTGCATTGTTTAAAAGCTTGCGTTCTCCGGTAGAGAGGCTCTTCTGTGAATCAATGCGCTCCAGGGCACGAACCACCCTTGCAATTTCAAGCACATTCCCGGATTTAATCCTATCCATGTTAAAGCGGTAGCGGCGATTCCAATTTTTAGGCATCTCAATACGCTCTTCACTCTTTAACAGCTCAAGCACCTTATCCATGTCCTCTTTGCTGAGCACTTCCCGTACACCGAGTTCCTGAGCGTTGTCGACCGGTACCATAACTTCCATGTCCTTGATAGGAAGCTTCAGTATGTAGTACGTGCGCACTTCATCTAAGATTTCTTTATCTGCAATATTGACAATAACACCGGCACCTTGCATGGGGTACACAATTTTGTCTCCAATAGTATACATAGTTACCTCCTGGTCAATACCAGTATATCAAACCTGCAAAATAAAGTAAATGAATGACTATATCATAGAATAGCTCTGTGTGCAAGAGAAAGTATGCAATTTTTAAACTCTTATTATAATACCACGTTTGCGGACAAACCTGTCACGCTATTGGGAATTTTATGATAAAATTACTATATTCTTTAGTAAAACTTTGAACTTGAGGTGAAACATGACCTACAATGCATTGATTGCACTGTTCATCTGTACTCTGGCGGGCCTGGCAACCCTCATCGGTACTTTGATGATTTTCTTTTTAAAACGCACCAACACACGCTTTCTCTCCGGCGCTCTGGGGTTTTCAGCAGGCTCCATGATTTTCATTTCCTTTATCGAATTGATGCCGGTTGCCATGGACAATTTAAAGACAGCACAAAGTGAGGACTCCGCTTTTATTTATGCTATGGGCGGCTTCTTCCTCGGGATGCTCCTACTCGCCATCATTGATAAAATCATTCCTGAAGAAGAAAACCCTCATGAGCTGAGCTCCATTAAACACCCGCACTTGACCACGCACACTGACGTTCAGGACAGCGGACTCTACCGCATGGGACTCATGACCGCTCTTGCCATTTCTATCCACAATTTCCCTGAAGGGGTGGCTACGTTTATCTCCAGCGTGCAAAATCCACAGCTTGGTGTCTCTATCGCTGTAGCCATTGC
Source organism: Peptoniphilus equinus (assembly GCF_027921445.1). Classification (NCBI taxonomy): domain Bacteria; kingdom Bacillati; phylum Bacillota; class Tissierellia; order Tissierellales; family Peptoniphilaceae; genus Peptoniphilus; species Peptoniphilus equinus. Next base: position 1,173,686 of record NZ_CP115667.1, read on the forward strand.
CGTGCACAATATCCCGGAAGGGATGTCGGTCGCCGTACCGATCTACTACGCCACCGGGAGCAAATCCAAAGCATTCCTCTATGCGTTTATCTCCGGCATCGCCGAACCTATTGGCGGCCTGTTCGCCTATCTTGTGTTCTTCGCCCATGCGACGCCGACGAGCATCGGTATTATCTTTGCCGTTGTTGCAGGGATTATGGTCTTTATTTCTTTCGACGAGCTTCTGCCCTCAGCAGAGGAATATGGCAACCACCACACGTCCCTCTATGGCTGTGTCGGTGGCATGGCCTTTATGGCGCTGTCCCTGTATCTACTCTAAACGCAACAATAAAATCTAAAAAAAAAGCAAGGCTTAAAACCTTGCTTTTTGTGTGTCATGAATTTAATGTTTCATCGCATCTGTGAGGTCATTACTCTCATCATGGGAAGTGTGATCAATAATGTCTTTCGCCTCATCAGAGAGATCTTCCCGCTTAAGACCGGCATCGCCGTCTTGAGGTGATTGTTCCCCTCTCATGATGGCTTCGAATTCACTGCGTCCGATGGTTTCTTTTTCAAGTAAAGTATCCGACACTTCCAAAAGTTTTTCCATGTGTTCAGAAAGGATAGCCTTACACTTGGCATAAGCTGTGTCAATAATAGCCTTCACTTCTTCATCGATTTCAAAGGCTGTTTTTTCAGAATAGTTACGGGCGCGACCCAGATCCTTTCCGATAAAGACTTCACCTTCATCATCAGAGTAATTAATCGTTCCCATTCGCTCGCTCATACCATACTCTTTAATCATACTTCTGGCGATGGCGGTAGCCCGCTCAATGTCGTTGCCGGCACCGGTGGAGATATCATCCAATACCAACGATTCTGCCACACGGCCACCAAGCAAAGAGACAATGCGATCTAAAAGCTCGCCTTTTGTCATAAAGGACTTGTCCTCTTCCGGTAAGTACGCCGTAAAACCGCCGGCCATCCCTCGAGGAATAATGGTAATCATATCTACAGGATCCGAGTCCTTCAGATGACTGGAGACAACCGCATGGCCTGCTTCATGGACGGCAGTGAGCTTGCGCTCTTTTTCCGTAACCACTTTGGACTTCTTCGCAGGACCGGCCTGAACCTTCAGTGTCGCTTCATTAATGTCCTCCATGTGAATGCTGGTTTCACCACGTCGAGCTGCCAAAAGTGCCGCTTCATTTAAGAGATTTTCCAAGTCTGCCGGCGTAAAGCCCGGCGTCTTCTTGGCAATGCTCTTCAGCTCCACTTCATCGGCGAGCTTTTTATTTTTGGAATGGACATTTAAAATAGCTTCTCTGCCACGGACGTCCGGCTTACCTACATAGACTGTGCGGTCAAACCGTCCCGGCCGCAAGATGGCAGGGTCCAAAATATCGGCACGGTTGGTCGCCGCCATCACAATGACACCCTCATTTTCACCGAAACCGTCCATTTCGACCAGCAGTTGATTTAAGGTTTGTTCACGTTCATCGTGTCCGCCCCCGACGCCGGCGCCTCGGCGTCGACCTACCGCATCAATCTCGTCAATAAAAATAATACAAGGGGCATTTTTCTTTGCAGATTCAAAGAGATCTCGCACACGGCTTGCACCGACGCCGACAAACATCTCTACAAAGTCCGAACCGCTCATAATAAAGAACGGTACCTTGGCCTCTCCTGCCACAGCACGGGAAAGATAGGTCTTACCGGTGCCCGGAGGACCGACCATCAGCACGCCTTTAGGAATGCGAGCACCCATGGCAACAAACTTCTTCGGATTTTTCAAAAAGTCTACAATCTCGCTAAGCTCTTCTTTTTCTTCCACGAGCCCCGCCACATTCTCAAAGGTGACATGCTTGGACTCATCCGGGCGAATGAGACGGGCTTTGGACTTGCCGAAATTGCCCATTTTGGCTCCGCCGCCTTGAGACTGATTCATCATGTAATACCAGAAGGCCATCAGCGCCACAACTACAAAAATAGTCGGAATCCACTCCATGTACACCGGCTTTTCACGGATAGGCTCTTCGGTAATTTGTACCGAACCGTCATGCACCTGTTTGGCGACATAGGTATTATAGATATTGGTTCTGGCCTCATCAGGCAGATACGTCATAAAGACATTGTCGTCATTTAATTTATAAGTGACCTTGGATCCATCGTAGTGGATTTCCTCCACGGATTTTTTCTCAAGGGCTTGTACAAATTCTGTGGCTGTTTTTTCATCGATGACATTTTGAGGTGGAGTAATAAGCCGAAGGCCGAAAATCACCAGAAGAATGAGCATCAGATAAAGTAACACGCCGCTAATACGTCGATTCAATAGCTCCTCCTTAAACTTGTTTATAGTGTTCTTTATATTATATCATACTTTAAAAGGGATGAAGCGCACGCTGTCAAATGGCCGCTTCATCAATAATACCGATACAGTCTAAACCGCGATACTTTTGATTGTAGTCCATGCCGTATCCGATGACAAAGGCATCAGGAATTTCAAAACCGACATACTTGCAATCCACATCTTTGGTGCGGCGAGAGGGTTTGGAAAGAAGGGTGGCAATCTCAACACTGTTCACCTTACGCGCCTTTAGGTAATCCACGAGCATGGAAAGGGTATTGCCTGTATCGACAATATCTTCCACAATGACGACATCACGACCGGCCACATCAATATTGAGATCCTTGGAAATTTTAAAGGTCTCCTGGGACTCGGTGCCAACATAGCTGGACACTTCCATAAATTCAAACGTGCAATCTTGCCCCAGGGCACGAACCAAATCGGCGTAAAAGATAACCGATCCCTTTAAAATACACACCATAATTAAATTTTCATCATAGTCCTCGGCAATGGCTTTGCCCATTTCCTGAACCCGTGCTGCAATAGCTTCTTTACTAAAGAGAACTTCCTTTACGTCCTTCATAGTTCCTCCCATGATATTCTAACTAAATCGGATGCGCTCACATCCTCACTGTCATAACCTGCCGCCTTGCGATAGGGTACCACCCAGATAATACCGGATTCATCACAAAGAAGCGGTACACGATCGCGCATTCTTCGCGGTATTTTTTCATCTATAAAATACTCTTTAAGCTTCTTTGTACCTACCATACCCTTCGGGTGAAAGCGGTCTTTCGGTCTGCGATTTCTCACGACCAGATCACCATGGATTTTGGCCTTTGCTATCACAACAACAGGCTGCGTCTCATTGTCCTGCACCGCGGACTCCAGTTCCTCGACGGTAAAGACCCCGAACGGTGTGTCGTTGCGTCCCATGACCAAATGCGTCTCAACCGGTACCGCATCACGCCGCAGACGAAGTACGCCGCCGTCGCTGTCAAAGACCGTGCCGCTTATGGTGAGCGATTTCGCTCGTCTTACAGCATTCACCGCCGCATCCATCTGCATCTTGCCCAGGTCTTCCGTTAAATTGAACTGCTTAAAATAGGCTCGAAGCACCAAAGACAAAAAATAATCATCGTCGATCTCGATGTCAAGCTCCCCCTCACGCTCATGGGCTTTGAGATAGCCATTCACATGCGCTGCGATATAATTTTCATTTTGCCGGGCCAATTCGCCCAGGCGAAGAATCGCCTCGTCAACAGAACTATTGTAACAACTTTTTAGGTGGGGTAAAAGCTCAAGACGTAATTTATTTCGCGTGTAGTGCGTTTCAAAGTTGGTCTCATCGGTACAATAAGCTATACCTTCATCGTTCAGATACGTTTCAATGGCAGCTCGAGAGATGTTGAGCATCGGCTTGTAGCGATTTCCCAAGACGTCGTACATACCGCCGAGTCCTGTGAGGCCTGTACCTCGAAGCATGCGAAAGAGGATGGTCTCCACCTGATCGTCTCGGTTGTGCGCCGTGAAGATTTTTCCACCCAGTTCATTAAAAAATGCATAGCGTACCGATCTGCCCATGGTTTCAACACTCTTGCCTGCATCTCCAGCCATTGTCGCCACATCACTATATTTCACATAGCAATCAAGATCCATGGCGTGAGCGACAGCTTGCACAAATTTGGCGTCCTCATCGGCTGAAAGCCGTAACCCGTGATGTACGTGAGCCACCTTCAGTGTAAACGGCACCAGATCCTGATAGGCCTTGAGATTACAGAGCAGAAACATACTGTCTGCACCGCCTGACACTGCAGCCACTACTGTATCTCCCGCCTCGATCATATGATGGGTGATTAAATTGTCCAAAAAGCCTTGATGCAGTCTCACCATGTCTCCTTCTCTCTTCTTAACCGACATACCGTCGTCAATAAAAAAAGGTCATCACTGATGACCTAGCGGCGGCGTCCTGTCCCCATTTTAGCATTTTGCCTTGAGCGTGCAGCCTCATATTTTTCGTTCGAATCTTTTAAAAATTTGGAGAGCTTATCCTCAAATGAAAGGTCTTTTTTCTCAGGTTTCGTCAACGTCACCTCAACGGGTTTCGTCGTTTTGGGAAGTGCTTCTTTTATGGATAAATCAATTTTCCCGTCTTTCATAGACAGCACCTTGACCTGGACTTTTTGACCCTTTTCCAAATGGTCACTTACCTTTTCCACATAAGAGTCTGAAATTTGTGAGATGTGTACCAATCCGCTCTTGTCCTCCGGCAGATTGATAAACGCACCAAACTTCATAATATTGGATACTTCCCCTTCAACAATTTGGCCGACAGCTAGTGCCATTAACTATTTCCCTCCTGATCCTTTCTCATATCATTTTTAGCTCTATCTATGTAGACAATCTCTCTTGGCTTAACCATGCCCAAATCTTCTCGTGCCACTTTTTCGACAAACTCCAGGGAGTCCTTTTCCCCAATTTCCTTTTCCAATTGGGCGATCTCCTGCTTCAAAGCTTGGGCTTCAGCCTTAACTTCTGCAAGCTCCTGTATTTTTTCATTTTTCTCCCGAGATATCACACTGAAATTATAAGCGCCATAAATGACAACCAAGGTGATAATCACAAGATAAACGATTGGCGTTCTACGTCGCACAAAAACCTCCGGATTAATCTAAAATCTTGTAGAGACTGTCCGCCTCATCTTTTTTCACATGGTCTTTAATATCCAGCACTTCAATCCGTCGTGTTGATGTGCCGAACTCAATGGTTAAAAGGTCGCCCGCCTCAACCTCCGCAGAAGGCTTGGCCACTTTCCCGTTGATGGTAATGTGTCCTCCTTCCGCCGCCATCTTGGCGACACTGCGGCGGACAATAATTCGGGACACTTTTAAAAATTTATCAAGTCGCATAATAAAAATGGGAGCTACGCTCCCAAAGATTTACTTGTTGTTTTTATTTACAGCTTCTTTAAGAGCTTTTCCAGCGCGGAATACTGGAGCATTGGATTTAGGAATCTTGATAACTTCTTCAGGATTTCTTGGGTTTCTGCCTTCTCTTGCTTTTCTTTCTCTCACTTCGAAGGTACCGAAGCCGACAAGTTGAACTTTTTCGCCATCAAGTAATGCTTCTTGTACAGATTCTAAAAAGGCATTTAATGCCATTTCAGCGTCTTTTTTCTTAAGATTGCTCTTTTCTGAAATGCTTGCTACTAATTCTGATTTGTTCACAATAATCCTCCTTGTATGTCTTGTCAAATTTAAGTTCTACTCTGAATAAGACTACAGTTATTATACCTTATGCATCGGTATCTTTCTAGCAAAATCTTTAAAAAAATGGCTATTTATGGGATTTTTCTCGAAAGTAGATCCCAACTTTCGCTGAGAAATTGCTCGCCCGTCCGGTCCATTTCCACAAGCTCCACAAGCGCTTTTAGAAAGCTGTCTTCAATGCTGTCTCCCAAAGCGGCTTTCACGACTTGTGGATTGCTTTCTTTTAACTTGCCAATAAGGCTTCCGAGAGTAGTGCCGCCGGACTTCGGTACAACGAGCACGCAGCGATGGTTGTAATCCTGTCTGTCAATGAGATATATCGGCAGTTTTTTGACTTCCTCCGTCTCGAGTCCCGCATCTCTCACATAGTAGACTTCATAGTCATCCGAATAGATTTCACTTAGGGCGAGCTTCATCGCCACCGCCGTACGCAGATTATAGACCTGAGTAATGCAGATGTCCATTCGAGGATCCACCTGCTCCGGTGTAAAGTCGTCGCCGTCGATAAGAATAAATCCTTTGGACGGATCGATGTGTACGGCGTTAAAGACCGGTTCCAAAAAGCTTACCCCCGCTACGAGATGGAGCGCCACACCTTCCTCGATGAGGAGACGTACGGTTTTTTCCGCTACCATGGGCGAACCCGGCACAAAGTAGTTGACCGTAGCATCGCGCCCCGCCTCAATCAAGCGCTCAACAATGGTACGATAGACGCTGTCGAAATCCTCCATGGTCTCATAGAGATCATCGAAGGTTTCAAAAGGATGTCCGCTAAATGCGTCGATAGCGCCCACTTTATCCGTCCGTAAAAAATTTTTATTGTCATCTTCAATGTATCGCGTGGCTTCAACAGTGAGGCCCAGACCGTCTGTCGCGCCAAGTCCAATAATATTAATCATAAATAAAGCGCCCGCAGGCGCTCCTCCTTATAGTATTGACTTATTTTACATTATTCTCAGCCGTCTTGTCTGCCGGTGTCCCTTGCTCGGAAGCGGCGGCATTATTCGGATCGGTTTTAGCATTTTGTTCTGCGGCTTGTTGAGCTGCCTGTTGTTCCGCTTGTTTTAAAGAATCTAGCGTTTCCTTTGGCAATTGCAGTTCTGCAGGAATTTCCACCGCCTCTTTATAGTCTACATACTTGTCAATCTTCGCATCTTTTTGAAGCTTTTCAATGTACGTATTAAACTTTTCTTGAACCACAGCTTGTTCAACTTTGGCTTTCACTTCATCAAAAGGTTTGATTTGGAAGTCGTTAAGTTTGATAATATGATAACCGAACTGGGATTTGACCGGATCAGAGTACTCGCCTTTTTTCAGTGTCGGCAATACCTCTTCGAATTCCGTCACCATGGTACCGGCTTCAAACGAGCCTAACTTTCCACCCTTTTCCGCACTGCCGGGATCGGTGGAGTTTTCTTTTGCCATTTGTGCAAAATCCGCGCCTTTGTCCAATTCTTTCTTCAGTTTGTTGGCTGCATCTACATCATCAACCAAAATATGATCGGCATCAGCGACAAAAAAGTCATTTTGATGTTCGTCGTAATACGTCTTCATTTCCTCTTCAGTTGGCTTAAGTTCTTCCTGTAATTTTTGAGTGTACCGACTCATAAGATCTGCATTGACAAAGTATTCTTTATAGAACGCTTCGTTGGCACCGGTAGTCTTGAGTTGTTGATCAAAATTTTCCTGACCGCCAACTTGCTCTTTAATCTTTGCCAGTTCCTCTTCAGCTTTCTTTTCATCCGGCTCAATGCCTTTGGTCTTGGCATCTTGTTTGATTAAGTTGATTTGAACCAAATCGTTCAGCACATTTTCCTTTACCACTTCATCAATGGTACGAGAAGGATCGTTAGGTGCTTTTTCATCAAACACATCGGTAGAGCCGCCGCGAAGCATTAAATTGTTCCGCTGAGAGGCATAGTTCTTCACAAATTCTTCCATCGGAATGTCCACACCGTTAACGGTTGCGGCCACGCCTTCTTTCTTTTGTTGACAACCCACTGTAATTAAAAGTGCTGAAAGGCTCACACCCAGCACAGCTTTTTTTAGATTCATTTTCAAATTCACGATAGTCCGTCCTTTCTGATGTTTACTCTCTTATTATACATGGAAAATTAGGTTTTGGGATAGTTTTTGTGAGTTTTTACCAATTCTGTGATTTTTCTTAAGCTGTCCAACGGATTTTTTAAATGCTTCATGGTAAAACCCGGTTGTGCACCTAACTCAAAAGTGGTATGACGATGAAGGTCCTGCATGTCGGCGATGAGTTCCAAACTTGGCAGTTCCCGAAGCTTGATCTCAAACGTATCGTCACGCTGAGTAATCGAAAGAATCCCTCCCTGCTGGGCAACATTTCGAATGAGGGCGATATCCATAAGGTTGGAGACCGATTCAGGCGGATCGCCGTAACGATCAATGAGCTCATCGATGAGATCGCTATAGTCCTCTTCGCCTAGAATAGCTGCGATCTTCTTATAGACTTCCAAGCGCTGCTCGTCATCTTCAATATAGTCATTCGGTATATAGGAATCCACTTTCACATCAATTTGGGTGTCATCCTCATCCTGAGATGCAATGCCCTTGCGCTTGTCGACGGCTTTCTTTAAATATTTAATATAAAGATCGTAGCCGATGGAGTTAATGTGCCCGGACTGACGAGACCCCAAAAGAGATCCCGAGCCTCTAATTTCCAAATCCTTCAACGCCAATTTATATCCGGAGCCGAACTCGGTGAAGTCTTTAATAGACTTCAATCGCTTGGTTGCCACTTCAGTAAGAGACACTTGGGGTTCGTAGGTAAAGTAGGCATAAGCAATTCGGTTCGTCCGTCCCACACGTCCCCGTAACTGATAGAGCTGAGAGAGACCGAGGCGATTGGATTCTGTCACGATAATGGTGTTGGCATTTTGCACATCCAGACCGGTCTCAATGATGGTGGAGCAAACCAGCACATCGTAATCGCCGCGAATAAACCCGAGAAAGGTGTCTTCCAGTTGGCGCTCATTCATCTGCCCGTGGACCATGCCGAAGGATGCTTCAGGCACCAGATCGCGCAGCTCCGCCACTGTCAACTCCATATGAGAGACGCGATTGGTGACATAATAGACCTGACCGCCTCGTTCGATTTCGTTGAGGATGGCTTCCCGCACCAACATGGCGTTGTGCTCCACCACATACGTCTGTACCGGGAAACGCTCTTCCGGCGGCTCATCAATGACAGACATATCCCGAATGCCGATCATGGACATCTGAAGTGTGCGAGGAATCGGTGTGGCTGTTAAGGTCAGGGTGTCCACCGATTGTTTGAGTTGCTTCAACTTCTCTTTGTGACGCACTCCGAATCGCTGTTCTTCGTCAATAACCAAAAGACCCAGATCTTTAAACACCACGTCTTTTGAGAGGAGACGATGAGTCCCAACGACCACATCCACAATGCCCGCCTTCAGATTCTCCAAATCTTGTTTGATGTCTTTGGCGCTGCGAAAGCGACTTAACAAGGCAACTTGAATAGGAAAATCCGAAAAGCGTTCCATCATGGTGTTGTAGTGCTGCTCGGCTAAAATCGTTGTCGGCACTAAAAAGGCCACCTGTTTGCCGTCCATAACCGCTTTAAAAGCCGCCCGAAGGGCCACTTCCGTCTTGCCGTAACCCACATCGGCACACAGTAGACGATCCATCGGCTTCGGCAGCTCCATATCCGCTTTCACTTCATCAATCGCCTGGAGCTGCCCTGCTGTTTCCTCATAGATAAAACTGTCTTCAAAAGCCCCTTGCCATTCCGTATCCGGACTGAAAGGATACCCTTTAATCTGATCGCGCACAGCGTAGAGTTCAATGAGATCATCTGCCAAATCCTCGACATTCTGCTTCGCTTTTTGTTTGGTGCGGTTCCACTCCACAGAGTTCAGCTTGTTCAGCTTCGGAACTGCGCCCTCCCCTGCCACGTACTTATAAATAGACTCCAGGTTTTCAATAGGTACAAAAAGCTTATCTTCGCCGCGGTATTCCAGTACAATGTAATCTTTGGTCACGCCCTGGACTTCCATCCGGCGACTCCCCATATACTTGGCAATACCGTGAGCTTCATGAACCACATAATCGCCCACTTTTAAATCCTCGACATGAAGTTCCTTAGCTCGTTTGCGAGGCGACTTTTTAGCGTGGCGTTTGCCGTAGATTTCTCGTGTGCTCATCACGACATACTTTGCATCCGCCAACTCAAACCCTTCGTGGATGGAACCCGGGAGCACCATCACCTCGGAGGAATGAAGCACGTCATCATAAGTCGTCATCAGCCGCGGCATCACACCGAATTCCCTGAGTGAGGCGCGCAGCTTCTCAGTCTTGTCCGCTTTGCCGCCGAAGATGAGCACTTTATAACCTCGACGGAGGTAATCTTTCAAATCTGATATAAAAAGCTGCATCCGACCGCGATAGTTGGTCGCCGACTTCATTCTTAAATTAATCGGCCGTCCCTCTCTAAAATACTTTTGAGAGACGGCAAGGGTATTTAAAGTGACCAGCGGTTTGAGTTCAGCCACAACTTCGCTCACAGGACGCTTCACCCGCTCGTGAACTTTCATCGCTTCCCCTCGAAGAATCAAGTCCGACAAATTGTTCAAAAATTGCGTCTCATTGGCCTCGGCATGTTCAATCGTCGGATTCGGTTCTTCAAAAATAATGAGGGGTGCCACCGGAAAATAATCCAACACCGTTGCCGTATACTTCGTGCTGACAAAAGGGAGTGTCAGATCCGTCTCAGGTATGGTGCCGCTCTGCAAATGCTCCAACAGCTTGGTAAACTTGACTTCGAGCCGCTCACGATCCGCACCTTCCAACTTGCTTTGTTTCAAAGCTTTGACAATGCCCGCCTCAGCTTCTGCCACCATCTCCGGAGTGAAGAGGACGTCCCGAGCAGGCATAATATCGCAGCGATGCAATGTCGTGAGAGAACGCTGGGTGCTGATGTCAAAAGTGCGAATAGAGTCCACTTCCACGTCGAAAAACTCAATGCGATAGGGCACATCAGCATAGATATCCACAATACTGCCTCGAATGGCAAACTGTCCCGGACTTTCCACCTGAGTCATACGTTCATAACCCATGGTAATCAGCTGCGCTGCAACATGCTCCGTCACCTTGCCCGCTTCAAAAGACAAGATCGCATTTTTAAACGTCGAGAGTGCACTGAGACGATCTTGCAAGCTGCCCAAGGTTACCACGAGAAAATCCAATTTACCTGCCACAATGGCAAACAAGGTTTCAAGGCGCTCATAGGATAACTGTCTCGATCGGCTCAAGTCGCTGAATAAAAACACATCTCGGGCCGTAAGCATCCCTGCCCGCTGTCCAATGCTTTCCAAATCCTCAACAATCTTTTTCGCTTTTAAACCGTCAGGTGCCACAATACAAATAGGCCCAAAGGATTTTAAACTGAGGGCAATATGCGCCGTGGCCGATGGTGCCGTGCCATAGAGATGAGCGTTCATCCCGCCGTTTATTGTGACATAGAGATCTTTAATTGCTTTTGTATTTAAAAAAGAGTGATCGAGTAACATAATCTCCTATCTAAAAAGAGTAAAACCCGAGAGACCCCGGGTTACCCATTGTATTTATTCATTGCGGACTCTGCGCCGTGTTCAATAAATTCCATTGCACTGTCGCAGGCACGCTCGATAGCCGCCTCAATATACTTGCCATCGGCCTTTGGAAATCCGCTTAACACATATTCCGCCAAATCCCAGTGATTTTCGTTGTTGCCAACACCCACTTTCAGACGGGCAAAGTGATCATCCTGCAAGTGGTAGATAATGGACTTCAGACCGTTGTGCGTCCCTGCCGAACCCTTGGCTTTCATCTTGATCGTGTACGGCACGATGTCAATGTCGTCCACAATCACCAAAAGCTCATCGATGGCCACTTTATAAAAACTCATAACTTCCCGCACGGATTCCCCGCTGTTGTTCATGTAGGTTTGGGGTTTCAAGAGGATCACCCGCTCACTTCCCACACGAATTTCGTCGTAGAGTCCTTTAAATTTAATCTTTTTCACCTTGGCGCCTAAACGGTCAGCCAAAGCATCAATAACATTAAAGCCGATATTGTGGCGGGTGTCTTCATAGTTGCGACCGGGGTTTCCCAGTCCGACAATAATTTTCATTATTTAAACATGGTGCTTACTGAAGTATTGGCGTTAATCCGTCGAATAGCTTCAGCAAGAAGGTGTGCCACGGAGACCACATGAAGTTTGTCAAACTGCTTTTCTTCCGGAATGGCAATCGTATCGGTGATGACAAACTCTTCCATGACACTGTTTTGAAGCCGTTCAACAGCAGGACCGGACAGTACGCCGTGCGTCGCACAGCCGTAAACTTTTTTCGCACCCCGTTCCTGAAGCGCCTTGGCTGCTTGGCAGATAGTACCTGCCGTGTCCACAATGTCATCAATTAAGATACAATTTTTATCTTGAATGTCACCGATAATATTCATGACTTCCGACACATTGGGACGCGGACGACGTTTTTCAATAATGGCAATCGGCAAATTCAAATGGTTGGCAAAGCGCCGTGTACGAGTGACACCGCCCAAGTCCGGAGATACCACGACAAAGTCTTCACCTTTGACAATGTCTTCAAAATATTCCGCAAGGGTCGGTACAGCATTTAAATGATCCACAGGAATATCGAAGTAACCTTGAATTTGACCGGCGTGAAGGTCCATAGCTACAACGCGATTTGCCCCTGCCACGGTCAAAAGATCCGCAACCAGTTTGGCAGTGATTGGCTCGCGAGCTTTGGTTTTACGGTCTTGTCGGGCATAGCCATAGTATGGCAAGACCACGTTGATACGCCCTGCAGAAGCCCGCTTCAATGCATCCAACAAAATCAACGTCTCCATAAGGTTATTGTTCACAGGATTGGATGTTGACTGCACGATATAGACATCCTTGCCCCGTACGGTTTCGGCAATATCAATGGCAATTTCACCATCAGAAAAAGTTTTAACTTCACATTCCGCCCGCTTAATACCGAGCTCTTTACAGATATCATCAACCAACTTAATGTTTGAGTTGCCTGTGAAAACTTGAATATCCCCTGATTTTGACATACTACCTCCTACTTGAGTCCCTTCCGACTCACCCATCCATCAACATCACGTCGTGGAGCTCGTTCTACTGCTAACTGATCTGCTTTGACATCGCTGGTAATGGTAGAGCCTGCAGCGATATAACCGTTTTTTTCTACAGTAACTGGTGCCACCAGGTTGGCATTGCTGCCGATAAACGCACCGTCTGCCACCGTACTGCGGTATTTGTTTTTACCGTCGTAATTGACAAACACGACACCACAGCCCACATTGACATTTTCTCCCACGTCGGCATCACCGATATAGGCAAGGTGGCCGGCTTTGGAGCCGTCGCCGAAATTGGCATTTTTCACTTCTACAAAATTGCCGATTTTTACATGGCAGCCTACATTGGACTTCGGACGCAAATGGGCATAAGGCCCGACAGTTGTATGATCTCCCACATGAGAGGACTCAATAAAAGCATTGTCAATCGTCACGTCATCACCGATGACAGAATCAACAATGCGCGTATTGCCATAGATGGTACAGTCTTCGCCAATCACAGTCTGACCTTGAAGGATTGCCCCGGGATAAATCACCGTGTCCCGTCCAATGACGACACCGTCTTCAATGACGATGGTATCCGGCGCAATCATCGTGACGCCTTCCTTCATATAATGTGCATTCACCCGGCGCTGCATATACTCCGTGGCCTTAGCAAGGGCGTCCCTGCTGTTAATGCCGTGGATTTCCAGGTTGTTGCAAAGTTTGAATCCGCCAATGCGCTCCCCTTGTTGAGAGAAGTACTCCACCACATCAGTTAAGTACAATTCACCTGAAGCGTTGTCCGTATTTAAATGACCCAAAGCTTCACGAAGGGCTTTGCCCTGAAACGCAAAAATTCCGGAGTTGATCTCACGGATGATTTTTTCCTTTGCCGATGCATCTTTTTCTTCTACAATGGCCATGATATCTGCGGCATCGTTGCGAACTATGCGCCCGTATCCGGTTGGATTGTTCATATCTGCCGTTAAAATCGTGCATGCAAAATGACCTCTTTCATGGTAATCCGCCAAACCTTCCAGCGTCTCGGCAGTGATAAGAGGTGTATCGCCTGTAAGTATGAGCACGGTATCGTCGTCTTGGAAATCGTCCAGAGCCTGCATCACTGCGAAGCCGGTTCCATAAGGTTCCCCTTCCCCTATAGGTTGGTTGCGAAAAGTGACCTCGGCATTTTCAAACCGTTCTTGAATCAGCTCTTTACCGTGGCCGATAACAATGCTGATGCGATCGGAATGACTGGACCGTGCCGCGTCAATCACATAACCAAGCATGGGTTTACCTAAAATCTCATGGATGACTTTAGGTTTTTTCGATTTCATTCGAGATCCTTCGCCGGCTGCGAGGATGATCGAAACCTTCATTTTTTACCACACCTTTACAATTTTCTCGTCTTTAATTATATAGAAGAATAGCTCACTTCTCAAGGTCAATTCTGCCTGTGCGAGGATTTCTTCTATAATCAAATCCGTGTACGCCCATCGCACCGCTCACGATAAGCGTCGCATAAAAAATAGAGCCTAAGGCTCTACTTTTGTGCATTTATTTCTTCTTTTAACAGTTCGACGGCTTTTTGAAGTTGTACGTCCTCGTCGTAGTAGTCGATACCGAGGCCTTTAACTTCCGCGCCCCGTTCCACCACCACATCCGGTTCAATGCCTTTTTTGTGGATGGTTTCACCGTTCGGCAGAAAGTATTCTGAGGTGGTGAGTTTTAAACCGTCGCCGTTCGGCAGTCGGCGTGCCGCTTGAACAATGCCTTTACCAAAGCTCTTCGTGCCCACAAGCTTGGCACGATCGTGGTCTTTTAACGCTCCGGCAAGCAGTTCGGAAGCGGAGGCGGAACCCTCGTCGATAAGCACGACCATCGGCTTGTCATACTGTGCCGCATCGGAGTTGAATTCAAAGTCCCGCTTACCGTCGCGCCCTTCAGCATAGACGATGATTCCCTGACCCAAAAGCATATCTGCAATCTCAGCCGCCGTGTCCACCACGCCGCCGGGATTGCCTCTCAGATCCAGAATAAAACCGTCACTGCTCACGCTACCCAGCGCCTTTTTAAAACTGTCAGCTGTGAGCTCATCAAACTGAGAAATACCGATGTAGCTCACCCCATCCACCGTTCCCGGAAGGACGGTATCCATTTGTATTTCGTCCCGTGCAATATCCAGGTCCATCGTGTCATTGGTCTGTGGGCGAAGGACAGTCACGTTCACCGTGGTCCCCCTGTCGCCTTTCATGACGTCACTGGCTTCTTCTAATTGGTCTGCCGTATAATCTTCGCCGTTGACTTTGATAATTTTATCCCCGGAACGGATGCCCGCCTCGTAAGCCGGTGAACCCTTTACCGGTGAAATCACGGTGATGAGATTGTCTTCACCCTTGGTGATCACCACGCCAATACCGTAAAATTTGCCGGTGGTAGTCTCCAACAGCTGCTCAAATTCCTCTTTAGTATAGTATTCGGAGTAGGGATCACCAAGACTTGCCACAACTCCCTTCAGCTCGCCGATACGAAGTTGTTCATCTGTCACGTCATAGAGATGATTTTGACGGACAAAATTTTCCAAAGCGGCAATTTGATCAAACCGATCCCGAGGTAAGGTGACCCATCCCCCGCTCGCTACAAAAAAGGTGGCGGCATTGGTGAGAAGGAGCAAGGCGACAATCCCCAATAATTTTAAAAATCGTTTCATAATCAGTCACTAAATAAAGTTCAACGGGTCGACAGCTGAACCGTTAACTCGGACCTCAAAGTGCAGATGAGGCCCCGTTGAGACACCGGTAGAACCGCAGAGGGAGATCACATCTCCGGCTTTGACCGATTGGCCAGGCACCACTTTAAGTACAGAGTTGTGGGCATAAACGGTGACAATATCTCCGTGATCAATCATAACCACATTCCCGTAACCGCTCATGCTTTTCGCCATAATAACCACACCATCTTTAGCCGCTATAATAGGTGTGCCGCTTGGCGCTGGAATGTCCACTCCGGAGTGAAACTTACTGTAGCCGTAGACAGGATGGATCCGATACCCAAAAGGACTGGATATATTAAAATGCCCCGGCACTGGCCAACTGAGGCTTCCGCCTTGACGGACGGACGGATCGATGTGGCGGAGATTGCTGTTTGCGCGAGCGCCTCGCTTCGTCGCTTCAAGAGCTTGCCGTTCTGCCGCCTTGGCCTTGGTAATTTCATTTTGCAGACGGAGAATTTCCTGATCTAAGTTCGCCCACTCCGCTTCCATTTGTGTCACGGCCTGGTTATAAGCCTGAACATCGGACTGAAGCGCATTCATATAGGTCTGCTTTTCATTACTTGCCGCCTGCAAATCGGATTGTTCAGCTTCCAACTGACGCTTTGAGCTGTTCATCTTCACGACGTTGCTTTCCAGACTCTTTTTCATGGCGTCAATAGCCTGTATCTGTCCGCTGATAGTATCCACCAACTGCTTATCGCTGTCGGCGATGGAAGAGACAATCTTGTAATTCATCAAAAGATCTTCAATATTCTTGGAGTTCAGGATGACTTCAATGTAGTCAACCTTGCCATTCATATACATGGCTCGGACCCGTTCTTCAAAGAGAGCCTGGGTTTTCTTCAGCTCTTCCTGTTTGGCGGCAAGGTCCAATTCCTTTTGAGCAATATCTTTGTTCAAAGCGTCAATTTCCAGCTCCAGGGTGTAGATATTGCCGGCAAGGCTGCTTATCTTTTTGTCCAGTTCGATAATCTGACTTTGTACTGCGTTCACATCTTTTTGTACCGTTGCTGCACGGGTCCGGTTTTGTTCGATGCTGCGCTGTACATTTTGTTGGTTTTGTTTCATTTGCCGCTGTTGTTTTTCCAATGTTGCACTGGATGCGTACACACCGCTCGTCAATAAGAGTGTGGACAAACACACGGCAGTGATGGGTTTAAATGAACGTTTAAACATTTAAATGCCTTTCTGTCGATACGAGGGACCCGAGAAATCCAATGCCGGATCCGATACAAACAAAGATCACAAGCAGATGCCGCTTAATGATCTGCGGCTCCACCAAACCTCGTTCCAGGAGCATGGTAAAGTCGACATTGTGGCTTCCGTAATAATAACTGTACACGCCGGTGACCAGAAAAAAGGCCGCCACGGCACCGATAATACCAAAGATAATCCCTTCTAATAGGAAGGGACTCTTGATATAGGAATCGGTGGCCCCGATGTACTTCATAATTTCAATCTCATGACTGCGGTTCGACACCGTGATGAGAATCGTGTTGTGTATGATAAGTACGGAGACAAAAAGCAACACAATAACCACAGCCGCCCCCACATACTTAATGGACTTTTCATAGTCTTGCATCTTTTGAATCAGCTCATAATGGTAATCCGTGCGTTCCACCACCGGTTTGCCCTGGACCTGCTCGGCAATATCACTCGCCGCTTTAGCATCATTTAAGCTCACCGTCAAGGATGCAGGCAAGACGTCAGAGCTGACGGAATCCATCAGATAGCCTTTGTCAGCCAACTGATCCCGAAACTTCTCGATAGCTCGCTCCTTGGAAGTGTACTGCACGGAGCGTACCCGACTGTCTTTGGAAAGCTCACCGATAAGTTGGTTCACATCCTCAGCCTTCGAGCCGTCCTGAATCCAAATGACAACTTTATCCAGCTCCTGCCCCAGACTGTAGACCGCATTATTGATGTTTAAAACCAAGAGCAGTACCACGCCGAAGAGTGTGAGCATGGCGCCAATGGATGCCACGGATGCGGCAGACATACCGAAATAGCGAAAAATGCCCTTGAACGTATCCTTGAGTATGTTCAGAAGCTGTCTAAACCATCTCATAGTAAGAGCCCCTTTCCACATCGCTTTCAATCTTGCCGCCTTTTAACGTGATTACACGTTTTTGCATGGTGTTGACAATGTTGATAGCGTGAGTCGCCATAATAATCGTCGTGCCGGCTTTGTTGATGTTCTCCAAAGCGGCCATAATTTCCATCGCTGTATGTTCATCCAAGTTGCCGGTAGGTTCGTCACACACCAAGTACGGTGCATGATTGACAATGGCACGAGCAATGGACACCCGCTGACCCTCACCGCCTGAAAGCTCCGACGGATAGGATTTAGCTTTATCTTTCAGTCCCACCAACTCCAGGGCGTGTTCCACATGCTCTTTGTTATAAGCTCTGCTATGCCCCTGCACTTCCAAAGGAAAGACCACATTCTCATAGACATTGCGCTTCGCAAGCAGACGAAAGTCCTGAAACACCACGGAGATATTGCGCCGCAGTCGAGGGACTTGGGTTTTGGTAAGCTTCGTGATATCTTGATTGTGTATGTAGATGTTGCCTCGTGTCACCGACTCTTCACGGATGAGCAGCTTCACCAGAGTGGATTTGCCTGCGCCGCTGGAGCCGACCAAAAACACAAAGTCGCCACGAGGGACGGTCAAATTTATATTGGACAACGCCATGACGCCATTGCCGTATTCCTTAAAGACATTTTTAAAGGTAATCATGAAATATCCTTTCTTTATCTCTCGATCATCTATTATATTACAAAAAAGTAACAAGTGACAACACTTTGCCTGAATAATCTTACCTCATCACTCAAGTTTTTCATCGGATCAGGCAATTTTTTTAAAATTGTGCTTTCAATTCTGGACTATTTGTGTATAATTGTAATGTTGAGGTGATGAAATGGAAAAAAGCGAACTCAGAAAAGACTTTTTAAAACAAAGAGAACACTTGGACGATGTCGCCATTCACGAAACATCATCTCGCGTGTTAGAACATTTAATAGACTCAGAGATTTACGAAAAAGCAAATCATCTATTTACGTTCGTTAGCTATCGTAAAGAAGTGGATACCCATTCGATTATTAAGCATGCTCTAAAAGACGGAAAAAATATTTATGTGCCTGTAGTCAATAGAGATACATTCACCATGGGAGCTTCAAAGCTGGAAGACTTTTCAGACTTGAGACCAAACTATATGGGAATACTCGAACCTTCTGAGAACAAAGTACAACTCGTTGATCCCGAGATTTTGGATCTGATTATCACCCCGGGACTCGCCTTTTCAAAAGACGGCTATCGTATCGGTTATGGCGGTGGATTCTATGACAAGTTTTTTGCAACACTTGCCTCTCACCCTCTGCGTATAGGGATCGGTTATCCCTATATGTTAGTTGATACGCTGCCTCAT
The DNA here is from genome assembly GCF_027921445.1 of Peptoniphilus equinus. Lineage (NCBI taxonomy): Bacteria > Bacillati > Bacillota > Tissierellia > Tissierellales > Peptoniphilaceae > Peptoniphilus > Peptoniphilus equinus. The sequence continues at coordinate 1,192,599 of NZ_CP115667.1, forward strand.
GATGACTATGACGAGAAACTGGATCTCTTCTTATCCAATGACGGGTTCACCCAATTAGGAGGAAAATTATGCAAAGATATTTCGGAACCGTTGTAAGAGGCATTCGCACACCAATTGTTAAAAAAGGCGACAAACTGGACGACATCGTCTATGATTCAGTAATCCAAGCTGTTGAGTCCGAAGACATTAAACTTCGCGACAAAGATGTGGTTGCTATTACCGAATCCCTGGTCGCTCGTGCGCAAGGCAACTATGTCACTACCGATGACATTGCCACAGATGTAAAAAATAAATACCAAGGTGACATTGGGATGGTCTTCCCAATTCTAAGCCGTAACCGTTTTTCCGTACTCCTTCGCGGGATTGCAAAGAGCGGTCGTAAGCTTCACATCTTACTGTCTTATCCGTCTGATGAAGTGGGCAACCACCTGATGGACGAAAAAGAACTCTATGACAAAAAGATCAACCCATATGCCGATGTACTTGAAGAAGCCGACTACCGTCGTCTCTTCGGCGAAGAAGTGAAACACCCTTTCACCGGCATTGACTATGTCACCCTTTACAAAGAGCTGGCTCCAAATTCTGAAATTCACTTTTCAAACGATCCTAAAGCCATCTTGAAGTACACCAAAGACGTCCTCGTCTGCTCCATCCACACCAGAGAACTCGTAAAACAAGAGCTCAAAGATGCCGGTGCGCAAACAGTTTACGCTTTGGACGACATCATGACCGAATCCATTAACGGCAGCGGTTACAATGAAGAGTTCGGACTTTTAGGCTCTAACCTTTCCGACACCGAAACAGTGAAGCTCTTCCCTAGAGATTCTCAAAGCTTTGTTGAAGGTCTTCAAAAACGCTTCAACGACTACGCCGGCAAAGAAATTGAAGTCATGGTCTATGGCGACGGTGCCTTCAAAGATCCGGTAGGTAAAATTTGGGAACTTGCAGACCCTGTAGTGTCCCCTGGTCATACCAAAGGCCTTGTAGGTCAACCGAACGAACTTAAGATTAAATACATTGCCGACACCGAGCTCAAAGATATGAGCACTGAAGATGCATCTCAAGCAATGCGTGAACGTATTACGAAAAAAGATGCCGATCTTACCGGCAGAAACGAAACCCTTGGTACTACCCCTCGTCGTCTGACCGATCTTCTCGGTTCACTTTGCGACTTGACTTCCGGATCCGGAGATAAAGGTACGCCGGTCATCCTTATCCAAGGTTACTTCGATAACTTTGCAACTGAATGATTTTAAAAAAGATGTAAAAAACTGCCGATCCCTCGGCAGTTTTTTTATGTCCTCACGCCTAAGATGTGCCCCGGCACACGTTGGGTTTAAACTGACCCTCCTCCCTTAACAGCCACCTGCTTTCATCCTTATCGGTATCGGTATTATCGATGACAGTCCATACGCAGCCTTCGCCCGTCATCACAGGACACACGCTCTAAGTACTCCCATCCATAACCCTCGTACAATCGGTCGTGATCAGATAGACCTCAGGGATCCCTGCCGCTTTTAAATCGTTCACCGCCATATCAAGCAGACGTCCTGCAATGCCTCGCCCTCGGTGTGCCGCCTCGGTATAAAGTGCACAGATATTGAGCGCGAGGTCTTTTCTTTGATGGAAATCATTGGGGATGACACCTACGCCCCAACGATCTTCTCGCCAGCCAGACACAAATACCACCCGCAGTCCGTCTCACCTTTAATATAAGCCTCTTCACATGACAAATAGGCCGCTTCCGGCACGCCCCACTTATGATAAAACCATGCCGCGGCACGCTCCTTCAAATCCTCACGTGCTTTCAATCGAATAAATGTATACTCCATATACCGCTCCAAACCTGTTTATATCAAATTTATAGTTGCGTTTCATCGGCTGTTGGCTGTACGGCGTTTGCCATCGCCACATACCTGTTTGCCATTGACAAAAAAAGCTGCCCTTTCGAGCAGCTTTTTCATTTATCCTAAATGCTTTTTAATCTCTTCCAATTTTTCTTCCAGGGTCTTGAGTATTTCTCTGTGAGCGTCCACTTTGTTGCGCTCTTGTGCCACCAAGTGCGGTGGCGCTTTCTTCACAAAGTTTTCATTGCCGAGCTTGGCCTCAGCCCGACCAATTTCCCCTGTGGTTTTATCAATCTCTTTGGAAATCCGCTCAAACTCTTTATGATAGTCCACAAGATCGGAGAGCGGCAGGAGAATTTCAGCACCGTCAAGGACAATGGCGACGGTGTCATCTTCCGGTGTAAAATCACTGTCCACAAATTCCACCGACTTGCAAAAGCCCAGATTTAACAGATGCTTCTTGCCTTCTCTGAGTGCCCGTCCGGCGTCGTCTTTGGTGATTTTCACCAGGGCATTGGACTTGTTCTTCGGTTCAATATCCATTTCCTGTCTGCGATTGCGAATGAGACGAATGGCATTTTCCACAAACTCAATGTCATCCTTTGTGGTCTCAAAGATAAACGCCTCGTCCACTTCAGGCCATGAGCTGACAATCAAAGCTTCCGTCGTCGTTGGAATGTGATCCCAAATTTCTTCGGTAATGTACGGCATGAACGGATGGAGAAGTTTTAGAATCGTTTGAAGCACATAGAGCAGTGTCCCTTTTGCTCCGTCTTTAGAAGCTCCGTCGTCCCCATAGAGGCGAGATTTCACCATCTCAATATACCAGTCGCAGAAGTCGGACCAGATGAAATCGTAGATGTCACCGGCGGCAAGACCGATATCGTACTTCTCAATCTTGTCCGTCACGGAAGTGACGGTGTCCATAAGTTTGGTTAAAATCCACTTGTCTTCAGCTTCCAGATGATCCGGCTTCAAGTTGAAGTCCTCGTCCTCAAAGTTCATAAAGACAAATCGCGTAGCATTCCACAGCTTATTGGCAAAGTTACGATTCGCTTCCACACGTTCTGTGTAAAAACGCATATCATTGCCCGGCGTATTGCCTGAGATGAGGGTGAAACGCAGTGCATCGGCACCGTAGCTGTCAATGAGTTCCAACGGATCAATACCGTTGCCGAGACTCTTGGACATCTTCCGCCCTAAGCTGTCCCGCACAAGACCGGTGAAAAATACATCTTTAAATGGCAGCTCGCCCATAAATTCCAACGAGCTGAAGACCATGCGAATCACCCAGAAAAAGAGAATATCATACCCGGTGACAAGCACGTTCGTCGGATAGAAATACTTCAAATCCTCACTGTTTTCATTCGGCCACCCCAGTGTGGAGAACGGCCAAAGCGCACTGGAGAACCACGTGTCCAATGTGTCTTCGTCGCGAGTGAACGTCCGTCCTTCATAACCCGGCTTGCCGGTCGGATCCTCTCTTGAGACAACCACCTCGCCGTCCTGGTCATAATAGACCGGCAGACGATGTCCCCACCAAAGCTGACGGGAAATATTCCAGTCCCGAATATTTTCCAGCCAGTTCACATAAACTTTCCCGAAGCGTTCCGGAATGAAATGCAGTTCGCCTTTTTGGTAAGCTTCAAGGGCCGGTTGTGCCAGCGGCGCCATCTTGACAAACCACTGCTTGGAAAGCATCGGCTCGATGACGGTCTTGCACCGTTCACAGTGACCGACGGCGCTTTCGTGTTCTTTCTTGCCGGCATAGAGCCCCAGCGCATCGAAATCTTGAATAATTTGCTCTCGCGCTTCCTCTGTAGTGAGTCCTGCATACTTGCCCGCCTTCTCATTTAAGACAGCTTTTTCATCAAAGACAATCAGCTGACCCAAGTTGTGACGCTCGCCCACTTCAAAGTCGTTGGGATCGTGAGACGGAGTGATTTTCACGCAGCCTGTGCCGAACTCGCGCTCCACATAGGCATCGGCAATGACAGGAATCGGTTTGTTGTCCATAATCGGCAGAAGGACATTTTTGCCTACGATAGCCTGATAGCGCTCGTCGTCCGGATGAACAGCCACAGCAAGATCTCCCGGTATCGTTTCAGGCCGCGTCGTGGCCACTTCGACAAACCCTGAACCGTCTTCCAACGGATACTTGAAGTGATAGATAAAACGCTTGGTATCCACGTGCTCCACTTCTGCATCACTGATGGACGTACCACAGCTTGGACACCAGTTGATAATCCGGTCGCCTCGATAAATCAGACCTTTGTCATAGAGACGAATAAAGACTTCTTCCACCGCCGCAGACAGATTCTCGTCCAAAGTAAAAGCTTCCCGGTCCCAGTCACAGGAAACGCCCAACTTTTTCAATTGGTTTTTGATGTTGCCGCCGTACTCATGGGTCCAGTCCCACGTTTCTTTGAGAAATGCCTCCCGGCCGATGTCGTGTTTATCAATCCCCTGATCTCGAAGCTTCGCCACGACCTTGGCTTCTGTGGAGATGGATGCGTGATCCGTCCCGGGCAGCCACAGCGCACTGTAACCCTGCATCCGCTTCGTGCGAATCAGAATATCTTGAATGGTGTTGTTCAGCGCATGACCCATGTGCAAATTCCCCGTGACATTTGGGGGCGGCATGACGATGGTGTACGGCTTTTTGTCTTTGTCCGTGTGCGCGTGGAAGTGCTTGTCTGCCATCCACGTACTGTAAATGCGATCTTCAAAGGACTTGGGATCGTAGTTTTTTTCCAGTTCCTTCATTGTTCCTCCTTAACATAAAAAAGGCCCGACGTCTAAGGACGAAGGGCCGTGGTACCACCTTAATTTCCGGCGACAAGCCGGCTTGAAAAGATAACGGATTTACCGCTGCTATGCAGTGCTCACAATGCAACCTTCACTCCACTTCGACAGTTTCTTCCACCACCCGAAACCTCTCTTGAGACGTCCTGAAGTTACTCCTCATTGTCTTTGCATCATATATTCAGAGTATACTGATAAAATTTTAAAATGTCAATTTCTATTCCGTCTACTTATCTTCAACCTTCACAATGCCTTGCTTATACAGCACCCATGCAATGAGCACCGTCACGATCAACATGATGAGCATGGCATAGCCCTCCTTACCGGTAATGGGCACAACAAAAAAGTTAACCAGTAACACCAACGCCACAGCAATCAAGCTGATAGTCGGCTTACCGGATGTCTTATACATGCCAGCTCCCGTGCTGATAAAGGCACTGATCCCCATACTCCCATACAGCGCCGGCATAATATACGATGTGGCGGTCTTGACGGTCTGCGATGTGAGCACCGGCTCAAGAGGCGCCATCAAAAGCAGACCAAGGGCAATAATCACCATAGTCACCATCCCGGAAATCGTGACGACACACATTCCCAGTGCATCAGCAAGCTCCGTCCCCGGTGTGGTGTCCATTTTTTCAATGGCATTGAGATAGCAAGGGAATTTAATGTTCATGACATTGCCTAAGATGGAGTTCATATACACACTGGAACCCTGAACGGGAATCATGGAGATATTTTCTGAGACGGCTGAGGGAATATACATGGCAAGGAGCGGCCCTGCAGCGGCAATGACCTGCGCCGGTGTCGGCCAAATGTCATAGACCCAACAGATGAGCGCCGGAATGCCGAGCATCAGCCCAATACCTATGAGGGTTGCAATGCGGCCATAGAGATAGGTTTTCTTTAAATAATTACTTTCCATAGCAGCCTCCTATTACAGCACACGGGTCGCCATCACGGCAACAGCCATACCGAAGATCAGCGCAAAGGACATAATATAATCACTCAGCCACGGCACTTTCTTCGAGAGTCGGGTCAGCACATAGGTAAGCAGTGCACTGGCAATCAGGGTAATGGCGTGAATTTTCGATGCGATCAGCTGCATCGGTACAAAGACAGCCATCATACCGATAATGAGCGTCGACAGCGCCAACGCTACAAACTTGTCCTGCTTCTGTCCCACTTGACTCACCCGCTTGTGGATTTTATCCAGAAAGAACACATTAAAAACCATCCCTGACATAATGGAAAGACTCATGACAAACATGATCGTGCCGATGGCGTCGATGGAACCGGTTTGAGAAAAGGCGGCGAGTGACTCGTAGCCGACGCCTTTGACGGCCAAATCGGCAGACATCAGCTCATAGGCAAGAGCCCCGACCACAGACAGCCGAAACCATGGCCAAGGGGTCCCGAGGAGCGGCGCAAGGGAAATCAAACCAATGATGACCGAAATGGAAGGAATGACGGAAAAGATCACCGAGGATTTTAACACCTCATTCAGCTCGCCCTTCTTGACACCCAACTCCAATACACGACGCCGTGCCCGAAGAAAGAAGAAGACACACATGGCGAAGATAATTGCCAAGGCGGCAAAGACCGCAATGTAGAGGACCTTGGAATTCAGCACATCAAAGATGCTCATGTTATGCCTCCTTGAAATAGTTCAGGACGACATTGATATGGAGCGCTACACCGTAGATATAACCATCGGGGTTCATCACCACATTCGGATTGTGAAGCGGATAGGTGCCGTACTTATCGTTCTTTACCCCTAGCCAAGCCATCGCCCCCGGCGCCTTGTTAAAGAAGTTGCCCACATCCTCTGCGCCCATTTCCGGCGGCAAAATCATGGAAGCCGCGTCCTGACCCAAAAGATCGTGAGCCGTTCTCATGACAAGATCCACCATGGTTTCATTGTTGATTGTCGCCATCGTCGATTTAAACCGTGTCAACTCCGCTGTACAGCGATGGGCCTTGGCAATGCACTCCGCCAAGTCCTTCATCCGAACAAAGATAGCTTCCCGCTTGGCTTCATCGAAAGTCCGCACCGTCCCTTGCAGATACACCTTATCCGCAATGGCGTTCCATGTCCCCAGCATGTGAATCTCCCCAATCGTGAGCACGATTTTGTCCAGTCCGGAGAATTCACGGGACGGCAGTTGGTTGTAGGCTGCGATAATGGCACTCAGTGCCCCTGTCGGGTCAATGGCCGTATCCGGCATGGCGCCGTGGCCGCCTTTACCTTGAATGGTGAGCTCAAACCGGTCAGAGGCCGCCATGGCTTCTTTTTGAGCGATACCGATCGTGCCGATAGGCTTGGTGACGTCGCCGTGAATGGCAAAGATACCGTCGATGCCTTCCATGATGCCCTGATCTACCATCGTGGCCGCGCCGCCCAATTCGTTGATGCCTTCTGCCATCAGTTCGTCGTAGTGTTCCGCCACGATACCTTCTTCTGCCGGTTGAAAGATAAATTTCAGATTGCCTTTTAACACATCCCGGTGCTCACTGAAATACTTCGCCACGGCAAGCAGCATTGCCACGTGCCCGTCATGACCGCAGGCGTGCATAAAGCCCGGGCAGGTGGACTTATAGTCCAGATCCGTGTTCTCTTCAATAGGAAGGGCGTCGATGTCGGCACGCAGAGCAAAGGTCTTGGCCTTGGGATCCACGACAATAGATCCGACAACCCCGGTGCGAGCCATCGTGGTAAAGTCGATGCCGTATGACGTGAGTTTATCCTG